>JBFEOO010000022.1:0-51212 GCA_041550555.1 Arenicellales bacterium
CCGGCCGGTGCCTGCGGGGCACCGGCCGGCCATCGGCACCACTCTCTGGTCCCAGCGTGTCACTCACCCCTCCCGACGCGGCGGGCGCGGGCCCGCCGCTATCACCCAGGGCGGCCGTCGAGCACAGCGCCTGAGCATCGGTGATGAGCAGCGCCCCCGCCGTGCGCTTCGAGCGCGTGTCGCGCCGATTCGACACGGTGCGCGCCGTCGACGACGTCAGCTTCGAGATCGCCGACGGTGAGTTCTTTGCCGTGCTCGGACCCTCGGGGTCCGGCAAGACCACCTGCCTGCGGCTCATCTCCGGTTTCGAGCAGCCCACGTCGGGACATATCGAGATTCACGGCAAAACCGCCGAGGGGTTGCCCCCATACGAACGCGACGTCAATACCGTGTTCCAGGACTACGCGCTGTTTCCCCATATGTCGGTCATCGACAACGTCGCCTACGGGCTGATGGTGCGCGGCGAGGGCAAGCGCGCACGGTACCGGCGCGCCCAGGAGATGCTGGCGATGGTCAAGCTGGAGGGCTTGGAGCAGCGGCGCCCGGCGGCGCTCTCCGGCGGCCAGCGACAGCGCGTCGCCCTCGCTCGGGCGCTGATCAACCACCCTCGGGTGCTGCTCCTCGACGAGCCTCTGGGTGCGCTGGACCTCAAGCTGCGCGAGAAGATGCAGGTCGAGCTCAAGGCGTTGCAGCGTCAACTCGGCATCACCTTCGTGTACGTCACCCACGATCAGGGCGAGGCGCTGTCCATGAGCGACCGTCTCGCGGTGATGAACGAGGGCCGCATCGAGCAGATCGGCGCCCCCGACGAGGTCTACGAGCACCCCGCTACGCGCTTCGTGGCGGGCTTCGTCGGCTTTTCCAACGTGCTCGAGGCCGACCAGGCGCATCAGCTCGGCGGCGCCGGCGCAGCGATCTCGCTGCGCCCGGAACGAATACTGCTGCTCGACGCCGACGGCGTCGCCGCGAGCGGCTACCAGTGCGCGGACGGTGCCATCGGCGCCGTGCAGTACCACGGGGCCAGCATTCGCTACCAGGTGCGTCTCGACAGCGGGGTCGAGCTGGTGGTCATTCGCCAGAACACGCGTCACGGTGAGCAGAGCGCGGCACGGCGCCTCGGGGCGCGGGTGCGTCTGGCCTGGCGCGCGCAAGACGTCCAACGTCTTGCCGCATCTCCGCCGTCGTGAGCAGCCTCGTCACGGCCGCGTCAGGGGCGGGCGGAGGACGTCGGCGCGCGTCGAGCTTTCTGTACCGGCGCCCCGGCCTGCTGCTGGCGCTGCTCTTGACACCGCCGCTGATGTGGCTGGGCATCGTCTATCTCGGGTCGCTGTTCTCACTGCTGGCGCAGAGCTTCTTTTCCATCGACGAGTTCTCCGGGATGGTGGTGCGCGAGTTCACCCTGCGTACCTATGCGGAGCTGTTCACTCCGGCCAACCTCGACATCGTGCTGCGTACGTCGGGCATGGCCGCGTTCGTGACCCTCGCCGCGGCGGTGATCGGTTTTCCCGTGGCCTACTACATGGCGCGCTATGCCGGGCCGCGGGCGCGGGCGGTGTTCTACCTCGCGGTGATGCTGCCGCTGTGGTCGAGCTATCTGGTGCGCGTGTATGCCTGGAAGCTGATCCTGGCGAAGGAAGGCATAGTCAGCTGGGTCCTCGCTAAGCTGCACCTCGGCTGGCTGCTCGAGGCGTTGCTGGCGTTACCGGTGATCGGCGGCGCTTCGCTCTCGGTCAGCTACCTGGGCATGTTCATGGTGTTCCTCTACATCTGGCTTCCCTACATGATCCTGCCGACCCAGGCGGCGCTCGAGCGCGTCCCACCGCATCTGCTCGAGGCGTCGGCGGATCTCGGCGCCCACCCCGGTCAGACGCTGCGCAAGGTGATCCTGCCGCTCGCCCTGCCGGGTGTCGTTGCGGGATCGATTTTCACTTTCTCCCTGACCCTGGGTGACTACATCATTCCCGGCATCGTCGGCTCGTCGCGGCTGTTCATCGGGCAGGCCGTGTTCGTGCACCAGGGGACCGCCGGTAACATCCCGCTCGCGGCGGCCTTCTCGGTGGTGCCGATCGTGATCATGGGCGTCTATCTGACCCTCGCCAAGCGGCTGGGGGCGTTCGATGCGCTGTAGCACGCATGGCAGGGCGGCGGTTCGCCAGGGCCGGGGGCAGGTGACGGTGCCCGGTGCGATGCCGTGGCGCGGCTCCTGGACCCTCGACACGCCGCGGCGCGTTGCGGCGGTCGCCGGCGCGGGTGTCGGCGCAATTGACGGGAAGCCCAGTCATGCGCGCTGATCGCGCTCGCCGCGGTGCGTCGTGGGGGTTGCGAATCGCCGCTGTCGGTGGGCTGCTGTACCTGCACGTGCCGCTCGCGCTGATTCTCGTCTATGCCTTCACGACCGAGGACAAGTCATACCAGTTCCCACCGCCCGGGCTGACGCTGAAATGGTTTGCGGTGGCCTGGCAGCGCGCCGACATCTGGGAGGCGCTGACGCTGTCCGTGCAGGTGGCGATGGTATCGACGTTGATCGCATTGGTGCTCGGCTCGCTTGCCGCGGCGGCCATCTACCGCAGCCGCTTCTTCGGACGCGAGTCCATCTCCCTGCTCATCATCCTGCCCATCGCTCTGCCGGGCATCATCACGGGCATCTCGCTGCGCTCGGCGTTCAGCCTGGCCGAGATTCCCTTCAGCTTCTGGACCATCGTGCTCGGCCATGCGACATTCTGCGTGGTGGTGGTCTACAACAACGTGCTGGCGCGCTTTCGCCGCACCGCGCCGTCGCTGATCGAAGCCTCCATGGATCTGGGTGCCGATGGCTTCCAGACGTTCCGCTACGTCGTGCTGCCGCAAATGGCCACGGCCCTGCTCGCCGGGGGGATGCTCGCCTTCGCGCTGTCGTTCGACGAGGTGATCGTGACCACATTCACGGCCGGACAGCAGTCGACGCTGCCCATCTGGATGCTGACCGAGCTGGTGAGGCCGCGGCAGCGCCCCGTGACGAACGTGGTGGCCGTGTTCGTCATTGCCGTGACGTTCGTTCCGATCCTCGCTGCCTATTATCTGACCCGGGGCGGCGAGGGCTCCGCTGCGCAGCGTTGAGGTGCGGGCCGGCCGGCTCGCCGGCGCGCCGACCACGCCGCCGAGGGATGCGCTCGATGATTGATCTCTACTACTGGCCGACGCCGAACGGACACAAGGTCACGCTTTTGCTCGAGGAGACCGAGGCCGCCTATCGGCTCATACCGGTCGACATCGACAAGGGCGACCAGTTCGAGGCAACGTTCCTGCGCATTGCCCCCAACAACCGCATCCCGGCGATTGTCGACCACGAGCCGGCCGACGGCGGCGAGCCGATATCCGTGTTCGAGTCGGGTGCGATCCTGCTCTATCTGGCGGACAAGCTCGGGCGTTTCCTGCCCAGCACGATTCGCGCGCGGGTCGAGGTCACCGAGTGGCTGTGCTGGCAGATTGCCAACCTCGGCCCGATGGCCGGGCAGAACCATCACTTCGGCTTCTATGCCCGTGAGAAAATTCCCTACGCTATCAACCGCTACGTGAACGAGACGTCACGTCTGTACGCCGTGCTCAACAAGCGTCTGGCTGACCGCGACTACATCGCTGACACGTATTCCGTTGCCGACATGGCGTGCTATCCCTGGATCGTGCGCCACGAGCGCCAGCGGCAGGATCTCGACGACTATCCCCATGTGAAACGCTGGTTCGAGGAGATCGCGGCGCGGCCCGCGACCGCCCGCGCCTATGCCCGCGGGGACGGGCTGCGGCGCGACGAGCCGTTGAGCGAGGAGGCGCGGCGCATCCTGTTCGGCCAGAGCGCCGCGTCGGTGCGGTGAGATTCGAAGCCCTGTGGCCGGCGTGGCCCGAGCCCGCCGTGGCGTTGCCAGGCTCCGGGGCCCTTACCGGCCCTGCCGGTGCGAAGATCCCGGAGCGTGGAGACCCGCCGCGGCGCTCGCTCTCCGAAGGGTCGTTCTGCGCCAATGGCCTCGATCCGGGGCGGCTGGCAATACGCCGTCGGTGGCGCTGGCTGTGAGGGGTCCCTTCGGCCGATCCCGCGGCGGCACGCCTCGATGAAGGCGTCGCCGTCGCAGCCACGCCGCCCGCTGCCGCTCAGCGGTTTGCGCGTGCTCGATTTCTCGACGCTGCTGCCGGGCCCGCTGGCGACGCTGCTGCTGGCCGAGGCCGGCGCCGAGGTGATCAAGATCGAGCGCCCTGGCGTCGGCGACGAGGCGCGGGACAGCGAGCCGCGGTTCGGCGCCGACAGCGTCGACTTCGCGCTGCTGAACCGCGGCAAGCGCAGCCTGTGCGTCGATCTCAAGCAGCACGCGGATCGGGCGCGGTTGCTGCCGCTCGTCGAGACGGCGGATGTGCTCGTCGAGCAGTTTCGGCCCGGTGTCATGGCGCGGCTCGGTTTGGATTACCAGACCGTGCAGCCGCTGAATCCGCGCCTCGTGTATTGCTCTATCACCGGCTACGGCCAGAGGGGGGCGCGCGCGCAGTGGGCTGGCCACGACCTCGAGTACATCGCCAGCACGGGCCTGCTGGCGTTGAGCGCCGGCACCCATGGCGAGCCGGTGATACCACCAGCGCTCATCGCCGACATTGCAGGCGGCAGCTATCCGGCGGTGATGAACATCCTCCTTGCTCTGCGTGCGCGTGACGCGACGGGAGCGGGCTGCCACCTCGACGTGTCGATGACCGACAACCTGTTCCCGCTCATGTTCTGGGCTTTGGGCAAGGCGGCGCTCGGCGGTGGCGCGCCCGTTCCCGGTGCAGAGCGTCTCACCGGCGGCTCGCCGCGCTATCGCATCTACGCCACGCGCGACGGCCGGTATGTTGCGGCGGCGCCGCTGGAGGACCGATTCTGGCGTGTGTTCTGCGACGTCATCGGCCTCGACCGGGCGCTGCGCGACGACCGCCGCGATGCCGATGCTACCGCGGCGGCAGTGGCGCGCATCATCGCCAGCGAGACGGCCCAGCACTGGAGCGAACAGTTCGCCGGGCGCGATGTGTGCAGCACGGTGGTGCGCTCGCTCGAAGACGCCCTCAACGACCCACATTTTCGCGAACGTGGGCTATTCGCACACGCGCTGATCGGTCCCGACGGCGAGCGCCTGCCGGCACTGCCCGTACCGCTGCACGCCGACTTCCGACGCGATGGCGAAGCGGCCTACCCGGCTTTGGGCGAAGCCAACTCGGAGTTGCTGAACTACCCGACTCGCGGTCCCTCTGATTGAACGGCGCGCGGTCGCTCAGCAAATCGATGGCGGTCGTCTCCATGCGGAAACGACTCGGAGAGAGCTGAGATGGACCCCCGTCGCGTGCCGTCACGAGCGGTCCGCGATCCGGAACCACCAGACGGTCGGTGCGATGAGTACGATGCCCGCGATGTTTGCCAGCGCGGCCACGAGGCGCGCTGGCGTACGGTGCGCTCGAACAAGCGCAGGCGGTTGGCGTTGAGCACGACGGTCAGCGAGGACATTGCCATGGCAGCGCCGGCAATCATGGGGTTCAATAGGGTTCAGCAGCACGCCGGTCAGCATCGTGACCTTTAGCCCCATCGCGTGAAGCTGCGCGACGGTCTGCGCCGATTCTGCCGTGACGGGATCGGCGACACCGATCACTGCCGCCGCGGGCATCGCCACGGTGGAGGCCCTCGCCAGCGAAGCACCAAGTCGCCCCGCAGCGGGACAGCGCCCACACAGCGCTCGCCGCGCGCGGGCGGCTCGATAGCGGTCGGCGGCACCCTCCAGCGGCGGCGTGTCACGCCGCGCCCGCAAGCGGTGTGGTGGCTGCTGCCGCTACGGCTGGGTCGAACCTGTCCCGCCCGGACGCGGCTTCATGCCACCGCCATGGCCGTGCATCGAACCCGGCTCGTAGCGATGCATCCTGTGGCCGGCGCCGTAGCGGGGGCGACTCGCCTCGTGCTCGCCCTTTGCTCGCCCGCCGTGCCGCTCGCGCCATTGTCGGAGCTGGCCGCGCTGCTCCTCGGTCAGCAGCGCCAAGGCGCGATTGTAGGCCTCGAGCGATGCCTCGATGCGCTGCCGGCGCAGGTCGAAGAGCGCCCCGTACGCCTCACCGATGGCCGTGACGTCCCACTCGTCAACGGCGTAGAGCTCGTGCAGGCGGGCACGGGCGTCGATCATCGGGCCCTCGAGCTCCCAGCGCCTCTTCTTGAGGTCGTGGCGGATGCGGCGCACCTCTGCATGCTGTTCGGCTGTGAGGTCCAACATCCACAGCGCGTGCATCAGATCTTTGCCGCGCCCGTGATGATGGCCACGGCGGTGGGGCATGTCCTGGTCACCGTGTTCGTCGGCATCACCGTGCATGGCCATGTGGTGCACGCCGTGACGAGGCATGGCGTGCATCGCACCGCTGCCGCCCATGCCCATGTGGCCCCACATCGTCATCGGGCCCATTCCCGCCATGCCCATCGGCGCCATCATCGGCATCGGGCCCATTGCCGGGACGCCCATCGGCGCCATCATCGGCATCGCACCGCTGCCGCCCATGCCCATGTGGCCCCACATCGGCATCGGACCCGTTGCCGCCATGCCCATCGGCGCCATCATCGGCATCGAACCCATTCCCGGGACGCCCATCGGCGCCATCATCGGCATCGCACCGCTGCCGCCCATGCCCGCGTGTGCCCGGTGGCCCCATTGCGGCGCCTCGGTATGTGAATGGGCGGCTCCGCTGCCGGCGACCACGACGACGGCCAGCAGGGTACGCACCAGCGTGCGGTGATTCACTCGTCTTGGCATTGTCCTTCTCCGGTATTGTGTGTAGGCCGCGTCATTCACCCATCAGCGCCCGCAAGATCTCGATAATCTCTTGCGACGCCATGTCGCGTCCACCCACTGCTTCATAGACGGCGCGTCCGTGTTTGTCGATGACGACGGTCACAGGAAGGCCTTTGAGCTTCCAATCGGCGACAGTCTGGCTGCCGGGATCGAGGAGGATGGGGAACTCGAGCTCTGCTTCGAACGCCGCGAGAAATTCCCGGACCACGGCCTCCTCTTCACCGACGTTGATCGCCAACAGCTCGAAGTCCGGTCCGCGCAGATCCTGCCACGTCTTCTGCAGCGTCGGCATCTCCTCGCGGCAGGGCGCGCACCATGTCGCCCAGAAATTCACCACGACGACTTTGCCGCGCAGGTCCTCGAGCCGCGTCAAGCGGCCGTCGAGGCTCGTGAGCGACAGCGCCGGAGCGGCGGGTGTTCCCGCCACCGGCGTGAGTCCCGTGCGCAGCGCCAGCGCCGGCGCCGCCAGCATGAAAGCGGCCAGCAACGGCGTAAGCAGCCACCAGCGACTGCGGCCCCCGGTCGTGGTCGCGGGCCTTGCCGGCGGGGCCCTCATGGTGGACAGGCGCAGCGCCGGCCTCAGCCGCCCGCCGCCTGCGCGGCCAACTTGATCAGCTCGTGCTGCGGCACATAGCCGCCGAGCAGTGTGCCGTCCTGGAGAATGATGGTCGGGGTCCCCTGTACGCCGAGGCTCTGGCCCATGGCGAAGTGCTCGGCGACCGGATTGGCGCACTGTTTCGGCGGGGCTTGGCGGCCGGCCTTCGCCTCGGTGAGCGCCTGGCGCGGGTCGTCCGCGCACCATACCGAGACCATCTGGTCGTAGATCGGGGAGGGCACGCCCGATCTCGGAAATGCCAGGTAACGGACTTTGACGCCGCTCGCATTGAGCTCGGCCACCTCGCGGTGAAGCTGTGCGCAGTAGGGGCAGGTGACGTCGGTGAACACGGTGATCGTGCTCGACACGCGAGCCGGCGCGAAGACGATCATGCCCTGTTCGTCCAGTGAATCGACGGCGTTGGCGCGAGCCTGTTTGCGGCCCGTCTCCGTGACGTTCTCCATAGCCTGCACATCGATAATATCGCCGTTGAGGATGTAGCGACCGTCGCCTGACATGTATAAAAGCTGCGGTCCGTACACGACTGCGAACAGACCGGGGATGGGCGACGGTGCAACGCTGTCCGGTACGGCGCCGGGGATCAGGCCGGCTGCGGCCGCGCGCACCGCCTCGGGAACCGTAGCGTCTGCCCACGTGGCCGGCAGCCAGCCGGCGGCCAATAGCGTGAGGATCAATCGTGCTCTTGCCATCAGGTGCTTACCTCGTGCCTTCGTAATGGTGCCTCGAGCTGTTGTGCCCCGCGATGAGCGGGACGCCTATCGCGACGCGCGTGGTCCTCGTCGTCGTGCTTGCCTCGCGCGCTCGCCGGCGCCGGGACGACCCCTACCGCGCGAACCGGTGCGGGCGCCGACAAGTGCTCGCAGCTTGGTCCGGGGGGGACGCCGTGCTGATTGCGCGTGCGGTGCACCGAACCCCGATTGGGCAACGAGCGCCAGGCAAAGTTCCCATGCCGCTCACTCGCGCTGGCTGCGCTCGGCCCACATGGCGTAGTTGTCCTCGGGCCACAGCGATGTCAGCCACTGAATGATGCTCACGATCTGCGCGTCGGTGAGCTTGTCGCCGAAGGGTGGCATGCTGCCGCCCAGAGGTCGCGTCCCCTCCTTGACGATGCGCAGAAGCACCGATGTGGGGTGATGCCAGGTGTGGGCGGTGCCGTTGAGCGGCGGCGGAGGGTAATTACCGGCGGCGTCGCGCTGCTGCCAATCGGCCACGGTACCCTCGGCATTCCAGCCGTGACAAACGGCGCAGTTGCGACGGAACAGCTTTTCGCCGGCCGTCAGCACGCCTGGGTCGTAGCTGCGGGTGGCAGGCCAGGTCGTGCTCTCGTCGCTGACGCCGATGAGCTCGCGGAGCTGTTGCAGGGCACGCTCGACCTCCGTGGCGTGCGCGCCGCCGTCAGCATTCGGCAGCGCGAGCAGCACGGTCAACCCCAAGGCGACGGCCGTGCTTCGCATTGCGTCACCTCGTGTGCGGCGGGCGCGGCGGGCGGCCATGCCCCCATGGTTCGTCGCGGCCGGGCGAAGGCACCGTCGGGTCCGGCAGGTGCGGCGCCGTGACGGTGCTCAGCGGTGGCCAATGGCGGCCTCGCAGGCGGGATCCTCGACCCGCACCCGCGCATGATCATTGCCGTCGTCGACCGGACGGCGACACGAGGCGGCGACGGCGGGCGGCCGATATTCGTAGCGGTAAGCATGCCAGTGGTAGGCATCGTGCAGTCGTCGTCGGGGATCGGCTCGTCGGTGCCAGTGTGGCACCGCCTCGCCGACGGCTGCAGGCTGATACGTGAACGGGCGGCGGCCCGTGGCCGTGAGGTCGTCCAGGTAGCTCGGTACCCGCGGTCGCGGCAGCGCCTGGCGTCCGACATGGCTTCGCCCCAATGCTGTGCGGCTGCCAGGGGCGGCCGCATATCCCCCGAGCGGCGGCAGACCGCGCACTGCGTCCGCCGCTGCGCCACCGCCCAGCAAGCTCGACGGGCCGGTGCCGAGCCGGCCCGCCACCGGGGCGAGTCCGCCGAGCCCCTCGGCGGTCGCCGCGCTCGCTGCCAGGAGCAGACCCACGGTGCCGCCGGCAATCAGTCGTCTCAGATGGTGAGTGTTCTCGGCCATGGCCGCTTGCCATCGTCGGCGGATGGCGTCAGTGCGGAGGCGCGGTGCGCTCCGCCATCGCCCGCCAACATAGCACATGCGCGGCAGGAACTTCGATCGCGCGGCTGGGCCGTCCGCCCTGCCGTCGCCTCAGTCTAGTGCCGCGATCACGGCAATCTCGACCTGGACGTCCGGCGAGGCGAGTCTCGACTCCACACAGGCCCGGCACGGCGGGTTGCCGGCAGACACCCAGGCGTCCCATACCGCGTTCATCTCGGCGAAGTCCGCGATGTCTGCGAGCCAGATCGTCGCTGAGACCAGCATCGAGCGGTCAGTACCGGCACGGGCGAGCAGAGCGTCGATACGCGCGAGGATCTCGGTGGTCTGCTCCGTGACGGTACCGCCTCTGGTGTCCTGTGCCACCTGGCCGGCGGTGTAGACGGTGTTGCCGTGAATCACGGCCTGACTCATTCGCGGTCCCGCTTCGAATCGCGTGATGCCCATCGCTAAGCTCCTTTCCGGCTGCGGTGACGGCGCTCGGCGCGCGGGCCGACGCCCTGCGCCTGCGCCGCGGCGGATCCCCCGCGGTGTCTGTCCGGGTGCTCGCGCGCAGCCGCGTTTCGTCGCGGCAGCCCGAGCGCCGCGCGGCCGCCACCGCGGGTGGCTGGGTGGAGCACCTTATACCATGGGCAGGCGAGGAGGGCAGATCGGCATTCGCTACCCGGGCGACCGGCCGGTGTGGTATGTATACCCACGCCGTGGTGAGCACCCTGGCCGCGGGCGGCGGAAACGGGCGGACCTCGGGTGCACCGATTCACAGTGCGACGGCGGGGATGGAGCAGCGCTTCAGGCTGGACGGCAAAGTTGCCTTGGTCACGGGCGCGTCCAGCGGCTTGGGCGAACACTTCGCGCTGACGCTGGCTGCGGCCGGGGCGGCGGTGGCGTTGGCCGCGCGGCGGACCGATCGCTTGCGCGAACTCGCTGCCCGCGCCGCCGAGCGCGGTGTGCGTGCTCACGTGGTCGCGATGGACGTGACGCGCCGCGCAAGCGTGGCCGAAGGTTTCGATGTGGTGCAGTCGGAGCTCGGCCCGGTGAGCGTGATCGTGAACAACGCCGGCGTCGCCGTCAGCGAGAAAGCCCTGGCGCTCGACGAAGCGAGCTGGGATCGCGTCATCGAGACCAACCTCAAGGGAGCGTGGCTGGTGGCGCAGGCGGCCGCCCAGCGCATGGTCGAGGCCGGCTGCGGTGGCAGCATCGTCAATGTCGCCTCGATCGCGGCGTTTCGCGTGGCCGGCGCCATCGCGCCTTACGCCGCCTCGAAGGCGGGGCTCGTGCAGCTGACGCGGGCGTTGGCGCTAGAATGGGCCAGGCACGATATTCGGGTCAATGCCATCGCGCCCGGCTACATCGTCACTGACATCAACCGGGAGTTCTTCACGAGCCCGGCGGGAGAAGCCATGGTCAAACGCATTCCGCAACGCCGCCTGGGCCGACCCGAAGACCTCGACGGCGCACTGCTTCTGCTGGCCTCCGACGCCTCGCGCTATATGACCGGCAGCACCGTCGTCGTCGATGGCGGGCACCTGCAGTCGAGTCTGTGACGGAGTGCGGATAGACGATGGACTTCACCCTGAGCCCGGAGATCGAAGACTATCGTCAGCGAATACGGCACTTCATCGCGGAGCACGTGATGCCGGTGGAGGCCAACCGCGACGCCTACGACGAGGGCGAGAACATCGCCGACGCCTATCTGGAGCCGCTGCGCGCCAAAGCACGCAGCGAGGGCCTGTGGTGTTTTCAGATGCCGAGCTCGCGTGGCGGTCAGGGCGTCGGCGTGGTCGGCATGGCGGCCTGCTACGAGGAGATGAGCCGCTCGATTTTTGGACCGGCCGTGTTCAACTGCGCCCCGCCCGATGACGGCAACATGATCGTGCTCGACAAGGTTGGCACGCAAGCGCAGAAGGAGCGCTGGCTGCAGCCGATCATCGACGGCTCGGTGCGTTCGGCTTTCGTCATGACCGAGCCTCATCCCGGCTCGGGCTCCGACCCGGCGGGCATGATGCGCACGACGGCGACACGCCGAGGCGATCGCTGGATCGTCAACGGGCACAAGTGGTTCATCACGGGCGCGGGCGTTGCCCGGCATTTCATTCTCGTGGCGCGCACCTCGGACGACGCCCGCAAGGGCCTGACGGCGTTCGTGTTCGATCGTGACGATCCGGGCTGGGAGCTGGTGCGCCGCATCCCCATCATGGGCCCCGAGGAGCATGGTGGCCATTGCGAGCTCCGCTTCGACGGGCTCGAGATCCCCGACGCGAACCGGCTGCTCGAGGTCGGCGACGGCCTCAAGGTCACGCAGATCCGGCTCGGGACCGCCCGGCTTACGCATTGCATGCGCTGGCTCGGCTACGCCAAGCGCGCGCTGGAGCTGGCCGCCGACTACGTCGAGATGCGCGAGGCCTTCGGCGCCAAGCTCGCCGAGCACGAGGGCGTCCAGTGGATGCTGGGCGAGGCCGGCATGGAGATACAGATCGGGCGACTGCTGACGATGCACGCCGCGTGGAAGCTCGACCAGGGCGACTTCGCCCGCAAGGAGGTCTCCATGGCCAAGGTCGCGGTTGCCGATACCCTGCACAAAGCCGTGGACACCGCGCTGCAGCTCTCCGGGGCGCGCGGTTACTCCAAGGACACCCTGATCGAATGGCTGTATCGCTATGCGCGGCAGGCGCGCCTCGTCGACGGCGCATCGGAGGTGCACAAGATGGTGCTCTCGCGTGCCATGCTGCGCGAGGGCGGCGATTTCTGGAGCTGGGGCTGAGGGAAGCGCGAAGGGCGATGGGAGTGGCGCTCAAAGACGTCTCGCTGGACGACAAGTACGACGTCGAGATCGGGCGGATATTCGTCACCGGCATCCAGGCGCTGGTGCGTCTGCCGATGATGCAGCAGGCGCGGGATAAGGCCGCCGGCCACCGCACGGCCGGCTTTATCTCCGGCTATCGTGGCTCGCCGCTGGGCGGGCTCGACCGCCAGCTGTGGGCCGCGCAGGACCAGCTCGCCGCGCATGACGTCAAGTTCCTCCCCGCTGTGAACGAGGATCTCGCCGCCACCGCGATCTGGGGGACACAGCAGGCCGAGATCGACGGCGAAGGTACGCACGACGGCGTGTTCGGCATGTGGTACGGCAAGGGCCCCGGCGTCGACCGCTCGGGGGACGTGCTGCGCCACGGCAACCTGGCGGGCAGCTCCCGGCTGGGCGGAGTGCTGGTGCTCATGGGAGACGATCACGCCTGCGAGTCGTCGACCACCGCCCACCAGAGCGAGTACGCCCTCGTCGACGCCATGCTGCCGATACTCAATCCGGCCGGTGTTCAGGACATTCTCGACTTCGGACTCTACGGCTGGGCGCTGTCGCGCTACAGCGGCTGCTGGGTAGGACTCAAGTGCGTGCACGACACCGTCGAGGCGGCGGGTTCGGTGTACGTCGGTCCCGATCGCGCCATGGTGGTGGCGCCCGAGGATTTCGCGATGCCGGCCGGCGGGCTCAACATCCGCTGGCCGGACACGCCGCTCGCGCAGGAACGGCGGCTGCACGAGGACAAGCTGCGCGCCGCGCGCGCGTTCTGCCGCGCCAACGGCCTCGACCGCGTGGTGATGGCGGCGTCGGCGCCCCGCCTCGGCATCGTCACCACCGGCAAGTCTTACCTCGACGTGCGCCGCGCCCTTCTCGAGCTCGGCATCGACGAGGGGCGGGCGCGGCATCTCGGTCTCGCGCTGTACAAGGTCGGCATGACCTGGCCGCTCGAGCCGGAGGGCATCGTGCGGTTCAGCGAGGGGCTCGAGCGCATCATGGTGGTCGAGGAGAAGCGCGGGCTCATCGAGGATCAGCTGCGAAGCCTGCTCTACGGCCGCGCCCGGGCACCCGCCATCGTCGGCAAGCGCGACGAGGCGGGCGACGTCCTGTTCCCGTCCGCCGGCCGGCTGGGCGCGACGCAGATCGCGCTCGCGGTCGGCCAGCGGCTCGTGGCGATGGCGCCCGACGACGCGCTCGCGGCCCGTCTCCGCGACGTCGAGCGCGTCGCCGACTCCGCGCACGGCGAGCCCCCGCCCCTGGTGCGCACGTTCTACTTTTGCGCAGGCTGCCCGCACAACACCTCCACGCGGGTGCCCGAAGGCAGCCGTGCGCTGGCCGGCATCGGCTGCCACTGGATGGCGCAGTTCATGGAGCGGGATACCGCGCGCTACACGCATATGGGCGGCGAGGGGGCGAGCTGGATAGGCCAGGCCCTGTTCAGCAAGCGCAAGCACATCTTCCAGAACATCGGGGACGGCACGTACTATCACTCGGGTCTGATGGCGATTCGGGCGGCGGTCGCTGCGGGCACCGACATCACCTTCAAGATTCTCTACAACGACGCGGTGGCGATGACCGGCGGTCAGCCGCTGGACGGTCCCCTGAGCGTGCCGCAGATCACGCATCAGCTCGAGGCGGAAGGGGTGCGCCGCACCGTCGTCGTCACCGACGAGCCCGACAAGTATCCCCCCGCCACGCGCTGGGCGAGCGGCGTCGAGGTGCATCATCGCGACGAGCTCGACGCCGTTCAGCGGCAGCTCCGCGAGGTCGAAGGGACCACCGCGCTCATCTACGATCAGACCTGCGCCGCCGAGAAGCGACGCCGTCGAAAACGCGGCCAGTATCCCGATCCGCCTCAGCGGGTGTTCATCTACGACGCCGTCTGCGAAGGCTGTGGCGACTGCGGCGTCAAGTCGAACTGCGTGGCCATCACCCCGCTGGAGACCGAGCTCGGGCGCAAGCGCGCCATCGACCAGTCGGGCTGCAACAAAGACTACTCGTGCCTGAACGGTTTTTGTCCGAGCTTCGTGATCGTTCACGGCGGCGCCGTACGCAAGAGCACGGCGGCGGCCGGCGCGGATGCCGCGCTCGACGAGCTGCCGGAGCCGACGCGTCCGCAGATCGCCGGCAATTACGGCATTCTGCTAACCGGCGTCGGCGGCACCGGCGTCATCACGATAGGCGCCCTGCTCGGGATGGCGGCGCACCTCGCCGATATGGGCTGCTCGGTGCTGGACATGACCGGCCTCGCCCAGAAGGGCGGCGCGGTCATGAGCCACATCATCTTGGCCGAGCGGCCCGAGGACATCACGGCCACCCATATCGCCAGCGGCGGTGCCAATTTGCTGCTGGGCGGCGACCTCGTGGTGACGGCAAGCGAGGCGGCGCTGGCCACCGTCCGCCAGGGGACCACCGAGGCGGTCGTCAATACCTACGAGATGATGACCGGCGAATTCACGCGTGACGCCGATCTGGTCTTTCCCGCCGGGCGGCTCGCGGATACCGTCCGCGTGGCGGCGGGCAACGAGGGCACGCATTTTGTCAACGCCACCGAGCTGGCGCGCCTGCTGCTCGGCGACGCCATCGGCGCCAACCTGTTTCTGCTCGGCTTTGCCTATCAGAAGGGTCTCGTGCCGCTGCCGGGGGCCGCGATCGAGCGCGCGGTGGAGCTCAACGGGCAGGCGGTCGAGCTCAACCGGCAGGCGTTTCGCTGGGGACGCCTTGCCGCGCTCGACCTGCCGCACGTGCAGACCGTCGCCGGCGCAGTGGCGGTGGCCACGCCGTCCGCCGCCTCCCTCGAGGGGCTGATCGCGCACCGCGCCGAGCTGCTGCGCGCCTATCAGGATGACGCCTACGCGGAGCGCTACCGGCGCTTCGTGCATCAGGTGGCCGAGGCGGAGCAGAAGCAGGCACCGGGTCGCAAAGGCCTCGCGCTGGCGGTCGCCCGCTATTATTTCAAGCTGCTTGCCTACAAGGACGAGTACGAGGTAGCGCGGCTGTTCTCGAGTCCCGATTTTCGGGGCAAGCTCGAGCGTCAGTTCGAAGGCGATTACCGCCTCGAGTTCAGCCTTGCGCCGCCGCTGCTGGCGCGCCGCGACGCCGTCACGGGCGAGCCGCGCAAACGCCGCTTCGGGCCATGGATGCAAAACGTTTTCCGGACCCTGGCGCGCTTCAGGACGCTGCGTGGCACCCCTCTCGACCCGTTCGGCTACACGCGCGAGCGCAAGGCCGAAAGGGCGCTCATCGTCCAGTACGAAGACGTCGTTGGCGAATTGCTCGCCCGCCTCGACGCCGACAATCACGCGCTGGCGGTGGAGATCGCGTCGGTCCCCGAGCACGTTCGCGGTTTCGGACCGGTGAAGATGCGCCATATCGAGGAGGCGAAGCAGACCGAGGCGGAGCTGCTGACGGCATTTCGCCGCCGTGAGACGCCGCCGCGCGCGGCGTGACGCCCGCCGAGATCGCAGCCCCGCCCCGGAACGCGGACACGCCCCGATCGTGCGCTCCTCGCCCCATACTGCGCTGATGCCGCTCGTCATCGAGCGGCTCGACGGCCGCGGCGGGGCGCGGCGCGTCACCGTTGCCGAGCGCTCACGCGGCTTGGCCATCGGTCGCCGGTGCAAGGGCGAGCAGCCGACCATGGCGCGGGCGCTGGGCTACGGCTTCTGTGCCGGGCGTAACCGAGTAGGCCTGGCGGCGGCGATGTGGCACATCAACCGTGCGTTCGAAGCATACGAGGTCCAGCATCTGCGCGACAGCTGCGACGACGAGCTCGAGCCGCGGGTCTGCATCTACCATCACATCGATCTGGGCCGGTTGCCCGGCTGAGTCGCGGCCCGTGAACGATTTTGCCGGTAATCCCATCGAGCGCTTCGACGAGTGGTTTCAGGCTGCCCTCGGCGGTGGCCTCGTCGAACCGAGCGCGATGACGATCGCCACCGTCTCCGCAGACGGCCGGCCTGCGGCGCGCATGGTGCTGCTCAAGCACTTCGACGACGACGGCTTCGTCTTCTGCACCGGCTATCGCAGCCGCAAAGGTGAGGAGCTCGGCGCGGTGCCCTGGGCGGCGTTGGTGTTCTGGTGGGATCGTCTGCACCGGCAGGTGCGCGTCGAGGGCCCCGTCGAGCGGGTGAGCGCGCAGGAGTCCGATCGCTACTGGCGCAACCGCCCGCGCGGCAGCCAGCTCGGCGCCCAGGCGTCGGCGCAGAGCGAGGTCATCGCCAGCCGTGGCGTGCTCGAGGCGCGCCTGCACGAGGAGAACCGACTGTTTGCCGGGGAGCCCGTTCCGCGGCCGGAGCACTGGGGCGGCTATCGCGTTCGCTGCGACGTGATCGAGTTCTGGGAAGGTCGCGAGGACCGGCTTCACGACCGCATGCGCTATACGAGAACCGGCGACGGCGGCTGGCGCGTCGAGCGCCTGAGCCCCTGAACGGCGACCGGCGCCCCCCGCGTCAGGCCGCCCGGTGGGCCGGCCCCGAGCTGGCCGACACCCGTCAAGCAGCGGCGCGCAAGCCCTCGAAGGCGCCCTCCAGCGCACGCTCGAGGCGATCGAACAAATCGTCGATCTCCGCTTCGCTGATGATCAGCGGCGGGCAGATGCCGATCGAATCCATGGGCAGCGGCCGCACGATGAGCCCCTCGCCGATCGCCCGCTCACTCACCTGCATGGCGGCCTTGACGGCCGGGTCGAACTGGGCCTTGGTCGTCTTGTCGGCGACGAGCTCGATGCCGCCGATCAAGCCTACGCCGCGTGTCTCGCCCACCAGCGGATGCCCGGCGAGCGCCGCCAGGCGCGATTGGAAGCGCGGCGCGACGGCGCGCACATGGGAGAGGATGTCGCGCTCCTCGTAGATCTTCAGCGTCTCGACGGCGACCGCTGCCGACACCGGATGGCCGCCGTAGGTGTAGCCCATGCCAAATGCGCCGTGCTTCTGGCTGAGCTCGAGGAAAGCCCGGTAGATCGGCTCGGAGATCATCACCCCGGCAATGGGCAGGTAGCCCGACGAAAGCTGTTTCGCACACGTCACCATATCCGGACGAATGCTGTACGTCTGCGAGCCCCACATGTTGCCCGTGCGTCCGAATCCGTTGATGACCTCGTCGGTGATCATGAGCACGTCGTGGCGGGCAAGCACCGCCTGGATCTTCTCGAAGTAGGTCGCCGGAGGCGGCATGACGCCGCCCGCGCCCATGACGGGCTCGGCGATGAATGCGGCCACGGTGTCGGGTCCCTGATCGACGATGAGCTTGTCGAGGTTGGCCGCCAGCCGCGTCGCGAAGTCCTCCTCGCTCTCCCCGGGCTCGGCGTAGCGATAGTGATTCGGCGTGTCGGTGTGCAGGAAACGGGACCGTGGCAGATCGAAATCGTTCTGCATGAGCGGGATCGCCGTCAGGCTGCCCGCCGCGATGGTGACGCCGTGATAGCCGCGGCGCCGGGAGATGATCTTCTTCTTCTCGTGACGGCCCAGGGCGTTGTTGTAGTACCAGGCGAACTTGATGGCGGTGTCGACCGCCTCCGAGCCGGAGTTGGTGAGGAACAGCTTGGCCATCGGCTCGGGGGCCAGCTCGATGAGCCGCTTCGACAGCTCGATGACCGGCAGGCTCGAGCGGTGCGCGAACGTATGTGTGTAGGGAATTGCCTTCATCTGGCGCACGGCGGCATCGATCAGGCGCTGCTCGCTGAACCCGAGCGAGACGCACCACAGTCCGGCGAGGCCGTCGATGAACTGGCGTCCGGTGTCGTCCCAGACATGGATGCCCTCGCCGCGCGTGATGATGAACGGTCCGCGCTGCTCGTGGGCGGCGAAGTTGGTGTACGGGTGAAGCGCGTAGGTGATGTCGTTCGCGACAAGCGAGTCGTGTGCGCTAGCCATATGCGGGTCCTCGTCGGCGTGTCGTTGCGCACGCTTTGCGCCGATGGCACGGCGGCAAAGATGTGCTACTTGCACCACTGTAATCGGCGGCAACGGGCTTGGCAATCGCACGCCGCTCGTCGCGCCGCCGGCAGGTCGGGTTCGCGGCGATCGGTGCCGGGGGGCACGCCGCGGTGCGCGACCGGCTAGACGTTCGAGTCGGGTACGGCCTGCTTGCGCCTGGTGATGAACTCCTGCAACGCCTCGTCGACGCCGGGGTCGAGCGGCGGCGCTTCGTAGCCCGCGAGCATCTGCTTGTAGAGTCTGTTGGCCCGCTGCGCCGCGTCGAGGGCGCCCTCCCCCTCCCACTGCTCGAAGCTGTTGTTATCGGCGATCGTGGAGCGGTAGAACGCGCTCTGAAAGTTGGCCTGGGTGTGAGCGCAGCCCAGGTAATGGTGGCCGGGGCCGACCTCGCGGATGGCGTCGAGGGCCTGGCCGTTCTCCGACGTGTCGGGGCCCTGGAGGAAGACCTCGATCATGCCGGCCTGATCGACGTCCATCACGAACTTCTCGTAGCTCATGACCAGACCGCCCTCGAGCCAGCCCGCGGTGTGCAGCATGAAGTTGACGCCGGCGAGCATGGCGTGCTGCAGCGTGTTGGCCGACTCGTAGGCGGCCTGCGCGTCGGGCAGCTTCGACGCGCACAGCGCACCGCCGCTGCGAAAGGGGACCCCGAGTCGACGCGCCAGCGCCGCGGCGATGTACAGCACCAGCCCAGGCTCCGGCGTCCCGAACGTGGGTGCGCCGGACTGCATGGAGACGGAGCTGGCGAACGTCCCGAACACCACCGGTGCCCCGCGGCGGACGAGCTGCACGAAGGCCATGCCGGCCAGGGCCTCGGCGTACAGCTGTGCACAGGTCCCGAGCACGGTCACGGGAGACATGGCGCCGGCGAGGATGAACGGCGAGATAACCGTTGCCTGATTGTGACGCGCGTACACCTTGGCCGCTCCCAGCATCGTGGCGTCGTACGTCAGCGGCGAGTTGGCGTTGATGAGGCTGATGAGCACGGTGTTCTCGTCGACGAATTGTTCGCCGAAGACGAGGCGGGCCAAGTCCACAGAATCCTGCGCGCGTTCGGCGGAGGTCACCGAGCCCATGAAGGGTTTGTCGCTGTAGCGGATGTGGCTGTACACCATGTCGAGGTGGCGCTTGTTGACCGGCAGGTCGACCGGCTCGCAGAGGGTGCCGCCCGAGTGGTGCAGGGACGTGCTCAGATAGGTGAGCTTCACGAAATTGCGGAAGTCCTCGATGGTGGCGTAGCGACGACCCTCGTCGATGCTGCGCACGAAAGGCGGGCCGTAGGCGGGGACCAGCACCACCGCGTCACCGCCGATCCTGACGCTACGCGCGGAGTTGCGCGCGTGCTGGATGAACTCTCGTGGCGCGTGCTCGGTGATCAGCGTTCGACACAGGCCCCGCGGGAAGCGCACCCGCTCGCCCTCGACATCGGCGCCGGCGTCGCGCCACAGCGTGAGCGCTTCGTCGTCGTCCTTGAAATCGATGCCGATCTCCTCGAGCACGGTCTCGGCGTTGTGCTCGACCAGCGCCAGCGTCTCCTCGGGGGCCATCTCGTAGACCGGCACCCGGCGTGTGACATAGGGAACCGCCGCTCGCCCCGCCGTCGCGCGGGCGGCGCGCCGTGCCTCGCGGCCGCCGCCGCGTCCTCGCCGCTCTCTCATCGTCGCTCTGCGCTCGTGACTCGGATCGTGACGTTCGTGACGCTCAGTATCGGGTGAGCGGGGGGGCGCGTCTGCTCGGCGCGCGACTCTTGCGTGTGCGCGCGCGTCACGCGCCGACGGGGCGCGGCAGAGCAGGGGGGCAGCGGCGGCGTCGCCGTCTCGCCGCGGCGGCTGCCCGGCAGCGGTTGGCGGCATGACGCAATTCACAAACTCGCGGTCGCAAGCGGGACCACCGGGGCGCGATCCGTGACGGTAGACTTCACATTTCCGCTGCAGCCGCATACAGTGCCGCACGCATTGGGCACGGGGACATCGCCCTGTGCCCGTCGCGCGACGACCGTCAAGCTGTGCGCGGGCCGTGCCCGTATCGCGC
Source organism: Arenicellales bacterium (assembly GCA_041550555.1). GTDB lineage: Bacteria > Pseudomonadota > Gammaproteobacteria > Arenicellales > JBFEOO01 > JBFEOO01. The sequence continues at coordinate 20,334 of JBFEOO010000022.1, forward strand.
TGCCGCCGCCGGCTCGAGGCGTGCGCGCACATGAGTCCGGAGACGTCAAATGAAAACACAGGCTCGAGTAGTCGTCATCGGCGGAGGCGTCGTCGGCGTGAGCACGCTCTATCATCTGGCGCGTAAGGGCTGGACGGATGTCGTGCTGTGTGAACGCACCGAGCTGACCGCCGGCTCCACCTGGCACGCTGCGGGACTGCTGCCGCTGTTCAACATGAGCTACACGGTCGGGCAGCTTCACAAGTACTCGGTCGATCTTTACAAGAGCCTCGAGGAGGAGACTGGCCAGGCGGTCGGCTTCCACGTGACCGGCAATCTCCGGCTCGCCTGCACGCGGGACCGCATGGACGAGTACCACAAGTATTGCGGCACGGCGAACACGATCGGTGTGCCGTTCGAGATGATCACACCGAGCGAGGTGAAGGAGCTCTGGCCGCTCTGTGAAATCGAGGGCCTGGTCGGCGCCCTCTACCATCCGCACGACGGTCACATCGCTCCGGTGGATCTGACCATGGCGCTGGCCAAGGGTGCCCGGAATCGCGGCGCCGAGATCTACCAGCACACCCGGGTGACGGCGATGGAGCGCAGGCCGAGCGGCGAGTGGCTCGTCAGGACGGACAAGGGCGACATCGTCTGCGAGCACGTCGTATGCGCCACCGGCAACTACGCTCGCGAGGTCGGGCAGATGGTTGGTCTCGAGATCCCCGCCATCCCCGTCCAGCATCAGTACATCGTCACCGACGAGGTTGCGGAGCTCAAGGCGTACCGCGAGGGCGGGGGGCGGGAGCTGGCGGTGTTGCGGGAGTCGGACGCGTCGTACTATCTGCGCGAAGAGCGCATGGGCTACATCCTCGGGCCCTACGAGAAGGGTGCGCCGGCGGTGTTCGCCGACGGCGTCCCGGCCGCTTTCGAGAAGGATTTGTTTCCCGGTGATCTCGAGCGGCTCGTGCCCCACGTGGAGGCGGCCATCCGGCGCGTGCCGTCGTTCAGCTCGGCCGGCATCAAGGACATCGTCAACGGGCCGATCTGCTACACCCCCGACGGCAGTCCGCTGGTGGGGCCGGCCTGGGGTGTGCGCAACGTCTGGCTCAACGAGGGTCACAGCTTCGGGGTGACCGCTGCCGGCGGCGCCGGCTGGCAGCTCGCCGAGTGGATCGTCGAAGGCGAGCCGGGCATCGACATGCTGGCGGTGGATCCGCGACGTTTCGGTGCTTACGCCTGCAAGCCCTACACGGTGCACAAGAACGAAGAGGCCTACGAGAACGTCTTCACCGTTCACTACCCCGACGAGGAGCGGCCGGCAGCCCGCCCGGCGAAGACGAGCCCCATCCACGACCGGCTCGACGCGCTCGGGGCGGTATGGGGTCAGCGTTATGGTTGGGAGCGGCCCAACTGGTTCGCGCCGCCGGGTGTTGCCGGGGAGGACGAGTGGAGCTTTCGTCGCTCCAACTATTTCGAGCACGTCGGCGCCGAGCACCGCAACGTCCGCAAGAACGTCGGCATCATCGACATCACGAGCTTCACCAAGTTCCGCGTGTCGGGTCCGGGCGCCGAGGCCTTTCTCGACCGCCTGGTCGCCCGGCGACTGCCCAAGAAGACGGGTCGCATCCAGCTCTGCCACGCGCTGACCATTCGCGGCGGAGTGCGCAGCGAGTTCACCATCACCCGCGACAGCGACGACGCGTTCTACCTGGTGAGCTCCGGCGCCGCCGAGCGTTACGACTGGGACTATCTCTTCAAACGGCTGCCGGAGGACGGCAGCGTGCGGCTCGAGAATCTGACGACGAGCTTCGGCACCCTCGTCGTTGCCGGTCCGCGCTCGCGCGAGGTGCTGGAGAAGATCACCGACGCCGATCTATCCAGCGATCGCTTCCCCTGGCTGACCTCGCAACATCTCTACGTGGGGCTCGCGCCCGTGCGTGCCATGCGTGTGAACTTCGTCGGCGAGCTCGGCTGGGAGCTGCATCATCCCATCGAGTACCAGCGCCACATCTTCGCGCGGCTCATGGAGGCCGGCGCCGAGTTGGGCATCGGCCAGTGCGGAATGCGGGCAATGGATTCGCTGCGCATCGAGAAATCCTATCGCATGTGGGGACAGGATCTCACCCGCGAGTACACCATCCTCGAGGCCGGGCTCGGCCATTTCGTTCACCTCGACAAGGGCGAGTTCGTCGGCCGTGATGCGCTCGTCAGGCAGCAGCAGAGCGGCATTCCGCGCGCGTTCGTCACCCTCGAGGTGAGCGGAGTCGAGGACGCCGATCCGATCGGCAACGAGCCCATCTGGCAAGGCGCCGATATGGTCGGCCGCGCTACGGTGGGCGGCTACGGCTACTATGTCGGCAAGAGCCTCGCCCTCGGCTACGTCGACGCCGGCGCCGGTCAGATCGGCGCCGATTTCGAGATCGAGATCCTCGGTCGGCGGTACCCCTGTAACGTCATGGCGGAGTCGCCGCACGATCCCGACAACGAGCGGCTGCGCGCCTGAGCGGCGGCGCGCCCAGCCTTTGCGCCGCCGAGGTTCACTGAAGCGAAACGAGCTGAGACAACGATGAAGGTACTGGTCCCCGTCAAGCGCGTGATCGACGCCAACATTAAGGTCAGGGTCAAGAGCGACCAGAGCGGCGTGGAGCTCACCAACGTGAAGATGGCCATGAATCCGTTCTGTGAGATCGCTGTCGAAGAGGCGATCCGCATGAAGGAAGCCGGCGTTGCCGAGGACGTCGTGGTCGTCAGCGCGGGGCCGGCGCAGAGTCAAGAGACGCTGCGAACCGGGCTCGCCATGGGCGCCGATCGCGGCATCCTCATCGAGAGCGATCAACCGCTCGAGCCGTTGGCGGTGGCCAAGCTGCTGCGTGCCGTCGCCGAGCGAGAGTCGCCGGGCCTGGTCATTCTGGGTAAACAGGCGATCGACGGGGACAATAATCAGACCGGGCAGATGCTCTCGGCGCTACTCGGCTGGTCTCTCGGCACCTTTGTCTCGAAGATCGAGGTGGGCGACGATCACTATACCGTTACCCGCGAAATCGACGGGGGGCTCGAGCGGGTCAGGCTGAGCAGGCCGGCCGTGATCACCGTCGACCTGCGGCTGAACGAGCCGCGCTACGCCTCGTTGCCCAACATCATGAAGGCGAAGAAGAAACCCATCGACGTGCTGACGCCGGCCGAGCTCGGCGTCGATGCGACGCCGCGGCTGACAACGATCAGGGTGGTCGAGCCCCCGGCCCGCGAGGCCGGTGTGCGCGTTGCCAGCGCGGCCGAGCTGGTGGAGAAACTCAGGAACGAAGCGAAGGTGCTGTAAATGAGCATTCTGGTCCTGGCAGAGCACGACAACGCGAGCCTCAAACCCGCCACGCTCAATACCGTCACCGCCGCAATGGCGCTGGGCGATGACATTCACGTGCTGGTGGCGGGGCACGAGTGCACGGACGCGGCGCAGGAGGCGGGTCGGGTGATGGGTGTCAGCAAGGTGCTCAAGGCCGATGCCGCCGAGCTCGCTCATGGCCTGGCCGAGAACGTGGCGCCGGTTATCGAACGCCTCGCTGCCGGCTACAGTCACGTGCTGGCTCCGGCCTCCACCTACGGCAAGAACATCATGCCGCGCGCCGCGGCGCTGCTCGACGTACAGCAGATCTCCGACATCAGCGCGATCGAGAGTGCCGACACCTTCACGAGGCCCATCTACGCGGGCAATGCCGTGATGACGGTGCAGTCCCACGATGCGATCAAGCTCATCACCGTGCGCACGACCGCATTCGAAGCGGCCGCCGCCGAAGGCGGCGCGGCGGTGGTCGAGGACGTCGGCGGCGGCGGGGCGCCGGCGCCGACCGCCTTCCTCGGTCACGATCTGACCAAGACCGAGCGGCCGGAGCTGACGACGGCGCGGGTGGTCATCTCCGGGGGTCGGGGCATGCAAAGCGGCGACAACTTCGCGATGCTGGAGAGGATCGCCGACCGGCTCGGCGCCGCGGTAGGCGCCTCGCGGGCGGCCGTCGACGCCGGCTACGTCCCCAATGACTACCAGGTCGGCCAGACCGGCAAGGTGGTTGCCCCCGATCTCTATATCGCGGTCGGCATCTCGGGCGCGATCCAGCACCTGGCCGGCATGAAGGATTCGAAAGTCATCGTCGCCATCAACAAGGACGAGGAGGCGCCGATTTTCCAGGTGGCGGATTACGGCTGGGTGGCGGATCTGTTCCAGGCCGTGCCCGAGCTCGAGACGGCGCTCGAGAGCGACAATTGAGTTGGCCGCCGCCGGACGGCCCCGCGCCGCGCCGGGCGGCGGCCGCACTCGAGCGGGCGGATCGCGTCGTCCCCGCTGCGACGGCCGCCCGGCCCCGGCGCTGAAGATCGGAGTTGGAACGCATCGCGGGCAGTCCCGCGGTCGCGGTTGGAGCGAGACACCGTGAAGTTCGCCTTCGTGATGGATCCGCTGGAGTCGGTCAAGGCCTACAAGGACACGACCTACTTCATCATGCTGGCGGCGCAGGCGCGCGGCCACGAGGTCTACTACCTCGGTCAGGAGGATCTGTTCGTTCGCGATGCGCGGGTGTTCGGCCACACCGCCAGAGTTGTGGTGCACGCCGACGTCGAGGCGCCGTTCACGGTTCTCGAGCGCGGGGCGACCGATCTCGCCACCATGGATGTGGTGCTGATCCGCACGGATCCTCCGTTCGATCGGCGCTACTTCTACGCCACGCTGCTGCTGGATCTGCTGCCGGCGCCGACCCGGGTGGTCAACCGACCGGCCAGTCTGCGCGATTGGAACGAGAAGATGGCGGCGCTGCACTTCCCGACGCTGTCGCCACGCTCGCTGGTGACCCGACGCGCCGACGACATCGCCGCTTTCGTCGCCAGCGCCGGACGCGCCGTGCTCAAGCCGCTCGACGGCCACGGCGGCGAGGGCATCGAGTTTCTCGACGCCGGGCAGACGGACGCGGCGCAGGTCATCGCGGCGGTCACGCACGGCGGCTCGCACTGGATCAAGGTGCAGGAGTACCTGCCGGCGGCGGCCGACGGCGACAAGCGGATTCTGCTGCTGAACGGCGAGCCGTTGGGCGCAATCCTGCGCGTGCACGCCGAAGGTAAGGAGCTGAACAACCTCGACGCCGGCGGCACGGCCCATCCGGCGGCGCTGAGCGAGCGCGACTGGGAGATCTGTCGCGCCATCAAGCCGGGCCTGCTCGAGCGCGGCGTGGTGTTCTGCGGCATCGACGTCATCGGCGGCATGCTCATCGAGATCAACGTCACGAGCCCGACGGGACTCCAGGAGCTTTGCCGATTCTCCGGCATCGACCACCACCACCGCATCGTCGCCGCCCTCGAGAACGAGGCGCTGGCGGCCCACGGCGAGGTGGCCGGCCGCTGCTGACGGCCAGGTGCATGCCCTCGCTGGCCGGCGGACCGACTGCGCCCGTCGACCCGCCGGAGTCCCCCGCTATGGCTTCCAGAAGGGCTTGTTGAGCTCGTAGAGGGCCGCTGCGCGGGATACGCCGATGTCCTTCAGCAGGTGGTCGCCCGAGTGCGCCAGCAGCGCCTGCAGCTGGCTGCGTGTTCTGGCCCGCGCCTGCCATACGGCGACCCGCTCCGGAATTCGCTTGATCAGCTCCGAGAGCCTCCGGTCGGGGGTGGCCCGCGCGGCGGTTGCGGGGACGCCAAAACCGTGTCGGATGATCGTGGTCATGGTGCTTTCTCCCAAAATGGATTAATCTTATCCGCAGTTTGAACGCGGCTCGAAAGTGAGCTTTTCGAACTGAAAAGGCTAGAGAAAAAGCAATCCATCCGCAAACGATAACTAGTCATGCATTGCATTAGATAAACTTATTCATTATGGGATCGGCACAAACGCCTCGCCGGCGGCTTCCGCCGCTCAAGTCGCTGCGGACGTTCGAGGCGGCGGCGCGGCACCTGAGCTTCACCCGGGCGGCCGAGGAGCTGCACGTCACGCAGGCGGCAGTCAGCCATCAGATCAAGGGTCTCGAAGAGCATCTCGGCGTCAAGCTGTTTCGGCGCCTGAATCGCACGCTGCTGCTTACCGAGCCGGCCCAGCACTACCTGCCGTCGGTGCGGCGGGCGTTCGACCTGCTGCTCGAAGCGACGGACCGGCTGCTCGCGAGTCGCGAGCGGGCGACGCTCACGGTGTCGGTGCTGCCCTCCTTCGCAGCCCGCTGGCTGGTGCCGCGCCTGGGGCGTTTGCTGCGCGAGCACGACGACATCGACATCCGGGTAGCGCCGTCGGACGCCCTCGTCGATTTCGAGCGCGACGGTGTCGACGTCGGCATCCGCTACGGACTGGGCCGCTACCCCGGCCTGCGCGCCGATCGACTGCTCACCGAGAACATTTTCCCCGTGTGCAGTCCTTCGTTGCTGCACGGCCCGCAGCCGCTGCGCGAGCCGACCGATCTGCGACGGCACGTGCTGCTGCATACGGACGACGCCGACTGGCGAACGTGGCTGCTGGCGGCCGGTGTCGAGGACGTGGACCCGACGCGCGGACCGTTCTTCGCGGACTCCAGCATGCTGCTGCAGGCGGCGGCCGCCGGGCACGGCGTGGCGCTGGCGCGCGGTGTCCTCGCCCAGGACGAGCTGGCGGCGGGGCGCCTGGTGAGACCGTTTACGCTGAGCCTGCCGACCGAGTACGCCTACTACGTGGTGAGCCCGGCGGCGCGGGCCGACGAGCCCGCGATTGTCACCTTCCGCGAGTGGCTGCTCGAGGAGGCGCGCGAGGCCGGCGAGTAGGGACTGCCGCGTGGGCGCCACGAAACACTGACGCAACGGAGAAGACGAGATGCCCTTTGCCACCACTGACGACGGTGTGAAGCTCTACTACGAGACCAGCGGTCGCGGCGACGCGGTGCTCTTCGTGCACGAGTTTGCCGGCGACTTCCGCAGCTGGGAGCCGCAGATCCGTTGGTTCAGCCGGCGTTACCGGTGCGTCACCTACAATGCCCGGGGCTATCCGCCGTCCGACGTGCCCGAGGCGCAGACGAGCTACAGCCAGGCACGGGCGGTGGCCGACGCACGGACGATCCTCGAGCATCTCGGCATCGACCGCGCCCACGTCGTCGGGCTCTCCATGGGCGGCTTCTGCGCGCTCCACCTCGGCTTGAGGTACCCCGCGATGGCGCGCTCGCTGGTGGTCGCCGGCTGCGGCTATGGGGCGCCGCCCGCCGATCGCGAGCCGTTTCGCCGGGAGGTCGCCGCGTTCGCCGAGCGCTTCACGCACGGCGAGGCCGAGGCGGCGCTGCGCGAGTACGCGGCCGGGCCCACGCGCCAGCCGTTCCGCGCCAAGGATCCGCGCGGCTGGGCCGAGTTTGCCGACATGCTGGCCGAGCACGCGCCGGTGGGCTCGGCGCTGACGCTGCGCGGGGTGCAGATGCAGCGTCCCTCGCTCTACGACATGACGGCCGAGCTGGAAGCGCTTGCGGCGCCGGTGCTGCTGGTCGCGGGTGACGAGGATACGCCGTCGCTCGAGGCTACGCTGTTTCTCAAACGCGTGCTGCCGACGGCGGGTCTGCTGGTGCTGCCCAATGTCGGCCACACCCTCAACCTCGAGGAGCCGGCGCTGTTCAACCTGGCGCTGACGGATTTCTTCAGTGCAGTCGAAAACGACGCCTGGCACGCCCATGCCGGGCGCGGCGCGGGCTGACCCCGCTCAGCGCAAGGGTCGGAACCGGTCGCCGGCGGCTCGTCCTCGCGGCGCTCACGCCGCGGGGTCGGCCAGATGCTCGTGCAGCACGCGCGCAGCGTGAACGGCTCGGCGGCCGGCGCCGTCCTTGATTTGATGTCGGCAGCTGGTGCCGTCGGCAACGAGCAGCGTGTCGGTGGCGCTCTGGCGCACCGCCGGCAGCAGGTCGAGCTCCGCCATGCGCATCGACACGTCGAAGTGCTCGGCCTCGAAGCCGAAGGCGCCGGCCATACCGCAGCAGCTCGAGTCGATGACCTGGACGCGAAGCTCGGGTATCGCCGACAGCAGCGCCGCCACGGTGTCGAAAACGCCGAACGCTTTCTGATGACAGTGGCCGTGGACGAGCGCGGTGCGACCCCCGGCCGAGCGCAGTGGCAGGGTGAGTCGCCCGGCGTCCCGTTCGCGGACGAGGAACTCCTCGAGCAGGAAGGCGCGCTCGGCGAGGGTCTCCGCCTGCTGCCCCGGGACCAGCGCCAGAAACTCGTCGCGCAGGCCGAGCAGACAGGACGGCTCGAGACCGACCACCGCGGCCCCCTCCGCCACGTGGGGCCCCAGTGCGGTCAGCGTGCGCCGTGCCTCGCGGCGGGCTTCGTCCACCAGCCCTGCGCTCAGGAACGTGCGACCGCAACACAGTGCGCTGCCGTCCTGGCCACTCGGCACGACGACCTCGAAGCCGGCGGCGCTGAGCACCGCGTGGGCGGCCGTGAGGTTCTCGGGCTCGAAGTAGCGGTTGAAGGTGTCCGCCCACAACACCACCCGTCGTTTCGCCGCGGCAGCCGTGGCTGTCGTTGGCGGCGCGGTAAACGGCTGGCGCTGCCACTGCGGCAGGCTGCGCCGGGCGCTCACCCCGAGCAGCTTTTCGCCGAGCGCCGCCAGGCCGGGCAGCCGATCGCGCAGATTGACAAGCGGCGCCAGGCGCGCCGCCCGCGCCGCGTAGCGCGGCAGATAGGCGATCAGCCGTTCGCGAGGGCGCAGCGGGTGCCGTTTGCGGTAGTGATGCAGGAACTCGATCTTCATGCGCGCCATGTCGACGCCGGTCGGGCACTCGCGCCGGCAGCCCTTGCACGAGACGCACAGCGCCATGGCCTCGGCCATGGCGCCGCTGTGCAGAGCCCCCGGGCCCAGCTGACCGGTCAGCGCCAGCCGCAGCGCATTGGCGCGGCCGCGGGTGACGTGCTGCTCGTCGCGGGTGACACGATAGGACGGACACATCACGCCGGGGGCGCTCTTGCGGCAGGCGCCGTTGTTGTTGCACATCTCGACGGCGCCGGCGAGACCGCCCCAGGGCGACCAGTCCAGCGCGGTGTCCAGCGGCGCGGCGGCGTAGTCGGGCCGGTAGCGGAACAGCGAGCGGTCGTCCATGCGCGGCGGCCGCACGATGCGTCCGGGATTGAAGCGGCCGGCGGGGTCGAAGGCGTCCTTGACCTCCTCGAGCGCGCGCACGATGCGGGACCCGAACATCGGTTCGTGGAACTCCGAGCGCACGATACCGTCGCCGTGCTCGCCCGAGTGCGAGCCCTTGTACTCGCGCACCATGGCGAAGCACTCCTCGGCAATGGCGCGCATCTTGCGCACGTCGCCGCCGTCCTTCATGTTGAGCACCGGGCGCACGTGCAGACAGCCTACCGAAGCGTGCGCGTACCAGGTGCCGCGTGTCCCGTGCTTGGCAAAGATGCCGTTCAAACGGTCGGTGTACTCGGCGAGGTGCTCGAGCGGCACCGCGCAGTCCTCGATGAAGGACACCGGCTTGCCGTCGCCTTTCATCGACATCATGATGTTGAGGCCGGCCTTGCGCACCTCCCAGACCTCGCGCTGGAACGCGGGATCGGTGATGCAGAGCATGGCACCAGGATAGCCGAGCGACGCCATGAGCTCTTCGAGGCGGGCAAGGCTGCGCTGCTGCGCGCTCAGCTCTTCGCCGGCAAACTCGACCAGCAGCAGCGCATCGGGTTCGCCGCGGATCACTTTGTCCATGGTGGCGCGGAAGCTCGGGATCTCGCGCGCGAGCTCGATCATGGTGCGGTCGACCAGCTCGACTGCCGCCGGCTCCAGCTCCACGATGTGGCGGGTATGGTCCATGGCCTCGAAGAAGCTCGGAAACTGGCAAATGCCGAGCACCTTGTGCGGCGGCAGCGGCTGCAGGGCCAGATCGATCTCGGTGAAGAAGGCGAGCGTGCCCTCGGAGCCGACCAGCAGCCGGGCCAGGTTGTGGCCATCGGGCGAGATGGTGTCGATGTTGTAGCCGCCGACGCGGCGCAGCAGCTTCGGCAGGCGGGCGTCGATCTCGCCGGCTTCGCGCGCGGCGATTTGCCGCAGCGTCGCGACCAAGGCGCGCTGGGCCGGGATGCCTTCCAGCTCGCGCAAATCGGCCGATACCTGGGCGAACCGCCAGGTCTCCCCCGTCGCCATGATCGCCTCGATGGCATTCACATTGTGAACGGTGTTGCCGTAGCGGATCGAGCGTGCGCCGCAGCTGTTGTTGCCGACCATGCCGCCGAGCGTCGCCCTGCTGGCCGTCGAAGGGTCGATGGGGAAGAACAGCCCCGCGGGCTTGAGCGCGGCATTGAGCCGGTCGAGCACGATGCCCGGCTGCACGGTCACCGCGCGCGCTTCGCTGTCGAGGCGCAGTATGCGATCGAGGTATTTCGAGGTGTCCACGACCAGCGCCCGGGCGACGGTCTGTCCGCACTGCGATGTGCCACCGCCGCGCGGCAGCACCGGCACGTCGAACTCACCGGCGATCTCGATGGCAGCGGCGACGTCCTCTAGCCGTTTCGGCACCACGACGCCGATGGGCTCGATCTGATAGATCGACGCGTCCGTGCTGTAGCGCCCGCGGCTGAAAGCGTCGAACAACACCTCGCCTTCGAGCTCGCGAGTGAGCCGGGCACAGAGTGCCGGATCACCCGTGCCGGCGGCAGCAGAAGCGGGTCGTGCGGGGTTGCCGCTCATGTGGCGGATGGTCGTCTCGGTATGGCGGTCGAGCGCCGATGGTACTGGTCCGGGCGCGAGTGTGGTAGCGTGCCCGCCCGGTCGAAGTCGGCAACGGCGGCCGGCGTCCGCTTCCGCGTCGTGCGTGCCGGGCGTTCCCCGAGGAGTCGTCAATGAAAGCAGTTCAGATCGCCCGCTACGGCGGCCCCGAGCAGCTGGCGCTCGTGGAGCTGCCGCTGCCGGAGCCCGGGGCGGGCGAGGTGCGCGTGCAGCTGCGCTACAGCGGTGTGAACTTCATCGACATCTACACCCGCGAGGGCCGTTACCGCCGCTCGCGCACCTACGGCGCCGAGCTCCCGTTCACGCTCGGTATGGAAGGCGCAGGGCGGGTCGACGCCGTCGGACCCGAGGTCGACGGCATCGCCGTCGGCGACCGGGTCGCTTACTGCCTGGTGCGGGGCAGCTACGCCGAGCACCAGTGCGTGCCGGCCGCGCGCGTCACCCGGCTCCCCGACGACGTCCCGTTCGACGTCGGCGCGACGCTCATGCTGCAGGGCTGCACCGCGCACTACCTGACGCGCTCCGCCTTTGCGCTCGCGGCGGGCCACACGTGCCTGGTGCACGCCGGCGCGGGCGGCGTCGGCCGCCTGCTCATCCAGCTGGCGCACCGCTCAGGCGCCCGCGTGCTCACGACGGTGGGCTCCCCGGCCAAGGCCGACATCGCCCGGCGTCTGGGTGCCGACGTGACGATCGCCTACCGCGAGGTCGACTTCCGCGCAGCAGTCATGGAGGCGACCAACGGTGTCGGGGTCGACGTCGTCTACGACGCCGTCGGCAAGGACACCATCGCCCAGAGCCTGCGCTGTCTGAAGCGGCGCGGCACCTGCGTCAACTACGGCGGCAGCTCGGGCTTCGTGGAGTCCCTAAGCCCGCTCGATCTCGCGGAGGCCGGCTCGGTGTTCTTCACGCGGCCCCACCTGGCTCACTATCTGGCCGACAGCGACGAGATTCGCTGGCGCACCACGGAGCTTTTCGACGCCTACCGCAGCGGGCTCGCGGTGCACGTCGACCGTGTCTACGCGCTCGCCGAGACCGCCGACGCGCACGAAGCGATCGAGGGGCGCCGGACGACGGGCAAGCTGCTGCTGCAATGCGGCGAGGGCGCCGAGACGGGGACGGGGCGGTCGTGAGCGCTGCCGCGGACCGCACGCCCACTCCGGACGGCGCCCGGATCATGGCGCACATCGAGGCACTCGCCGCCATCAGCGAGTCGTCGGCGGGCCTCACCCGCCGCTACCTCACGCCGCAGCACCGGCGGGCCAACGATCAGGTCGCCGCCTGGATGCAAGACGCCGGGATGACGGTGCGCGAGGACGCTGTCGGCAACGTCATCGGACGCTATGCGGGCGACGATGCCGATGCGCCCGCGCTGATGATCGGCTCGCATCTCGACACCGTCATCATGGCCGGCAAGTATGACGGCATGCTGGGCGTCGTGACGGCGATCGAATGCGTCCGGACGCTGCACGCACGCGGGGTGCGGCTGCCGTTCGCCATCGAGGTGATCGGCTTCTGCGATGAGGAGGGTGCGCGTTTCCATTCGACCTACCTCGGCAGCCGCGCGGTCGCCGGCACGTTCGAGCCGTCTTTGCTCGAGCGCCAGGACGACGACGGGATCCGTATGGCGGAGGCGATGGTCGCGTTCGGGCTCGATCCGGGGCGAGTCGCCGAGGCGGCGCGGCCCGCCGACGAGCTGCTCGGCTATCTCGAGCTGCACATCGAGCAGGGGCCCGTGCTCGACAAGCAGGGTCTGGCGAGCGCTGTGGTCACCGCCATCGCCGGCGCCACCCGCTGGGTGGTGACCGTCGCCGGCGCCGCGGGGCACGCCGGCACCGTGCCCATGGCGCTGCGCCGCGACGCACTCACGGCGGCGGCCGAGTGCGCGCTTGCGGTGGAGGATGTGGCGCGCAGCTTCGACGCAACCGTGGGCACGGTGGGGCGCTTCGCCGTGGCGCCGGGGGCGAGCAACGTCATCCCCGGGACGGTCGAGTTCAGCGTCGATCTGCGCGCGGCGGAGGATCGCCGGCGCAGCGAACTCAGCGCCGAGATCGAGCGTCGCTGGCGCGAGATTGCGACGCGCCGCCGCGTGGAGATCGACATCGAGACGGTGCACGAGGAGTCGAGCGTAGCCTGCGCTCCACGGCTGCGCCGGCAGATCGCGGCGGCAATCGCCCGCGAGCAGGGTGATATCGTGGAGCTGCCGAGCGGTGCCGGTCACGACGCCGCGGCGATGGCGGCGCTGACCGATGTCGGCATGATCTTCGTCCGCTGCCATGGCGGCGTCAGCCACGACCCTGACGAGCGCATCGCGGCCGCCGACGCTGAAGCCGGCGCGCGGATCCTGCTGGACGTCATCGAGCATTTCGATCCCACGGGCTGAGCGGCCGAGGAGGGGCGCGCCGACGGCCGACCGGCGTGCGCCGGCCGTGCGCGGGGCAAGCGCTCGGCCGCTCGGCATCGCCGTCCCCCCCCGCCGTGCTCGCGGCTAGGTGTCGCCGCGGGGCGAGCGTGGGTCGCTGCGCCCGAACCAGCGCCGCGTCAGAAAGGGGATGGTCATGTAGATGAGCAGGACCCGGAACGTGTGGTGCGTGGCGACGAAGATCGGATCGATGTCGAGCAGGAAGGCCAGGATGCCCATCTCGGCGATGCCGCCGGGCACGAACGCGAGCAGCAGCGCGAGAAAGCCGAGCCCGGTGAGGGCGTCGAGCAGCCACGCAAACCCCGCCGCAAGCGCTATCAAGGCGAGGGTCAGACCCGATGAGAGCAGGAACGTGCGCAGCACCTCGTAGCGGTTCGAGCCGGCGAAGGCGGTGCCGATGTGCGTGCCGATGATGACCTGCACCGCGGCGATCACCGCGTTGGGCGGACGCGCGCCGGTCAACCCGGCGAGGTGCGCCGCGGCGCTGACCAGCAGCGTCCCGATCAACATCGGCGCCGGCAGGCGCAGCAGCTTGCCGGCCACCGGGCCGAGCACCGCGCAGCCCGCCAGCACCAGCGCGTCCTCGGGTGTCAGCCCGGCGCCCAGCGCGCCGACCGGCAGCGCGGCGGCGCCGAGGTCGACGCCGGCGAGCGTTTGCAAGAGCGCCGGCACGACGACGAGGATGGTGGCCAGTCGCGAGGTATGGGCGAGGGCGGTGGCGCGTGGGTTGGCGCCGAGACTCCAGCCGAGCAGCACCATCTCGCTGAGACCGCCGGGGATGCCTGCAAACGTCGCCGTCACCGGGTCGAGCCGCGTGACCTTGCGCCCGTAGAGCACGGCGAGGGGTATCACGACCAGCAGAAAACAGACCATACCCGCCAGACTCACCGCCCAGTGATGGGCGCGGGCGATCAGCTCCGGGGTGAACGCCGATCCCAGAAGCAGGCCCAGGACGACGAGCGCGCCGTCGCGCAGCCGCTTGGGAATCGACACCGGCAGCCCGTACATGCTGGCCGCCATGTTGACCGCCATGGCGCCGAGCAGCCAGCCGAGGGGGAGGTCCAGGGCATAGCCGGCCCAGCCGCCGAGCGCGCCCAGCAGCAGCGCGTGCAGAGTGCTTCGCATGATCACGGCGCTTGTAGCACAACGCCGCGTGGGGCGGTAGCGACGCCGCCGGTATCGACGTCGGCTCGCAACGCCGCGCACCCGCCGGCAACGTCGGTGCCTGCGAAGCTCGGTAGTGCGCGACACCGTGACCTCAAGCGTCCGGGTGGCCGCCAGGGGAGGGCGGACCGCGCTACTATGGTGTCGGGAGCGCCGCAGCCGGCGGCCGAGGACCACACACGAGGGAGCAGCCATGGCGACATCCAGACACGCGAGCGCCGGCGCGGCAACGCTGCGCGCGCGCATCGAGCGCGGCGAGTTCATCGCCGCCCCCGGCGTGTTCGACCTGATCTCGGCGCGCATCGCCGACCGTTCGGGATGCGCCGCTCTGTACATGACCGGCTACGGCACCGTGGCTTCCCATCTCGGCCTGCCCGACGCCGGGTTGGCGACCTTTACCGAGATGGTCGAGCGCGTGGGTCGCATCGCCGCGGCGGTGGACACACCGCTGATTGCCGATGCCGACACGGGCTACGGGGGGCTGCTCAACGTCGACCAAACGGTGCGCGGCTACGAGCGTGCCGGCGCCGCCGCCGTGCAGATCGAGGACCAGGAGATCCCCAAGAAGTGCGGCCACACGCCGGGTCGTCGCGTCATCGCGCTCGAGGATATGGTGGCGAAGGTGCGGGTGGCCGTCGCCGCGCGCGAGTCCGCGGAGCTGCTGATCATCGCCCGCACCGACGCCCGCACCCACTACGGGCTGGACGAGGCCATACGGCGTGGCCGCGCCTATGCGGAGGCCGGCGCCGACATCGTCTTCGTCGAGGCGCCGGAGTCGGTGGCGGAGATGGAGCGGATATGTGTCAGCATCGACAGGCCCCTCTTGGCGAACATCGTCGAGGGCGGCAACACCCCTGTGCTGCCGGCCGAAGAGCTGCAGCGCATCGGCTATCGGCTGGCGATCTACCCGGCCAGCGGATTTCTGGCGGCGGCGGCGACGCTGCGCTCGGTCTATGGCCACATCGCAGAGCGGGGCTCGAGCGTCGGTCTCGACGCGCCGCTCTACGACTTCGGAGAGTTCAGTCGGCTGATGGGGTTCGAGCGGGTGTGGGCGTTCGAGCGGCGCTGGGCGGCGGCTCGACCGGAGGATTCCGAGCCGTGATCGACCCTTCGCGGGCAGCGCACGGCACGCTCGTGGGCGCCGCATTCGTTTGACTTGGGCGCGGCGCGGCCGTTACCTTAGCCGTTGAGAGAAAAAGAAAATCCACAACGCCGCGCAGGCGAAGCCTTACCAGGACGTTCCGTGACCAAGCTGCTCGAGATCGAGAATCTCAAGACTCAGTTCTTTACCTCCGCCGGCACGGTGATGGCCGTCGACGACGTTTCCTACGACGTCGAGGAGGGGGAGACCGTTGCCGTGGTCGGCGAGTCGGGTTGCGGCAAGTCGGTCTGCGCCCTCTCCGTGCTACGCCTCATACCCTGGCCCCCCGGCAAGATCGTCGACGGTCGCATACGGTTCATGGGTCGCAACCTGCTCGAGCTCAGCGACGACGAGATCCGCAAGATTCGCGGCCACCATATCAGCATGGTGTTCCAGGAGCCCATGACGTCGCTCAACCCGGTGCTGACCATCGGTCTGCAGCTCTCCGAGACCATGCAGCATCACTTGGGCATGAGCGAGGCGCAGGCCGCGGAGCGCGCTGCCGAGCTCCTGCAGATGGTGGGCATCTCCGAGCCACACCGGCGGCTGCGACAGTACCCTCACCATCTGAGCGGGGGCATGCGCCAGCGCGTCATGATCGCTCTGGCGCTTGCCTGCGAGCCCAAGCTCATCATCGCCGACGAGCCGACCACGGCGCTCGACGTGACGATCCAGGCGCAGATCCTGGAGCTCATGAAGGATCTCACCCGGCGTCTCGGCGTGGCGCTCATCGTCATCACGCACAACCTGGGCGTGGTGGCGCGCTACGCCGATCGCGTCAACGTCATGTACGCCGGCAAGATCATTGAGATGGGCGATGCGCAGCAGATCTATCACAATCCCCAGCACCCCTACACCCTGGGGTTGCTGGCCTCGGTGCCGCGAATGGATCAGGCGCGCGGCGCGCGCCTGGTGCCCATCGAAGGCCAGCCGCCGGATCTGACGCGCTTGGATGCAGGGTGCGCCTTCCGGCCCCGCTGCCGCTTTGCCATTGATCGCTGCGCCGCCGAGTTCCCGCCCCTCGAAGCGGTCGAGGACGGTCATCTCTCGGCATGCTGGCGGGCGGACGAGCTCGCCGAGCTGAGGAACGCCTCGTGAGCGCGCGGCCGGCGGAAGCGCTGCCATCGAGCACCGCGGCCGTGCAGAAGGGCGAGACGCTGCTCGAGGTTCGCAATCTCAGGAAGCACTTCCCCGTCACCGAAGGCATCATCTTCCAGCGCGCCGTGGCCTTCGTGAAGGCCGTCGACGGCGTAAGCTTCACGATCAACAAGGGCGAGACGCTCGGCCTGGTTGGTGAGTCGGGCTGCGGCAAGACCACCGTCGGGCGCTGCATTCTGCAGCTCGAGCAGGCGACCGAAGGCGAGATTATCTTCGAAGGACAGGATCTCACCAAGCTCGATCAGAAAGCGCTCGTGCCCGTGCGCGAGAAGATTCAGGTCATCTTCCAGGATCCGTACAGCTCGCTCAATCCGCGCATGAAGATCGGCAATATCATCGAAGAGCCGATTCGCGTGCACGGCATCATCCCCGAGGTGCGCGCGCGTCGCGAGCGTGTCGCCGAGCTGCTGTCGGTGTGCGGACTCTCGCCGAGGTTCGCCGATCGCTATCCGCACGAGATGAGCGGCGGCCAGCGGCAGCGCGTCGGTATTGCGCGCGCCCTGAGCCTCAATCCCGACTTCATCATTTGCGACGAAGCGGTCTCCGCCCTCGATGTCTCGATCCAGGCGCAGGTGATCAACCTGCTCGAGGACCTGCGCGAGGAGTTTCATCTCACGTATCTGTTCATCGCCCACGACCTGTCCGTGGTGCGTCACCTGTGCCACCGCGTGGCGGTGATGTATCTCGGCAAGATGGTCGAGCTCGCGGAGAGCGACGAGCTGTTCGAGAGCCCGCTGCACCCCTACACCCAGGCGCTGCTCAATGCGGTGCCCATTCCCGATCCCAAGATCGAGGCGACACGCGAGCACCGCATCATCAGCGGAGAGGTGCCCAGCCCGATCAATCCGCCCAGCGGCTGCGTGTTTCATCCCCGCTGCCCGCTGGCGGTGGAGCGCTGCCAGCAGGACGTGCCGGAGTTCCGCGAGCTGCGCCCCGGACACTGGGTGGCGTGTACAGAGGTTTAGATTTGCGGTACAAAGAAGGCGGTGCGGTTATGCCGTTGACCCATTCGACACCAACGAGGAGGACGTAAGATGAAGCGCTTTGCACCAAAAGGTGTTACCGCGGCCGTTGC
This sequence comes from Arenicellales bacterium, assembly GCA_041550555.1. Lineage (GTDB taxonomy): Bacteria > Pseudomonadota > Gammaproteobacteria > Arenicellales > JBFEOO01 > JBFEOO01. The sequence goes on from JBFEOO010000022.1 coordinate 37,966, forward strand.
CGGCGCGGCGCTGCTGCTCGGCGCAGCGGGCGGGGCGTCGGCGGAGACGCCGAAGCGTGGTGGCACGCTCAATTTCGTGGTCGGCAGCAAGATTCCGTCCTACGACGGCCATCAGGAGACCACCTTCGGCGTCATTCACCCGCTGGCGCCGTTATACAGCCTGCTGATCCGGGTGAACCCGAGCAACCCCTCGGACCCGACGGATTTCGAGTGCGACCTGTGCGTGGGAGACGTGCCCGCGCCCACTGACGGCGGCACGACGTACACGTTCAAGATCCGCCAGGGCGTGACGTTTCACGACGGCACCCCGCTGAGCGCCCAGGACGTCAAGGCCACCTACGACAAGATCATCTTCCCGCCGGAAGGCGTGCCGAGCTCGCGCAAGGCCTTCTTCTCCATGGTGAAGTCCGTCGAGGCGCCCGACGACACCACGGTCGTTTTCAAGCTCGAGTATCCCTCCGGAGCGTTCATTCCCGCGCTGGCCACGCCGTTCAACTGGGTCTACAGCAAGAAGGACCTCGACGAGCACGGCTACGATTGGCACAAGAAGAACATCAACGGCTCGGGGCCGTTCATGTTCGTCGAGCACGTGCCGGGATCGCACGTCGTCGGCAAGCGCAACGACAACTTCTACATGGAAGGGCGGCCCTATCTCGACGGCTACAAGTCGATCGTGGCGCCGAAGCTGGCCGTGCGGGTGAACGCGATCCGCAGCGACCAGGCCGCCATCGAGTTCCGCGGCTTCCCGCCCGAGCAGCGCGACAACCTGGTCAATGCGCTGGGCGACGAGATCGTCGTCCAGGAGAGCGACTGGAACTGCGTGCTGGTGTTCACCCCCAACACCAAGCGCAAGCCGTTCGACGACGTGCGCGTGCGCCAGGCGCTGACGCTGGCGGTGGACCGCTGGGGGGCGTCGCAGTACCTCTCCAAGATCGCCATCGTGAAGACCGTCGGTGGGGTGGTATTTCCCAAGCACCCGCTCGCCGCGAACGAGGAGGAGCTCGAGCAGCTGATCGGCTATTCCAAGGATATCGAGGCGAGCCGGGCCAGGGCGCGTGAGCTGCTCAAGGAGGCCGGCGCCGAGGGCATCAAGGTCGACGTCAACAACCGCGGCGTGGATCAGCCCTACAAGGTGGTCGGCACCTGGCTCATCGATCAGTGGAAGAAGATCGGCCTGCAGGCCGAGCAGACCGTGCGCCCGTCGCCGCAGTTCTACGACACGCTGCGCAAGAACAAGGAGTTTGACGTCTCGATCGACTTCAACTGCCAGTCGGTCATCAACCCGATCGCGGACGTCACCAAGTTCCTGTGCCCGCCGACGTCCGGCAACAACTACTCGCAGTGCGAGAACGCTGAGCTCGATGAGATCTACAGCAAGCTCGCGCGCGAGGGGGATGCGGCGAAGCAGCGCGAGCTCATGCGCGATTTCGAGAAGAAAGCGCTCGAGTACGGGCACACCAGCATCACGCTGTGGTGGTACAAGATCAACCCGCACCGCAGCTATGTGAAGGGCTGGAAGATCGCGCCGAGTCACTACCTGGCGCAGCAGCTCGATCACATCTGGCTGGACCGCTGATCGACCACCGCGCCCTGTAATTCGATGAGCTGCGGGCTGGCGCCGGCCGATCGGCAGGCGCCGGCCCGATGCGGGCGATGCATCGCTACGTCATAAAACGGCTGTTGATGATGCTGCCGACCCTGGCCGGGGCGGCGCTGCTCGTGTTCTTTCTGCTGCGGGCGATTCCGGGCGATGTCTGCGAGGTGCGGCTGGCCGGAACCGGGCTGTACGCGGATCCGGCCGAGATCGAGCTCTGTCGCGAGAACTTGGGGCTGAACAAGCCGCTCATCGTGCAGTTCTTCGATTTCGTGGCGGGGTACTTCACCTTCGATCTCGGCGAGTCCATGTGGTCGGGTAAGCCGGTCACGTACGAAATCGGTCTGCGCTTCAAGCTGTCGCTGCAAGTGGCCATCATGGCGACGCTGGTGGCGGTGCTGATCGCGATACCGCTTGGCACCATCTCGGCGGTCAAGCAGGATACGTGGATCGACTACGCGGTACGCACTTTTTCCATCGCGGGCATTGCCATGCCCTCGTTCTGGCTCGGTATCCTCATCATTCTCGGCCTGCTCATCTACACGCAGAAGCTCTTCGGCGTGCCGTGGATGCCGCCGATCGATTACGTGCCGCTGTTCGAGGACCCGATGCGCAATATGGCGCAGCTGATCTGGCCCGCCGTGGCCACGGGCTATCGCTACTCCGCAGTCGCGACGCGCATGACGCGCTCGGCGCTCCTCGAGGTGCTGCGCGAGGACTACGTGCGCACGGCGCGCGCCAAGGGCCTGACCGAGAAAGTCATCATCAACCGGCACGCGCTCAAGAACGCCATGCTTCCAGTGGTCACCATCATCGCCATCGAGTTCGCCTTTCTGATAGGCGGCCTCGTGGTGACCGAGCAGGTCTTCAATCTGAACGGTCTCGGCAAGCTGTTCGTCGACGCCGTCGGCGCTCAGGATTTCACCCTGACTCAGCACCTCGTGATGCTCGTCGTGCTGGTCGCGGTGCTCACCAACTTCGTCATCGACATCGTCTACGCGTGGCTGGATCCGCGCATCCGCTACGGCTGAGAGGGCGCCCGCAATGGCCACCACCGAGGCAACCTTCGACGTCACCGAGCTGGATTCGCTACGCAAGCCCTGGTACGTGCGCTTTGCCGAGCTGGCCCGGCGCCAGCCGCTGGGTACGGCCGGGGCCATTGTCGTGGTGGTGATGCTGACGGCAGCCATGTTCGCGGAGTTCATCACCGTCTACGACCCCGAAGAAGCCTCGTTCGAATCGATGCTCGTGGCGCCCAACGCGGAATTCTGGCTCGGCACCGACGCCTTTGGACGCGACATCCTGACGCGCATCATCTACGGCGCGCGCACCGCGCTGTTCGTCGGCTTCACGGCGGCTCTCGTGGGCTCCGTGCTCGGGCTGGTGCTGGGTGTCGCCAGCGCCTACTTCGGTGGGTTGTTCGACCTCATCTTCCAGCGCGTCGTGGACGTCGTCATGGCGTTTCCGCTGATCGTGCTCGCGCTGGCAGTGGTTGCGACGCTCGGTTCGGGAACCATCAACGTCATCATCGCCATCACCATCCCCTTCATTCCCCAATGCGCGCGCGTGGTGCGCTCGAACGCGCTGGCGATCCGCGAGATACCCTACGTCGATGCGGCGCGTGCCCTCGGCTACGGCCACCAGCGGATCATTATGCGCCACATGGTGCCCAACGTGATGGCGCCTTTCCTCATCATGTTCACGTCCTTCGTGGGCCAGGCGATTCTGCTCGAGGCGTCGCTGTCCTACCTCGGCCTCGGCGTGCAGGAGCCGACGCCGGCGTGGGGACTCATGCTGCAGGGCGGGGCCGAGGAGTTCGCCGAGAGCGCGCCCTGGATCCCCATCTTCCCTGGGCTTGCCATCACGCTCGCCGTGTTCGGCTTCAATCTCTTCGGCGACGCGCTGCGCGACGTGCTCGACCCCCGACTGCGCGCGCGCTGAGCATTGGCCGCGCTGCGACACCCATGGCGCGGGCGCTGAGCGCGGCGCAAATCGAGCGCTACCGGCAGAGCGGCTTCCTCGCCCCCCTGCGTGTGCTGACCCCGCGGCAGGCAGCGGCTGCGCGGCGGCGTTTCGAAGCCTACGAGCAGGCCCACGGCGGCTGGTACGCGCTCTCCAAGGGGCAGAAGCTCTATCTGCTGCAGCGCTGGGTTGCCGATCTCGTCGTCGAGCCGCGGCTGCTCGATGTCGTCGAGGACGTTCTCGGTCCCGACCTGTTCTGCTGGGGCGTGAGCCTGTTCGTCAAGGACCCGCACGGCCGTAGCTACGTGTCGTGGCACCAGGACTCCACCTACTGGGGGCTGAGCCGGCCGGACGTGGTGACGGCATGGCTGGCGCTCTCGCCGGCCACGCCGCAGAGCGGCTGCATGAAGATGATCCCCGGCAGCCACCTGCGCGATCAGCTGCCGCATCGCGATACGCTCGCCCCGGACAACCTGCTGACGCGCGGCCAGGAGGTCGCCGTCGAGGTCGACGAGAACGCGGCGGTGCACGTGCCGCTCGAGCCGGGCGAGGCGTCGCTGCACCACATCCGGATCGTCCACGCCTCGGCGCCCAACGCGAGCGGCGAACGTCGCATCGGCGTCGCCATTCGCTACATCGCCCCGCACGTGCGCCAGATCAAGGCGGCCGGCGACAGCGCCTGGCTGGTGCGCGGGAAGGATCGCTACGGCCACTTCGTCCATGAGACACCACCGGTGGCGGATATGGATGCGGCGGCGGTGGCCGAGCACGCGCGCATCATGGCGCTGCGCCAGCGCGTGTTGTACGCAGGTATCGCGGGAGGGCCGGCGAACGACCGCTAGCCGCTCACCCGGGACGCTGCCGCCACGGACGGCGGCGGGCGGGCGGCCCACCGGCGCCCCACCGGCGCCCCTTCGCCGCTGTTATCGGACTCGATGACGCAACCACGAGAGCACGGAACGGACCACGACATGACCCGCTCTGAAGACGACGTTCAGCGATACGCCGTCGGCCAGCCCCTGCGGCGGCGTGAGGATCTGCGACTGCTGACCGGGCACGGTCGCTTCATCGACGACGTGGACGACCCGGGCATGGCGCATGCGGTGGTCGTGCGCTCGCCCCATGCGCACGCGCACATCGTCTCGGTTGACGCCTCTGCGGCGCGCACGGCGCCGGGTGTGCTCGACGTGCTCACCGGGGAGGACTGGCGGGCGGCGGGACTGGGCGGTGTGCCGACGCGCACGCCCGTCAAGAACACCGACGGCAGCGAGCCGCGCAAGACCGAGTGGCCGCTGCTCGCCGTCGGGCGGGTGCGCTTCGTCGGCGAGCCGGTGGCCTTCGTGGTCGCGGACACGCTCGCGGCCGCCCGCGAGGCCGCCGAAGCGGTGGCGGTCGACTATGAGCCGCTGCCCGTCGTCGTCGACGCTCGCGCGGCGTTGGCGCCCGACGCGCCGCGGGTGTGGGAGGCGTATCCCGATAACGTGTGCGTCGACTTCGAATCGGGCGACCGACAGGCTGTGGAGGCGGCCTTCGCCATCGCCGCGCACACCGTCGAGCTCGATCTGTACAACAATCGCGTGACGGCCGTCCCGCTCGAGCCGCGCGGGGCCATCGGGCGCTATCACCCCGACGACGACCGTTACACGCTGGCGTGCGCGACGCAGAACGTGCACCAGAACCGTGACCAGATCGCCCGCGACATCCTGCACATCGCGGCCGAGCAGCTGCGGCAGGTGGCTTTCGACGTGGGAGGTGGCTTCGGCGTCAAGAATGCCATCTATCCGGAATACGCCCTCGTGCTCTGGGCGGCGCGGCGGCTTGGTGGCCGGCCGGTGAAGTGGATCAACGACAGGACCGAGAGCTTCGTGTCGGATTCTCACGGACGCGACCAGCGCAGCCGGGTCAGGCTGGCCCTCGACGAGCAGGGCTACTTCCTCGCCCTCGACGTCGAATCGGCGGGCAATCTCGGCCCGTATCTGTACTCGACAGGACCGTTCACCAGCACCGGCGGCAGTGCCCGCACGCAGGGCGGCGCCTACCGCATTCCCGCCCTGCATTTCCACGCGCGTGCGGCGTTCACCCATGCGGCACCGACCGACCCCTACCGCGGCGCGGGGCGCCCCGAGGCGACCTATCACATCGAGCGCATCGTCGACGCGGCGGCGGCCGCGGTCGGCATGGACCCGCTCGAGATCCGGCGCAAGAACGCGCTGACCGCTGCCGACATGCCGTACACCACCGGCATGGGCGCGGTGATCGACTGCGGCGACTGCCGCGCCGTGCTCGAGCGTGCCAGCGAGGCCGCGGACTGGAACGGTTTCCCGGCGCGCGCCGGCGATGCGCTGCGGCGGGGCCGGCGGCGCGGCATCGGCATTGGGCTCTACCTGGAGTGCTCCGGCGGTGTGCCCAGTGAACACGCCGATATCCGCTTTCAGTCCGATGGGCGCATCCGCCTGGCGGTCGGCAGCCAGTCCACGGGGACCGGGCACGAGACCGTGTTCCCGCAGCTGCTCGCCGGCCGACTCGGTGTGGACATCGAGCGCATCGACTACGTGCAAGGCGACACCGACGCGACGCCTAGCGGCGGTGGCCACGGCGGTTCGCGCAGCCTGGAGATGGGCGGCGCGGCGGTAGTGGTCGCCGCCGGGCAGGTGCTGGAGAAAGCGCACCGCATCGCGGCGCACCTGCTCGAAGCGGCGGCGAACGACGTCGAGCGGTCACGGGAAGGGTTTCGCGTCGTCGGCACCGACCGCACCGTGACGATGAACGCCGTCATCGAGGCGTCGCTCGACCGCGCCGCCCTGCCCGACGACGTCGAGCCGCTGGACACAGCCACCGACTATCAGCGCGACGGCATCACCTATCCCTACGGCTGTCACATCGCCGAGGTCGAGGTCGACCCGGAGACGGGCTGGGTCGACGTGCTGCGCTACACCGTGGTCGACGATTTCGGCACCATCGTCAATCCGCTCACGGCCGCCGGGCAGGTGATGGGGGGCACGGCGCAGGGCGTAGGCCAGGCGCTCATGGAGCACATTGTCTACGACCCCGACAGCGGCCAGCTGTTGAGCGGCTCGCTCATGGACTACGCCCTGCCGCGCGCCGGCGACCTGCCGTTCATCGACGTGCACTTCTTCGAGCAGGCGCCGACCGCCAAGAACCCCCTCGGTGTGAAGGGCTCGGGGGAGGCCGGCTGCTGTGGCGCGCTGCCCGCCGTCGTCAACGCCGTGGTCAATGCGCTGCAGGAGCTCGGCGTGCGCCACATCGAGATGCCGCTCACTCCGCACAACGTCTGGCGCGCCATCGATCGGGCCGGCTAGCCGCGTCGGCCGCGGCGCGCGTGACGCACGGCCGCCGCGGTGGTATCTCGAGAGCGATTCGGTGAGATGCTCGGGCAACTCGAGCTCGCTTTCGGCGTCCAGATAGAGCGTTGGCGAACAGGTCGTGACCGGCGATTTCTCGCCGAATGCTTCGCCCACGATGAGGTTGGCTCGAATTCCCTCTCGCTGGTAGCGGGGTAAGTCCCGCGCAGGGCAGTGGGGCACGGCGGTCTCCCGCTCCTCTTCACCGTCGGGCACGGCGAGCCACGACTGAGTGCCGTGGACGCGCGGTCCGGCCGCTCTGCAGCCAGCTCATCATCGTGGCTCTGCAGGCTGGCCTGCGGAGGCGGCCGCCCGACGGCCTGCCGTGGCTGGCTGCGACATGGGGTTGGCATCGACCCGGGAAAAGGGGTCGGCGGGAGCGCAGCGGGCGCGATGCAGCTCAGTCGAACTGCGCTCGATACTGCTCAGGGGCAATCTTGGCGCCGATGACGAGCGGGGCAGCGAGATCTCCCGCCTCGGCCATGACCCGCTCGAGGCCCGCCACGCTGTCGACCTCGACGCCATGGCACTGCATGGACTCGGCGAGCTTGACCGTATCGACGCGCTCGAGCCGCGTGCCCCACGACGGGTAGCTGCGCGCCTGCTGCTTGATCTCGATGCGGTTCAGGCTCATGTCGATGAACACGACGACGATCACGCCGAGCCGCAGACTTGCTGCCAGGGCGAGCTCTCCCTGCACCATGGCGAGCCCGCCGTCGCCCGTGAAGCAGACGACGGGGCGGCTGCCGAGCAACAGCTTGGCAGCGATGGCCGCTGGCAGGCCGTAGCCCATCGACGAGAGCCCGTTGGTCATCAGCATCCCGTCCGGGACGTAGGTGGCCCAGCCCTGGCCCACGAGCAGCTTGTGCGAGCCGACGTCCGTGGACACCACCGTGTCGCGAGGCAGCGCCGCCCGCAGGGTCTCGATGACGTCGCTGGGATTGAGCCGGCCGGCCACGCGGCCGTCGAGGTAGCGGCAGCGCAGAGCGTCGCGATGAGCGGCGACCTCGGGCGGCGTCCAGCGCGGCGCACTGTCGCCGAGTCCGGCGTTCAGCGCCGCAAGGGTAGCAGGGATGTCGCCGACCAGCTCGAGCTCGGCGCTGTACACCTGGTCCGTATTGGGGACGGCGTCGATATGAATCGTGGGTATGCGCAGCCGCCATGGCTTGATGAGCTCGACGGCGTCGAAGCCGATGCACAGCAGCAGGTCCGCCGACCCTAGCAACGCCCACATGGTTGCGCTGCACGCCATGTCCAAGGTGCCGGCGAAGTAGGCGTGGTCCTCGGGCATCACACCCTTGGCCATCGGGCTCGCGACGACGGGCATGCCGAGGTGCTCGGCCAGCGCCGTCAGCGACGCCGTTGCCGCGGCGCGCCGCGCGGCGATGCCGACGACGGCGATGGGGCGCCGGGCGGTGCGCAGGCGGTCGAGCGTATCGGCGTCGGCGCGCGGCGCGAAGGCCTGCACGGCGCCTGCGTTCGGTCGCAGCGGCGGCAGCGCGACGCCGTCGTCGAGGGCTTCGGCGCCGATCACGTCGGCGGCGGTGGTGATGTGCACGGGTCCCGGCCGCTCGGCGACGGCCGTGCGCATCGCCTTGCGCATGATGGTGCCGACGGTGTGTGGCTGGATCTCGGTGACCCACTTGGCGACCGGAGAGAACAGGCGGTTGTGGTCGAGCACCTGATGGGTGAAGAACGGCGCGCGGCCGGTCTCGATCTGTCCCGACAGCGCCAGCATCGGCACCCGGTCCAGAAAAGCGTTGGCCACCGCATTGACGAGGTTCGACGAGCCGGGGCCGAGGGTGGACATGCACACGCCGGGGCGGCCGCAGAGCTGGGCATAGGCCTGCGCCATGAAGCCGGCCGTCCCTTCGCGGCGCGCGAGCACGAATTCGAGGCCGCCGCGTCGCGCCGCCTCCATGAGCTCGATGTTGGGGTCGCCGGGATAGCCGAACAGATGGCCGACGTCGGCCCGGCGCAGGTACTCTACAATGACGTCGGCACAGCGCATTGGCTCGAGCGCTCTCTCGGAATTTCGCTGATCGGGATAGTCGAAGTATGACGCAAAACCAGTACGACGTGATCGTGGTGGGCGCCGGCAACGCCGCCCTGTGCGCCGCGCTCTCGGCGCGCGAGCATGGCGCCAAGGTGCTCGTGCTCGAGCGAGCGCCGGAAGCCGAGCGCGGCGGCAACAGCCGCTTCACGGCCGGCGCCATGCGCTTCGTCCACCGAGGCGTCGACGACCTGCGGCGCATCATGCCGGATCTGACCGACGACGAGGTTGCGCGCAGCGACTTCGAGAGCTACGACGCCGACCGCTACTTCGACGACATGTTCCGGCTCACGCAGTACCGCACGGACGCCGATCTCACGGAGATTCTGGTGCGCTCGAGCTATGACACCATGCAGTGGCTGCACGGGCGGGGTATGCGCTTTGCGCCGATGTGGGGCCGTCAGGCGTTCGAGATCGATGGCCGCTTCAAGTTCTGGGGCGGTATCTCGGTCGAGGCCTGGGGAGGCGGACCCGGGTTGGTCGAGGCGCTCTACGCGTCCGCGGCGCGAGCGGGCATCGAGATCCGCTACGAGGCGCGGGCGGTGGCGCTGCGTTTCGACGGCACGGCGGTGCACGGCGTCGAGGTGCGCCGCCGCGACGACATGGAATCGCTCGAGGCCAAGGCCGTGGTGCTCGCCTGCGGTGGCTTCGAGGCCAACCCCGAGTGGCGCACACGCTATCTGGGCCCCGGCTGGGAGCTCGCCAAGGTGCGCGGCACCCGCTTCAATACCGGCGACGGCATCCGCATGGCGCTCGACATCGGCGCCGCCTCCTACGGCAACTGGTCGGGGTGCCACGCAGTGGGCTGGGATCGCAACGCCCCGGAGTTCGGCGATCTCGCGGTGGGGGACAATTTTCAGAAGCACAGCTACCCGTTGGGTATCATGGTCAACGCCCATGGCCGGCGGTTCGTGGACGAGGGCGCCGACCTGCGCAACTACACCTACGCGAAGTACGGGCGCGCGGTGCTCGAGCAGCCCAATCAGTTCGCCTGGCAGGTGTTCGACAATAAGGTCCTGCATCTGTTGCGCGACGAGTACCGCATTCGCCAGGTCACCAAAGCGCGCGCCGACACCCTCCCCGCGCTGGCGGCCAAGCTCGAGGGTGTCGACCCGCGGGGGTTTCTCGACACCGTGCGGCGCTTCAACGACGCGATCGCCACCGACGTGCCGTTCAATCCCGCGGTCAAGGACGGTCGAGGAACGAAGGGGCTGGACGTGCCCAAATCCAACTGGGCCAATCCGCTCGACGAGCCGCCCTTCGAAGCCTACGCGGTGACATGCGGGATCACGTTCACCTTCGGCGGCCTGCGCATCGATCGCCAGGCGCGTGTGGTCGACAGTGATCTCCGGCCCATTCCGGGGCTGTGCGCCGCCGGCGAGCTCGTGGGCGGGTTGTTCTACTTCAACTACCCGGGCGGCACGGGCCTCATGTCGGGGTCGGTGTTCGGGCGCCTCGCGGGACGCACGGCGGCGACGGCGTAACGGGCGTCATCGGCGAGCGCTGCCCGGGTTCCGTCCGCCGAGATGCTCGCTCGCCGACGCTGGGCGAAGCGTCCGGGAGGGGGGTCGTTACGCCCGCTTGCGCCACATGCGCAGCAGACCGAGGAAGATCAGCGAGCCGACGAAGGCGGCGACCAAGTCCTCGAGGCTGACGGCGATGGTGCCGAGACCGAGGTCGATGCCGAAGACGTAGAACAGCGCGCCGCCGATCAGAGCGCCGACCAGGCCGATGGCGAGATTGCTGGCGGCCCCGAAGCCGTGCTTGCTGCGCTTGACCAAGAGGCCGGTCAACGAGCCGGCGAGTGCGCCGACGATGAGCCAAACAATGAGCTTGTCGGGTACGATCATCGGATCCAGGCCCTCCGCGCCGTGCACCGGTTTCGCCGCAGGGTGCGCTCGAGCTTCATTATAGGCCGGCGGCGCGCTGTCGCGGGCTGTGCCGTGCCGGCGTCGTCGACGGGGTTGGGTCCCCTTGCGCACGGCGTAGCGAGTGCGCCGGATCAGCGCCAGCTCTCGGGCGCAACCGGCGATGACGCCGGCCGTGCGCTTGCTGCCCGGTGAGGTCGAGTTGATGTCGAGATACAGCTGTCCGGGCCGCAAGCCGGGCAGCGCTTCGGTGGCCGCGACCGGACACTGCTCCGGCGTGACGCAGGAGAAGACGATGTCGTCCGCACGGGCGGCCGCCCAGGCGCAGCGGCGTGCCGTTGCGCCGACCGACTCGACGCGCGCCTACAGCGGCGGCGCGGTGCCGGCCTCGTCCAGCCGTCGGTCGTAGACGCCCGCGATGGCGGCGCCCTCACCGACGAGTCCACTCGCCAATGCCTGACCTGCCTCCCCGAACCCGATGAATGCGATGGTCTGTGTCACGACGGCGCCTCGCCTCTGCAATGCGGCTGTCACTGATGGCTGCGCAGAGGGGCAGTGTAGCGGCAGGCGCGGGGGCGTCCGAAGCTTGTTCGGCCTTTGCAGCGGGTGCCACAATACCGGCGATGCCACGCGGAGCCCGCCGTGACGACACACGTCGCCGTACTCGATGACTACCAGAACGTGGCGCTCGAGCTCGCCGACTGGACGTCGCTGCCGGATGTGGCGGTCACGGTCTTCAACGAGCACATCGCAGACGAGGCGCGGCTGGCGGCGGCGCTGGCGGACTTCGAGGTGGTCGTCATCATGCGCGAGCGAACGCCGTTTCCCGCCTCGGTTCTCGACCGCCTGCCGCGGCTTGCGCTGCTCGTCACCACCGGCATGCGCAACCTGGCCGTCGACATGGGGCACGCCCGCGCCCGGGGGGTCGACGTTTGCGGTACGGCCCTGCTCGGTTATCCCGCCGCGGAGCACGCCTGGGCGCTCGTTATGGCCTTGTTCAAGGCGATTCCGCGGGAGGATCGGCTCATGCACGAAGGCGGATGGCAGGCCGGCTTCAACCACGGGCTGAGCGGCAAGACCCTCGGCATCCTGGGCCTCGGCAAGCTCGGCGCCCGCGTCGCCAAGATGGGCCACGCGTTCGAGATGAATGTCACCGCCTGGAGCCAGAACCTGACCGAGGCACGCGCCGCGGAGTGCGGCGCCGCGCGCGTCGAGCGCGAAGCGTTGTTCGCGCAGTCCGATGTGATCACCGTTCACATGGTGCTGAGCGAGCGCACCCGCGGTCTGGTCGGGGAGCGCGAGCTGGCGCTCATGAAGCCAACGGCGTATCTGGTCAACACGTCGCGCGGGCCGATCGTCGACGAGGCGGCACTGGTGGGTGCCTTGCGCGAGCGCACCATCGCCGGCGCCGGTATCGACGTCTACGACGTCGAACCATTGCCGGCCGATCACCCGCTGCGCCAGCTGGACAACGCGATACTGACCGGGCACACGGGGTACGTGTGCCGGGAGAACTTCGTCCAGGGATACACGCAGGCCGTCGAAGACATCGGCGCGTGGCTGCGTGGCGAGCCGCTGCGGCTGCTCAACTGATCGACGACCCGACAGCGCAGCGGCGGCGCGGAGCGCCATGGCCGCAAAGGCGGTGGGGCGAGGATGAATGGCTGAGCTGAGCGATCTCAAGGCGGTCACGTTCGACGTGTTCGGCACCGTCGTCGACTGGCGCACCAGCATCTCGCGCGAGGCGCGGGCGATGGGTGAGCGGCATGGCGTGGACGTCGACGGCGACGCGTTTGCCGATGCCTGGCGCGCGCTCTATCAGCCGGCCATGAGCGAGGTGCGCGATGGTCGCAGGCCGTGGACCCGTCTCGACGACCTGCACCGGCTCAACCTGCTTCAGGTGTTGGCGCAGTGCCCACTCGACGGCGTGCTCTCCGAGGCCGAGATCGACGAGCTCAATCGGGCCTGGCACCGGCTCGATCCGTGGCCCGATGCGGTCGTTGGCCTGACGCGGCTCAGGCGCGGCTACCTCGTCGGCACGCTGTCGAACGGCAATATCGCGCTCATCGTCAACATGGCCAGGCATGCCGGGCTGCCCTGGGACGTTGTGCTGGGCGCCGAGCCGACGCGGCACTACAAGCCGCAGCCGGAGGCCTATCTGGGCTCCGCGGACATTCTCGGGCTCGCGCCCGAGGCCTGCATGCTGGTGGCGGCGCACAACAACGATCTGGTGGCGGCGGCCGCGTGCGGGCTGCGCACCGCCTTTGTGCCGCGGCCGACGGAGCACGGTCCGCAGCAACGTACCGATCTCGAGCCCGAGCACGACTTCGACGTGGTCGCCAGCGATTTCATCGACCTGGCGAAGCAGCTCGGCTGCTGAGTCGTCCGGCGACGGTGGACGCACCGGC
>JBFEOO010000023.1:0-51068 GCA_041550555.1 Arenicellales bacterium
GCTCCTCGATCTCGGGATGAGAGGCAAGGTGCGGCGAAGAGCCCGCATCGCGCCTTCTGGACGACGTGACGCGCGGGTCGGGCTCGATGTCAACGGCGTGTCGTGGTTGCGCGGAAACCGCGGCACGGATCGTCGGTTCCCGAGGCCGGGCCGACGGAACGGCTAGACGCGCCCGCTGGACCCGCTCACACGAGCAGCCGATCGATTGCGGACAGAGCTCGTGACGAGAGGTGGTGCCGCAGGCGAGGCGCGGCCGGGTTTCCGCTCCGGAAAACCGGCGCGCGCAACGCGGACGGCGCGGCCACTGCGCGCGTTGCAGGTTCGGTCGCCTGACGGCGATCGGTAATCGCGGTATCTCTGCGGGCCGGGACAGCGCCCAGCGGTAGAGAGGTTCCGCAGGCATAGTGACGAGACAGGAGATAGAGGAATGGGTTTTGGTGGAATAAGTATCTGGCAGCTGCTGATTATTTTGGTGATCGTTCTGCTGCTGTTCGGAACCAAGAAGCTGCGCGGGATGGGCGGCGACCTCGGTTCGGCCATCAAGAGCTTCCGTAAGTCGATGAAGGAAGAGTCGGCGGACGACGAGAAAACGGAGCAGAAAACGGAGCAGTTGGAAGAGCAGGCCGAAGCCGGCGAACAGCTCAGCGAGGAGACGGAGCCGCGTGCTGGGGAAGAGATAGCCACTGCGCATAAAGAGAAGGCGTAGCAGAGGTCGGTCGAGCTACCGGTATGTTCGACATCGGGTTCTGGGAGCTGGGGCTCATCGCCGTCATTGCGCTGGTCATACTGGGTCCCGAGCGGTTGCCACGGGCGGCGCGAACAGCGGGGCTGTGGCTGGGCCGCGCGCGTCGCATGATGGCGGAGGTAAAAGCCGATATCAAACGCGAGGTCGATGCGCAGGAGCTCGCTGATATGAAGAAGATCGGCGACGAGTTGAAACAGACCGGGAGCTCGCTGAAAGAAACGACGGACTCCCTCAATGAGGTGATCGGCGCCGAACCGAAGTCGTCGGTTCCGGCGGCGTCGGGCGCAACACCCAGCGCGGGCGCGGCGGCGCCGGCGGCCAAGCAGCCGGACGAACCGGCCACTTCCTCCTGACGACGAACACCGGTCGCGGCCCCAGAGGCCTTTTCCAATGGCTGACATGAGCAATCCCCAGGATCAGGGCGCGACGTTCGTTTCTCATCTGATGGAGCTTCGCGACCGTTTGCTGCGCGGGCTGATTGCGGTGGGGGTTGTCTTCGTTGCCGCCGTGCCGTTCGCCAATGATCTGTACGAGTACCTGGCCCAGCCCCTGATGGCGGCGCTTCCCGAAGGCAATACCATGATCTCGACGGAGCCGCATGGCCCGTTCTTCGTGCCGTTCAAGTTCGCCCTCGCTTTTGCCGTCGCCGTGGCCATGCCGTTCCTGCTTTACCAGATGTGGGCCTTCGTGGCGCCCGGGCTGTATGCTCACGAAAAGCGTCTGGTCGTACCGCTGCTCGTCTCGAGCAGTGTGTTGTTCTATCTGGGGATCTTGTTCGCCTACTACGTGGTGTTTCCTCTGGTTTTCGCGTTCTTCACGAGCACCGCCCCCGATGGCGTCGCCGTGATGACGGACATCAGTGCCTACCTGAGCTTTGTATTGAAGCTTTTCTTTGCCTTCGGCATTGCCTTTGAGGTACCGGTAGCGACAGTGCTGCTGGTGAAGGTGGGTCTGACCACGCCGGACAGCCTGGCCGGCAAGCGCCCGTACATTATCGTCGGCGCTTTCGTGGTCGGCATGTTGCTGACGCCGCCGGATATCTTCTCGCAGACCATGCTGGCGCTGCCGGTATGGTTGCTGTTCGAGCTAGGGCTTTTCCTGTCGAGGTCGTTCTCGCCATCGGCTGCGGAAGATCCTGACGCGGCGACGCCGGAGGACGTTGATGCGGACGTCGGGACTGCCAAGGCCGATCGCGGAATCGATTGACGCCGCGCGTCGAGCGCCGCCGCCGCGGGCGGTGTGATGAGATGCCGGGTGGCAGAACGCGTTCCCGCGAGGAGCACCGCTGCGCGCCTGTGAGCCGGTTTGCTATACTTCGCCGCGTCCAGCGCGACGGCGCAGGCGATTCGTAGGGGAGGGCGCTGGGGCCGGGGACGCGGATACTCGACTCTCCTTAGCTATGGTTGCGGGAGGTTGCCGTTCGTAGGCTTCGGTCCCGATCGCCGGGCGCTGGGCATTTTCGCGGGTCGTCTCGAATGGAGCGCGGTGCGATACAGCGGGACGGCCGCTCGACGTTTCGAGTCAGTCAGGTTGACGCGCGACGACGAAGAAGTTGGGATACTTGTACAGTCGCCCCGCGCGTGCCGCAGCGCCTCGTTGGCCAGCACGGGCGGGTGAGACGGGACCCTCTGGGGGATATTTATGAGCGATGAACGCCTAAATCGACGACGGCGCAGGTTCCTCACCGGCCTCACCAGCGGCGTTGGCGCCGTCGGTGCCGTGGCCGTCGCTGTGCCGTTCGTGAGCAGCATGACGCCGAGCGAGCGCGCCAAGGCGCTGGGCGCACCCGTCGAGATAGACATCGGTGACCTGAAACCGGGCGAGATGAAGGTCGAGGAATGGCGTGGAAGACCCCTGTGGGTGTTGCGCCGCACCGATTTCATGTTGTCCACGCTGCCCGAGTTGGACGCGGTCGTCGCCGACCCGCAGTCGATGCGCAGCGAGCAGCCGGAATATGCACGCAACGAGCACCGCTCGATTCGACCCGACATTCTGGTGCTCCTGGGCGTTTGCACACATCTCGGGTGCGCCCCGCTCGAGAAGTTTCAGCCCGGCGCCGCGTCGGATTTGGGTGAGGACTGGCGAGGCGGCTTCTTCTGTCCGTGCCATGGGTCGAAGTTCGATCTCGCGGGCCGCGTTTACAAGAATGTTCCGGCGCCGACCAACCTGCCCGTTCCCCCTTACGCCTTCGTCGACGACAACACGATCGTGGTGGGCGTCGATTCCGGTGAGGAGGTGGCGTGATGCAGAGCTTGCTGACCTGGATCGACGAGCGATTCCCACTGACCAAGGTCTGGCAGGAACACATGGCGCAGTACTATGCGCCGAAAAATTTCAACTTCTGGTACTACTTCGGCTCGCTCGCCATTTTCGTGCTGGTCCTCCAGATCGTCACGGGTATCTTCCTGACCATGCACTACAAGCCCGACGCGAGCCAGGCGTTCGCTTCCGTCGAATACATAATGCGCGACGTTTCGTGGGGATGGCTGATCCGCTACACGCATTCCACCGGAGCATCCTTCTTCTTCATCGTCGTCTATCTGCACATGTTCCGGGCGCTGCTCTACGGGTCGCATCGCAGTCCACGGGAGCTCATTTGGCTGATCGGCGTGGTGATTTATGTGGCGCTCATGGCCGAGTCGTTCTTTGGTTATCTGCTTCCCTGGGGGAACATGTCGTACTGGGGTGCGCAGGTCATCATTTCGCTCTTCAGCGCTGTCCCGTTCGGGATCGGCGACGCGCTGGCCGAGTGGCTGCGGGGCGATTACGTGGTGTCCGACGCCACTCTCAACCGCTTCTTTGCGTTTCACGTCATCCTGCTGCCGCTGTTGCTGGTCGGCCTGGTCTACGTGCACATCGTCGCTCTGCACAAGGTCGGCTCCAACAATCCCGACGGCATCGAGATAAAAAAGAACAAGGACGCCGAGGGCAGGCCGGTCGATGGCATACCCTTTCATCCCTACTACACCGTCAAGGATCTGTTCGGCCTGATCATCTTCCTCATCATCTTCTGCGCTGTCATATTTTTTGCGCCCGAGCTCGGCGGACTGTTCCTGGAAAAAGATAATTTTCAGCCCGCCAATATTCTGCAGACCCCGGCAGATATCGTGCCGCTGTGGTACTTTACGCCGTACTACTCGATCCTGCGCGCGGTGACCTATCCGTTGTTCGGCATCGACGCCAAGTTCTGGGGCGTGCTGTCGATGGGCGCGGCGATCGTGCTGTTCTTCTTCCTTCCGTGGCTTGACCGCTCCCCGGTGAAGTCCATTCGCTATCGCGGCTGGATGTACAAGACGGCGCTGACGGCGTTCGTAGTGAGTTTCGTGCTGCTTGGCTGGCTCGGCATGCGCAAGCCCGACGGGATCAACCTGCTGCTGGCGCAGATCGGCTACGTGGTCTATTTCGCGTTTTTCCTGCTGATGCCGTGGTATACGAAGTGGGATAAGACCAAGCCGGAACCGGACAGAGTGACCATGAAATGAGAAAGCTCGCCATAGTGCTGATGCTGATGACGGGAGCCGGCCTCGCGCAGGCGGCAGAGACCGAGGCCGCGCTCGACAGGGTCCGCATCGATCTGGACAACACGGCTTCCCTGCAACGGGGCGCGGGGCTGTTCGTTAACTACTGCCTTTCGTGTCACAGCGCTCAAGCCATGCGCTACAACCGTATGGGCAGGGATCTCGGCATCACTGACGCGCTCTTAAAGAGCAACGTGCTGTGGGCGAGCGATAAGGTCGGCGATCGGATGACGGTGACCATGCCGGCTGGGAAGGCCGAGCAATGGTTTGGCGTCGCCCCCCCCGATTTGAGCACCATTGCTCGGCTGCGCAAGCCCGAATGGCTCTACACGTACCTGCGCAGCTTCTATGTCGATGAGCAGGCGCCGACCGGCTGGAACAACGCCGTGTTCCAGAACGTAGCGATGCCGAACGTGCTCCACGAGCTTCAGGGCGTGCAGCGACCCGCCCTGGACGAGGCCGGCAAAGTCGCAGGGCTCGAACTCGCGCAGCCAGGCACGCTGAGTTCCTCCGAGTTCGACGCCGCCATGCGCGACTTGACTGCTTTTCTCGTCTATCTTTCCGAGCCGGCCAAGCTCGAACGTTACGGCATCGGCTTCTGGGTCCTGGCTTTTCTCGTAGTGCTGGCGGTGCTCAGCTATCTGCTCAAGAAGGAGTACTGGCGGGATGTTCACTGAGGGGGTCACGACGCGGACCGTAACCCGCAGCGTCCGCAATCGGCATTTGGACCGGAGGCCGCCGTTCGGTCTCGCGCCAGTGCCATCGCGTCTCCCGAGAAAGGTTGAACGTTGATCATGAGGCTCTACAGCGCCGCGCTCGGGGTCCACAGCCACAGTTGCCGTATCGTGCTGTTCGAGAAAGAGGTCGAGTGTCAGATCTCGTATGTCGATGCGGACAGCAATCCGGAGGAGCTGGCGGAGCTCAATCCCTACGGCGAGACGCCTACCCTGGTCGACCGAGAGCTGGTGCTCTACGGGCCGCAAATCATCAGCGAATATCTCGATGAACGGCTTCCGCATCCGCCGCTGATGCCCGTCGACCCCGTGAATCGCGGACGCGCCCGGCTGATGATGCTGCGCCTGCAGCGCGACTGGCTGGATCGGGTCAGTGACGTCGATATGGTCGACCCCCTAGCCGGGGACAGCGAGGGCCAGCAGGCCATACGAGACGGACTCATCGCCCTCTCCCCGATCTTCAACGAACAATCGTACATGCTCGGCGACGAGTTCAGCCTCGTGGATTGCTTCATGGCGCCGTTGCTCTGGCGCTTGCCGGTCTATGGCATCGATCTGCCTCCGCAGGCCAGGGCTGTCCTCGACTATGCGGGAAGGCTGTTCGAGCGACGTTCCTTCATCTCCAGCCTGAGCGAAGCTGAACACGAGATCCGGTAGGCAATCGAGCCTCGCGGACGGCATGATTTCGACCAAGCCATATCTGATCCGAGCCATCAGGGAGTGGGCGCTGGACAATGGCTTGACGCCTCAGATCCTCGTCGATGCCAACGGTGAGCAGGTCGAGGTCCCCGAAGCGTATGTGAAGGAGGGGCAAATCGTACTGAACATCCACGATCGTGCCGTCCACGACCTGCTCATGGACAATGATCGGGTGTCGTTCTCGGCCCGCTTCGGCGGTACGCCGATGTCGGTGGATGTTCCCGTCGGCGCCATTATGGCGATCTTCGCGCGCGAGAACGGGCAGGGCATCTTTTTTCAGCAGGGTGGCACCGACGTTCCGCCGGACGGAAACGGCTCCGGGTCGACGTCCGAGAAAGCCGGCGCCGCGAAGCGCAAGACTCCCCACCTCAAGCTCGTTGAATAAGACGCGCACGGCTCGCCGCGCCCGGTAACGCACGCGGAAGCGCTGCGTGCAGCGCCGTACCCCTCGCCGAAGTCCCGGTGGGACCTCGCGAAACCGAGATCGTCTGCAGCAGCGCGCACCCCGGCGCTGGGCGGGGATCTTCGCATTGCGGTCGCGCGCACCGAGACCGTGCCGGTCAGACGCCGGCGATGGGGTGGGCGCTTGAAAACGCACCCGCCGCCCCACATGTTTAGCCTCTCGAGGTCAGTTGGGGGTTTCCATGTCGCTTTTTCGCGGTACGACGGTGTTGTCCGTTCGACGCGACAACCGCGTCGTCGTCGGCGGGGACGGTCAGGTGTCCATGGGCGACACGGTGATGAAGGCCAATGCGCGCAAGGTGAGGCGTCTGTACAAGGATCGCGTCATCGCTGGGTTCGCGGGAGGCACCGCAGATGCATTTACGCTGTTCGAGCGCTTCGAAGGCAAGCTCGAAAAGCATCAGGGACAGCTCACACGCGCGGCGGTCGAGCTCGCCAAAGACTGGCGCACGGATCGTATGCTGCGTCGCCTCGAAGCGTTGCTGGTGGTCGCGGACCAGACCGGCTCGCTGATCGTCTCGGGGACCGGCGACGTCATCGAACCCGAGCAGGGCCTGATGGCGATCGGTTCAGGCGGTCAGTACGCCAAAGCCGCCGCCATCGCCCTGCTCGAGGCGACAGACTTCGATGCCCGCACGATCGTGGAACGCAGCCTGCACATCGCCGCCGGCATCTGCGTCTACACGAACACCCAGCTCTCGATCGAAGAGCTCGAGTACTGAGGACGGCCATGTCCCAGATGACGCCAAGAGAAATCGTCCAGGAGCTCGACAAGCACATCGTCGGCCAGGCAGCCGCGAAGCGCTCGGTGGCGATCGCGCTGCGCAACCGCTGGCGGCGGATGCAGGTGAGCGACAGCGAGCTGCGCGACGAGATAACGCCCAAGAACATTCTGATGATCGGTCCCACCGGTGTCGGTAAGACGGAGATCGCCCGTCGGCTCGCCAGGCTGGCGAAAGCGCCTTTCATCAAGGTGGAAGCTACCAAGTTCACCGAGGTGGGCTATGTGGGCCGGGAAGTCGACTCGATCATTCGCGACCTGACGGACATGGCTGTCAAGATGACGCGCGAGGAGGAAGTCGAAAGGGTGCGCCCTCGCGCCGAGGACGCCGCCGAGGAGCGCGTGCTCGATATTCTCATCCCGCCGGCACGCCAGACCGGCAGCAATGCTGCGGAGCCGGACAGCGAGGGAGGCGGAGCGGCGCGCCAGCGCTTTCGCAAGCTCCTGCGCGAAGGCAAGCTCGACGAAAAGGAGATCGAGATCGAAGTCACTGCGCCTTCGCTCGGCGTCGAGATTTTCGGTCCTCCCGGTATGGAGGAGATGACCAGCCAGCTCCAGAGCATGTTCCAGAATCTCGGCGGTCGTAAAACGCGTACGCGGAAAGTCAAGATCAGCCATGCCATGAAGCTGCTCACCGAAGAGGAGGCATCTCGGCTCGTCAATGAAGACGACATCAAGCTCGCGGCGGTCGAGCGCGTCGAGCAGGACGGCATTGTCTTCATCGACGAACTGGACAAGATCGTAGGCAGATCGGAGCACCATGGACCGGATGTGTCCCGCGAGGGGGTGCAGCGCGATTTGCTGCCGCTGGTCGAGGGCTGCACCGTGACAACCAAATACGGTCTCGTGAAGACAGACCACATTCTGTTCATCGCCTCGGGCGCGTTCCAGCTGACCAAGCCCTCGGATCTCATTCCCGAGCTGCAGGGGCGCCTGCCGATACGCGTCGAGCTGGACGCCCTCGGAACGGACGATTTCGTGCGCATTCTCACCGAGCCCGATGCTTCGCTCACCGAGCAGTATGCCGCCCTGATGAACGCGGAGGGCGTGACATTGACGTTCGCGGCTGACGGTGTGCGCCGAATCGCCGAGGTTGCCTGGCAGGTCAATGAGCAGACGGAGAACATCGGCGCGCGCCGATTGCACACCGTGATGGAGCGACTGCTGGAGGTGGTCTCGTTCGAAGCGGCCGATCGGGCGGGCGATACTGTCGCCATCGATGCCGCGTACGTCGACGACCATCTCAAGGCGCTCGTCAGCGACCAAGATCTCACGCGGTACATTCTCTAGCTCACGGAAGTGGCATGCGCTTTGTCAGGCGGCTTGAAAGCTCTTTTCGTTGTCCCCATTGAACTGTGCAGCATGCGGTATTGGCCGCGTCCTAACAGACCAATGTGGAGATGATCTCATGCACACGATAATTCGCACTCCGCGGCGTCGGCTGGGTTGGTCGTTGCTGCACGATTTTGATCGGCTGTTCGATGAGTTCGCTGCAAGCGCTCGCTCCGAAGTGGACGAGTCGTCGCCCGCCGCTCAGCCGGCGGTCGACGTCTGGGAGACCGAGTCGGCGTACCTCATCGACGCGGAACTGCCGGGCGTCGGCAAGGACGCTATCGACGTCACGATCAAGGACGGTGTGCTGACCATTGATGCCGGTAGCGAGGCGGCAGCGGCGTCACGTACGGACGGACGCTACCTCCGTCGCGAACGTCGCAGCGGGAAATTCGTCCGTTCGCTCCGTCTGCCCGAGGATGTCGACGGGGACAAAGTGAAGGCGGAGCACGTCAACGGCGTGCTCACCCTGACGTTGCCCAAGGCGGCCGCCGCCAAGCCCCGGCGCATTGACGTCGCCGTGCATTGAGCAACGCAGCACCCACGGGTGTCGAAAAGGGCCGCCTCGGCGGCCCTTTCTCGCTCGACCGATGGCGCAGGCGACCGCCGGCGTCGTTCACCCCCCACCCCTTTTCCATCGCGGCCGCCTGAAGCGGCGTGCTGCCACCACCGACGTCGCGGCAGCGCTGGTCGGCGCCGCAGTGCACCGGTGAGCCCCGCCGCCCGGCGTCCCGGGCGGCGCTCGACGGGCCGTACCGCGCCCGCCTCGACCGGCGCCGGCGTCTCGCGGCCAGCGCCGCCGACGCCTTCTCCGTGCGGGTCGGTGGCCGAAGTGGGCTAGCCAGCGGAAGCTCTCGCGTATAGAGTTGGCGGGCCGGGCGCGACGACCCGCCCGGCACGGCCGTTGGACGACAGCCGCAAACTCGGATCCCCCCGTATGTCCGGACCGCAAACCTCTGTGCAGGAAATCGCTCGTGTATTGACCGAGGCATTGCCGTACATACAGCGTTTCCGGGGCAAGACCATGGTGATCAAATACGGTGGAAACGCCATGGTGGACGACGATTTGAAGACGGGATTTGCGCGCGACGTCGTGCTCATGAAGCTCGTCGGGATGAATCCCGTCATCGTGCACGGCGGTGGGCCGCAGATCAGCAGGCTGCTCGAGCGCATCGGCAAGGAAAGTCGTTTTGTGCGGGGCATGCGCGTCACGGATCGCGAGACGATGGACATCGTCGAGATGGTCCTCGGTGGGCTGGTGAACAAGGAGATAGTCAACCTGATCAATGCACAGGGGGGTCGGGCCGTCGGTCTCTCCGGTAAGGACGGCGGACTCATTCGTGCGCGCAAGATGGTGCTCGAGCGGGCGGACGATCCGCTGGTCGATCAGCCGGAGATAATCGACATAGGTCACGTGGGCGAAGTGGAGCGGATCGACCCCAGCGTGGTCGCCGTCCTCGACGAGCGCGGTTTTATTCCCGTGATAGCGCCGATCGGCGTCGGTGCGGACGACCAGACCTACAATATCAACGCTGATGTCGTTGCGGGCCGGCTGGCGGTCACGCTGCAGGCAGAGAAGCTCATTCTGCTGACGAACACATCGGGCGTGCTCGGTCGCGACGGCTCTCTGCAGCGCGCACTCGACCCGGGGCAGATCGCGGAGCTGGTCGACGACGGCGTCATAGCCGGAGGTATGCTTCCGAAAGTCGCCTGTGCGGTCGATGCGATCGAAGGTGGTGTGCGTTCCGCCCACATCCTCGACGGGCGCATCGAGCACGCCGTGCTGCTCGAGATCTTCACCTCGCAAGGTATTGGCACGCTGATAGAGCCTTGAGCCGGGTGGCTCTATAATGTCGCCTGGCGTTCGGCCCACGGTTGAGGTGATGCAGCGGCTGCCGGGCGCGCGGAGTACGGCGGCTAAACAGGAGAGGTAGACATGACGCTTTCACCCAGATGGCGATCTCGCGGGCAACAGCCAGCCCGCGTCGTACGCGTAGCGCTGTTCTCGAGTCTCGTGCTGACGGGTTGTGCGGGCATGAGCGCTACGTCGGAGGACGTCCAACCTCCACCGGGGCTTTCCGGCGCCGCGGCACCCAAGGATCCTCAAGAACAGTACGAGCTGGCGCGTTCCTACTGTTGCGGCACGGAGGCGGAGACACGCCAGGCGCTGCACTGGTACTGCAGCGCAGCGATGCAGGGGCACTCCGAAGCCCAGCTCGCGATGGCGCACATATTTGCCAACCGCGTCGGCGGCGACGTGCGTATCGAGCCGACTCTGATCGATCTGCGCAGCGCCTACATGTGGTACACGGTGGCAGCGGCCAACGGCATGGACCGCGCGTTCGACGAGCGTCTCGAGCTCGAGGCGAAGATGACGCCGGCGCACGTAGGCGAAGCCAAGCGGTGGGCGACGCGATGGAAGCAGGCGTCCTGCGAGTCCGCCGGGCTGTGACGGGGGAGGCGGCGCTGGTCCGGCATGCGGCTGCGGCGGCACCGTGCGCGGGTATGACTGCATCGTCATCGGCGCCGGTATCGCCGGGGCGTCGGCGGTTTTCCACTTGGCCACGCGGATGTCGGTGGTGGTCCTCGAGCGCGAGCAACACCCCGGCTATCACTCGACGGGCCGCTCCGTGGCGTTGTTCACGGAGAACTACGGCCCGCGTCCCATTCGCATTCTGTCCAAGCTGACAGGGGCGTTCCTACGCGATCCGCCGCCCGGGTTCGCCGCCACGCCGCTCGTGAGCGAGCGCGGGGCGCTGTTCGTGGCGCGCAGAGAGCAGGTGGGTCATCTGCAGGCGCTGCTCTCGGAGCTCCGCCAGGTCTCGGATACTGTGCAACCGCTGGGGGCCTCGGCGGCGCTTGGCCTGTGCCCCATACTGCGCGCCGACCATGTCGCCTGTGCGGCGCACGACCATGGGGCTTTGGACATCGATGTCCATGCCCTGCACCAGGGCTACCTGCGTGGTGCGTGTAGGCAGGGTGCGGAGCTCGTCACCAACGCGGAGGTGACGCACCTCGAGCGAAGAGGCGGACGGTGGATCGCGGTGACACCGGCCGGCGAGTTTGCCGCACCGATCGTCGTCAACGCAGCCGGTGCATGGTCCGACGAGATCGCGCGCATGGCCGGTGTGCGCGCCGTGGGGCTGCAGCCGAAACGGCGCACGGTGGCCGTCGTGGATCCGCCGCCAGGTGTGGACATCGACGCCTGGCCGTTGGTCGTGGACTGTGAGGAGCGGTGGTATTTCAAGCCCGACGCCGGCCGCCTGCTGATTTCTCCCGCCGATGAGACACCGGTGCCGCCCCAGGACGTGCGGCCCGAAGAGCTGGACGTTGCGCATGCCGCCGATCGCATCACGCGGATGACCACCCTGGCGATTCGGCACGTACGCCGATCCTGGGCCGGGCTGCGCAGTTTCGTGGCCGACCGCTGCCCCGCACTCGGGTACGCAACCGACACGGAAGGATTCTTCTGGCTGGCCGCTCAGGGCGGCTACGGAATACAGACGTCCCACGCCATGGGTCTGGCGGCGGCGGCGCTTGTGCTCGACGGCAGGCTTCCCGACTCACTGGTCGCGGCGGGAATCGACGAGGCCGAGCTGAGCCCGGCGCGACTGTGAGGCGCGCTCCGGGGCGCCGTCGGTCCAGGAACCTCGGATCGACGCATGACACGCTGTGCGGCGGAGAGTTCACTCGGTGGAAGTGGCCTGCCAACGCCCCGACGCCTGGGCGCGAGCGGGGTCGTTCGCGCTGCAGACAGTCCTCGGCGCGCAACCGCGCCCGACGCCGACGGGATCGCCTGCTCTTTCAGCCGGCGGGTACCGCCAGCAGCGGACAGCGTGCGCCACGCAGGACGCGTTCGGTGGTGCTGCCACGCAGCGCGTCGAGAAAACCGTGGTGCCCGGCCGTGCTCATGACCAGAAGATCGGCCTGACTTTCTTCGCCGACACCCAGAATACCGGCGACGACGTCGCCCTGTCGCGTCGTCTGCCGCCACCGCCAACCGGTCTGTTCCGGCATCGCGACGCTCGGGCGGTGGTCGGCATCACCGATGTGCGCCACGGTGAACGTGACCCGATCGCGCTCGAGCAGCGCGGCCGCGCGGCAGGCGCCGTCTATGCCCCGTTGGGGATCGGGCCGATGGTCGACGGCGACGAGCAGGTTGTCCAGGGCAACGTCGCCGTCGCTAGCGGAGACGAAGCCGGCGGCGTCGTGCGGCAGGAAAAGCGTCATCGCCGTGCTTTCTCTGGCAATGGGCTCCGCCACGCTTCGCGCGAGCCAAGCGGTGCGCCCACGGTGCTGGCTGGTGGCGAGCACGATCAGATCTGCCGGCTCTTTGCGCAAAAACTCCAGGGACGACCGGACCGGGTCGTCGTGGCGGCTGATGACTTTGCACACATCGATGCCCAGATCGGCCACCGCGCTGCGCGGTGCCGTGTCGGCGATGAGGCCCCAGCGACCCAGCGTGCGGCGCACGGCGGGAAAGTCCGACCATGCAACGTCGCCGCTGTGCCGTGCGACGTGCAGCAGGCTGAGCCGCGCCCGGCTGACGAGGGCGATTTTGAGCGCGTGCCTGAAAGCGACCTCGCTGGCGCCGGAGAAGTCCGTGGGGTGGAAGATGTGCGCGACACGCGCGTTGTGCCGAGCGCCGTTCATCGACCGGTCTTGTTGCGCAGCACGTGCTCGACGTAGCGCTCGATAGCGGCCAGCGTCTCGGGCGTCTGCCACATGCTGACGATGTCGGCGTCGTCGAGCGGCGCCTGCTGTTCGATGCGCGCGAGCGCCGGCTGCCGCAGCTGTCGTTTGGCCGTGGCGAAGACGGCGGGAGACAGGCTCGCAAAGCGGCGTGCGCGCTCGAGGGCACGTGCGACGACGGTGTCGGCGGGGGCGACCTCGTCGACGAGCCCGCACCGCAGCCCATCAGCGGCGGTCCACGTCTGCCCACCGCAGACCAGCGAGGCCACTCGGTGCCCTCCGACGGCGTGGCGCAGTATCTCGAGCGCGGCGGTTGGAAAGGGCACGCCGACGTAGAGCTCCGGGACGCCGATGCGGGCACCCCCTTCGGCCATGACCCGGTGGTCGCAGCAGCACACCAGCACACAGCCGCCGGCGATGGCATGACCGTTGACGGCCGCGACCACCGGACGAGGGAACCGGAACAGCGCCAGGAACAGTTCATTGAGCAGCGGCAGCAGCCGTTCGAGGTAGGCGGCGCCGCCCTCGACGATGCGGAACAGGTCCAAACCGGCCGAGAACGCGGAGCCGCGACCGGTGATCACCAATGCCGAAGCCTCGGAGACGGCGGCCTCGCGAAGAGCGTCCAGCAGTGCTTGCAGCAGCTCGACATCGAGCGCGTTCGCACCCGGATGCTCGAGGCGCAGGATCAGCGTCGATCCGTCCAATTCGCGGCTGATCATTGACGATGGGATGCTGTGCGGCGGCGCGGCCGGGGGTCATTCCGTAATGTGCCACACTCGACGTATGACCAAAAGACGTGCAGCCGGGTGCGCGTCAGCGCACAAGCTCAGCAGATGACTGTATACTAACTGCTGGGCCCCAGTGGGGGGCGCAACTGTCAAGCTGGCCACCATGGCACATATCAAGAACGGTCAGCAGAACTAGGACGGACGTCTATGGGCATGCGCTTGGTGGCGGGTGTTTGCCTGGCACTGATCGTGACGAGTCAACCGTGGGCCGCCGAGCGTAGCCTGCGTCTCGCGGCCGCCAACACGGCTGCCGAGACCGGTCTTCTCGACGCTCTGGTCAGTGAGTTCACTCGGGCGCATCCCGGCTACGAGGTCGAGGTCACCGTGAGCGGCGGGCTGGTCGCCCTCGACGCGGGGCGTGCCGGAAAGGTCGATGCGGTGCTGACGCACCATCCGGCCAGCGAAGAGCTATTTCTTGCCGAGGGTTACGGCCTGTCCCGTCACACGGTGATGCACAGCCGCTACGTCATCCTCGGTCCGCCGGACGATCCGCTGGAGCTCGGCGACCTGCCCGAGATCGGCAGCGTGTTGCAGCGTCTGGCGGACAACGAGGTCGACTTTCTGGTGCCGGGAGAGAAATCCGGGACATACCAGAAGCTCGCCGAGCTGTGGGCGGCGAGCGGGCGCGAACCGGACTGGTTGGGCTACGAGTCGACCGGTGCCAGCGCCGGCGCCACCGTCCGCACCGCCGCCACGTTCGGGACGTACGCGTTCGCGGACTGGAGCACGTATCTCACCAACCGCGACGATCTCGACGGCAAACTGGCGCCGCTGTTCGCAGGCAATGGTTTGATGCGCAACAGCTACTCCCTGGTCGTCGTCGACCCGGCCAAGGTGCCGGGCGCCAATCGCGAGGCCGCTGAGTTGTTCCGAGCTTTCCTGTTGTCCGTGCCCTGTCAGGAATCGATCGCCCGCTTCGGGCAGGAGCGGTTTCAGGTGGCCGTGTTCGAGCCCGCGGCGCTCTAGCCGCAAGCGCGACGAGCGGGCGGCGGCAGCCGCGGATCCGCCTCTCCTCCCCCGGGGTGTCGGCTCGGCCGCCTCGCGGCGAGGCGCGTGCCCGCTCACTCGAGCGGACGACTGCCGACGAAGTCGGTGAAACCACGCATGAACGCCGCAAGACGTTGGCGCATCTCGGCGTCGCCCAGCGCGCCCGAGCCGTCGAACGCCCGAGCCGCGCCCGAGACGAATAACGACTGGCCGAACCAGGGCAGCATACCGACGGCACGTATGACCGGTAGCCAGGCCGTCTGCGCCGAGCGGGTGCCCCAACGTCCCGGCGTCGCCCCCACGACGGCGACCGGGCGGCCGCGGAACACGCGCTCGATGTCCTGCGGCGGACGCGTCAGCCAGTCGAGCGCATTCTTCATGACGCCCGGCAGCGAGCCGTTGTACTCCGGCGTTGCCAGCAGCACGCCATCGGCCGCGGCGATTCGATCCTTGAGCCGGATCACCGCTTCCGGCAGCCCCTGCTCCGCCTCGATGTCGCCGTTGTAGAGCGGGATCTCGGCGATAGAGGCGATCTCGAGCTCGGCCCCGTCGGGGGTGAGCTCGCGGGCGGCGTGCAGCAGGGCCGTGTTGTACGAGCTTCGCCGCAGGCTGCCGGGAATACCGATGATCGTTATCACGCCGATATGCCTTGGACACTGTGCGCTGCGGCAAGTGGCGGCGTCAGCACGCCGGCGCCGGCCGTGGCGCCGCTGCCGGCAGCCGTTGCGCAGGCGTGTTCTCGGCCTGCGCAGTGATGCTCGACGGGGTCGCTCGGCCGTGGTGACCGCGTCGTCGCCCCAGCAGACCCTCGCAACGGCTTGGCGGCTGATGCGCTGCGCGTCATCTTCACTGCACCGGAAGGGTCGGAGCGAAGATGTCGCGTAACATCGGGATGTCCACGAAGAACAGGATGAGCATGAACGCAGCGCAGACCGCCGTGTAGATCATGAACGACCTCTGGCGATACAGCCGCTCGGGGTACTGGGCCGGACTGTCCTCGAGAAAGCCCAAGTGTATGTAGTAGCCGATAAGCCCTGCTACCAACGGAATCGAGAGCAGCAGCTCGAGCCGGTAGCGCATCATGAAAATGCCGAAGAACAGACCGAACGAAACGGCGTAGTAGATGGCGCTGACGAACAGCCGCTCCTCGTTGTAGTGGGCGAAGCTCGCGCGATAACGAGCGGCGATCTCGGGGTCGCCGATGCGGCGATACTCAGCGAAGCGCTTCACCGTCATGAAGAACGCCCCGAGCATCCAGTAGGCGGCCATCAGCGAGGCGGCGGGAACTTCCAGCTTTCCTGCTCCATACCAGCCGGCGAGCAGGCGCAGCGGATTGTTGACCGATTCGCTCAGCACGTCGAGGTAAGGGCGATCCTTGAAACGCAGGGGCGGAACGTTGTAGACGATCCCCATGAGCCAGAGTACCAGCGTGACGACGAGGAAACGCTCGCCGAGCGTGAACGCCAGCGTCAACCCCACCGCGGCGAGTATGATCCACTCGAGGAAACCAAGCGGTATGCGCACCCGCCCCGCGGGGACGGGGCGCGCCTTCTTTACCGGATGCAGTGCGTCGCTCGGCGCATCGAGAATCTCGTTGAGGACATAGTTACTCGAGGCGACGCAGCCAATGGACAGCAGGGCGACGGCGAGCCGCCCGAGCAGCTCCCAGCCCAGAAGCTCCGGCGAGTCGTAGACGGCGATCACCACGCCCGGCAGAACGAACACGTTCTTGAACCAGTGATCGAAGCGGGCGATCTGGATATAGGGCGTGAGAGACATGCCGCGAGCGTCTTGGACCGATATGGAGTGATGCGGCGGCGATTCAGTGCAGCCAGGTGGTGTAGGCGAGCAGCAGCTGCAGGATGATGTTGGTGAAGGCGCCGGCCACCGCGTCGTCGAGGACGACCCCAAGGCCGCCGTGAATCCTGCGGTCGACGATGCTGATGGGAAAGGGCTTGAGGATGTCCAGCGCGCGAAAAACCACGAACGCGGCGATGACCGTTTTCGGGTTGTGCGGCAGCAGAGCCATGGCGACCAAGAACCCGACGACCTCGTCGATGACGATAGTGCGGCTGTCGTGAATGCCGAGGTGGGCCTCATGGCTGTCAGCGATCCCGACGGACGCCACCGCGATGACCACCGTGGCGGCGACGTACACGGCGGGATGGGTGAGACCGAGCAGCAAGGCGAGCGGTATTGCGCCGGCCGTGCCGAAGGTGCCAGGGGCGATCGGCGCCTTGCCCAGGTAAAAGAAAGTGGCCAGCGCCTCTCTGAGCGCGCGCTGCGTCATGTCACCGTGGCCGTCGGAGGGCGGCCAGCGTCGCGCCGTGGAAGCGTTCGGCAACCTCCGGAAGGGCGCCCGATCGGGTGGGCCGCGCCGCCGCGCGGTGATGGACCGGCGCCGGTCACGGTAGGTCGGGCGTGCCGTTGACGTAGGGCTTGAGCGCCGCGCCGGCGACACGGTGAACGGCGGTGTCGACACCGAGCTGCCGCCCCAGGCGGCAGACGGCGCCCGACAACCAGTCGAGCTCGAGGCGATTACCGCGCTCGAGGTCGACAACCATGGAGGCTTTGGTCCCCGGCGGCAGATTCTCGATCAGCCGTAACGCGCGCCCCTTCTCGCCGGCCGCCAGGTCAATGCCGTTGGCGCGGGCGACGGCTATTGCCTCATCGAGCGCGGAGCCCATCAGACTCCACGCCTCGGGGACGTCGCGGATGGGGCCGATGGGCAGTCGGGTCAACGCCGTCACGGCCGAGAACGACGACAGGAAGACGAACTTGCTCCAGATGTCGTGCCGGATGTCGCTGCTCAGGCGGGCATCGATGCCGGCGGCCCTGGCGAGCTCGACGAAGCGCTCGAGGCGAGGGCTGCTTCGGCCGTCGAGCTCCCCACAGTGGAGGGCGGCGGTCTTGGTGGTGTGCTCGATGACGCCCGGGGCGGCGATGCAGGCACCGATGTAGGCGACGCCGCCGGCAACGTGCGCTGCACCGAGAATCTCCGCCAGCGTATCTTCGCTGTCGATGCCGTTGAGCAGCGAGATCACGGCGGTCTCCGGACCGATCAGGGCCTTGCAGGCTCCCCCCGCGCTCTTCACGTCGTAGAGCTTGGTGGCGAACAGTACGACGTCGACGGGCCCGATCTGGGCGGGGTCGCTCGTCGCATTGGCCGGGTATACGGTGGCGTCTCCCGCTGGGCTTCGTATGCGCAGCCCCGACGTGCGCATGGCGTCGAGGTGAGCGCCGCGGGCAATGAACGTGACGTCGTTGCCGTCGGCGGCGAGTCGCCCGCCGAAGTACCCGCCGACACCGCCCGCTCCCATGACTGCGATATTCATTGCAGCGACTCGCCCCCTCTGCGCCGGATGCCTTCGAAGAAACCCCGTATTTTCAATGCAAGGGCGATGTCAGGCAAATCCCCGCGCGGGGCTGGCCCGGCGGCGCCGCTCTTCCTTTTCTATGCGCGTCACCGTCCACCGGCCGCGGCGCAGCCCTTTGGTGCCCCGGGCCGGGTCGGCGGCGCCGGTTGGCACGAGCGCGCACGGCGTGAGTATGATGGCGTTTTGACCGCCTTCGCATGGCGGCGGCCGGCGCCGCCGCCAGCGGAGGCCTGGGGGAGTCGAACGCAATGCAGACCATTCTCGTCGACAGGACGCATTTGCCGCTCGTCGTCGTCACGCTCAATCGCCCACCTAAGCGTAACGCGCTGTCCCTGGACATGTGGTTGGAGCTCCCGCGCATCTTTGACGCCTTGACACGCGACGACTCGGTGCGCGGAGTAGTGCTCACCGGTGCCGACGGACATTTCAGTGCCGGCGCAGACATCAGTGAGTTCGCTGAAATGCGTGGCGACGCGGCAAGCGGCGCGCGCTACGAGGCCGCTGTCGACGGGGCCGTCGAAGCCATTCTCCGCACCGCCAAGCCGACGCTGGCGGCTGTAGACGGTTACTGCCTGGGCGGTGGCTGCAGTCTGGCCATGGCGTGCGATTTTCGATTCGCCCATCGAGGCGCCACTTTCGGCATTCCCGCGGCCCGCCTCGGCGTCGTCTACGGCGTGCTCGATACGCGCAACCTGGTGAACATCGTCGGTCGAGTCCATGCCAAACGAATCCTTTTCTCCGCCTGTCGTTTCGACGCCGAGGAGGCACTGCGCATCGGTTTCGTCAGCCACGTCGACAGCGCTACCGCCGCACAGTCGGGAATGGCGTGGCTCGCGGAGATGACCCGCAACGCACCGCTGTCCATCGCTGGTGCGAAACGCGTACTGATGGCGCTCGACGATGGGATAGCGGCGGAGGATGCAGCCGCGCTGGCGGGGGTCATGCGCGCTTCGCTCGAGAGCGAGGATTACCGCGAAGGCGTCCGCGCCTACCTCGAAAAGCGCGATCCCGTCTTCCGCGGCCGTTGACGGTGCTCGCGTGAAAACCGCGGCAGGGGAGAGGGCGCGTTCCGGGGCGCCGCTCTGGCGTGACCCTACGTCGCCGATTCAGTACACTTGAGCGCCGATCCGGTACGAGTCCGCTGGTATGGCGACAGAGTCGACGGCTCGCAGTGCAGAGCCCACACCGAGCCTACGGCTCGACTGGCTGGAGCAGCGTTTCGCCGAGACGCATTCCCCGGCCTACGCTTTCCATGCAATCTTGATCAACCGCCAATCCGGACTGCCGCCGCCGGAGTGGGTGGTGCGCTTCCTGCGCGAGCAGATCGACTACTACCTCGAGCAGGGCGGCGACGTCGGCGCCGAGGAGCTGCTGGCGCTCGATCCCGGGCGGCTCAACACGGAGCCGGATACGGCTTGAACGATCGGCAAGGCGCCCGCGGTCACGGCTCATCTCTTCGTGTCGTCGGGCCCGCCCGGCGCCGGCACGCATCGGACGGCGCGGCGCCGCGGCTGCGTCGGGCGACTCGTCGCTGCGCTGAGATGGGCAGCGCGTCCCGGCGGCTGCCCCTCGGCAGCCGGACTTCGGCGGCACGGTGAGCACGACGGACGTGGCTGCCGGCGAGCTGGACCGCAAGATCGAGCACATTCTCGAAGACGCCGACCGCTTGTTTCTGTCGACATCCGTGGACGGCAACAGCTCAGGAGCCTCGGTGTTCTTTGCTCGCGACGGCGTAGAGGACCTGGTGTTCTTCACGTTCACGCCATCGAGGAAAGCGGAGCAGATCCGTTTCAATCCCAGAGTCCAGGCGGTGGTCTGGCCCGCCGGTCAGGATGGCATTCGCGGCGTGCAGATCGAGGGGGTATGCCATCGGATCAAGGGCGAGGCGGAAGTGCGGCGGGCGCGGGACGCCATTCTCGGAGTGACCCGAGCCTTCACCGCGTATATGGACGATCCGTACCTGATCCGCAACGGCCTGGTCGGCTACTACCGGCTCAAGCCGATAACGACAAAGTATGTCGACTTCCACGCCGAGCCCCAGTTTCAGTGGCGCGAATACCCGCATAACGAGCCCGGACCGCTTCGCGCGCTGCTCGGCAGTGCGGCGCGGCGCGGGCTGCTCTGGCTGCGTGCCGTACGGGCTCCTTTCTTCACGGCGACTTTGGTGCCGGTGCTGCTCGGCGCCTCGGTGGCCTATGGCGACATGCGCTCGGCGGACCAACTGTACCTGTGGAGCTGGCAGATATTCTGGCTCGGTCTCATCGGCGCGCTGCTCGCGCATGCCGGGACCAACCTCGCCAACGACTATGGCGATCACACGAGCCGCAATGACGAGCTCAACAAGGCATTCAGTCCTTTCAACGGCGGCAGCCGGGTGATCCAGTCGGGGCTCATGCAACCGTCGAAGATGCTGTTTGCGTCTGCGGTGTGCTTCGTTGTGACCGTCGTCATCGGGCTGGCCTTGAACCGACAGCTCGGAGGCTCGGCGCTGGCCAACACGCCGCTGCTCTGGGTCGGTGTGCTCGGCTGTGTGCTCGGCATCACCTACACGCTGGGGCCTTTTCGTCTCGGCTACCGGGGCCTGGGTGAGCTTGCTATCGCCGTCGGGTTCGGACCGCTGATGGTGCTCGGCATGCACTACGTCCTCACAGCGGCCGCCCCGGCCCCGTGGCGCTGGCACGACGCGCTGCTGTCGTCGTTGCCGGTCAGCGTATTCGTCGTGCTCATCGTCTGGATCAACCAGTTCCAGGATGTCCCGGCCGACGCTCGGGTCGGTAAGCGTAACTGGGTGGTGCGCCTGGCCAGCGGCTTTGGCGAGGGGCTCGTCTACGAGCGGCCGCTGCGCCTGTTTGCGGTGCTCAATCTCCTCGGCTTCGCGCTCGTGTTGACCGTGGCGCTCGCCGGCCTCGGCGATACCGGGCTGGGTACGCCCTACGCGCTGCTGGCGCTGCTGCCAGCGGCGGCCGTCGTCTATGCATTGCGCCGTGCGCACGCCTGGCTCAGGGCGTGGAACGCCGAGGGCGCCGACAGGTCCCGCCTGCCGTACGAGCTGCTTACCGTGAATGCGCTCACGATCGCGGTGCATCTGACGACCGGTCTGCTGCTGGTCGCCGCCTACTGGCTCGATGCGGTGCGTTAGCCGGCGGCGCTCCGGCGCAGACGACTGCGCATGCACCACGCTGCCCGGTGGTGGCCATGATCACTGAGCCACGCCCGGGGTGCGGCGCACCGCGGCGTCATGCGGGGGTCCCGCCGCCGGCCATCGGTCGCCAATAGCCACCAGCGCCAGGCTCATGTCCCAGAGGCGGCGCGCCGCCGCGGCGTCGTAGGAGGAAGATGAAGAGGCGACGCGGCGCATCTTGTAGAAATAGGCGCCGCTCACGTCGTCGACATGGGGTGCCGTCGCCAGATAGATGGGTGTCTGCGCACCGGCGCTGACGCTGATCGCCGCCACGCGCATCGCCAAGCGAAGCGTCGCGCGAAGCCATCCCCGGCCGTTGCTGCCGAAGCCGCTCGCCACGAACCCCGGATGGACGGCATTGACGGTGATCGCGGAGCCGCTGAGCCGACGTGCGAGCTCATAGGTGAACAGCACATTGGCGAGCTTCGACTGGCAATAGGCCGACCACGCCCCGTAGCGGTGCTGGCGCTGCAGATCGTCGAAGGCGACTCGGCCGCGGCGGTGGGCGTCCGAGGCCACATTGACGATGCGCGCGGGTGTACCGCTCTCGAGGAGGTCACCGAGCAGTTGGGTGAGCAGAAAGTAGCCCAGGTGATTGAGCGCCAGCGTCATCTCGATTCCGTCCGCGCTGAGCTGTCGCCGCTCGAAGATGGCGCCTACGTTGTTGACCAGCACGTCCAGCCGCCCGACGTGCTCGCGCAGCTGCTCGGATAGCCGCCGGATCTGTTCCTGCGAAGAGAGATCTGCGATCAGCGGTACGACGTCGGGATTTCCGGATTCTGCTTGCAGACGCGTCGCGGTGAGGTGGGTCTTGCTGGCGTCCCTGCCGACGATGAGCACCCGCGCGCCGCGTGCTGCCAGCGCGGCCGCCGTCTCTCGACCGATACCGGACGTGGCACCGGTGACGAGACAGGTGCGGCCCCGCATCGCGCCCGCGCTCGGTGCCGCCGCCGGGGCTGCCGTCATGGCGCGGGCGGTCGCTGCCGCGACGGCAGCCGATAGACCGCACTGCCTCCGGCGCTGTGCTTTCGCTGGTCGAGTGCTTGCTTTGCGAACCCCCGTGGCAAGCCCGCCCCGCGCATGGCCTAGCGGGTCTGCTCCATGCGGTCCGAGCCGCCGGGGGGATAGTCCGCCGCCGTTACGCGGCCGCCCAGCGCCTCGCGAATGTAGCGGCTGAGCGCCTGCTGATAGCTCACGCCGAGAATGCGAAACGGGGCGTCCCGGTAGGGGTACTGGTCGCCGCCCCGCGCGAGGAAGTCGATGGTGGCCACGCTGACCGGCGCACCGGGTATCACTGCGCCGTCGGCGACGATCGCTGTACCGTCGTCGAGCACGACGTCGCGCACCCGCGTCCCGGGCGAGGTGACGTCGCCGTCTTCGTCGGTGACCTGGGCGACGCCGGAGCCTGACCAGCGCAGGTGGAAACCGGCGATATGCGGGAAGCGGCCGGCGCCGCCGGAGGGGTCGTCGGGCTGGGTGTGCGAGAGCGCGTTTTCGAGTATCTGCTTGAAATGGGCGCGCGGCAGGGCGTCGAACACGGCCACGTAGTTGGGGAAGGGCGCCATCTTGAACGTGTCGAGCTCGGTCAGCGTGCCGGCGGGAATGATGCTGTCGTTGCGTATGCCGCCACCGTTCTGAATCGCCACCATGGGCGGTTCCAGGTCGAATGCTGCCGCCAGGGAGCGCGCCTGCCACAGCAGCGCATCGGCCATGAGGTCGCCCTGATTGGTTTCCCGGAACCGCACCGCCGACTTGCGGCCGTCGAGGGGCACGCTGCTCTGGGCGATGGTGCGGGCGGCCAGATCGGCGACGAACGCGGCGACGGGTTCGCTCACCAGCGCACGCATCTGTGGGTCCTCCGCGGCCGCGTCCGCGGCGCCGCCGCCGGCGACCCGGACGGGCCCGCTCTCGGGACCGATCTCGACCACCCTGCCGGCGGCGTCGAAGCCGACGACGAGGCGGCCGACATAGCCGTAGCTGCCCGCCGTGGTCACGACCGGCACCGGGGTGCCATCCGCCGCCCGCGCCATCATCGGGTAGGGCCCGTAGCGTCGATCGCCCGGTAGCAGAAGGTCGCCGGCGTTGGCCAGCGCCTCGTCGCCGCCGCCGGCGACCATCACGTCGACGCCGTGCAGCTGCGCTGCCAGCGCGAGATCCGCCTCGATCTCCTGGAGGTGGCTGATGAGGATTATCTGGTCGACACCGGACTGCTCGAGATGGCGGACCTCGCCCCGCACGGCGCCGGCGACGTCGACGTCCACCGCGACCCGGCGGGGACTGGAGATGAAACGCAGATTCGGCGTCAGTGCGCCGATGATGCCGATTCGCCGCCCGGCCTGCTCGATCACGACGCTGCGGGCGATGCGGCCACGCTCGACCAGCGCCTGCAGACGCGGCTCGGCGCGGTGGTCGAGGTTCGCCCCCAAATAGGGCGGGGCGGTGCGTTGGTAGCCTTCTATGAAGTCGGCGAGCACCTCGGGGCCGAAGTCGAAATCGTGATTACCGATGGCGACCGCGTCGTAGCCGATCAGATCCATGGCCACGGTGTCGAAATAGGGTTTACCGCGGCTCAGACTGGCGTCGAACTCGGGCCCGGCGAGAAAGTTATCACCCGAGGAGACCACAATGACACCGCGCGGGGTGGCTCCGCGTCCATGCGTGTCGGTTGTCGACACCGCCTCGCGACGCAGCCGCTCGAGCACCGTCTTGAAGCGCGCAGCGCCGCCGAAGTCGGCCCTCTCGCCCGCCCCGGCGCTGAGCAGGTCGCTCTCGGCATCGTTGTTGTGGAGAATGGTCAACCAGAATGCGACCGCCGCCGGCGACTGCGCGGCCGTGAGCGGGGCGGTGGGCGCCAGCGCGAGCGAGACGGCGACGCTCGCCGACGAGGCCAAACGGGCTAGCCCGGCAAAGAACTTCATTGTGCGCTCCCACGCTGTCTTCGCCCATGATATCAGGGCGGATGCGGCACAAGCGATGCCGGGCGCTGCCCGCCGCCGCCCGTGACGCGGGACAGCGTTACGGGGTCGCGTCGGCGGTCTTCCGCTTGTGGGGCTTGCGCGCGTCGAAGACGCGCGAGATGCCGGGCGGCGCCTGCGGCGATGAGTATCGAGGAGGCCTATGGTACGGCAGTCGACGGCGATTGAGGTGGAAGGACTCGAGCGGGCTGCGCTCGAGGACCTTCACACCGCCGCGTCACCGGCGCTTCGTGCCCGGCTCGGGCTGGCGTTGCAGGACGTGGACGGCACGTTGGTCTCCAGCGCCCGACATGCGCCGACGATCCTCGTCAATCGCGCACTCGGGCTGGGGATGTCGCAGCCGGCCACGCCAGAGAGCGTGCGCACCATCGTCTCGTGCTTCGCCGCCGCCGGCATATCGCGATATTTCGTCCACCTGGATCCCGCGGCGCGGCCGGCCGGGCTGCCGCAGTGGCTCAGAGAGGCCGGGCTCGAACCGTATCGGCGCGGCTGGGCGAAGTTCCTGCGTGACGACGCGCCGGCGAAGCCCGCTCGCACGGAGCTCGACGTGCGTCTGATCGACCGTCGGCAGGCGGCGGACTTCGGCCGCGTCGCTGCAGAGGCGTTCGATCTTCCCGACCCCTGGGCTGCGGTGGTCGCGGAGCTCGTCGGTGGCGACGGCTGGTACGTCTACATGAGCTTTGCGGACGACGAGCCGGCGGGCTGCGGCGCCATGCGCATCGTCGGCGACAGTGCCTGGTTCGACTGGGGCGCGACGCGCAGGGCGTTCCGCGCGCGCGGCAGCCAGAGCGCAATCTTCGCCGCCCGCATCGAGCAGGCCCGAGCCCTGGGCTGTCGTCTGCTCGCCACCACAACCGGAGAGGCGGTCCCCGGAGACCCTCAGCACTCCTACAACAACATCCTGCGGGCCGGCTTCCGGGTCAGCCACGTGCGCGCGAACTGGGTGCCGGCGCAATAGCTCGACGATTGCCGGCGAGGGCGCGGGACGAGTGGGGCACAGTGCAACGGGCCGCAACGCGCGCGCGGCGGCCCAGGCGCTAGAAGGTGTTGATGACGTCGATGAGCTGGCGCAGCCGGCTGTAGTCGCGACGATTGAAATTCAGCGTCAAACGGGTGAAGTCGCTGAGCTCCGGCTCGTCGCCCTCCCACGGGTGCGCGGGTCCCTGCTCGATGCCGCCGCTCAGGAGCAGGTCCGCGAAGTCGCGCGCGAGCTGGGCGCGGGTCGCCTCGGGCAGCGCGCGGGTGATGCGCAGGCGCAGCGAACCGCGTATCCAGCGCATCGAATGGTAATTGTGGTAGAAGCGCGCAATCTCGTCGGCGGCCTGCTGGGGCCGCTCGGCCAGGTGCACCAGGCGCAGGTCGTGTGATGAGATGCGATCGTGCCCACTCATCTCCGCTTCGACGAATCGCCGCCAGCTGAGCCAGTAGCTTCCGCCCGGCACGTCCATCAGGATCACCGGCACCAGCGGGCTCTTGCCCGTCTGGATGAGCGTGAGCAGCTCGAAGAGCTCGTCCTGGGTGCCGAAGCCGCCCGGAAACACGATGAGAGCATCCGCCTCCTTGACGAGAAAGAGCTTGCGGATGAAGAAGAAGCGGAACGTCAACAAGGCGGTGCTTGTATTGATGACCGGATTGGCCTCCTGCTCGAACGGCAGCTCGATGTTGAAGCCGAGACTGTTGTCGCTGCCGGCGCCCTCGTGCGCCGCCTGCATGACGCCGCCGCCCGCCCCGGTGATGACCATGAAGCCGTCTCGTACCAGCGCGCGGCCCGTCTCCATGGCGAGTGCATACTCCGGGGCGTCCGTCGGCGTGCGTGCCGAACCGAACACGGTCACTTTGCGTCGGCGATGATAGTGACGAAGTTGCGTGAAGGCCCCGAACAGCTCGTTCAAGGTGGTCGCCAGTATCTTGACGTCCCAGCGGTCCAGATCCTCCTGGGCGATGCGCACCACCGCCCAGAGCATGGCCCGGTAGAGCGACGTCTGATCGCTGCCGGCGGCACCGGCGAGCCGCAGCAGCTCGTCCACGCAGGCGGCGAGCTCGGGCTGATCGAGCTGGAGGTGACGTTCGAGAAGATTTTCCGTGCGAGATGCCAATCGATGGCTCCCCAGCTGAGGCCGGCGGTTCGGACAGCCCGCGGCGCAATCGCGCGACCCAGACAGCGGTGGCCGTCCCTGCGTCGCGGCGCCGGAGACGTCGTGCGGACCGTCCCGAGCGCCATCATCGTGCCGCAGTCGCCGCGCGGCGATCATGCTACCGCGCGGTTGCGTCGGTTTCATTACCGCCGGCCGAGCGGTTCGGCTGGCCCGAGCGCCGGTCCGCGTCAACGGCAGGCTCGTGGCGCGGGCGGCACGGGCGTTGTCGTTTGTGTACCATTGCCTCCGTTGACGGGCGGCGGCACCGTCACGGCCGCGACGCCGCGAGTCACACCGGGACGGCAGCGGCCTGCGGCACGGGCCGTCCCCGTGTGATCGCCTGGATGGTTCCAGCCTTCAATTCCGAGAGGTAACCGCTGATGCTTCCGCTGACCGGCTACGCAGATCGCTTCTCCGTCGCGCCCGGCGAAGCCATTGCCTTCAAGGTGAGCTGCTCGCTCGAGCAAGCCTACTCGGCGCGTCTGGTGCGAGTGATCTGCGGGGATCCCAATCCGGCCGGGCCCGGTCTGCGTGAGGCCGATCTGGCTGACGTGTTTCGCGGTGCGTACCCCTCGAGAGTGCAGCCGGTTCATCTGGGATCGTACGCCCGCGTGGCGCGCCGCTGCCTGCGCGACGTGGACAGCGCGACGCTGGTGGCGACCGTCTGGCCGACGACGCCCGGCAAGGGCCGTCAGGGCATCGCCGGCAGCTTCGACACCCGATCGGCAACGGGATTCTCGCTGGTCATCGACGCGCATGGCAGCGCCGGTGCCGTGATCGGAGACGGCGTCCGCACGCATGAGATCGCCGTCGGCAAGCCGCTGCGCGAGCGCACGTGGTATCGCCTGTGGGCCTGCTACGACGCGAGATCGGGCGTGCTGCGCGTCGGCCAGCTGCCCCTCACTCGCATGTTCGGAATCGACGACCGCGGCGTCGCGGAGACGCATGTCGGCTTCGCGCCGCGCCTCGACTCGCCCGCCGTCTGGCTGGCGGCGCTCGGCGCCAGCCCGGCGTGCGATCACTTCAACGGCAAGCTCGAGCGACCTCTCATCGTCGGCGAGGCGCTCGACGAGGACGCCGCGCTCCTCGCCGCCGCCGACGCGACCCCGCCCGCGGTGGTGGCGCTGTGGGATTTCTCGCGCGACATCTCGAGCCAGCGCGTCGTCGACGTCGGTCCCAGCGGCTATCACGGGGAGCTCGTGAACGTGCCGGCGCGGGGAATGACGGGCTCCCGCTGGCGCGGCGACGAGATGTGCTGGCGGCACGCGCCCGCCGACTATGCCGCCATTCACTTCCACGACGACGACCTCTACGACTGTCGCTGGGAGACCGACTTCAGCTTCACCGTGCCGGCCGACCTGGCGAGCGGCGTCTATGCCATGCGCCTCGAGTGCGCCGGCGTCAGTGAGATGATCCCCTTCTTCGTCAGGCCCCCTGCCGGCGGTTCGCGCGCCGACATCTGCGTTCTCGCCCCGACGTTCACCTACACGGTTTACGGCAATCACGCGCGCAACAACACCGACGACAGCTACCGCGCCAAGGCGGCGGCGTGGGGCGCCCGCCCCTGGACGCCGGACGATCATCCGGACTACGGGCTGTCGACGTACAATTTTCACAACGACGGCAGCGGTATCTGCTTCGCCTCCCGCCTGCGGCCGATGATTACCACGCGCTCGGGCTACGTGACGTTCGCGGAGGATTTCGCGGGCTCGGGGCTGCGTCATTTTGCCGCCGACACGCACCTCTACTACTGGCTCGAGAGGAAGGGCCATGCGTTCGACGTGGTTACCGACGAGGATCTCCACGAGCACGGGCTCGCCCTCATCGAGCCCTACAAGGTGGTGCTCACGACATCGCACCCCGAGTACCACACGCGCGAGACCCTCGACGCGCTCGAGGGCTATCTCGAAGGCGGTGGGCGGCTGATGTATCTCGGCGGCAACGGCTTCTACTGGCGGGTGGCGGTGCACCCCGAGCTGCCGGGCATGGTAGAGATCCGCCGTGGCGAGGGGGGCATCCGCGCCTGGGCTGCGGAGCCCGGCGAGTACTACAACAGCCTGGACGGTTGCTACGGCGGCCTGTGGCGGCGCAACGGACGCCCCCCGCAGCGCCTCGCCGGGGTGGGCTTTTCCGGTCAGGGCAAGTTCGAGGGGTCGTACTACCGACGCGCGCAGGGGGCGGACGATCCGCGTGCGGCGTGGATCTTCGAAGGTGTGGACGACGATATCCTGGGCGATTTCGGCCTCTGCGGCGGCGGTGCCGCCGGCTTCGAGCTCGACCGGCGCGACCCGGCGCTGGGCTCGCCCCCGCACGCGCTGGTGCTGGCGACCTCGGAGCGTCACGCCGATCATTACGTGCTGGTCCCCGAGGAGCATCTGACGCACCTCTACAACTGGCCCCGCGAGCCCGAGCAGGCGCTCATTCGCGCCGACATGGTGTACTTCGAGACGCCCAACGGCGGCGCGGTGTTCTCGGCGGGCTCGATCACGTTCTGCGGCAGCTTGCCGCACAACGACTGCGACAACAACATATCGCGCATCGTCGACAATGTGCTGCGACGATTCAGTCGCTAGCCGCCGCGGCCCTGCCCGCAGCGCGCCGCATCGTGGACATCTGCGGCGGGTCCCCTCGCCATCCCGCGATGGGTGCCGCGGCCTTGGCTGCCGTCAGCGGCGGCTGGTGCCGGCAAAGCGACGCCGCAGCCAAAACACCGCGCGGCCGTCGACGGCGGCAAGCCCTGCAAAGATCAGCGCGGTTCCGCTGAGGTCGTTGCGGTGCAGCTGCTCGTCGAGCACGAGCACGCCCAGCGCCACAGCCGTGACCGGAATGAGAAAAGTGACCAACAGCAGATTGGTCGCCCCGGCGGCGGCAAGGATGCGGAAGTAGATCAGGTAGGCCAGTGCGGTGCTCGACAGCGCCAGCGCGACGACGGCGGCCACGCTGGTCAAGCCGGCGCGCGGCAGCGAAGCACCCTCCACCGCCAGGACCAGCACCAGCAGCACCACCGTCGAGCCCGTCAGCATGCCGGCGGCCGCGACGCTCGGCGCCAGCGCCTTGAATCGCTTGCCGAAGACACTGGCGCACGCGTAGGAGACTGAGGCGCCAACGACGGCCAGCTGGCCGAGGTTCCGCCAGCCGATGCCCTCGAGCGCACTCGATCCGATGAGTACGATGACCCCGGCGAGGCCGATCAGTACGCCGCCCAGTCTCGCCGGGGTCAGGGGTTCGTCGCTGGTCAGGAGATGGGCGAGACAGACCGAGAACAGCGGCGCCGTAGCGGTCAAGATGGCCGCCATGGCGCTGTCGATGTGGAC
The DNA here is from genome assembly GCA_041550555.1 of Arenicellales bacterium. Taxonomy (GTDB): domain Bacteria; phylum Pseudomonadota; class Gammaproteobacteria; order Arenicellales; family JBFEOO01; genus JBFEOO01. Next base: position 29,724 of record JBFEOO010000023.1, read on the forward strand.
CTGCCCCCAGGCAATGAGGGAGAAGGGAATGACGTTGTTGAGCCCGTCCATGACGAACAGCGCCAACCACGTCCCGGCGGCGTCGGGCATGCGCCGACCGCTGGCGTAGACGAACGCGGTGAGGGCGAGCGCCGCGAGACCGACGCGACCGAGCGCGATATGAAGTGGTCCGATCTCGAGCAGTGCCACCTCGATCAGAAAGTACGAGCCCCCCACAGCACGGAGAGGGCCGCGAGCAGGAGCCACTCGATCGGCCCCATCACGAGATTGTGCACGGTGAGATCGCCAGCGCGCGGCGACGTCGGTCGGCGCAGTCAATGGTTGCTGCGAGTGAACCACGCGCCGTCGGGTCGCCGCAATCGCCATTGTGCCCCTCTCGTCGGCGATCTTTGCAGCGCGCCTCAGGACGACATTGTGACGCCGCAGTGCGTACGTAGAATAACCGGTCGTTGTCATCCTGCGATTGATGGAGCATGAACAGATACACGCTGCGGGTCTTGACGCGACATCTGCTGCCGATCGTCTCGGCGCTTCCCCTCATCGCCTGCTCGGACGGCAGTCACGGCCGAGGGGAGGTGCCGCCGCCGGCGCAGGCGGGCAGCGCAAGCGGCGCCGCAGTCGAGCAGGCGGCAACGGATGCCGCCGGCACGCTCGACGCCATCGACTCGGATGTGCTGCTCCAGCGCGCGGTCGACCGCTTCACCGGCGACCTCGACGCGATGCGGGACATGCGCAGGGTGCGCGCCCTCGTCTCGCACAGCCGCACCAACTTCTTCCTCGATGGAGCGACCAAACGCGGCGCCACCTACGAGCTGATCCAGCAATACGAGAAAGCCCTCAACGAGGGCGTCGGGAACCCTGCCGATCGGATCCGAATGGTGTACGTGCCGGTTCCGTTCGACGAGCTGCTGCCCGCGCTGGCCGGCGGCTACGGCGACATCGCCGCCGCCGGGCTGACCATCACGGCTGAGCGCCAGAAGCAGGTGGTTTTTGCCGATCCACTTGCCCCCAACGTGCGCGAGCTGGTCATCACTCACAAGTCCGTCACCGACGTCGGCGCCCTGGAGGATTTGGCCGGCCGGCGCGTGTACGTGCGACCCGGCAGCAGCTACGTCGATCACCTGCGCACGCTCAGCGAGCGGCTCGAGCAGGCCGGCGGCAAACCCATCGAGATCGTCGAGGGCGACAAGAAGCTGGGCACCGAGGACATCCTCGAGCTGGTCAACGCCGGCGTGATTCCCATCACCGTTGCCGACAATCACATTGCCGAGCTGTGGGCGCAGGTGCTGCCTGACATCGTCGTCCACGACGCCCTGGCGGTGCACGAGGGGGGGGCCATCGCCTGGGCGGTGCGCAAGGACAATCCGAAGCTGCTGGCCGACGTCAACGCCTTCGTCGCCGGCCACAAGCGCGGCACGTTGCTGGGTAACGTTATTTTCAAACGTTACTATGCCGACACCAAATGGATAGACAATCCGGCCGACGAGGCCCAGCGGGCGAAGCTCGACCGCATGATCTCGCTGCTCCAGAAGTACGCCCAGAAGTACGATTTTCCCTGGCTGGCCATCGCCGCCCAGGGCTACCAGGAGTCGGGTCTCGATCAGAGCAAGCGCAGCGCCGCCGGTGCCATCGGTGTGATGCAGCTGCTGCCCAGCACCGCCGCCGACAAAAACGTCGGCATCCCTGCCATCGACAAGCTCGAGAACAACATCCATGCGGGCGTGAAGTATCTCGGCTTTCTGCGCGACCGTTACTTCGACAGTCCCGACATTGCGCCCGATGCCCAGGTGGATTTCGCCTGGGCCGCGTACAATGCCGGTCCCGCCCGCATCGCCCAGCTCCGCGAGCGCGCCCGCGAGCGCGGGCTCGACCCCAACCGCTGGTTCTTCAACGTGGAGCGAATCGCCGCCGAGGCCATCGGCCGCGAGACCGTGGATTACGTGGCCAACATCAACAAGTACTACGTCGCCTACCGGCTGCTTTTCGATACCGCGCGGGAGAAGGAGATCGGGTTGAAGGCGCAGGCCGCCGGCGCCGGCTAGCTCAGCAACGCACGGGCGCGCGCTAGCCGTCCCGCTATGTCGATGCCCTGGGGGCAGACGCTGTGCGCGGCCTGCAGGAGCTCGCCATGCCGCGCTCGGCGATGCTCGGGAATCGCGCGATACAGCTCGCGTGCACGCTCGGACTTGCCGTAGCACTCGTGGTACATCAGATAGCGCAGCGGCGCCGCGATGGCGACGTCGCCGCCGGCCGCCGCCTCGCACAGATGCGAGCAGCCGTTGCACGCGTAGGCGGCGGTGACGGCGGCCAGCAGGTTGAGCTGATGGGTCTCCTCGGCGCTCAGCGGCAGCTGCGATTTCGCCGCCGCGATGTTCTCTCGCGTCACGGCGACGTTATCCATCTCGGAGCATATCGAGTCGATGCGCTCGTCGGCCCACACGGATTTGAGCTTGGCCTGAGCCAGCGTAAAGTTCTTCGAACGGAAGTCGACGACATCCTCGTGCTCGCGCGCAACGGAGCCCATGGTCTTCATGGCAAGGAGGCCGATGCCCGCCTTGTCACAGGCGTCGATGGCCAGATTGAGCTCACGATCACCGTAGCGGCGGAAGTTGTAACGGAAAAGGATGACGTCGATGCCTCCGCGCCGCGCCGCCGTGTTCATGAGCTCGACGACGTTGCCGTCGTGGCACGAGAAACCGAACAGGCGTGTCTTGCCGGATCGGCGCAGGGCGTCGCCCAGCTCGAGGTATGTCCGGTCGAGCATGCCGACGTCGTCGATACCGTGCATCAGATAAACATCGAGGTACTCTGTGCCGAGCTGGGCACAGGCCTTGTCCAGATCCCGGGTCAGGGCGTCGGGGCTGCGCTTGCCCGACTTCGAGGTGAGCCACAGGGCGCGGCGATCGCCGATCTGCTCGAGAAAAGTGGCAATGGCTTCGTGCGAGGCTCCCCAGCCGTAGGACAGCGCCGTATCGAACCAGCTGACGCCCTCGCGAAAGCACAGGTGCATCACCTTGTCGTACCTCGGATCCATCCGCTGCGCTGTGCCGAGCTGCAGGATCGGCACCATCATCGCGGTGTTGCCGAGCTCGCGCCGGGGCATGTCCTGCGCCGGCGCGGCGGCGAGCTGGGGCGCGCCCGGCGCGCCGGCCTGGCAAAGCTCCGCCGCGCCGAGCGCGGCCGCCGACGCTGCGCGCTGCAGGAAAGCGCGTCGCCCCTTATCGGTTTTGCTCATGTCACATCTCGCGCTCCGCCCGGCGTCTCAAATCGGCCGTTCCGCCGTGCGTGATCGCAGCAGCAGCTTGCGATTCTGTGATCGACTCTCACCGACCGCGGTCACATAGACAGCCGGCTGGTCCTGTACGGGACATTCCGCCTGGCAGATGCCGCAGCCGATGCACAGATCGGGGACGATGAACGGCTTGTTGAGCACCACCATCGCGCCGAACACGTCCTTGACCTCCTCGTCGATGGATTGGATGGCCTTCGGCGCCACCGGACAGACTTCTTCGCAGACGACGCAGGCGATCTGATTGGCCCACGGCAGACAACGGGAGGTGTCGATGAAGGCCGTGCCGAGACGCACCGGGCCCTGATCGCGGTAGCGTCCTTCGCCGAGTTTCTCGGCGACGCCGATCTGCCGAATGGCGCCGGTGGGACACACCTCGGAGCACAGCGTGCACTTGAGCTGGCAGTGGGCGATGTTGAAGTTCAGCACCGGCGTCCACAACGCCTCGATGCCGCCTTCCTTCAGGGTCGCGGGCTGCAGGACGTTCGTGGGGCAGACATTGATGCACTGCTCGCACTTGATGCAGCGCTCGAGGAACTCCGCTTCCGCCAACGAGCCGGGGGGGCGGATCATGGCGGGGGAGAAATTCTCGTCGTCGACGCGGCCGTTGTTGCGCAGCATGGGCACCGCCAGCAGGCCGGCGACGCCGGCAAACACGGCCTGCCGGCGCGAGACGTCCGGCATGGCCACCACCTGGCTTTTGTCCTGACGGCGCAGCGTGAACTCGAGCGCGTCCTCGGGACAATCGTCGATGCAGTTCATGCACGAGAAGCACTCGCTGGTACGCACCTTGCCCTGGGGATCGGCGGCGCCCTCGCAACGCATCAGGCACAGATTGCAGTTGGTGCAACGATCGACGATGCGGTTGATGCGGAACAGGCTTCGGCTGGCGACAGCGCCCAGCAGCGCCCCCAACGGGCAGACGAAACGACAGAAGAAACGGGGCTTCCAGAGATTGAGCGCCACGAAAACGAGAAAAACCAGCGCCACCCAGAACGAGCCGACGAAGAGCCGGGATTCGACGCCGGGTGCGAACTTGAGGGTGTCGAGGGCTCCGGCGCCCAGCCCCGAGCGTTCGCCGAGTTGGGCGAGCTGATCGACCACCGTGTCCGACGCCGGGGCGAAGAACGTGGTCAGCGCCCGATACATCATGACGATGGGGTCGAGCAGCCCGATCTGCAGTGCGCCGAACGCAGCCATGACCAGAAACGCGATGAGGATGACGTACTTGAGGTACTGCAACGCGTGGTAGCGGTTCTGCTCCATGCGCTGGCTCACCGGACGGACGTCAAACAACCAGCCGACGAACTGATGCAGCGTCCCGTAGGGACACATCCAGTTGCAGAAAACGCGACCGAAAACGAAGGTGAGCGCAAGGACAATCAGGCCCCAGCCCAGGAACTTGTAGACGTATCCGGTGGCGAGCGCGGTAGAGATCAACACCAGAGGATCCATCTCGAGCAGGCGCGACACCGGATAGCCGCCGAGCCGCGATGTCCATGTCGCCCACACGGCCAGCATGAACAGCGCAAAGAAAGCGACCTGCGAGGCGATGCGCGCCGTGGTCAGCCGCAGCCAGCGGTTGACGCCGCGCTCGATGTGCCGCGCCAGCGGTGTCTTCACGAGACCTCCTTGAGCCGACCGCGGTAGTCCATGACGCCGCTGCCCTTCTGCTCCGCCATGTACAGATATTCGGGGGGACGGCCGGGGCGCTCGAGGAGGTGCTCGAACGCCCAGGTGTCCATCGCGACGGGATCGACCCCGGCGAGAATCACCTCGGCGTCGCGGACATTGGAGGGGTCCCCGCCCGTTGGGCCATTCTCCATGAGCACGTGGGTGCCGTCGAGAATGGTCAGCGTCGGCCGGATCATGATGGAGAGGTCCGAGACGATGTCATGGATGGCCTGGTGGAACTGGTTGCGGCGCCCACCCAGCAGGCCATACCAGTTCTTGATGCCGAGCGACGCCTGACAGAGGTTGTGGTCCTTGACCGGGGCAATCCCGATGACCTTGGTGACGTGCTTGAACGGTCGTCGGAAGAACGGCCAGCGCTCGATCAGCGTCGCACCCGGCGTCGCCAGCACCTCGAAGGCGTTGGCATCGGGCAGATACACGCGGCCGCCGGCTCTTTCGGCAGCGGCGCCGATACCGCTCTTGGCGAAGCAGTCCGCCGGCGACTCGATGGGATTGTCGGCGACGCGCACCTCGGCCGCGCGGGCATCGACCAGCAGCATGCGGATCAGCGCTTCGACGATGTCGGGGTTGGTGGTGGCGCCGAGCAGCGGCGAGCGGTCGAAGGCGACGTTGGGTTTCACCAGCACCACGTCACCGGGTGCGACGAAATGCGTGATGCCACCGACGGCGTCGAGCGCTTTCCCGAGCCGCGTCGTGATGTCGCCGCCGCGACCCAGGCCCAGCTCGGCCGCTCCGCTGGCACCCGCAACGCGGAAATCGGGCAGCCGGAACGGCTCGGCTCGGGGCAATCCGCGCAGCCCCCTGCTGTCGCGTCGCGAGAGCGGATAGTCTTCGGGCGCCAGCGCCAGATAGGCGCCGGCGGCGGTCAGCGTCCCGACGAGGGCGCCGCGTCGCAGCAGCTCGCGACGCGTCAACGGCTCACCGCGGTAGTCCGCGTCGGGCTGCATGCGTTTACTCATTGCCCACGGTGTCCGCGAACCGCTCCATGATGGCGGCGGCGTTGGCGGCGTCGCTCAGGTGATCGACACCGAACAGGAAACGTCCCTGCCGGGCGACGACGAAGTACGTGGCGAGGACGCCGTGTCGCAGCACCGCCCACGGGACGTCCGTCTCCACGCTCTCGTAGTCGAGCTGCTGCTCGGCGATGAGCGCATCGAGCAGCTCGGCCGCATCGGTGTCGCTCTCGGCGACGTGAACGAACAGGCGTGCTTCGGGGTCGTCGCCCACGCGGCCGAACCAGAAGTCGTTGGCGAAATCGAACTGAAAGACGTTGCGGCGCTCGTAGGCCACGTCGGCGGGCGCCACGCCCATTCCCTGCGTCAGCAGGCGCAGGCCGGGAGACGCGCTCTGCACGGCGCGGCCGAGCGTGGCGAACGCGGTGACCAGCTCGTCCGACTTGCGCGCGATCGCCTCGCTTTCGCGGTCGCCCACGGCGCGGAAGAAGAACGGTCCGATACGGCCGATGACACCGGCCGATGTCATGAAGAAGCTCACACCCTCGCGCTCCTCGACGGGGCGATCGCCGGCGTGGTCGGAGAACACACCGATACTACCTGCGACATCGCCCTGATCATAGAGTTCGACAGCCAGCTCGTCGCCCTGCTCCGCGGATCGCAGCACCACGTAGCTCATGCTCCGGAAGCCCAGTTTGAGGAACTTCTCCGCCTCGCCGTTGATCTTCTCGTAGAGATTAGCGGCGTCGAACTCCCGCACCCTGCCGGTGGGTCGCCAGCGGGCGTCGACGAGCGACGGCGGAAAGCGGCCGAGGTCGTTGCCCGTCGTCGCCGGCGCGGCTCCCGGCTCCAGCCACGGCTGCAGCGGTCGGTTGTAGATCTCGATCTGGCGCCCGCTCTGCGCGAGCAGCTCGGGCGGCAGGTCCCGCTCGTTGGGGTCGAAGGCGTCGCGCTGGCCGATAATCCACGCGACGATGGCGGCCAGGGCAGCGACGAGCACGACGCTGAGGACGTTCTCGCCGCGCGCGATGCGCTTGCGCAGCAGCTTGTGCCGGCGCGGGTTGAGGACGGCGTTGGAGGACATCGATGGCGCCTCGACCCGGCGTCTCAGCTCCCGGCAGGGGACGTCGCCGGCGGCGCTTCGCCGAGCGCCCGCTGGGCAGCGGACACGGCGGCGGCGAGCACCGCCTTGACGGGCACATCGTGTCGCAGGGCGGCCTCGCGGCAGTGCTCGAACTCCGGCGCCAGATTGAGCGGCAGGCCGTCGCCGTCGGCGACCTTCACCGCAACGCGACCGTACGGGGTGTCGACCTGCAGCATCCGCCGCGGCCTCTCCACGCGGTGCACCGGCCGCAGGCGCACGCCGAGCGAGCTGGTTTCCGAGAGCAGTGTGCTGACCACGCGGTCGGCGCCGTCCTGAGCGGCGAGCGCCGCCAGCAGCATGGCCGGGCGGCCTTTCTTCATGACGATCGGCGTGACCCAGGCGTCGAGCGCGCCGGCGGCGAGCGCGCGTTCGAGCGCATGCGCGGCAATCTCGGCCGTCGAGTCGTCGAGGTTGCACTCGAGCACCAGGTGCGCCGCGCCCGAGGGCGCATCGGCCGCTGACGCGTTGGGCCGGCCGAGAACGACGCGCAGCAGATTGGGGCGATCGACGAGATCGCGCGAGCCTGCGCCCCATCCGACCCGCTCCGGGCGCAGCGCCGGCCAGCGCGCGAACTCGCGGGCGCAGGCGGCGACGAGACAGGCGCCCGTCGGTGTCACGAGCTCGGCCTCGATGCCGCCGTCATAGGTCGGCACGCCGCGCAGACATGCGACGGTCGCCGGCGCCGGCAACGGCAGCACGCCGTGGCGGGCCTTGACCGTGCCATGACCCATGGGCAGCGGAGAGGCGACCACCGGCGCGGCGATCCAGGCGAGCGCCGCGGCGGCGGCCACGATGTCGACAATCGAGTCGACCGCGCCGACCTCGTGAAAATGCACCGCGTCGAGCGGCACGCGGTGCACCGACGCCTCCGCCCTGGCCAGCACCGCGAACGCGTCGAGCGCGCGCCGCTTGACGCCGTCGTCGAGCGCGGCACTCTCGAGCATCGCGCGAATCTCGCCGTAGCTGCGCTCGGGGTGAGCCCCTTCGACGTGCACCCGAAAGCACCGGCCGACGATGCCCGATCGCGTCACGCTGCCGAGCTCGACGCCATAGCCCTCGAGCGGCAGGGCGTCGAGGGCCTCGTCTATGGCTGCCCGCGGTACCCCCAGATCGACCAGCGCCGCCACCAGCATGTCGCCGGCGATGCCGCTGAAGGCATCGAGGAACAGCAGCTTGTCGCTGCCCGCTCCGCGGGGCAGGTCGCCAGCCGGCGGCCCCGGGTCGGGATGGGGGTGATGGCGCGGCTCGTCGTGACGGTGGCCGCTCATGCGCCGTCGTCCGCCGCCCTGTTGATGAGCGTGGCCGCGTGGGCGGCACCGAAGCCGTTGTCGATGTTGACCACCGTGACGCCGGCCGCGCAGCCGTTGAGCATGCCGAGCAGGGCGGCGAGGCCGCCGAAGCTCGCGCCGTAGCCGACCGACGTCGGCACCGCGATGACCGGTCGCGAGACGAGGCCGCCGACCACACTGGCGAGGGCGCCTTCCATGCCGGCGACGACAATGATGACGCCGGCGCTCTCGAGATCGGCACGTCTGTGCAGCAATCGGTGCACGCCGGCGACGCCGACGTCCCACACGCGCTCGACGCGGTTTCCGTAGACCTCCGCCGTGATGGCGGCCTCTTGCGCCACGGGCAGGTCGCTGGTGCCGGCGCTGACTACGTAGACGGGTCGCTTGCCGACGGGCTGGGGCGGCTTGCGCATGAGCACGGCCGTCCGTGACAGGGCGTCGTAGGTCACCTCCGGCAGCGCGGCCTGCAGAGCGGCGCCGACATCGCCGGGGATCCGCGTGCCCAGCACCGTCTGTGCGCGCGAGTCGATCTCTCTGAATATGGCGACGGTCTGCTCGGCGGTCTTGCCGATACCCAGCACGACTTCAGGGAAACCGCTGCGCAGCGCGCGGTGGTGGTCGACGGTGGCGAAGCCGAGGCTGGCGAAGGGTAGATCGCGCAGGGCCGCCATGGCCTCGTCGATGCCGGTTTCGCCACCACGCACGGCCTCGAGCAGCAGGCGTACCGCGTTGGGATCCATGGCGTACAGTGTAACAATCGCGTGTGCGCACCGGAACGCGGGGCCCCCGGCTCGCGCCGGGTTGCGGGCGGGCCGCCGAGGAGGTGTGGGGACGACTTCCTGGCGCGCGCCCCGTTACAATGGGCCCGTTCGCTGCGGCGGGCCGCGTCGCTGTCCCGGGACGGCCGCCCGTGATGCGGTCCGAGGGGGCCACCATGATCGTCAATCTCGAGTTCGGGCAGCAGGGGCTGGCGGTGGATCTCCCCGCGCGCTGCGAAGTGACCGTCATACGCAAGCGGCCGCAGCCGGCACTGGCGGATCCGCAGGAGGCGCTGCGGCGCGCTCTCGACGCGCCGCTCGGCAGCGAGCCGCTGCGTCGCGCGGCGCGCGGTAAGCGGTCCGCCTGCATACTGATCTGCGACGTCACTCGCCCCGTGCCCAATGGCCTGTTTCTGCCGCTGCTCGTGCGAGAGCTGCTCGACGCCGGCATTCCGGCGCGGGCGATCACCGTGCTCGTCGCAACGGGCCTGCACCGTCCCAACGAGGGGGATGAGCTGAGAACGCTGGTCGGCAGCGACTGGGTGCTCGACACGGTCAGGGTCGTCAACCACCTCGCGCGCAACGACGCAGACCACGTGGATCTGGGCGTCACGGCCGGCCGTGGCACGCCGGTACGGCTCGACAGGCGCTTCGTGGAGGCGGAGCTGCGCATCGCCACCGGCCTGGTCGAGCCCCATTTCATGGCCGGCTACTCGGGCGGTCGCAAGGTGGTGGCGCCTGGCATCGCCCACGAAGAGACGATTCGCACCTTTCACAGCGCCCGCTTCATGGAGGATCCCGCCGCCCGCCAGTGCAATCTCGCGGGGAATCCGCTGCACGAGGAGCAGGTGGAAATCGTGCGCTCACTCGGCGCGGTGCTCGCGCTCAACACCGTGGTCAACGAGCAGCGCGAGCTCGTTTTCGTGAATTTCGGCGACATCGTCACCAGCCACATGGCGGCGGTCGAGTTCGCCGAGCAGGCGATCGCGGTGCCGGTGCCGCGCCGATACACCACCGTCGTCACGTCGGCGGCGGGGTATCCGCTCGACCGGACGTACTATCAGACCGTGAAAGGGATGGTCATGCCGATGGACATTCTGGCGCCGGACGCGGACCTCATCGTCGCCTCGGAGTGTGCCGAGGGCTTGGGCTCGGCCGACTTTCGTCAGTCGCAGCAGCGGCTTGCCGACGCGGGGCCGGAAGGCTTTCTCGAGGGGCTGCTGCGCAAACGCCTGGCCGACGTCGATGAGTGGCAGACGGAGATGCAGCTCAAGCCGATGAGAGTCGCCAATGTCCACCTCTACACGCGCGGGCTGGCCGAGAGCGACCGCGCACTCACCGGGGTGAGTCTGATCGATTCGGTGGAGGATGCCGTGGCCACGAGCATTGCCCGCCACGGCGACCCAGCGGTGGCGGTGATACCCGAAGGCCCCTACGTCGTGCCCCGCTACCAGCCGCAGTGAGCGGGTAGGCCGGAGATGCGGCTGGTGCGGCTACGCCGGCGGAAGTTTAGCGCGGTAGGCCAGGCGCGATTCGCCTACTGGGCGGGGGTGGCCTCGGCTTCGGCCCCTTCTTCCTCCTTCAGGAGTTCTTCCTCGCGAGCGCACTCTTCTCCCTCGCACCAGCGGACATCGAACTCCGTGCCTCGTACACCCAGGGTCGCCACCGGCGTATTGACCCGGTAGGCATCGGGATTCTGCTTGGCGATGGCGCCGGTCAGCGCACGCAGGCCGCCCTTGACCAGCTTGAGCGCCGCGCCGTCGTTGTCGCCGCCGTAGGCGTACTCGTCGATCACCAGCACCGTCCCGGGTCGGACCGTGACTTTGCCGCCGTCGGAAAAATTGATCACGGCGAAGCTCTTCGGCGCGGTCTTGATGGTGTCGCCCTGAGAAACGTCCTCGCCCTTGGCCAGCACCCGCGCGGTGCCGTCGGCCGCTTCGGCCTCGACGTCCCCCTTAAGCATGAGAATGGTGCCGGCCGATTCGGCGGCGAAGGCGCGCGGCGCGGCGGCGAAAATCAGCGCCACGCACAGCAGCAGCAACGCCGTCGATACCGCACCCCGCACACCGGTGTCTCCGTAGATGCTCTGTCGAGGAGTTGGCTTGGGTCTCATGGCAGCATGTGTTGTCGTTGCAAACGCTAGCGTCCGCGCGCCCTGACACGCAGGCGGACCAGCGCTGATTAGCGCGAGTTTATTACTCGGAGTGGTCTGAGCTTAACACGGAACGCCCGTCAGGGATAGAGCCCGCGTCGGTGGGCCGGTGCGGGGGCGCGATTCGCCGGGTCCCGCCGTCGTTCAGCAGGCCGCGCGCCCCTGAGCGGTGCAGCCGGCTCGAATCATGTACTTTGGCGTCGTCGTTGCTGCGAGGGGTTGACGTTGTGGCGTCAGCGGCCGTATCGGCGGGAGCGCGGCGGGGTGCGACCGGTTTTGCCGGCGTTCGTGGCATCGATCGCCGTGAAGTCGCCGTACGGCGCCAGGCCGCGGCCCTGCCGATCACGCTCGCGCCATCACCGCCGTGTCGATGAAGGCAACCAGATTCGCCAGCACCAGCAGCCCGAACAGCAGTGCCAGGGCGCTACCGGCGAACACACCGGCCCAGCACACCGAGTAGACAAGGCGCCGAAACGCGGGTCCTCGGGGCGGTGCTGCCGGTAGCGCGCCTGCGCAGGGCGGGCAGGTCGAGCGAAGCGCGGCCCGCAGAGCCACCTCGGCGCGCAGCCACGCCGGAGAGATGCGGCCGAGGTGAGCGCGCCCCAACCGCCGTGCCAGCGCGACGTGCATCTCGATGTACGCCGGCAGCTTCGCCTCGAACTCGTCGAGCCTGCGGCGCAGCCGGAAACGCGAGAACGCGTCCAGACGGACGGCGCGCGCAAAGGCATAGCGCCTGCGCGTGTCCGGCAATGCCACCATGCGATGGTAGATGGCGAGAAAAATCAGCCGCATTCTTGTTGTGTCCGGCTGCATGGCTCCTCCGTTTCCCGGTAATCATGCCAGAAAACGGCGGTCGGTACAGCAGCGGCCGGCTCGGCGCCGGCCGCGGCGTCGCGCCGGCTCACCGCTGCTGAGCCAACTCATTGATTCTCGGCGTCAAATGACATATCTCTACAGCCCCCGCCGAGCGGCTTCGAGGTGACCTGGAATTGAACATGGCCCGCATCGTCAGATCCGCAGCGCCGCGGCGGGGCGCCTGCGACGCACTGTGGGCCGGCGACACGGGCGGGCGTCCGCGATGGACCTGGCGCTCCTGAGCTGGATCGGCATCGCCGCCTGCCTGGTGCAGTCCGGCACGCTCTCCGGGCTGAACCTGGCGCTTTTCTCGATAAGCCATCTCGAGCTGGAAGTGCTGGCCGCCACGGGGGACCGGGCCGCCGCGAAGCTGCTCGGCTTGCGCGCGCAGTCCAATTTCCTGCTGGCGACGATTCTCTGGGCGAACGTCGCCTCCAACGTCCTGCTGACGCTGCTCTCCGACTCATTGCTGACCGGGATCGGCGCGTTCGTCTTCTCGACCTTCGTGATCACGCTCGGCGGCGAGATCGTGCCGCAAGCGTACTTCTCGAGACACGTCCTCGCCGTCGCCGATCGCCTGACGCCGATCATCAAGGTCTACCAGCTGCTGCTCTATCCGATCGCCGGACCCACCGCCGCGCTGCTCGACGCGTGCATCGGCAGTCAGGGTATCCAGTTCTTCCGCGAGCGACAGATGCGCGAGGTGATTCGGCGTCACATGGCCGCCGAGGAGTCGGACGTGGGCCGCGTCGAGGGGTTGGGGGCGTTGAACTTTCTCGCCCTGGACGACCTGCGCGTCACCCAGGAGGGTGAGACGGTGGACCCCGGCAGCGTGGTGCGTCTGCCCTGCCACGAGGGCAGGCCGGTGTTCCCCGAGATCGCCCGCGCCATCGACGATCCGTTCGTGCAGCGCATTCAACGCTCAGGGCGCAAGTGGGTGATCATCACCACGCCGCAGGACGAGCCCGTGCTGGCCTTGAATACCGCTGAATTCCTGCGTGCCGCCCTGTTCGCCGAGCGGCCCTTCAACCCCTACGCCTGCTGCCACCGGCCGGTTATCGTCCGCGACGGCAGCACGCCGCTCGGGGACGTCGTCGCGCAGCTCAGGGTCTATCCCGAGCACCCGGCGGACGACGTCATCGATCACGACATCATCCTGGTGTGGGCCGAGGACCGGCGCGTCATCACGGGGGCGGACATCCTCGGTCGCTTGCTGCGCGGCATCGCACAGCAGAACCGCAGCCCGGGCGGCGAACCGTCGGGAGGAGCGCCGACGGTGGCCCAGCCGGCGACGGCCGGACGCGATGCCGGGCGCGGCTGAGTTCGACGGCCTGCTGGCCCGGGCGCGGGCGCTGGCGGGGCGGACGGCCTGCGGGCGCTTCGCGCCGAGCCCCTCCGGCGACCTCCATCTGGGCAACGTCCGCACGGCGCTGCTCGCCTGGCTGCAGGCGCGGCTCGGCGGCGCACGCTTCGTCCTGCGCATGGAGGATCTCGACCGACCGCGGGAGCGGCCGGGCAGCGCCGAGCGCATCGTCGCCGACCTCCGCTGGCTGGGACTCGACTGGGACGAAGGACCCGACGGTGCCGGCACGGTGGGGCCCTATCGGCAATCGCAGCGCCAGGCGCTGTACGGCGTCGCCCTCGAGCGGCTGCGCCGGGCGGCGGCCGTCTATCCGTGCGCCTGCTCGCGTGCCGACATCCAGGCCGCCGCGAGCGCGCCGCAGGGACCGCTCGGACCGCTCTACCCGGGCACCTGTCGGGAGCGCGAGCCGGCCGCGGTGCATCGCGCCGCCGCCGAGCGTCGCCGCGAGGCGGCCTGGCGCTTTCACGCGCCCGACGGCGAGGTGCACTTCGACGACAGGATTGCGGGCGCCGTGACGCAAAACCTGCGCCGTGAGGCGGGAGATTTCGTGCTCCGCCGATCCGATGGGCTGTTCGCCTACCAGCTGGCGGTGGCCGTGGACGATGCGCTGATGGGCGTCACCGACGTGGTCCGCGGCGCGGATCTGCTCGAGTCGACACCGCGCCAGATCGCGCTGCTGCGCGCGCTCGGGCTGCCGGCGCCGCGCTACTGGCACGTGCCGCTCATGTGTGATGCCGCCGGCAAACGCATGGCTAAACGCGACGGCTCCGATTCCGTGGCCGCCTATCGGGCCGGCGGCGGTTCGGCGGGCCGGCTGGTGGGCAAGCTGGCCGCGTCGCTGGGCCTCGTTCCCCCCGCCACCGAGCTGACGGCCGGCGAGCTGCTGGCGGCCTTGGACGAGACGACGCTGGTGGACGCGCTGCGCGGCCGCAGCCGAGCGGCCGGCTCCCCGACCGGAACGCCGCTCAGCGGCTAGCCGCGACCCACGTAGGGCATCTTGGTGGCCATGACGGTCATGAACTGCACGTTTGCGTCGAGCGGCAGGCTGGCCATGTAGGCGACGGCGTTGGCGACGTGGACGGGGTCCATGCGCGGCTCCGGCTTGAGCTCGCCGCTGGCCTGGGGAACCCCCTCTTTCATGCGCTCGGTCATCGGGGTCGCCGCATTGCCGATGTCGATCTGGCCGCAGGCGATGTCGTAGCGGCGGCCATCGAGCGACGTCGATTTGGTCAATCCCGTCATGGCGTGCTTGGTGGCCGTGTACGGCGCCGAATGGGGTCGTGGCGCGTGGGCCGATATGGAGCCGTTGTTGATGATGCGACCGCCTCGCGGCGACTGGCTCTTCATCATGCGGATGGCCTCCTGGGTGCACAGGAAAGCCCCCGTCAGATTGATGTCGACCACGGACTGCCACTGCGCGTAGCTCAGTTCCTCGAGCGGCACCGCGGGCGCGTTGGTTCCGGCATTGTTGAACAGCAGATCGAGACGGCCGAACCGCTCGCGCGTGCGCGCGAACAGGCTGGCCACCGACGTCGGATCGCTGACGTCCGTCGGCACCACCAGGGGTTCCGGCGCGGGTGAGGCGATCGCCGCAGCCGTCTCCTCCAGCGCGGGCTGTCGCCGCCCGGCGAGCACGACGGCGAACCCCGCCTCCGCGAGGGCGAGCGAAACCGCCCGGCCGACCCCCGAGCCGGCGCCGGTAACGATTGCGATGTTGGTCGAATTCGCCATCTGCGCGTCCCTCTACCCCGCTGTCGGTGCGCCGTGAGTTTACCCGAAGTGGCGGTCGATTCGGCAAAGCGCCGTGTCAGCGCGGTCGGCTTGCGCGGCGGCGGCGTCGCCGGCGTGGCGCGCGCTCGGCGAGTTGAGCCGCGGCGCACGTCCGCGGGTGCGCCAGGTCAGGCTCGCGCGGCGTCGTTGGCGTTCAGATCGTCTTGCAATGCGCCGGGCGCTCTCGCTATCGTTCGCCCGTGACACCGACGCTCGTCATCCTCGTTGTGGGGCTCACGCCGGAGCTGGTCGGACCGCATACGCCGAGTCTGTCCCGCCTGGCGAATCGCGGTGGCATGCGACCGCTCAATGTCAGCCTGCCGGCGGTCACCTGCACATCGCAGTCGACCCTGCTGACCGGGCTGCTGCCCAGCGGCCACGGCGCGGTTGCCAACGGCTGGTATTTCCGCGATCTGTCCGAGGTGTGGCTGTGGCGTCAGTCGAATCGGCTGGTCGCGGGCGAGAAGCTCTGGGAGGCGGGCAGAGCGCGTGATCCGGCGTTCTCCTGCGCCAAGATGTTCTGGTGGTACAACATGTACTCGTCGGCCGACTGGAGCGCGACGCCGCGCCCGATGTACCCCGCCGACGGTCGCAAGATCCCCGATCACTATGCATACCCGCCCGAGCTGCACGACGAGCTGGACAGCCGCCTCGGTCAGTTTCCGCTGTTCAAGTTCTGGGGCCCGGCGGCGGACATCACCTGCAGCGAGTGGATCGCGCGCGCCACGCTGCACGTGATGCAGACGCGGTCGCCGACGCTGACGCTGACCTATCTGCCGCACCTCGACTACAACCTCCAGCGGCTGGGTCCGGACCCCTCGCAGCCGACGCTTGCGCGCGACCTCGAGCAGATCGACGCGCTGTGCGGTGAGCTGATCGAGGCGGCGGAGCGCGGCGGCCGCGAGGTCGTCGTGGTGTCCGAATACGGCATCACGCCGGTGACCGACGCCGTGCACATCAACCGTGCGCTGCGCGAGGCGGGATACCTCCGCGTGCGCGAGGAGATGGGGCGCGAGCTGCTCGACGCCGGTGCCTCGCAGGCGTTCGCGGTGGCGGACCACCAGCTGGCGCACGTCTACGTGGCGCCGCCGACGCCGGTGGAGGAGGTGCGCGCGCTGCTGGCCGGGCTCGACGGTGTGGAGACGGTGCTCGACGAGCAGGGCAAGCGGGATGCCGGTCTCGACCACCCCCGCTCGGGCGAGCTGGTGGCGGTGTCCGCCGCCGATCGCTGGTTCAGCTACTACTACTGGCTCGACGACGCGCGCGCACCCGATTTCGCCCGCACCGTGGACATCCACCGCAAGCCGGGCTACGACCCGGTGGAGCTGTTCGTCGACCCGGCGCTCCGCTTGCCCATGGTGGCGATCGGCTCGAGGCTGCTCAGGCGCAAGATGGGAATGCGAACACTGCTCGACGTGATCTCGCTCAAGGACACGCAGCTGGTGAAGGGATCACACGGCCGGCTCATCGAGGACCCGCGTCGCGGGCCGCTGGTCATGAGCTCGCGCGGGGATCTGCTGCCCGAGGGCGCGGTCGACGCCACCGATTTCAAGCGCCTGGTGCTCGCGCACGTGTTCGCGAGCTGAGCCCCGCCGGGGCGAATGCGCCCCCCGCTAGGTGCCGGGCACCCAGCGCTGCAGGGCCAGTGTCAGCCCGAAGCCGAGCAGCGCCAGGGTGGCGAGGCCGGTGGCGCCGGTGCCGGCGATGAACAGCGCGTCGACGAGCGAGATGCCGGCAATCAGGCTGACGACGGCGCGGGGCACGTCCCCCGGCTGGCGCCGTTTGACGAATCGCAGCGCCATCACGGTCCAGATGGCCAGCGCCAGCCAAAACACCGCGAGCGCGGGCTGCGCCGCCGCCGCCAGGGCGCCGTAGCCGAGCGGCGCCGCCAGAAACGCCAGCGGCCACAGGTTCTCCACGCGGTTCAAGTGCTCCTGCTTGGCGACGTACGTCAAGCCGATGAGGTAACACAGGAGCAGCGCGGCGCCGAGCAGCACGGCGCCGGCGACGGGCACCGCGAAGCAGACCCCGGCCGTGACGTAGACGAGGGCGCGACACGCCCCCATCAGCACGGGGCTGAGGGGATTTTGCTTGTGGTAGACGTCGTAGGCGGTTATCGCCGCCGCCAGCGCCGTGCCGCTGAGCGCGGGCCACGCACCCGTGCCGCCCTCGGCGTACCCCACCCAGGCGAGGATCAGCACGCCGGCGGCGAGCATGCCGAAGCCCAGCGCGAAGACCGTGCTGCGGGCGATGGCGCCGGCGGGGATGGGCCGGTCGGGCCGTTCGGCGGCGTCGATGTCCGCGTCGAAGGCGTCGTTCAGGTACATGCCGCCGACGTAGAACAACGACAGCGCCACGATGAGCGGCAGCGTGCGGGTGTCGAGCGGCGCACCGCCGGCGAGCGCGGCGCCCGCCAGCGCGTTGGTCCAGACCGTCGGCAGGTTCGATACGCGTCCGAGCCGCAGGAAGACCGCGGGGCTCACGTCAGCAGCTGATCGCGAACCCAGCTCAGCTCGCGGGCGATGGCCGCGCCCACGCCGACGTTGCGGTGCTGCTCGGGCAGCACGTCCCAGGTGTAGGTCTCGACCTCGAGCTGATCGCAGACCGGATCGTTGCGGTGCAGCGTGAGGATCTCGCTCAGAAAGTCCTGAGTGGTCGAGAACCGCTCGAGCGCGCCCAGAAAGATCGGCACGTGAAAGTGAATCCGCCACTCGGCGCCCTGTGCCCGCTGGGCGTCGGCGAAGGCGTCGTTGAGATCGAGGTAGCGGGTAAGGCCGTCCGGGCGGCGTGCGACCACCTGGTGCAGATAGACGGGCTCGTCGAACGGACGCAGCTGCTCGACGGTGGCCGGTTCGACGCGGGGGATCTTGAGCGCGGCGCTCAGCTGCAGCTTGGCGATCTGGATGCCGGCGCTGCGCAGGGCGGCGATGCTCGCGCCGGGCTCCTCGAACTCCACGGCGGCGTGGCAGACGTCATAGCAGACGCCGAGGTGGCGATGCAGCGCGTCTTGCGCCGCTGCCGTCGTCAGTCCCGTCAGCGCCGCCAGCCGCTCGACGGCCGGCCTGGCCAGCAGGCTGTTCTCGAAGAACGCCACCGTCTCGGCGATGGTCTCGAGCAGGCAGCAGGGCTCGGGCTCGAGCGCCAGCACGATGGTCTTGCCCGTGCGCTGCTCGACATCGACCAGGTGGGCAACATGCCCGACGATGTTGTCGACGATGCGCTGCTCACGGCCCGCGGCCCAGGGCTTGAAGGTGCCGGGCACGGTGCTGATGCTGCCCGCCATGTCGTCCGGCAGCAGGGCGGCGAGCAGCTCGGCCAGCGCGTTCGTGTAGCGCAGGCGCGCCGCGTCGCTCCAGTCCGGACGATAGGCGCCTTCCTTGACCCGCTCGCCGTGAAAGGCCCCGTAAGGGAAGCCGTTGATGGTGAAGACGTAGAAGCCGCCGCCGTCGAGCAGCCCGCGCAGCTCGGCGAAGGCGGCGGGATCCTCCAGGGATCGCGCGGCGGCCGCCGAGAGCCGCAGACCGACGCCCATCGGCTGGGCGGGGGCCAGCGTGGCCTTGACCTCGGGGAGATGTCGTCGCAGCGCTTCGCGGACCTCGGCCCAGCTCTCCCCGGCGTGGATGTTGGTGCAGTAGGTGAGGTGCCCGAGACGGGCCTCGCCATCGAGCCGCATCAGGGGGCTTGCCGCGCCTTCAGCCAGTCGATGGCGTCGCGCACCAGCGCCTCGTCCATCTCGTGAACCTCGATGCCGGTGCCGATGTCGGCCAGCAGCGTGATGGTCAGCTCGCCGCCGAGGTGCTCGCGAAAGTCGGCGAGGCCGGCGAGCACCGTGTAGCGCCCGTCCGCGTCCCTCTTCTCCAGCACCGAGTGCCAGAGCGTGAAGCCGAGGTGCTCGAGAAGAAAGCAGATGCGCTCCTCGGCGCCAGGCGCCAGCCTGCCGCTCAGCACCGAGTAGCGCGCATCGAGGGCGATGCCGATGGCGACGGCTTCGCCGTGGCGGACGTGGTAGCGGGTCAGGCTCTCGAGCTTGTGCGCCGACCAGTGGCCGTAGTCGAGTGGCCGCGCGCTGCCCGACTCGAAAGGGTCGCCGCCGTGGGCGATCTGGCGCATGTGCAGCTCCGCGCAGCGGCGAATCATCGTCGCCATGGCGGCGCGCTCGTGGGTGAGCAGATCGTCGGCGTTGCGCTCGAGCCACGTGAAGAAGGAGGCGTCGCGGATCAGCGCCACCTTCACGGCTTCGGCCATGCCGGCGATGCGGTCGCGCGGGTCGAGTCTCAGGACGAACTCGATGTCGTTGAGCACCGCGAAGGGTGGCGCAAATGTGCCGATGTAGTTCTTCACGCCGAAGAGGTTGACGCCGTTCTTGACACCCACGCCCGAGTCGTTCTGGCCGAGCACCGTGGTGGGAATGCGCACGTGGCGCACGCCGCGGTGCGTGGTGGCGGCGACCAGGCCGACGGCGTCGAGCACCGCCCCGCCGCCGACGGCGATCACGTACGAGTGGCGGTCTACGTGGTGATCGAACAGCGTCTGCTGCATCTGTTCGACGAAGTGCAGGTCCGCCTTGATCCGCTCGCCCCCGGGAATGGCGATCGGAGGCGTGACCAGGTGTATGTGATCGCTGTGCTGCTCGGCATAGCGCTCGATGTCCTCACCGAGCGACGGCCAGACCCGCAGCACGCCCTCGTCGACAAACACCACGCAGCGGTGTCGTCGCTGCGTCTCGAGTCGGCACAAGGTATCGCGCAGCACCGGATTTGCCGGGTCGAACAGGTTTTCGGTGAAGTACACGGGATACTCGTAGGGCACCGAGAAACGCTGCCAGTGGGTCGACGCGACGCTCGGCAACCGTGTCTCCGTCGTTTTCATCGTTTTCTCCTTGCAGTCTCCTGCTGCGCCTCGATCTGCCGCGCCATGGCGGGCGAGTCGCGGCTACCCTTGCGGCCCCCTGGGCCGGTGCCTATGATGTGGCTCGAGCCGTGGGCCCGTCGACCCGTCGTCGCGGGCAGGCAGTGGCGTGCACCGGCTCCACGCCGAGGACACACCCATGAAATACCTCAACCTCGTGTTCTGTGCGGTCATGATCCTGTTTGCCGCCGTTCAGTACAACGATCCCGACGCGCTGCTCTGGGGCGTCATTTACCTGATTCCCGCCGCGTGGGCGGCTCTGGCGGCGTTTCGCCCGCAGGCGCTGCGCCGGGGCCTGCCCATGGTGCTGCTCGGCCTCACCGCCGTTGTCGCCGTCGCCCTCACCGTCTACTACTGGCCCACGACGCCCGGTTTCTGGCACAAGGACGTCTGGTGGAACACCGAGACCGCGCGCGAGGGCATGGGAATGATGGTCGTGACGGCAACCGTTGCGGTGGCGCTGCTTACGGTGCTGATTCGCGGTGGGCGTCCTTCCGCGTAACGTTGCCCATCTCGTCGTACTGTCGCATACCCCTCACCGGGCGCTGCGCCGCGACCGCGGCGTGACGGCTCCACCACCGTCTCCCCCCGGCTACGGTGAGAACGACTCGCTCATCACCCAGGCCACTATTTGTTTGCGCTGCTCCTCGGTGTAGACGTTCTTCCAGGCCGGCATCTTGCGGAACCCGTCGCTCACCCGCTTGTAGACGAAATCGGGCTTGTAGCTAGCCGGCTTGAGCTTGGGCGCCTTGCCGGGGTAGGCGGAGGCACCGTGGCAATGGCGGCACTGCTGCTGCCAGATCTCCTTCCCCGCCTCGATGTTTGCCGAGTCGTTGAGATACGTGTCGCTCATCTCAGGGACCTCCGACGGTGTCGGTTCCGGCGCGGTCTGCTGTGCCCCGGCGAAGCTCCACCCCGCCGCGAGACAGATACCGATCATCAACGATTTGAAAAGACAGTGCTTCATGGCTCAGAGCCTCTCGTAGCCGCCAGCCGCCGCCACCGCTACGCGCAACGCGCCACTACGACTGCGGCCGCCGAGCGCCGCTCGCGCCTCACCGCGACCCGCCGCCGTTCTCGCGCGCGTACGGCCTGTCGCGGTTGCGCTCGCGGCCAGTCGGATCCGCCCCCCGATTCGTCAAAACAGGCGGGCCGCCGGCCGTGAGGCC
>JBFEOO010000024.1:0-46130 GCA_041550555.1 Arenicellales bacterium
CCCTGGCAGATCGGTGTGCTGTGGCACCGCGATGGTCGCGTTGCGCGACCGCTGCTCGAGCGTCTCGCCGGGCTGCCGGATCTGAGCGTCGGCGACAACGAGCCTTACAACGCCCGCGAGCCGGTCGGCTACACCATGGACGTGCACGCCGGGCAGAGAGGTTATCCGCACGTCCTGCTCGAGATCCGACAGGATCTTGTCGATGACGACGTCGGCGCGGCCTACTGGGCCGAGTTTTTGCATGCCTACCTGGCCGAGATCCTCGCCGACCCGTTTCTCTACACTCTGCGAAAAGACGATGCTTGAGACACCCTCGTTCACGATAGGCGTCGAAGAGGAGTACATGCTGGTCGATCGCCGCACGCGCGATCTGATCCATGAGGTGCCATCCACACTCATGCCGCGCTGCGAGGAGCTGCTCGGCGGCCAAGTATCGCCCGAGTTCCTGCAGTGCCAGATCGAGGTCGGCACGCCGGTGTGCAGCAGCGTGCGTGCGGCGCGGGCGAGCCTCGCTCACCTGCGGAGCACGATCGCCGCCGTGGCCGCCGAGCACGGGCTCGCTATTATCGCCGCCTCCACGCATCCCTTTGCCCGCGGCGGCACCAAAGCGCACACGCCGAAAGAACGTTACGAAGGTCTCGCAGAGGACCTTCAGGAGGTGGTGCGCCGCCTGCTCATCTGTGGAATGCATGTGCACGTCGGGATCGGCAACGACGAGCTGCGTATCGACATGATGGACCAGGCCACCTATGTCTTGCCGCATTTGCTGGCCCTGAGCACGTCGTCGCCCTTCTGGGAAGGACACGATACGGGGCTCAAGTCCTACCGCATTTCGGTGTGGGACGAGGTGCCGCGCACCGGACTCCCGGAACGTTTCGACAGTTTCGGAGAGTACGAGCGGCACGTCGACGTGCTGGTGCGTGCCGGGATCATCGAAGATGCGAGCAAGCTCTGGTGGGACGTGCGGCCGAGCTGCCGATTCCCGACGCTCGAGATGCGTGTGGCCGATATCTGCACTCGGGTCGAGGACGGCATCTGCATCGCCGCGCTCTATCTGTGCTGGTTGCGCATGCTCTATCGGCTGCGGCGCAGCAATCTTCGCTGGCGTCGCTACGCGCCGCTGCTGATCAACGAGAACCGCTGGCGCGCGCATCGCTACGGCATCGACGAGGGTCTGATCGACTTCGGCAAGGGGACGATCGTGCCCTACGCCGAGCTGTTGGAGGAAATACTGGAGCTGATCCGCGAGGATGCCGAGTACTTCGACTGCGTGGCCGAGGTAGAGCAGGCTCGCCATATCCTCGCCCACGGGACGAGCGCACATCGCCAGCTGCGCACCTATCGCGACGTCATGGCCCAGGGCGTGGACCAGCAGGGGGCGCTCGAAGCGGTCGTCGACATGCTGATCGACGACACGCTGCACGGGTTGTAGGGTCGGAGCGGGTCGGGAGGCGGCGCGCCGATGAACGAGGTCGACCGCATCACTCGTGTTGCGCTGCGTCGGCCGCAGGAAGCGTTCGCCGGACCCAGCCGGGTTGCGGGACAGTGGCGCAGTCTCGGCTACGCGGGGCCACCGCATTTCGAGAAGGCCGTCGCCGAATTCGAGCGGCTCTGCGAGATCATCGCCGCGGCAGGGGCGCGCATTGAACTGCTCCCGGGTCACCGGCGTCTCACCCTCGACTCCATCTACGTCAGGGACGCTCTCGTTGCGACACCCACCGGCGTCATCCTGTGCCGCATGGGGAAGGCAGCGCGGCACGCCGAGCCGCGGATCGCGGGCGCCGCCCTGGAGCAGCTGGAGATGACGGTGCAAGGTGGAGTCACCGGCACGGGGCGACTCGAGGGCGGTGACGTCGTGTGGCTGGATGCGGGGACCGTTCTCGTGGGAGAAGGCTATCGCACCAACGCCGAAGGCATTCGTCAGCTCGCCGCGCTGCTGGGGGAGGGCGTCGAGCTGCACCGCGTTGCCTTGCCGCACTGGAACGGCGAGGACGACGTGTTCCATCTGATGTCGATGCTGAGCCCCGTCGACCACGACCTGGCGCTGGTTTACGGGCGTCTGCTGCCGGTGCCGCTCAGACGGTTCCTGCTCGATCGCGGTGTGTCCCTCGTGGAGGTGCCCGATGAGGAGTTCGAGTCGATGGCGTGCAACGTGCTGGCACTGGCGCCGCGTCGTGTCGTGATGATCGCCGGTGCTCGCATGACGAGGCGCAAGCTCGAACGCGCCGGGGTCGACGTCGAGATCATCGAGGGTGCGGAGATAGCCCGCAAAGGCTTCGGCGGGCCGACCTGTCTCACGCGCCCCCTGGCGCGTGGCGGCTCCGCCGGCACGTGATGCCGCCGGCCGGCCCGCGGTCGCTCCCGATCAGTCGAAGAAGCGGAACGTCAGGGTGCCGTCGCGCTCGACTTTCTCTACCAGCGCCACTTCCCAGTCGAGGTATTCCTGCATGCGGGCCGCAACGGCGTCGCGGTGCTCGTAGGGCTTGTACCAGACGTCGTCCGTCGCCGTTGTCGCGCGCTGCATGCCGGCCTCACCGGGAAGCCCCGCATCGAACCAGGCGCGGTTGCCGTCGCGCAGCACGCGGACGTGGACATCGGGCTTGTGCCCCGGGAGGTCGGCGGCGGTGAGCTGCGCAAGCGTGGGGTCTTCGGCGGTCACCACCACGAGCCCTGCCGGCCCGATGGCGTCGAGAGCTTCCGCCATTCGACTGCGCACGGCCCACCACGCGCCCGGGATGTGGCGCTCGCGGTAGGCCAGGCTTGAGGAGACGTCGACGACAGCCATCGACTCGCCGGAATCGAGCGCGGCTTTGAGCTCACGCGCGTTCAGCCACTGCACCGCCGGCAGCGCAGCGCGGGGAGGCGGGGCGGCGCCGGTCTCGAGCTCGATGCCAGTGAACGGCTGATCCACGACGTGAACGTCCTTCCAGCCCATCTGCATGAGCCAGGACGCGGTCATCACCGCGCGCACGCGGGCGTTGTCGATGAGCACCACACGCGCGTTACGCACGGCGACGTACTCGTCGGTGGCCTGCACCAGCTGGCCTCCCGGCGCGTGCCGGGAACCGGGCAGATGGCCCGCGCGAAACTCCTCGGGTGAGCGCACGTCGAGCAGGTATACGGTACGTTCAGGATCGGCGTGCCACGCCATCGCCGTCGCGACGTCAACCGAGCGCACGCCGAAACGGGTCGCTACGCGATCGGCCGCCAGGCGGGCCCGCCGTACGCCGCGCGGTGAGGGTTCGGGGGCGCGCTGTGAGCGGCCGTGATCGAGATCCAAGCCGGCCAGCTTCCATCCCATGGTGCCGTTCTCCAGCGCCATGACGCGATTTGGCAAGCCCGCGTTGATCAACGCTTGGGCGCCGATGATGCTGCGTGTTCGTCCGGCGCAGTTGACGACGACGTCCGTGCCCGGCGCGGGTGCGAGGTCGTGTATGCGGTAGACGAGCTCTGCGCCGGGCGTGTCTATCCCTCCGGGGATGCTCATGCGCTGGAACTCTTCGAGAGGCCGGCTGTCGACGATGACGATGTCATCGCCCCGTTCGAGGCGCCTGTGCAGCTCGCGGGCGGAGATGTGTGGCGTGCCGCAGCTGATTTCGACGAACTCACCGAAGGCCTTGCTGGGCACGTTGACCCCGGAGAAGAGCTCGTAGCCCTGAGCGCGCCACCCTTCCACGCCTCCCGCCAGCACGGCGACATCGGCATATCCCATCGAGCGCAGGCGAGCGGCTGCGCGCAGAGCCAGCGCCTCCTCTGCGGCAGGACCGCCGTCGCACAGGACGACGGACGTCTCGCGCCGGGGCACGAGCGCGGGCACGTCGAGCTCGAGGCGGCCGAGCGGAACGCAGCAGGCGACGAGCAGATGCTCGTTGGCGAATACGCCCTGTTCGCGCACATCGAGCAGCGCCAGCTCAGCGCTTTCCGCGAGCCGCGCTTTCATTTCGGTGGCCGACAGAGATTTCGTCTTCATGTCCATGGCCAGATCACCGGCGGCTCAACGCGCCTCGCGAATATCGCTGTGTGCTGGGAACCGCTTCCAGGTGCGCTCCAGCCGATCGAAGTACGTGCGGTTGTGCAGCTGCTCGAGCGCGAGACCATACATGTGAAAATTCAGCACGGGCTCGCTGCCGTGGATGTGAATCGAGTGTATGTCGTCGGGGAGCATGGCGACGCCCGCACCGGCCCCGACCTCGCGGGCGCCGATCTCCGTGACACCGCCATCGGCGCGCCGGTAGAAGCGGGTGAGCTCGACCCCGCGGATGCCGACGATCACCGCCCAGGTCGTGTGGTTGTGCGGTGGTGTGTCGACGCCTGCGTCCGCAGCGTTGACATACAGCGCGAAGCGATTGTCGGGATCCTGTGCCACCCGGTACAGGCAGGATGATCGCGGCCCGCCCGGGGCGGGCGGCGGAAAGTCCTCGATCGTGAACAGTGCCTGGCGGGCCGCCAGCGCGCTGAGCTCCGTCTTGACCAGTTCGAGCGACTCGCGACTCACCCCGCGGGCGTCTTCGATCCGGCGCACCCGCCCAACGGCCTTGCTTATCGCCGCCCGCCGCTCGCCCGCGATGCTCACGGATCGCCGTTCCGCCGGTCTGCGGCGGGCGCCGGCCGGTTCACCGCGCCGCGCGCCGTTGGCGCATCGACGGCGCCACCGGCGGCACCCCGGCTCGATGGTACCGGTCGCAGGATTCGAGAAACTCACGCGTGCTCTTGGGCATCGGCACGCGGGCGCCGGCGAGGTAGGTCAGCAGGTCCTTGGCGTCCGAGATCAAGCGCTGGCCTTCCCGGTAATGGAGCACGAGGTCCTCCGGGGCCGAGGCGAGGTCGGGCTCGAACTCGAGCAGCTGCTCCCCGGTAGCGACGAACAGCGGCCAGATGTCGAATATCACCGGATCGCTCTTCATGGTCTCGCTCTCCAGCTTGGCTGCCCGGGCAAAGGCCTCGATCAGCGACTCGACACCGCGAAAAGCCTCCATGTGCCCGAGCACCTCGTTGAGTCGGCCGGCGACCTGGTCGATCGCCCGCATGGTCTGGGCGATCTTCACGTAGCGACTGGTGTAGAAGTCGGCCAGAGGCATGGTGAACGCCTTCAGCGGCTCGCCCCACAGTTCGTCGATCCCTTCGTGTCCACTGTAATGTTTAACGGATCTGCCGAGCTCCATTGCCTCTTGAAGACATTCGGCGCACTGCCTCATCAGCTCGTTGTCGAAGCTGATCTGCACGCCCTTCTGTGCGAGCGCCACGACTGCGGTGAAAATGTCCGTGGCGCGATTGAACAGCGCCCCGGCAAGCATGGCGCCCTTGACCCGCTTACGGGCCGAGTCCTGCTCGCTCTCGTACGCGCGGCGCGCCATATCGAGGTTCTCACCCGGCGTGTTGATGCCGTCCTCGGTGTGATGGAAGGTCCGACGCGTAAGATGCTCGATGAGCGTGCGCCTCGCTTCGAGGGACTCTTCAGGCGGAGCGTAGTAGCGGATCCAGTAGCCGTCGTAGTAGATGCTCGGTTTGCCGTCTATTTCTCGGCGGGTACCGTTGCAGAGTTTTTCCTGAGAACCGTCCGTCTCGTCGCTCATCGTCGAACTCGGTTGCTTGGCCATGCGTTGGTTAACCGACGTTTAGGAATCGATACGTCCCGTTGGTCGCTATCGATAAAGTGGTGGATGGGCGGAAGCGCTTCCGACGCCGGCGCATCGGCGTTCAATGCACCATGAATACGGGGAGGTCGGCGTGAGCGAGAAGATGGCGGGTGACGCCGCCGAAGAGCAGCTCGCGCGCGCGCGCGCGGCTGAAGCCGCCCACGATGAGCAGCCCCGCGCCGGCCGAGCGGGCGTCGTCGAGCAGGGCCGAACCGACGCTCTTGCCTTTCACCTGCAGCACCCTGTGCTCGGCCTGGACGCCGTGCCAGGCGAGGTGCTCGACCAGCGCCAGCGCACTCTGCGCCCGCTTCTCGGAGGCGAGCACCGTCACCGAGCCCACCGCGGCGAGGCACGGCATCGCCATGGCGACCGCCCGCGACGCCTCCATGCTGGCGTTCCAGCCTATGGCGACATGGTCGACAACGCTCGCCGGGCGCTCCGGCGGCACGACGAATACGGGTCTGCCGCTTTCGAGCAGGACCGCTTCGAGGTTCTCTCCGATGGGCGAGCGGCGCACGGCAGCGGACTCCGCAGCCGGTCGGGCGAACGCCGCAAGGTCGTTGACACGGGCCCAGCGAACGAGCACGTCGCTGACGGGCCCTTGGTCTTCGTACCAGCCGGCGGTGGTCTTGTCGTGATCGCCCGGTTCGCTGACGACCGCCAGCCCGTTGCGCGCACAGAACCCGTCGAACAGTGCGCGCACCGCGTCTGCTTTCTCGCGTGTGTCTCGCACGGCCGCCTGCTCGAAGGTCTGCTGCAGGCTGGCGCCCAGCCGATTGAACATGAACGGCGTCGACTCCTTGAGCGTGGCCCGGATGTGCAGCACCTTGATGTGGGCGCGGAATCGGCTAGCGAGAACCAGCGCCGCCTCGAGCAGCGCCGTGTCCGAGGGCCGGCCGTCCACCGGAGTCAATATCGTCTTGATCGCCATCGGTTCACCTTCGCGAAGCATAAGGCGCGGCGACCCACGTGTCACCGCCCGCCGGCGGATCCTCCGCCGACGCTGTCGAGGGCCCCGCCGGGGAGCTGACCCTGTGGACGCCTCATCATTTGCTCACCCCGCCGCAGCGCGTTTGCGCGCCCTCATGATCTTAAGTATAGGCAGTACCGTGAGCACGATGGCCGCAACGAGGATGCCGGTGGACAGCGGTCGCTCGAAGAACACCATCACATCTCCCTGCGAGGCGATCAGGCTCTGGCGCAGCGAGCGCTCCGCCAGCGGGCCGAGCACGATGGCCAGCACGGCGGGGGCCACCGGGTAGTTGAGCTTGCGGAGCAGGTAGAACACCACGCCGAAGACGAGAATCAGCCAGACATCGTGCATGTCCTGCGTCGGTGCGAAGCCACCGACGATGCACAAGACGAAAATGAGCGGTGCGAGAATCGTGAACGGCAGCTTGAGCACCGAGACGAACATGGGAATGAAGGCGATGTTGATGATCACTGTGAAGAAATTCGCCATGTACAGGCTGCCGATCAGGCCCCATACGAACTCGGGATTGTTGACGAACAGCAGCGGACCCGGGCGCAGCCCCCAGATGATCATGCCGCCGAGCAGAATGGCCGTGGTGGGCGAGCCCGGAATGCCGAGGGTGATCATGGGCAGCATGGATCCGGTGCTGGCGGCGTTGTTGGCGGTCTCGGGGGCGGCGACGCCCTCGATGTTGCCCTTGCCGAAGCTGTCCGGATCCTTGGACATGGTCTTGGCGACGCCATAGGCCATGAGCGAGGCGGGTGTCGCACCCGCCGCCGGCAGAATCCCGACAAAGTATCCCAGTACGGACGAGCTGAGAATCGTCGCGGTCGCGCCCTTGAGGCGCTGGACGGCTTCGAAGAGACGGCGGGCGGCGAACGACGCCTGCGAGACCGTCACGGAGCCTTTGCTGGTCTCGAGCGTCCACAGGATCTCGCCGATGCCGTAGATGCCGATGGCCAGCACCAGGAAATTGATGCCGTGGAAGAATCCCGGCAAGTCGAAGAAGATGAGACGCGGCCTGCCGGAGACTTCGTCGAGACCGACCGCCGCCAGCACGAGCCCAACCGCTATGGAGAACAGTGTCTTTGGAATGTCGTCGCCGCCGAGCCCGACAAAGGTGGCGAACGCCAGCATCATCAGCGCGAATTCCTCCGCGGGGCCGAACTTCAGTGCGAAGTCGGCAAGCGGCGGGGCGAACAGCGTGAACAGCACCACGGACACGGTGCCGCCGACGAACGAGCCCACGGCAGCGGCAACCAGGGCGAAATCGGCCTTCCCCTGCATGGCCAGGGGACGGCCGTCGAACACCGTAGCCACAGCGGTCGAGGCTCCGGGAATGCCGAGCATGATCGAGCTGATGGCGCCCCCGTACATGGCACCGTAGTAAACGGCGGCGAGAAAGATGATGGCGCCGGTGGGCGGCACCAGAAAGGTCACCGGCAGCAGGATGGCCACGCCATTGACCGAGCCGAGCCCCGGCATCGCCCCGACGAACAGGCCGATGACGCAGCCGAGCATCATCAGCAGCAGATTCTGGGGCTGGAGCGCCGTGGCGAAACCCTGCAGCAGCGGTTCGATGAATTCCATATCAATTAGGCGCTTCGGCGGAAGATACGCGCCGTGGCAGGAAGTGTTTTCTCGTCGTCATGAACCGCAGTGCGCTCGATGAGCTGGCGATACCGAAAGTCCGGCGATCAGTAGATCAGGCGGTATAACGGATAGAAGAGCGGCTCCGCATAGCCCTTGGGCAGGATGATCTTGAGCATGCCCTCAAAAAAGAAAAACAAGCCGATCGGTAGTCCGAGCGAGATCGAGATGGTCAGCAGCCAGTCGTGACGTCCGACAAATCGCAGGTAGAAAAGCAGAAACAGCATCGTGGCGAAGTACATGCCGATGATGTGAGTCAGCGCCAACAAAGCCACCAGGGAACCGACCGTGATGGCGTTGATCTGCACCGTCGTGCGGTCCATGTACTGCTCCGTGGAGCGCGATTCCGGGGTCTGTCGCGCGAACCAGCGCACCGCCGTCGCGATACAGCACCCGAGCATCACCACCGACAGCCAGAACGGCCACGCACCGCCGCCCGGACCCTTGCCCTTGATCCAGCCGATGGGTAGCTCGGCGCTCTTCCACATGAGGAAAAGGGAGAGGACGCCCATGAGGATCGCCATCATCAGCTCTGCGGCGCGAACCGTCATGAGTCGTCCACTCCCCCGTGCTGTCTCGTCAGATCCGGAAAAGCACGTTACAAAGGATCAGATCTGTCCGGTGTCCTTGAGCAGCTTCTCGTGCTTGGCTTTTTCCTTCGCGTGGTAGGCACCGAGGTCGGCACCGGCCAGCCACTCGTTGCAGAACACACCGTCGCTCGCGCAGAAGTCTTGCCACTCCTTGGAGTCGAAGACCTTCTTGAACAAATCGATGTAGTACCCCTGGACGTCGCTGGAGATGCCCGGAGGGGCGTTGATGCTGCGCTGCATGAAGTAGACCAGATCAGGATGGCCAAGCTCGCCAGACGTCGGCACGTCGGGGAACTGTGGCAGACGATTCGGCGTCATCGCCATCAGGGGGCGCGACTTGCCGGCCTCGAAGAAGCCCATCTGCTCGGACGGGTTGTTCACAGTGGAGTCGATGTGCTTGCCGATGAGATTCTTGGCCACGGTGCCTCCCCCTGGGAAAGGCACGTACGTCATTCCCAAGCCGAACTCGCTCTCCAGCATGCCGGTAAGCATCGAGTCTTCCTGACCCTGGCCGGTGCCGCCCATCTTCCAGTCCTTGCCCTTGGTCTTTACCTGCGCGACCCAGTCTTCGAGCGTCTGGATGTCGCTCTCGCTGTTCACCCAGAGCAGGAAGGTGTCGAGCGCCATGCGACCGATGGGTGTGAACTCCGCGACGTTGACGCCGAGGTCCGGCTGCAGCAGCGGCGTGGTGTAGAAGCTGTTGAGCGTAATCATCACGACGTGATCGTCGCCCGACTTGTCCTTGAGATAGCGAAGCGCCTCCGCGCCGGAGCCGCCGGGTTTGTTGATGGGAATGAAAGGCACCGGCGAGAGCTTGTTCTTCTGAATGATGCTCTGCATGAGTCGAGCCATCTGATCGGCTCCACCCCCGGTGCCGGCCATGATGATGAATTCGACCGGTTTTTTGGGTTCCCATGCCCATGCCGGCTGGGACGCCAACGCGCCGCTCAGCATGACCGCGCCCGTCACAAGGGCGCTCAACGACGTATTAGGGAATTTCATGGCACAACCTCCTCAGAACCATTCTGTCTTGTCAGAAAAGTATGTGGATTCCCCCGAGTTGCCTCTTTTATCTGGTCTGCGCGCTGCCTGCCCGGACGCACCGGGACATGGTGGCTGACCGCTGCGGCAACACGCCCACGCGTCCATCTGCGTGAGCGCCGGGAGGGCGCGATTGCCCGCAATGGGGACCGTCGCGCACAATCATGCTACCCGAACTCGGGGGCGTGGCGCTACCGGCGGTCGCGCCTTGGGCGGTGGCGCGCCGGCCGCGAGCGAGCGGCTTCCGGCGCGTTCAGGACAGGCTGCCGCTCGGCGGAAGCCCTTTGCGGCGGCTGTCGTGGCGCGCGCGCCGCGGTCAGAACAGGCCTTCGACCAGACCGTTCTCGTCGAGGTGGATGCTGTTGGCGGCGGGCACCCGCGGCAGGCCCGGCATGGTCATGATGTCTCCGCAAATCGCCACCAGGAATCCGGCGCCGGCGGCAATGCGCGCCTCACGAATCGGTACGACATGATTCTCGGGCGCACCGAGCAGGTTGGGGTCGGTGGAGAAGCTGTACTGCGTTTTCGCCATGCACACGGGGAAAGCGTCGAAGCCGGCGTCCTCGAACTGCTGAAACTGCTGGCGCACGCGCTTGTCGGCGATGATGTCGTCGGCACCGTAGATCTTGCGCGCGATGGTGCGTGCCTTGTCCCACAGCGACAGGTGGTCGTCGTAGAGCAAGCGGAACTGCGACGCGCCGCGCTCGACCAGCGTCACCACCTTGTGTGCGAGATCCTCGGCGCCCGCGCCGCCGTTTGCCCAGTGGGTGCACTCGGCCACGTCGACCCCGAACGACCCGCAGTACTCGCGGACGACGGCGACCTCGGCGTCGGTGTCGGCCGTGAATCGATTGATCGCCACCACCGCGGGGACGCCGAACTGGCCGATGTTGCGCAGGTGGCGTCCCAGGTTCTCGAGCCCGTCGTGAACGGCGCCGACGTTTTCCCTGTCGAGCTCCTTGCGATCGACCCCGCCGTGCATCTTCAACGCCCGCACGGTGGCGACGACGACGGCGGCAGCCGGCTTGAGCCCGGCTTTGCGGCATTTGATGTCGAAGAACTTCTCTGCGCCGAGATCGGCGCCGAAACCCGCTTCGGTGACGACGTAGTCGGCGAGCTTGAGCGCCGTGCGCGTCGCCATGACGGAGTTGCAGCCGTGAGCGATGTTGCCAAAAGGCCCCCCGTGCACGAAGGCCGGGTTATTCTCGAGAGTCTGCACGAGATTCGGTGCCAGAGCGTCCTTGAGCAGCACCGTCATTGACCCCGCCGCGTGCATCTGCCGTGCGTGGACCGGCTCGCGCTCGCGTGTGTAGCCAACGATGATGCTGCCGATGCGTCGCTCGAGGTCCTTGAGGTTCTGTGCAAGGCAGAAGATGGCCATTACTTCCGAGGCGACGGTGATATCGAAGCCGGCCTCTCGCGGGAAGCCGTTGGCCACTCCGCCGAGCGCCACCACGATGCTGCGCAGCGCGCGGTCGTTCATGTCGACGACCCGTCGCAAGCTGATGCGTCGGGGATCGAGGCCGCAGTCGTTGCCCCAGTAGATGGCGTTGTCCACCAGCGCCGCCAGCAGATTGTGCGCCGCGCCGATGGCATGGAAGTCGCCGGTGAAGTGCAGGTTGATGTCCTCCATCGGCACGACCTGTGCATGTCCGCCGCCGGCCGCCCCGCCTTTCATGCCGAAGCAGGGGCCCAGGCTTGGCTCGCGCAGGCAGATGGCAGTCTTCTTGCCGATGCGGTTCAGTGCATCCCCGAGGCCCACGCTCGTAGTGGTCTTACCTTCGCCGGCCGGTGTCGGTGTGATCGCCGTCACCAGAATGAGCTTGCCATCGGGCCGCTCCTGCAGGGTGTCGATGAAGTCCAGCGTCACTTTCGCTTTGGTGTGGCCATAGGGGACGAGTGCCTCCCAGGGGACGCCCAGCTGCTCTCCGATCTCGCCGATCGGGCGCAAGCGCGCTTTGCGCGCAATCTGGATGTCGCTTTCAGCTGTGGTCATGAACGCCCTCCGGGCTTCTCAATGTCTTACGGTTCGAGACAACGGATCTTCGAAACCGGCGCGCCGTTCGGCGACGCCCGCGTGAGGCTAGCCGCCGAGGACGTCGCCGCTCTTGATACCGCGGGCCGCTGCGAACTCGGCGGCGGTGATCTTCTTCTCGCCTTCCGGCCGCACGCGCTTGATCAGTATCTGCCCGCCGTCGGCGGCGACGTGCAATCCCTCCTCGCTCACCCCCACGATCTCACCCGGCGCCCCCGCCACCTCGTCCACCGCCGCCGCGTCGAAAACCTGCAGCTCTCTGCCCCCGTGCACGGTCCACGCGCCGGGCTGTGGATTGGTGCCGCGAATCAGGTTGTAGACATCGCGCGCAGGGCGCTGCCAGTCGATCTTCGCATCGTCCTTGCGACACCACCCTTCATAGCTGCCGGCGTCGGGGTCCTGCGGGACCTTCGGCGCCTCGCCCGCCTTGACCAGGTCGATGGCCTCGAGCATCGCCTGCACGCCCATCGGAAAGAGATGGTCGAAGTAGAGGCTGCCCAGCGTGTCGTCGGGTCCAATGGCGATCTCCTTCTGGAGCAGGATGGGCCCGGTGTCGAGGCCATCGTCGGGCCAGAATATCGACAGGCCTGTCTTGGTTTCGCCGAAGATGATCGGCCAGTTGATGGAGCTCGGTCCCTTGTGCATCGGCAGCAGCGAAGGATGGTACTGGATGGTCCCGTGCGTGGGGACGTTGAGTGCCTCCTCGGGGACGAACAGCGTGACGTAGGCCATCACGCCAAGCTCGGGGGCCAGAGCGCGCATCTCCTCCCTCACCGATGCGTCCTTGAACGACTTCGGCTGGAATACCGGCAGCCCGCGTTGCTCTGCCAGCTCCTTCAAAGGGTCGATGGGCCGACCCTCGCGGTCCGGCGCGCAGTACACGCCGACGACGTTCTCACCGCGATCGAGTAGCGCCTCGAGAACGGCCCTGCCGAACGCCTGCTGTCCGTTAACTATGATTCGCATCACATCCTCCTCGAGCGTTGTGCGGCCGACGGTCGACGCGTCGGATTGCCTCGTTGCCGCCGCTCAGGCGCGCAGCGGATGGTACTCGGGGCTCTTGGGCGGTTGTTTGGTGAATGCGCCCGCCTGTTTCAGGTGCTCGATGTGCTCGGCGTCATAGCCGAGGACCGAGGCCAGAATGTCGTCGGTATGCTCGCCCAGCAGCGGCGAGGTCTCGACCGTGACCGGAGAGTCGGACAGCTTGATCGGGCAGCCGACGTTCAGGAACGTGCCGCGCTCGGCATGGGGGACCTCCACCATCATCTCGCGCAGGCGCACGTGCTCGTCGTCGACAAGATCTTTGCTGCTCATGATGGGGCCGCAGGGGACGTCCAGCTCGTTGAGGATCTCCATCAACTGCCGCTTGTCGTAGTTGCTCGCGAACTCGTTGATGAGACGCCACATCTCGGCCTGGTTGCGGCGACGCACGTCGATGGTGGCGAAGCGCTCGTCGGCGGCGAGCGCTTCGCCGCCGATCCGCGTTGCGAGCGCCTTCCAGACATGCTCCTGGACCACGACATAGATCCAGTCGTTGGCGCCGCCGGGCTTGCACTTCACGGCATTGCCCAGCTGACCGCCGCCCGAGTCGTTGCCCGCACGCGGCGTGAAGTCGTCGAACTCCTGTACCGAGTACTCGGGCAGCGGGCCGCGCTCGATGCGCTGGTGGTCGCGCCACTTCACGCGGCACAGATTCATCACGCAGTCCATCATGGCGCACTCGACGAACTGCCCGCGGCCGGTACGCTCACGCTGGACGAGCGCGGCGAGTATTCCCGCCATCAGGTGTACGCCGGTGCCCGAATCGCCGATTTGCGCTCCGGTGACCATGGGGGGGCCGTCGAACGCGCCGGTCGTGCTCATCGACCCCCCCATGGCCTGGGCGACGTTCTCGTAGGCCTTGAAGTTGGCGTAGGGCCCGCTGTTGCCAAAACCCTTGATCGACGCCATGACGATGCGCGGATTGATCTCGTGCACGTGCTGCCAGCCGAAACCAAGCCGCTCCGGGACCCCCGGGCCGAAATTCTCCATGATCACGTCGCACGACTTGATCAGATCGACCAGCACGTCCTTTCCCATCGGGTTCTTGAGATTGACCGTGATGGATCGCTTGTTGCAGTTCAGCATCGTGAAGTAGAGGCTGTCCGCGTCGGGGACGTCGCGCAGCTGCCCGCGGGTCACGTCCCCTGTCGGCGGCTCCAGCTTGATGACGTCCGCGCCCAGAAAGCCCATGAGCTGGCTGCAGGTGGGCCCGGCCTGAACGTGCGTCATGTCGAGCACGCGGATACCGGAAAGTGCTTTGTCCATGAGTGCCTCGCTGCGCTGTAATTGGGTCGTTTACTTGTACATGGTCTGGGCCTTGGTGCCGGGCGCATACTCGCTCGGGTCCACCCAGATGTTGATCACGGCCGAGCGGCCACTGCCTTTGACGGCCTCACGCGCGCGCTCGAGCGCCGGCGCAATCTGTGACGCTTCGCGCACCTCTTCCCCGTAGCCGCCCAGCATCTCGGCGAACTTCGAGAACGGCACGTCGCCGAGCAGATTTCCCACGTTGCCCCGCTCCGGACCGTACTTGGAGATCTGCCCGTAGCGGATCTGGTTCATGGCCGAGTTGTTGCCGATGACCGCGATGTAGGGCGCACCGAAACGGTTCGCCGTCTCCATGTCGAAGGCCGTCATGCCGAAGGAGCCGTCGCCGTAGTAGCAGAGCACCTCCTTGTGCGGGTGGGCCAGCTTGGCTGCCATGGCGAAACCGGTGCCGACCCCCAGCGAGCCGAGGGCACCGGGGTCCATCCAGTTGCCCGGTGCGCGTGGCTGGACGGCCTGAGCGCTGATCGTGACCACGTCGCCACCGTCGCCGATGTAGACGGTGTCCTCCGTCAGGAACTCATTCAGCTCCCACGCCACCCGGTAGGGATGAATGGGGTTGGCGTCGGACTTGAACAGCGGCATGAGCTTTTCCGTTTTCTGCGCCTCGAGCGCACGGAGCTCTTCGAGCCACGCCCCGCGAGCGTCGTTGCGCTTGTCGATGCGCCCGGTGACGGCGTCGCCCACTGCCTTGAGAATCGCCCCCGGATCCCCGACCAGGCCGAGCGACACGTCGCGATTCTTGCCGACCGTGCGGTAGTCCATATCGATCTGTACGACGGTGGCTTCAGCGCGCAGACGCTTGCCATAGCCCATCCGGAAATCGAACGGCGTGCCGACGATCACGATGACGTCGGCTTTGTTGAACGCGTCGCGTCGAGTGCGATGGAAATGGTGTGGATCTCCCGGCGGCAACAGACCACGGCCGGCGCCGTTGAAGTAGGCCGCGATGTTGAGCTGTCGCACGAGATCGATGGCGGCCTCGTGGCCGCGGCAGCTCCACACCTGGGTGCCCAGCAGGATGGCCGGCCGCTCCGCGGCGATCAGCATATCGGCCAGCTTTTCGATGTCGTCCGGGTCGCCGATTGAGCGGGTCGAGGCGCGATAGTGGCCGGCCTGTGGCATCACCGCCTTGTCGGAAGGCACCTCGCGGTCGAGCACGTCGCGCGGAACCTCGAGATAGGAAGGACCGTAGGCGCCGGCGAAGCACTCCCGTGCCGCCATAGCCACCATGTCCGCCACGCGCTCGGTGGAGCGGACGCTGGCGGAGAACTTGGTGATGGGCGCCAGAATATCGACATGGGGAAGATCCTGCAGCGAGCCCATCTTGTGCTGAGTGAGCGCGCCTTGTCCGCCGATGTGCAGCACGGGGCTCTCGGAGCGAAAGGCGGTGGCGATGCCGGTAATGGCGTTGGTGCAGCCCGGACCCGCCGTCGTCACGACGCAGCCCAGCCCGCCGGTCTGGCGAGCGTAGCCATCGGCAGCATGGGCGGCGACCTGTTCGTGACGCACGTCAATGATGCGGATGTCTTCGTCGACGCAGCCGTCATAGATGTCGATGATGTGACCGCCGCACAGGGTGAAGATGGTATCGACGCCTTCGCTCTTGAGTGCCTTGGCGACCAGATGCCCGCCGGAGAGGACGGCGCCGGAGCGGTCTTTCTTTGCCAGGGTGTCGGTGTCGGTCGTTGAGAGGGGCGTTGCGGGACTAGCCATGGTCGTGAGCCTCCTTGGGGCGATTGCCGGATGCGGCGCCGTGTCAGTTCAGGTAATCGACATGCCGCTCGATGTGCGCGGCCAGCTTGAGCGTATGCTCACGCACCAGCCGTTCGGCCAGCTCGCTGTCGCGGGCTTCGAGCGCCTCGATGATGTGCATGTGATCGATGATCGATTTCTCGGCCCGATCGTCATCGGCGATGGTGCGGGCACGGATGCCGCGCATGTGGATGAAGAGATTCTCCGTCATGCTGTTGATGAGTTGACAGCGGCCGAGACGAAGAAGCGCCTGATGGAACTCGATGTTCTTTTCGGAGTATTCGTCGATGTCGGCCTGCGGTGGCCGGCCTTCCTCGAAGGTGGCGAACATGCGTCGCAGGCTGGCGATTTCCTCGCTCGTGGCGCGCTGCGTGGCGAGCCGGGCGGCCATGCTCTCGAGCGCCGCCCACACCGTCACCATCTCGAGGATCTCCTGCTTGGACTTGCGCACGACGAAGGCGCCGCGTCGCGGCACCATGCGAACGAACCCCTCCTGCTCCAGCCGACACAGCGCCTCGCGCACGGGCGTTCGGCTGACGGCAAGCTCTTCGGAGAGCTGGCGCTCATCGAGTCGCACCTCGTCGCGGCTGGCATAGATGTTCATCGCGCTGATGGCGTCTTTCAGCGCGCCGTAGATCCTGTCCTTGAGCACGAAGCTGTCGCCGACCGGCTCCAACGCAAGCTTTGCCGGGTGGGTACTCCCGCCCCATTCGGTCGCGGCTTTTGACATGTGGCATACAATATACCAGACCGCCAGGACCCGCAACCCCGCCACCAAGCCCCGCGTCGCCGTGGCCAAATCGATGCCAAGATGGTATATCGTATACCAGCAGCATTTCCGCGAGCCGAAGAACCGTCCATGAACGTTCACGAGTACCAAGCAAAGGGCCTGCTGGCGCGCTACGGCGTTCCGCTACCGGAGGGCGGCGTAGCGGCCACGCCCGAGGAGGCGGAGCGGGTCGCCGAAGGTATCGGTGCCGCGTTCTGGGTGGTCAAAGCGCAGATCCTCGCCGGCAACCGCGGCCAGTCGGGCGGCGTCAAGATTGCCCGCTCCGCGGCGGAAGTGTGCAGCCTCGCTCGGACGATGCTTGGCAGTCGACTCGTTACGCAGCAGACCGGACCGGCAGGCATGCTGGTTCACCGAGTCTACGTCGAACGAGGCTGTGACGTTGCGCGCGAGCTCTACCTCGGTCTGCTGGTGGACTGGGGGACGGGGCACGTGACCGCCGTCGCGTCGGCTCGCGGCGGCACGGCGCTCGAGCACGTCGCCGGCGCCGCGCCGGAGACCATCGTCAAGGTAGCGCTGCCCGCGGAGCCGGGTCTGACCCAGGCGATGACCGCGCCGCTCGCCGAGGCGCTGGAGGTTTCGGGCGGAGCGGCAGCGGCGCTGCACACGCTGATCGAGGGTTTGCATCGCGCATTCGTCGAGCTCGACGCTTCGCTGATCGAGATCAATCCCCTGGCGATGACCGGGGAAGGCGAGCTGCTAGCGGTGGACGTCAAGATGAGCTTCGACGACAACGCGCTGTTTCGCCACAGCGAGCTCGAAGCGATGCGCGACGAGGACGACGATCCGGACCGCCTGGAACGCGAGCGACACGGCTTCAACTATGTGCGGCTCGGCGGCAACGTCGGCTGTCTGGTCACCGGCGCCGGCTTGGCGCTGGCGACCATGGATATCGTCAAGCTGCACGGGGGGGAGCCGGCGAATTTTCTCGATCTGCCCCCGGTGGCCACCCGGCTCGAGGTCGCCGCGGCATGCCGTCAGATCCTGGCTCAGCCCAACGTCAGGGTGCTGCTCGTCAACGCGGTCGGGGGCGGCCTCACCGATTGCGGTACCGTCGCCGAAGGTCTCATCACGGCGAGCCGGGAGCACGCCATCGGTGTGCCGCTGGTCATTCGCTTCGGCGGCACGAGCCGGGATCACGCGCTGGTGCTGCTGCGCAACGCCGGCCTGACGTTCACGCTGGCGGAGACCATGACGGCGGCCGCCCAGCAGGCCATCGCCGCGGCACGCGCAGGCCACTGATGGCTATCCTGGTCAGTCGCGAGACGCGCGTCATCTGCCAGGGGCTCACCGGCTACCGCGGCAGCCTGTTCTCCCACCAGGCATTGGAGTACGGCACCAAGGTCGTCGGTGGGGTGGTACCCGGCAAAGGCGGGACCCGTCACCTGCAGCTGCCCGTCTTCGACTCGGTAAGCGAGGCGGTCGCCGAGACGGGCGCCGATGCCAGCGTCATCTTCGTACCGCCGCGCAACGCCGCCGCCGCCATGCTCGAGGCGCTTGACGCCGAGCTGCCGCTTGTCGTCTGCATTACCGAAGGCATCCCCGTCCTCGACATGGTGCGGGTCCGCGAGCGTCTGGCGAGAGTCGGGACACGACTGATCGGACCCAATTGTCCAGGGATCATCGCGCCCGGCGAGTGCAAGATCGGCATAATGCCGGGCTCGATTTTCGAGCGCGGGCCCGTCGCCGTGGTGTCGCGCTCCGGGACGCTGTTCTACGAGGCGGTCGCCCAGCTCAACGAGGCCGGGCTGGGCCAGTCCTGTGGCATCGGCATCGGCGCCGACCCCGTGCACGGCATGTCATTCGTCGATGCCTTGGAGCTGCTGCTGAGCGACGCGGACACCGAGGCCGTGCTGCTGATCGGCGAGATCGGCGGCCGGGAGGAGGAAGACGCCGCAACCTATCTGCGCTCGAGGGAGACAGACAAGCCCGTCATCGCCTATGTTGCCGGTCGCCACGCTCCGGCGGATCGCCGTATGGGCCACGCCGGCGCCGTCATCGCAGGGGGCCTCGGCGGGACTGAGCACAAGCTCCAGGCGCTGCGCGATGCGGGTATCCACATCCCAGCTTCGCCGGCGGAGATCGGCGTCGCCGTGGCCCGGGCGCTCAAGTAGGTACGCGTGCCGCTCACGCTGCGCCGCAATCGCCGCTGACTTGCGGCGCGCCGGCGGTTTCCAGATACTCGGGGTTCACGTTAGTTGCGTTTTCTCACAATCACACGGGTAGCGAGATGTCCGCTGGCACCATCGCAGTCGTCAGGCTGAATCACCCGGGCAGCGGCCGCCGTCCGGCGCGCGCAACGCCCAAGGGGCGGCAGGTGCAGCCTGCCGCATGCGCCGAGGTGCGGGCGCTGCTCGGCGATCGGCCGCGACGGCGCGATCTCCTGATCGAATTTCTGCACCTCATCCAGGATTGCTACGGCCACCTGTCTGCGGCCCATCTCGCCGCCCTCGCCGAAGAGATGCGCCTAGCGCAGGCGGAAGTGTTCGAGGTGGCCACTTTCTATGCGCATTTCGACGTCGTCCGCGACGGCGCCGAGGCGCCCCCCGCGGTCACGGTGCGTGTCTGCGACAGTCTCAGCTGCGAGCTGATGGGAGCGAGGCGGCTGCTCGACGCCTTGCCCGCGGCCCTCGGCAGCGGAGTACGCGTCGTGAGGGCGCCGTGCATGGGGCGCTGCGACACGGCCCCGGTTGCCGAGGTCGGCCATCGCCATGTCGACAGGGCGGACGTCGAGACCATCGCGCGCTGCGTGGAAGAACGGCGTTTCGCGCCCGACATGCCGTCTTACCGCGGCCTCGACGCCTATCGAGCCGACGGTGGCTACGCGCTTCTCGGTGAATGCGTCGACGGCAAGCGCACGCCGGATCAGCTGATCGAGATCCTGGGCGAGGCCGCCTTGCGTGGTCTCGGTGGTGCCGGCTTCCCCACCGGGCGCAAGTGGAGCATCGTGCGCGGCTACCCCGGGCCGCGCCTGATGGCGGTAAACGCCGATGAGGGCGAACCGGGCACGTTCAAGGATCGTTACTATCTGGAGCGCGATCCGCATCGGTTCCTCGAAGGCATGCTGATTGCGGCGTGGGCCGTGGAGGCCGAAACGGTCTACATCTACCTGCGCGATGAGTATCCGGCCATCCGCAAGCTGCTGCTCGCCGAGCTCGCGCAGCTCGAAGCCGCAGCGCTCACGGCCGGCCGGCGCATTGCGCTGCGGCGCGGCGCCGGCGCCTACATCTGTGGCGAGGAGTCGTCGATGATCGAGTCCATCGAGGGCAAGCGTGGTCTGCCCAGACACCGACCGCCCTACGTGGCCGAGGTCGGTCTGTTCGGCAAACCGACTCTGGTGCAGAACGTCGAGACGCTGTACTGGGTGCGCGACATCGTCCAACGGGGCGCGCCGTGGTTTGCCGAGCAGGGCCGTAACGGCGGCAAGGGGCTGCGCAGCTACTCGGTTTCGGGGCGCGTCCGCGAGCCGGGCGTCAAGCTGGCGCCGGCCGGCATCACGGTGCGCGAGCTCATCGATGAGTACTGCGGGGGAATGGCGCAAGGGCACACCTTCAAAGCCTACCTGCCCGGCGGTGCGTCGGGCGGTATCCTCCCGGCGAGCATGGATGATCTGCCGCTCGAGTTCGGTGCGCTCGAATCCCACGGCTGTTTCGTCGGCTCGCACGCGGTGGTCGTGCTGAGCGACGCCGACGACGTTCGTGCCGCCGCGCTCAATCTTATGCGATTCTTCGAAGACGAGAGCTGCGGTCAGTGTACGCCCTGCCGCGTGGGTACCGAGAAGGCGGTCAAGCTGATGCAGCTACCTAAATGGGACGCTGGACTGCTTCGCGAGCTGAGCCAGACGATGGCCGATGCGTCGATCTGTGGGCTGGGACAGGCGGCGGCCAACCCGCTGCTGTCGGTGTTGCGATACTTCCCGGAGGAGCTGTGATGCTCATGGAGGCTGGCGTCAAGTTTACCCTCGACGGTCGCCAGGTAGAGGCTGAGCCTGGTGAGACGATCTGGCAGGTCGCGCAGCGCCACGGCGTGGCGATTCCGCACCTGTGCTACGCGCCGGAACCGGGTTACCGCGGTGACGGCAACTGCCGCGCCTGCATGGTGGAGATCGAAGGCGAGCGCGTGCTCGCCCCGGCCTGCATTCGCCGCCCTGCCTCCGGCATGAAGGTACATTCCGACACCGATCGCGCGCACGCGAGCCGGCGCATGGTGTTCGAGATGCTGGTCGCCGACCAGCCGCCTCGCGAACGCGCCCATCGACACGAGGCCCGTTTCTGGCGTTGGGCCGAGCGCGTCGGCGTCGCACACAGCCGCTTTCCGCGGCGTACCACACCAGACGCCGACGCCAGCCATCCGGCGATGCGGGTGTTTCTCGATGCCTGCATCCACTGCACGCTGTGCGTGCGGGCCTGCCGCGAAGTGCAGGTCAACGACGTCATCGGCATGGCCTGGCGCGGGCACGGCTCGCAGATCGTGTTCGACTTCGCGGATCCCATGGGCGCCAGCACCTGTGTCGCCTGCGGTGAATGCGTGCAGGCCTGCCCGACAGGCGCCCTGATGGAGCGCTCGCTGGTCGATGACGCGGGCGTGGGCCTCACCGACGCCTTCGAGGAGGTCGACAGCGTCTGCCCCTATTGCGGTGTCGGCTGCCAGATCACCTACAAGACCAAGCAGAACATGATTGTCGCCGTGGAGGGGCGCGATGGACCGGCCAATCATAATCGCCTCTGCGTTAAGGGGCGATTCGGGTTCGACTACATCCGCCACCCGCACCGACTGACCCGTCCCCTGGTGCGCCGCGACGACGCACCCAAGGGCGCCGACCAGGAGGTCGACCCCGGCAACCCCTGGACGCATTTTCGCGAAGCGACGTGGGACGAGGCGCTCGATTTGGCTGCGGCGGGCCTGCGGCGCATTCGCGACCGCGATGGCGGGCAGGCGCTCGCCGGGTTCGGGTCCGCGAAGGGCTCGAACGAGGAGGCATACCTCGTGCAGAAGCTCGTGCGCACCGGCTTCGGCACCAACAACGTGGATCACTGCACACGTCTGTGTCATGCGTCGTCGGTGGCCGCGCTGCTCGAGGGCATCGGCTCCGGTGCGGTGACGGCCCCCTTCACAGCCTGCGCGGACGCCGAGGTGATTGTCGTGATCGGCGCCAATCCCACCGAGAACCACCCGGTTGCGGCGACCTTTTTCAAGCAGGCGGCGAAGCGAGGCAAGACCCTGATCGTGATGGATCCGCGCGGGCAGTCGCTGAAGCGTTACGCAACGCACATGTTGCAGTTCAAGCCCGGCACCGACGTCGCCCTGCTGAACGCGCTCCTCAACGTCATCGTAAGCGAGGGGCTGCAGGACGAAGCTTATGTGGCGCAGTTCGCCGAGGGCTTCGAGAATCTCAAGCGTCACGTGGCGGCATTCACGCCCGAGGCGATGGCGCCGGTGTGTGGCATCGACGCCGAGGAGCTGCGCGCGGTGGCGCGCAAGTACGCCGGCGCGTCCGCCAGCATCATCTTCTGGGGTATGGGCATCTCGCAGCACGTGCACGGCACGGACAACGCCCGCTGCCTGATCGCGCTGGCCACCGTGACCGGGCAGGTCGGAAGGCCCGGTACGGGTTTGCACCCGCTGCGGGGTCAGAACAACGTCCAGGGCGCGTCCGATGCCGGCCTCATCCCGATGGTGTATCCGGACTACCAGGCGGTCGACGATGCGGACATCCGGAAACGCTTCGAGGATGCCTGGGGCACGCCGCTCGATCCCGATCGCGGCCTGACGGTGGTAGAGATCATGGACGCGGTGCACGCCGGTCGGATTAAGGGCATGTACATCATGGGCGAGAACCCGGCCATGTCCGATCCCGACGCAGTGCATGCGCGCGAGGGTCTGGCCAAGCTCGAGCACCTCGTCGTGCAGGATCTGTTTATGACCGAAACCGCCTACCACGCCGACGTGGTGCTGCCGGCATCGGCGTGGCCGGAGAAGGACGGCACCGTGACCAACACCAATCGCCAGGTGCAGATGGGGCGCCAGGCGCTGGCGCTGCCCGGCGACGCACGCCAGGATTGGTGGATCATCCAGGAGCTCGCCCAGCGTCTGGGTCTCGCTTGGCGCTACTCGCACCCGCGGGATGTCTATGCGGAGATGGCCGGCCTCATGCCGTCGCTCGATAACATCGACTGGGAGCGGCTCGATCGCGAGAGCGCGGTGACCTACCCCTGCGATGCACCCGATGCGCCCGGCAACGACATCGTGTTCGGCAGCGGGTTTCCGACGGCGAGCGGCCGCGCGCGGCTGGTCCCGGCCGACGTGTTGCCGCCCGACGAGATGCCTGATGCCGACTTTCCGCTGGTGCTCACCACAGGCCGCCAGCTCGAGCACTGGCACACGGGAGCGATGACCCGGCGGGCGACCGTTCTCGACGAGCTGGAGCCGGCCGCGGTGGTCAGCCTCTCGCAGGCGGTGCTGGACGGTCACGGCATCGCTGCTGGGGAGACCGTGCGGGTGGTGACCCGGCGCGGCGCCGTGGAGCTGACGGCTCGCCGCGACGAAGCCGTGCCCGCGGGCATGGTCTTCATCCCGTTCTGCTTCGCCGAGGCGTCCGCCAACGTGCTCACCAATCCGGCTCTCGATCCCTTCGGCAAGATACCCGAGTTCAAGTACTGCGCGGCACGTCTCGAGAAGGCGTGAGCGCCAGCGGCGGGCGCCGCTATCGACGAGCGGGTCGGGCGGCGCACGCCCGCGCCGCGCCCCCTACTGGGCGAGCACCAGCGTGTC
The DNA here is from genome assembly GCA_041550555.1 of Arenicellales bacterium. Taxonomy (GTDB): domain Bacteria; phylum Pseudomonadota; class Gammaproteobacteria; order Arenicellales; family JBFEOO01; genus JBFEOO01. The sequence continues at coordinate 23,606 of JBFEOO010000024.1, forward strand.
GCGCGCGGGCCAGGAAACCCACAGCGTATCGCCGATCTGCGCGGGCGGCGCCAACTCGCGCCGACGGTTCTGTACCGTCACGCTGATGCGCCTGCCGGCGCCGGTCTCGAGAAAGACGCGGCTTTCGTTCCCGTAGTACGCGACGTCGCGTACCCGAGCGGTAAACTTGACCCGGTCATCGGCGGGCTCCGCGTCGGTGAGATGGATCTTCTCGGGGCGAATCGCGACGCCGACCTTTCCCGCCAGTGCGGAATCGTACTCGAGCTCGATTCGAGTAGACGGCACCTCGAGCCCCTCGACATCGAGCACGAGGCGCCCATCGTCCCACCGCACTGCGTCGGCCTCGAAGAGGTTGATCTGCCCGATGAAGTCGGCCACGAAGCGGCAGCTCGGATACTCGTAGAGCTCCGAGGGCGATGCGACCTGCAGCACCTGGCCCTCCTCCATGACCGCAACACGATCGGCCATGGACAATGCTTCGCTTTGGTCGTGCGTGACGATGATGAACGTGATGTTGACCGAATGCTGCAGGCGCACCAGCTCGAGGCGCATCGCCTCGCGCAGCTTGGCGTCCAAAGCGGACAACGGCTCATCGAGCAGCAGCACTCGCGGCTTCTTCACCAGCGCCCGCGCGAGGGCAACGCGTTGACGCTGGCCGCCGGAGAGCTGGCCCGGCATGCGGGCTTCGAGGCCCTGCAGCTGCACGAGATCGAGCGCCTCGGCGACACGCTCAGCGATGTCCCGGCGTGGCACGCCGGAGACTTTGAGCCCGTAAGCAACGTTATCCGAGACGTTCATGTGCGGAAACACGGCGTAGGACTGGAACACCATGTTGACGGGACGCCGGTTGGGGGGCACCTTCGCCATGTCGTCACCGTCGATCAGGATGCGCCCCGCGCTCGGCAGCTCGAACCCGGCGATCATGCGCAGCAACGTCGTCTTGCCGCAGCCCGACGGGCCCAGCAGAGCGAAGAATTCTCCCTCGCGGATTTCGAGAGAGACCCCGTCGACCGCGGTGACGCTGGCCGTGAAACGCTTGCTGACGCTCTCGACGCCGACGATGGTCTTGCGTTTATCCACGTCCGGTTAAACCTAGAACATCTCCGACTTGTTGCGGTTCTGCAGCACCAGGGCGATGGTGGTGAAAACCAGCGTGATGGCGATCAAAACGGCGGACGCGGCGTTGACCTCCGGCGTCACCGAGAACCGAACCATCGAGTAGACCTTGACCGGGAAGGTGACTGTTTCGGGTCCCGACGTAAAGAAGGTAATGACAAAGTCGTCCAGCGACAGCGTGAAGGCGAGCAGTGCGCCGGCGATCAATCCGGGTTTCATGAAGGGAATGGTGATATCGCGAAACACCTGCCACTCCGAGGCGCCGAGGTCCTTGCCGGCCTCCTCGAGCTCTTTGTTGAAGGACGCCAGACGCGCGCGAACGATGAGGGCGACGAAGGGGAAGCTGAACGAGATGTGCGCGATGGTGATGGCGCCGAGGTTGAGGGGCCAAGGCAGACCGGGCGGCCAGCCGACGCGGGCGAAGAAGGCCAGCATCGCAACGCCCATGCAAATCTCCGGGATGACGATGGGCAGCGCCAGCGCACCCTCGTAGGGCGCTCTGCCGGGGAAGCGAAAGCGCCACAGCATGAAGGCCACCATCGCCCCGAGCACGGTGCTCAGGATGGTGCTGAAGAAGGCGATAGTGAGCGAATTGACGAAGGCTTCGATGAGCCCGTCGTTGTTCCAGGCTTTCTCGTAGTATTTCAGCGTAAACCCCCGCCACACGATGTTGCGCCGGCTGTCGTTGAAGCTGAACGCCACCAGCGTGACAATGGGTGCGTAGAGGAAGATGAACGTCGTCAGCAGCGTCAAGCGCATCCACGTTCGCCGCCCGTAGTCGAGCGGTCCCGCAGGCGACCGTTTCATTCGTCGTGCCACGGGCGGTCAGCGATCCGAGCGCTGCCCGCCCCGTTTGCCGATGACGGCCCGCAGCGCCAGCACAAAAAACGTCACATACATGAGGATGAACGAGAGCGCGGCACCGAACGGCCAGTCGTTGGCGGATTTGAACTGCCGTTCGATGACGTTGGCGATCATCTGGCTGTCGGTGCCGCCCAGCAGGTCCGGGGTCAGGAACGAACCGAGCGCCGGTATGAAGGTAATGATGACCCCCGAGATGATGCCCGGCGCCGCCAGCGGGACCGTCACCGAGAAGAACGTTCGCAGCTGGCTTGCGCCGAGGTCGAGGCTGGCCTCGATATAGCTCTTGTCGAGCCGATCGAGCGCCGCATACAGCGGCAGCACCATGAAGCACAGGTGCACGTAGACCAACCCGAACACCACTGCGAAATTGTTGTAGAGCAGCGGCAGCGCCTCGAAGCGCGCGCCGAGCAGCCCCGTTCCCCCGAGACCCAGGAAGTCGAGTGCCGAGTTGGCGCCGTCCCACAGGTACTCGAGCCCGAAGTTGACGAACCCACGCGTACGCAGCACGGCGATGAGCGCGTAGGTGCGAATGAGCAAATTGGTCCAGAACGGCAGGATGATCAGCAGCAACAGAACGGGCTTCCACCGCTCTGGCGCAAAGCTGATCGCCAGCGCGACGGGGAAAGCCACCACGAGACAGATAACGGTGGTTAGTCCTGCGAACCAGAACGACTTGAAGAATATCTGCAGGTAAATGGGGTCGACCGCGCGGCGGTAGTTCTCGAGCGTCCCGGTGATGGTGATATCGACGATGCCCTGTTTTTCACCGAAGCTGATCGCCCACACGAGCGCCAGTGGGATCAGAAAGAAACCCAGCAGCCAGACCGAAGGCGGGGTCGAAAAGACCCAGAACACGAGCGGAGATTTTCGCCAGCTCTCCAACTACGGTGCTCGAATCGCGTCGTACGCGGGCGGCCATCGCGTCGTGAGGGCGAAGGGTTGCCGCCGCACAACCCCGACGCCGCTGCCCGTCACCCGGTAACTAGGCATGGGCGCCACGGCGGTGCGTCGCGTCGGCACCCCAGGCGGATTCGCCTCGGCGAGCGCGGGCGGTGTTGGCAAGTGCCCGCGGTCGCGGCGGGCTATGCGACGGCATCGCCCGCCAAGCCCCTCGGCCCTGGGCTGGACTAGGCCGCTTGCACCCGGGTCCAGGCTTCGTCGTAGAGCCGCAGCGCGTCCTCGCCGATATACAGAGGCGGCTCGCAGCGCTTGATGACGTCGTCCGGCGGAAAGATCGCCGGATTGTTGTTGTACTCATCGGAGAGCAGGGCACGCGCGGCCTTGTTCGGCGTCGCATACTGGATGAAGTCCGCGATGGCTGCCCCGGCCTCGGCGTCGAAGATGAAATTGATGAACTTATGGGCGTTCTCCGGGTGCGGCGCGCCGGTCGGGATGGCCAGACAGTCCTGCCACAGCTCTCCGCCCTCGTTGGGCACCACGTAGCTCAGATCGTCGTCCTCCGCCATGACCTGCAGAATGTCGCCGTTCCACTCCATGGTGAGATCCACCTCTCCCGAGAGGAGCAGATCCTGGCCGTTGTCGTCGGCGAACACCTTGATGTGTGGTTTCTGCTTTATCAGCAGCTCTTCGGCAGCCTTGATCTGCTGCGGATCGGCCGTGTTCAACGAGTACCCAAGATATTTGGCGACCGTGCCAAGCACTTCGCTGGCGCTGCCCAGCAGCGCGATGCGGCCGGAATAGCGATCCGAATCGAGGAGCCATTTCCACGAATCCGGCACGCCGTCGACCTTGGACTTGCGGTAACCGATGCCAATGGTGCCCCACATGTAGGGCAGGCTGTACTTGCGGCCCGGGTCGAAGGCGGCATCGCGGAAGTTGGGATCGACGTTATCGATATTGGGGATCATCGAATGGTCGAGGGGCTCGAGCATGCCTGCGGTGATCATCCGTTCGACGTAGTCATTGGTCGGCACGATGACGTCGTAGCCCGGATTACCCTCCTTGAGCTTGGCGAAGAGCTCGTCGTTGTCGGCAAAGAGGTCCATCTTGACCTCGATTCCCGTCGCCTGCTGAAAATCGTCGAGCGTCGTCTCCCCGATGTAGGTGTCCCAGTTGTAAAAGTTCAGCTTCGCTTCTTCGGCACCGAAAGCGAAACGCGGCATCAGACTCACGCCTGCTGCGCCGGCACCGAGGCTCTTGATGAACGAACGGCGGGTCAGCCCGCCTTTTCGATTGCGTGTCATGCGCCTTCCTCCCTAGGTGGGTTCGCGATGTTCATTGTAGCCGGAGAAACCCCGAGCCCGTAATGACGCCGTCCAGGAGTGTCACCGTCAGATGCCGATAAATCAAGACTTCCATGAATCCGCCGGCTCTCGGGACGTTATTGCCCGATCGCCTCTTGGGTCAAATCGAGACAGCGGCGGGCCAGGGTCACCAGCTCGTCGATCTGCTCTCGGGTCATGATCAGCGGCGGCGAGATGATCATGGTGTCGCGTACCGCCCGCATGACGAGCCCCTGCTGGAAGCAGATGTCGCGGCAGCGCAAGCCCACCTTTCCGAGGGGGTCGAAAAACGTCCGGCTGCGCTTGTCCTTGACGAGCTCGAGCGCGCCGAGAAAACCGACGCCCCGCGCTTCGCCGACGAGGGGATGGTCGGCCAGCTCGCGCCAGCGGCGCTGCAGATACGGCCCTGTGTCGGTCGCCACGCGCTCGATGATCTTCTCCTCGCGCAGCAAGCGGATGTTGGCGGCGGCGACCGCACACGCCACCGGATGGCCGGAGTACGTGTAGCCATGGGCAAACTCAGCGCGCGCCGCGAACAGCGTCTGGGCGACATGGTCGCGTACCATCACGCCGCCGATCGGCACGTACCCGGAGGAAAGCCCCTTGGCTATGGGCATCAGGTCGGGCTCGAGCTCATAGTAATCGGCGCCGAACCAGCGGCCTATGCGCCCGAAGCCGCATATCACCTCGTCGAGCACCAGCAGGATATCGTATTCGCTGCAGATGCGCCGGATCTCGGGCCAATAGCTGTCGGGCGGAACGACCACCCCGCCGGCGCCCTGAATCGGCTCGGCGACGAACGCCGCCACGCGATCCTCTCCGAGTTCGTCGATCTTCTCCTCGAGAGCGCGTGCCGCCACCCTTCCGAACTCGTCGGGCGTGAGGTCGCCGCCCTCGCCGTACCAGTACGGCTGGCGTATGTGCGCGATGCCCGGAATCGGCAGATCGCCCTGCTCGTGCATGAAGCGCATGCCGCCGAGGCTGGCCCCGCCCATGGTGCTGCCGTGATACGCATTGTGTCGGCTTATGAGTATGTTCTTGTCGGGATGGCCGCGCAGCGCCCAGTAACGGCGCACCAGGCGAATCACGGTATCGCTCGACTCCGAGCCCGAGTTGGTCAGGAAGACGTGGTTGAGACCCGCCGGCGTGACCTCGGCGAGCAGCTGCGACAGCTCGATGGCCGGCGGATGCGACGTCTGAAAGAAAGTGTTGTAGTAGGGCAGCTCGATCATCTGTTGTCGGGCGATCTCGGCGAGCTCGCGCCGGCCGTAACCAATATTGACGCACCACAGCCCCGCCATGCCGTCGAGGATGCGCTTGCCCTCGGAGTCGATCAGGTAGACGCCGTCGGCGCCCGTGATGATGCGGCTGCCCCGATCACGCAGTGCCTGGTAGTCCGTGAATGGGTGGAGATGGTGGCTCGTGTCGAGCCGCTGCCACTCCGCAGTGCTGCGGGTCCGCGATCGTTCAACCATACTTTGACCTCTCCTGTGCGGCAGGCCGAGCGGCGGTTGCGCGCAACCGCTGCTTACCGCTCGGCGTCCCGCGGGACCGACGTCCGCCGCCGTGATCGAACGCCCCGCGCGCTCGATCACGGCGCAAGTGCGAGAACGGTGCGTTTCGCCGTCCGCTAGCTGCTCGCCTCCGATGGGGATCGGGCAGGACCCGCTCAGACGTTGAGGAGCAGATGTTCTCGCTCCCAGGAGCTGATGACGTTGAGAAACGCGACGTACTCGGCCTCCTTGACGACGTTGTACGCAGCGACGAAGCGTTCGCCGAGCACTCTTGCCAGGGGCCCGCAATCGCGCAGCCGGCGCACCGCTTCCTCGAGATTGCGCGGCAGCCCGTAGGGCCTCGTGTAGGCGCTGCCTGCGAGCGGCTCGTCCGGCTCGAGGTTCTCCATCATACCGAGGTAGCCGCAGGCCAGAGATACCGCGATCGCCAGGTACGGATTGGCATCGGCGCCCGCAACTCGGTTCTCAACGCGGCGCGATTCCGGCGGCGCGATTGGCACTCGCAGCCCCGTCGTGCGGTTGTCGTAGCCCCAATGCGCGTTGATCGGCGCGGCATGATCCGGCGTCAGGCGTCGGTAGGAATTGACGTTGGGCGCGAAGAACGGCATCGCCGCCGGCAGATAAGTCTGCAGGCCGCCGAGGTGGGCGAAGAACAGCTCACTGGGCTCACCATCATCCCGGCTGAACACGTTTCGACCGGTACCGACGTTCGTGACGCTCTGGTGTATATGCATGGCGCTGCCGGGCTCGTTCTCCATCGGCTTGCCCATGAACGTGGCGTAGACGCCGTGGCGTAGGCTCGTCTCGCGCACCGCTCTCTTGAACAGGAATGCCTGGTCGGCCAGCTCGATGGGATCGCCATGGCGGAGGTTGACCTCCATCTGGACCGCCCCGGCTTCGTGGGTCAGGGTGGCGATTTCGATGCCCTGGGCTTCGCAATGATCGTAGAGGTCCTCGAACAGCGGATCGAATTCGTTGACGGCGTCGATACTGAACGACTGCCGCCCGGCCTCGCTGCGCCCCGAGCGGCCGATCGGCGGCTCGAGCGGATAGTCGGCGTCCGTATTCGGCTTGACCAGGTAGAATTCCAGCTCCGGTGCGACCACCGGCTCCCAGCCCTGCTCGCGATATTTCTCGACGATGCTGCGCAGGACGAACCGCGGTGCGATGTCCACCGGCCGGCCGTCGGCGTAGAAGCAGTCGTGGATGATGAGGGCAGTCGGATCCTTGGTCCACGGCACCTTCCTCATGGTGCGGGGATCCGGCCGCGCCATGATATCGATGTCCGCCGGGTCGATGACGTCCTGCTCGTCGGGGTAGGAACCGCTCACCGTCTGCAGAAAAATCTGCTCTGGGACGCGCATGCCGAGTGTTTCGAGGTAGCGTTGCGCCGGCAGAATCTTGCCGCGCGCGATTCCCGTCATGTCCGGCACAATGGCCTCGACCTCGTCGATGGCGTTTTCCGCGAACCACGCACTGATGGACGTCATGATCGCTGCAGCCCCTCGGACGCGGCCGGCGGCCGGCGCTCAATCGGTGTCTGCCCGAGCCCGTCCGTAGGAGGCCCTGCGGCGACGGGCGTCGGCTCGAGCCTGAGCCACTGGTAGCGATCGGCCGACATCACGTCCACCTCGAGGATCTCCGCATTGCGCAGGATACGCAGCGGCACTACGGTGCCCGCCGCGCCGAGCGCCCACACCTTGCGATAAAGGCTCTCCATGTCCGTCACCCTCTCCCCGGCCACCCCGATGACGATGTCGCCGCGCTCGATGCCGGCGCGCTGCGCGGGTCCGTCTTGCGCCACCTGTGTCACGAACAGGTGCCCGCGATCCATGGCGGTGAACATGCCGAGCCAAGGGCGCGGGGGTTCCGGACTGCGACCCGATGCCCGCAGCTCGCCGAGTATCGGTTTGAGCGCGTCGATGGGAACGAACATGTTGCCCGCGAGCGGCTGCTCGCCCGCACCGGCATCGGGCACGACCAGAGAGCCGATGCCCACCAGCTCGCCGTCCACGCTCACCAGCGCAGCACCGGCGAACTCCGGCAACGGCGGCGCCGTGAAGATGGCGTCCTCGAGCAGATACTCCCAGTAGCCGGCAAACGTGCGACGGTCCGCGATGCGGACTGCGGCCAGCGGCGTCGAGCCACGGCTGTTGACCACGAGCGCGGGGTCGTCACGCTCGAGCAGCGACGAGTTTCCGAGCCCGATGGCCCGCGCCGGCAGCGGCTCGGTGGCGCGCACCAGTCCGAAACCACTCGCGTGATCGTAGCCAACGACGGTCGCGGGTATCTCGCGCTCTGCCGCCGTGAGCGTCACCGAGGAGGCTTCGAGAATGAGGTAGCCGATCGTCAGCACGAGTCCGTCGTCGTCGATGATCACGCCGCTGCCCGCGCGCTGTGTGCCCAGTGACCCCGCCGTGCGGGCCGACTCCGGCACGACGGCATCGATCGCGACCACGGCGGCGACGATCTCCCTCGCGGTTCGCTCGCTGGCGGCCGAGGCGGCGCTCGGCGCTGCCGCCGCGAGCAACGCCGTCAGCAGGACGCCCAGCGACAGCGCTGCGCTGCGGCGCACCGCCCGGGATGCGCGGTCGCACCGCCGCGGTGACGGCACCGCGCGAGCGGCGCCAACGCTCCGGGCCGCCGCGCGGCGGGCGGCGTAATTCACGAGCCCTCCTGAATAAGACCGGAGCGTCGCGGGTCGTCGATGACGATGCGCTGCTGAGCGTACGGCACGAATCCTGCCCGCTGATACACGGCGATCGCCTTCGGGTGGTCGTGGTTGCAGCTGTGAACCCAGACCCGTTTGGGCCGAGTGCTCCAGGCCTTGTCCACCGACCAGTCGAGGAAGAATTCTCCAAGGCCGCGACCGATGAACTCCGGCACGAGGCCGAAGTAGGCGAGCTCGACCTCCCCGGCCGTACGTCCGTCGAGCTCCACGAAGCCGGCCGGCACGCCGCCGACGTACAGGACGTATACCGACACGGCGTCATCATGGATCACGGCGCGCAGTGCGTCGTCCGCCATGGCACGCCGTTCATACCACAGCCACGGTCCGCCGACGGTGTCGTACAGATAGCGGTAGAACGAGACGGTCGGACGCATCGCGCGCATCACTGCGAGATTCTCGAGCCGGTGCCGGTCGTGGGGGCGCGACGGCCTGCGCCGCATCTCGAGAAACGTGATGACCTGCTCGAGCTTGCCCTCGGGTAGGGGTGTCGCGCCCCGGCGGCGCGCCGCGGCGCCTGAGCGGCCCCCGATATCGGTGACGGACGGCTCACCCTTGCGTCGCTTCACGATTTCTCCGAGGGATTGAAGTGGACATTCGTGGCGGTGACCGGCTTGTGATCGGGCTCTGGCGAGCCGTTTTCGGCGATGAGCTCCTCACGCGCGGGCCGCGGAAGCGGGCCCTTCTCACGCAGCAGCACCAGCCCACCGACCAGCGAGATGATAGTGGTGCAGACGCGGAACAACAACGAGACGGCGACGCCGCGCGTGCGCATGACCTGTTCGGCGTCGGCGACGCCGGGCAGGTAGAGCGCGCCGTATCGTGCGAAGAGATTGGCGTACAGTGCTTCGCCGACGCCCCAGCCGTTGGGCGCGATGGGAATGGCCGAGATGATGTTGATGATGGGGACGAGCACGAAATATTCAGGGTCCGGCAGTCCCGTTTTGAGGCCACGACCGATGCACACTACGATGAGCACCGAGATCGTGTGGCTGAGGATGCCGGCCAGCAGCCACATGGCGACGCCGCGCTTGTGGGCCCGGTAGAGAAATACCGCCTGATCGAGACGCGCGAGGAAGTGCCGGGCCCTGACCGGCAGCACGTTCGCCAGCACGTGCAGCTTGAGCGTTGTGCGCACGCGTCGGCTGAATAAGACGATGCCGCCCAGCACGCCGAGGGCGATTACCACCCAGATCGTCACGGCGAGCATTGCAAAACGCTCGATGAAGAACAGCGCGACGAAAGCGCCCAGCAACGCCAGCGAAGCCAGGCCGAGCACCCGGTCGACCACCACGGAGAGGCCCGCCGCCAGGCGGTCGGCCGGCGCACTGCGGCGCACGATGTACACCGCCTTGACGAGATCGCCGCCGGTGCTGCCCGGTACCAGGTTGTTGAAGAAGAGACCGATCCAGGTGTAGCGCTGCGCTTCGAGAAAACCGACCCGCAGCGCATTCACACGCAGCAGCCACCACCAGCGCGAGCCGGCGAACATCACCGTCGAGATGAAGCACAGCGCCGCCAGGACGAACCACACGAGGTCGACATTGCGCACGTAGGTGAGAATGCCCGGCGTGACGTCCACCCTCGAGCCATCGGCCTGGACGCCGGCGCGGATGGGACGTGGCGACTCGCCCGCCGCCGCGTCATCCGCTCTGAAGCGCACCTCGCTGCGGTCCCAGTGCCCGACGATGGTGCCGCGCAGCGTCGAAACCTGCTCGCCCGCGGCGCTCGTGACCGTCACGGCGTCGCGCCACTGCACGGTGCTGAAGACGTAGAGCAGAAGGGCGGCGACGATGAACAGCTTGACGAGGTTCTTGAAGTCGATGCGCACCAGTCCGCTCGATCACCGCGGTCCCGCCTGCGGGCGCCGCATTGAGGTAACAATGACCGGAAATTATACTCCCCTGCTTGCGTTGGGCGTCCGGTCCGCGACGGCAGCGGGCGGCCGCGATCGCACAACCACGCCAGAGCGCTATGGCGTACCCCGGCGCGGGGCGACACTCGCCCCGCAAGCGTGGTGGCGGCGCGGGCGGCGGACAGGCTCGCCGGTGCGATGAGGGGTGCAGCGGCTGGGCATCGGGCGTCGGCTCCGGGAGGTGATCTGTGGCGACAGAGGTCATTATCGTCGACGGTGTGCGCACGGCGATCGGCAGGCACGGCGGTTGTCTGGCCGGTGTCCGGCCTGACGACCTGCTCGGCCACACGTATCGCGCGCTGATGGCACGCACCGGTATCGATCCCGAGCTGCTCGACGATGTCTATGCCGGCTGCGGGAATCAGGCCGGTGAGGACAGCCGGGACGTCGCCAGAATGGCGGCGCTGCTGGCGGGCTTTCCGGTCACCGTGCCCGGTGTCACGGTCAACCGTAACTGCGCCTCGGCGCTCGAGGCGGTCAATCAAGCCGCCAAGGCCATCATCGCGGGTGAGGGGCGCGTCTTCATCGGCAGCGGCGTGGAGTCGATGAGCCGCGCACCGTGGAGCGTCCCCAAGCCCGAGCGGGTGCCGACCACCGCGGCGCCGAGGATGTGGGACACCACGGTGGGCTGGCGCTATGACAACCCGCGGCTCGATGCGCTCTATCCCATCGTCAGCCTCGGCCAGACCGCGGAGAATATCGCCGAGGCGATGTCCATCTCCCGCGCCGAGCAGGACGCCTTCGCCCTCGAGAGTCATCGCCGCGCGGTCGCGGCGATGGACGCCGGCCGCTTCGCCGAGGAGATCGTGCCGATCGAGGTGGCGCAGCGACGTGGCGCGCCGCAGGTCGTCGATACCGACGAGCACCCCCGCTGTCGAAAGGTCGGCGATCGGTATCAGCTTGCCATCGACGGGGAGGACCTGGCGCGGCTCAAGCCGGCGTTCCGGGCCGGCGGCACCGTGACCGCGGGCAACTCGAGCGGTATCAACGACGGGGCCGCGGCGCTGCTGCTGATGAGCCGGGCGGCAGCCGCCGAGCTCGGTGTCACGCCGAGGCTGCGCTGGGTCGGCTCCGCAGCGGCCGGCGTCGACCCGGGGGTCATGGGCTACGGTCCGGTGCCGGCGACGCGCAAGCTGCTCGCGCGCTTTGCCCTCGATCTCGACGCCGTGGGTCTCGTGGAGATCAACGAGGCATTTGCGGCGCAGACGCTCGGCTGCATGCGCAAGCTCGGGTTGCGGCACGAGCTGACCAACGTCAACGGCGGGGCGATCGCGCTCGGCCATCCGACGGGGTGCTCGGGCGCGCGGATCCTGGTGACGCTGATGCACGAGATGCGCCGGCGCGCCGCGACGGCGCCGAGGCCGTTCTACGGCCTCGCCACGCTGTGCGTGGGGGTCGGCATGGGCGTCTCCACGCTGGTCGAGTGGATCGGCGATTGAGCGTCCGGGCGCCCGCCTGATCGCCGTGCGCTGAGGCTGGAGAACGCTCCCCAGGATGGCTGTGAACGACGAGCGACCGCTGGACGGCATACGCGTCATCGGCCTCGAGCAGTACATGGCGGGGCCGTACTGCACACTGTTGCTGGCAGACGCCGGCGCTGAGGTGATCAAGATCGAACGCCCGGGCAGCGGTGACCCGCGCCGTGCCATGCCGCCGTTCGCGGAGCACGGCGGTCGACGCAAGGCAGCCGGCTTCATGGCTTACAACCGCAACAAGAAAAGCGTCGCGCTCGATTTTCGCAGCGAGGCGGGCAAGGAAGTGCTGAGGCGGCTTATCGCAGAGGCGGACGTCGTCGTCGAGAATCTTCGGCCGCGGGCAATGGACAGGGCGGGTCTCGGCCACCACGCCCTGCACGCCCTGAACCCGCGTTTGATCTACGCCGTCATTTCGGGCTTCGGCCGCATGGAGGGTTATCGGGGCCCGTTCAGTGATCGGCCGGCGTTCGACATCGTCGCCGAGGCCATGAGTGGCATCATGCATCTGGTGGGGTTCGAGGACAAGCCGCCCTCGTGGACCCTCTACGGCATGGCCGACATATATTCCGGCATGGTCACGGCGTACGGCGTCATGCAGGCGCTGTTCATGCGCGAGCGCACCGGACGCGGTCAGCTCGTCGACTCGGCGATGTACGACAACATGCTGTCGCTGAACGAGTCGATGGTGGCCCTGCACTCGGTCGCCGGCCAATCGCCGCACCGCGGCCGACCGCGCAACGCCTACCCGCGCGGCGCGTATCGGACGCGCGACGGTTTTGTCGCGGTCAACGTTCCGGACGAGCGGATCTGGCGCCGCTGCTGCGACGCGATGGGGCGGCACGATCTGGTCGACGACGAGCGCACGCGCAGCGGCACGGCCCGCGCCGCCAACCGCGCCTTCGTCGACGAGGTCGTCGGCGGCTGGTTCGCCGGGTTGAGCCGCGCCGAGGCCGTCGAGCGGCTCAACGGTGCCGGCGTGCCGACGGGACCCGTGCATACGGCTGAGGACGTCTTCGCCTGCCCTCAGGTGGCAGCCCGCGGCATGCTCACGACGATCGAGGATCCCGAGGTGGGGGCCTATCAGTTCGCACGCACGCCGCCGCACCTCTCGACGGCGCCGGTGCTGCCCGCTCGGCCCGCGCCCCGGCTGGGAGAGCACACCCGCGCCGTGCTACAAGACCTGCTCGGCTACTCGGCCGCGGAGGTGGAGTCGATGATGGCTGACGGCGTCGTCGGCTGATGCGGTGCCTGCTCGGATGTGAGGGGGCGGTTTGTGCATTGCCGCGCCGAAGCGAGCGCCGCCCGGCGACCGTCGGGGGCCGCGCATGCAGCGCCAGCGGGCCCCGGTCGTTCGCCGGACGAGGTCCGGGCGCCGCGGTGATCGTGCCGCGAGCGGGGCGAGCGCGGCGGCGTGCGGTTACAATAGCGGGCGCGGCGTGCGCGACGCGACTTGAACTCTTCATGGAACGGATGGAGCCATGGCTGTTACGGTTTCGATGACGTTGAACGGCAAGCCGGTTACGGCTGATGTCGAACCTCGAACCTTGCTCGTGCAGTTCCTGCGCGAAGTCCAACGTCTCACGGGCACCCACGTCGGCTGTGACACCAGTCAGTGCGGCGCCTGTGTCGTGCACGTCAACGGGCGCTCGGTGAAGAGCTGCACGGTGCTGGCCGTGCAGGCCGAGGGTGCGGCCGTGACGACCATCGAAGGCGTGGCTGCCGCGGACGGCAGCCTGCACCCGATGCAGGCCGCGTTTCGCGAACACCACGCGCTGCAGTGCGGTTTTTGCACCCCGGGTATGGTCATGAGCGCGCTCGATCTGGTGCGCAACAACCCCGACCCGAGCGACAGCGAGATTCGCCACTGGCTCGAAGGGAATCTCTGCCGCTGCACGGGCTACCACAACATCGTCGAGGCCATCAAGGCCGGCGCTGCGGCCATGCGCGACTCGACGACGTAGGCCCTCTCGAGCCGCGTCCGCCGCTAGCCGCCGCCGCGGCGAAAATAAAGATCGAAGCGCTGCATGAATTGCTCGCGTTGATTGTCGGAGAAACCGACGAAAGCGAAGCGCACCTCCGCGTACGGCAGCGCGAGCAGCGCGATGTGGCGGGTGCGTTCGGGACCGAGCTCGATGACGACGGTGCGCTCGCCGTAGTCGATCGTGACCCGCGACCCGTCGCGCTGAAACGGCTGTCCGGCGATCGCCGAAGGCAGCGTGCGAAAGAATTCCGCGTGGGTCAGACCCATCTCGCGCGAGAAGCGCTCGGCCGCCATCGGCAGGGTCTGCCGACGGCTAGCCCCCGGCAACCGGGGGCCAGATGGCGAGGGTGTCGCCGTCGCGGAGCGCGTGCGAGCGGCGCTCCGCGGCGCCGCAGTACACGCCGTTGATCAGCACCAGATGGGCCTGCGCCGGCGGGATTCGATAGCGGTCGATGATGCTGCTCGGCGTGGCGCCCTCCGCGACCTCGATATTTGCGCTGTTGTCGACGGCACCGCTCGGCAGGTAGTCGCTCAGGGTGGCATAGAGCTTGAGCTTGAGCCTCATCCGAGCTTGCTCGTCGTCCCCACGCCCTGTGTGGCCGCGATGTAGGCCTCCATGATCCGCGTCGGGTCGCGCTCGAGCCTGTGCTTCCAGTCACCCAGATGCGCCTGGGTTTGGATCAGGCCGCGCAGCACGCCGATATGGTCGGTCAGGCCGAGGCTGTTGGCGCCGACCAGCACGTCGTCCTCGAACTGCAGATTGAGATAACGGTAGCGGGCCGGGTCGCTCAGCTCAACGGAGTCGCCCGAGGTAGCGCCCTGCCAAAGACCAAACGAGCTGGAGATCAGACCCATGGTGTCGAGCACGTTCATGTTGACGCTGCCGGGATGGATGATCTCGTGGCCGTCGAGCATGTTTGTCGCCGCCACGCGCCCGTGCTCGGCGGCGGTCGGTTGAATGGCCTGGACGGTGTATGCGCCGGTGGAGAAATCCTTACCCTGAGCGACGTCGCCGGCGGCGAAGATGTGCGGGTCGCTGCTCTGCAGACGTTCGTCGACGAGTATGCCGTGATCCACCTTTACGTCGGTGCCGTCGAGCACCGACGTGTTGGGTCGTACGCCCGTCGCCGAGATGATCAGGTCGGCAGGGTGCACCTGGCCGTCGTCGGTCTCCACGCTCAGCGCATGCGCCGCCGAGCCGTCACCGATCGAGGCGACGCGCGACGACGTCAGCACGGTGACGCCTTTGCTCTCGCACCAGCGTTTGATCAGGTTTCCCGAGGCTTCGTTCATCATGCGGGGAACCATGCGGTTCTCCATCTCGACGACCTTGAGGTCGACGCCGCGCGACGCCAGCGCCTCGAGAATGATGCAGCCGATGAAGCCGGCGCCCATGAGCACCACCTTGGCGCCCGGCTGGGCGAGCGCGATGATGCTGCGCGCGTCGTCGAGCGTCCAGCAGTTGTGCACGCCTGGTGAGTCGATGCCGGCGATGGGGGGTCTGATGGGGGTGGAGCCGGTGGCCAGCAGCAGCCTGTCGTAGCGCAGCCGCTCGCCCCCTTCGAGCTCCACCGTATGTTGGCTCGGCGACACCGAGGCAACGCGCGCCTGCCGTACGGCGATATGCGCTCCGTCGTAGTAGCCCTGTGTCTTGCGCAGATAGGTCCCTGGCTCGTCGATGCGATCGATGAGCAGGTACGGCAGCGCCATGCGCGAGTACGGCGGCTCCGGCTCGTCGCCGACGATGGTGATCTCGCAGTGCCGGTCGAGCTTGCGCAGGGTCTCCGACGCGATGATGCCGGCCGGCCCAGCGCCGACGATGACGTGGTGCATGGTGACTCCTCCGGAAACGGGGGCAGGGCGCCCAGCCGGGCGCCCCGCCGGGGGATTGCGATTGCGATCCGCGGTCTTCGCCGCTTAGCCGGGCAGACCCAGCCGCTGTCGGGTTTCCTGGGTCAGCTGACCCTCACCGGTCCAGCCGCGCAGCTGGTAGTACTCGGGCAGCATCTTGTCGAGGCCGCTGGTCAAGCCCTTCGCGGGTCCCGTGTTGGCGCCTTCGGCGAAGAAGCGCTTGGGCAGCGTGTCGTCCTTCGCGGTCAGGCCGGCCTTCATGTTGAAGTCCCGCTCGAGATTCCACACCCGCTCCCCGATCTCGACGAGCTTCTCGGGCGTCCAGTCGCCGTCGCAGGCGGCGTCGAGCTGCGGCGCGACGTTCTCCAGCGTCCAGGCGAACGATGTGAACAGGCACAGGCCCGACGAGTCGAACGCCGCCGTGGCGTCCTGGAAGGCCTTCACCAGCCCGGCCTTGCCGTCGGTCGCCAGCGGGTCGGTCTTCTCCGGGATGCCGAGCACCTCGGAGGCCACGGTGTAGCTGCGCAGGTGGCAGGCGCCGCGGTTGGAGGTGGCATAGGTCAGGCCCATGCCCTGGATGCCGCGCGGGTCGTAGGCCGGAAACTCCTGACCTTTGACGGTCATCGACAGCTCCGGCCGCCCGTACTTCTCACACAGCCGCTTCGAGCCCAGAGCGAGGTCTGCGCCGAAACCCTCGCCTGTAGCGACCAGCTCCGCCGCCTTGCACAGCGCCTCCGCGGAGCCGAACTTGAACTCGATGCCGCCGGTGTGCTCGGTGGTAATGACGCCATCCTCGAACAGCTCCATGGCGGCCGCCACGGTGGATCCGAAGGTGATCGGGTCGAAGCCGTCCTCGTTGCAGATGAAGTTGGCGTAGGTCAGGGCATCGAGGTCGTCGACGCCGGTGTCCGAGCCGAGCGCCCAGGCGGCCTCGTACTCGAGCCCACCCGAGTTGCCCCAGTACTGCGGCTTGTTCTGTACCGTGAAGTGGCCCTTGTCCATCGTCGATATGCGGCCGCAGGCGATGGTGCAGGCGAAGCAGCCGGCATTGGTGGTCAGGTTGGGCTTGCCGTCGCTCTTGCGCGGCTCGTGCATGGCCTCGGCCGAGATCTTGTGGGCGCCTTCGAACTGGACTTCGCGCATGTTGCGCGTCGGCATGGCGCCGATCTCGTTGATCACGTTCATCAGCACCTGGGTGCCGAACTTGGGCAGTCCCTGGCCGGTGACGGCGTTGTCGGCCAGCACCTGCTTCTGCTCGGCGGTCGCCGTCATGAAGCGCGCCGCGTCCTTGATGTTGCCGACGCCGCGCGTGCCGCGCACCGCTACCGCCTTGAGGTTCTTCGACGCCATGACCGCGCCGACGCCCGAGCGGCCGGCCGCGCGATGCAGGTCGTTGATGACCGCCGCGTACAGACAGCCGGCCTCGGCCGAGCGCCCGACGGCAGCGATGCGGATCTGAGGATCCTGGTGCTTGTTGTGGATGAGCTCGTCGGCCTTCCACACCGACTGGCCCCAGATATCGTCCGCTGGCAGCAGCTCGGCGCGCTCATTCTCGACGTACAGATAGACCGGGCTCGGTGATTTGCCCTCGAAGATGATCATGTCCCATCCGGCCATCTTCATCTCGGCGCCGATGAATCCACCGGAGTTCGAGCAGGCCACGGCCCCGGTCAGGGGGCTCTTGGTGATCACAGAGTAGCGCCCGCCCGTGGAGGCCATCGTGCCGGTCAGCGGGCCGGTCGCCATGATGAGCTTGTTGTCGGGGCCGAGCGCGTCGCAACGCGGGTCGACCTCCTCCACAAGATAGCGGGTGGCAAGCCCCCGCTGCCCGAGATACTCCTGGGCCCATTGCATGTTGAGCGGTTCCGACTTCACCGAGCCGTCGGTCAGGTTCACGCGCAGGATTTTCTTTGCCCAAGCCATGATGTCTCCTCCGAATGAGTTTAGGCGTGCGCGGCGCTCGCCGTGTCGGTCTTTGCGGCCCAGGCGCGCATGCGATCGAGGCCGGTGGAATCGGCGTCGATATAGGTGATCGCACCGGTCGGGCAGGCCTCGGCGCACTTCGGATCGCCGCCGCACAGGTCGCACTTGATGACCTTGCCCGTGTCCTGGTTGTAGTTGACGGTTCCGAACGGGCAGGCGATGGTGCAGACCTTGCAGCCCACGCACACATCCGCTCTGACGTCCTTGGCGCCCGTCACGGCGTTGATGACGATAGCGTCGACCGGACATGCCTGCATGCACCACGCCTCGTCGCACTGCGTGCAGGTGTAGGGCACGAAGCGCCCCTCCTCGTGGAAGGTGAACACGCGGATTCGAGATTTGGCGTTGTTGAACAAACCCTCGTTCTCGTACGAGCAGGCCAGCTCGCACTGCAGACAACCGGTGCAGTTGTCGGGAATGATATGGAGCGATTTCAGCATGAGTTTTTCTCCTCGATTCCTCCGGTGTTCAATACCTGAGAAGTGTAGCGCTGACCTCGAACGGGTAGACCGCTCGAAGAAATCGGGTTCGGGCGGCGCGCGCTGCGCGGCGACGCCGCAGACCGTCGTGCCTCGTGGTCGAGCACCGGTCGACGGCGACCGAGAATGTGCTTAGGCGGTTACTTATCACTATTCCGGGGGTCGGCGCAACGGCTCCCTCCGCCGTCAGCCGACGGCAGCGCTCCGGAGCGTTCACGCCCCGGCGGACGGGGCGGGCGCCGTCCCGGCCCCGCAGCCCGGGCACTGTGGGTTTCGCGGCAGCGCGATCGTCTGCCATTCCATGGCCAGTCCGTCGAACAGCATGACCTTGCCGCACAGCGCTGCGCCCTTGCCGAGCAGCACGTTGATCGTCGCCAGGGCCTGCATGCTGCCGATGACGCCGACGACGGGCGCCATGATGCCCTCGGCCGCGCACGTTGCGGCGGCGACACCCTCATCGGGGTACAGGCACTGGAAGCAGGGGCTGTCCGGACGGTCGGGCAGAAACGTTGCGACGTGGCCCTGCCAGCGGATCGCGGCAGCCGAGACAAACGGTGTAGAGGCGCTGAGGCACGCTCGGTTGAGCGTGAACCGGGAGGGAAAATTGTCCGTGCAGTCGACGACGACGTCGGCCTCGGCCACACGCCGATCGAGCTCGACGCCGTCGAGCTCGTAGTCGATGGCCTCGACGCGTGCTGCCCTGTTGAGCGCCGCGAGCGTGTCGCGCGCGGACGCCGCCTTCTCCCGCCCGACGTCGGATTCTCGATGGGCGATCTGGCGCTGCAGATTCGACTCGTCGACGCGGTCGAAATCGCTGATGACGAGATGACCGACACCTGCCGCGGCCAGGTACATCGACGCCGGGGAGCCCAGCCCGCCCATGCCGACGATGAGCACATGCGCGTCGGCGAGACGCTGCTGGCCCGCCTCGCCCACCTCGGGCAAGCGCATCTGCCGACTGTAGCGCTCGAGTGCGGATGGCTGCATGTTACGTCGCCGGCGCTGCCGCGTTTGCACAGCCACCGGTCATCGGTCGCCCTCCCCGGCGCGTTCGCGGCGCTGCCCCGGCAGGCGGCCCACCACCGGCGCGACCCTGGGCTACCACCACCATCAACGAGGCGATGACGAGTATCGCCGAACCGCGTCGGGGCGTGCGCTATGCGCCGGTGAGTATAACGGTGGCGCGATGGAGGCGAAACCGGCTGCGGCTCGCGCAGCCGCGCCGCCGACGGCCGTTATCAGCCAGGTGAGGCGGTCTGCTCACACCACCGGCGAACCATAGCCGCGGCTGAAGGGCACCGGCCCGGAGAACGAGAGGATGTCGCCGTCGGCAAGCGCATGCTCGGTTTCGATGCCCGAGTTGAAGCCGAAGCCGCGCATGATGTTGCGGCCGTTGTGGGTCAGCAGGAATATCTCGGGCTCGGGGACGTCGATGCGCCGCAGCGCATCGGCAACCGTGGCCGGATGCGGCAGCTCGAGATGGTAGGGATTACCATTGCGTCGGTATCGCGTTAGACTGTTGAAAAGTCGCACTTCGATCTGGATCATCTGAGCATCCCCGCGTATCCGCTCGTCGACTCCGGCGCAGCGGCGGCCGGCGTGTAACACGGCGAGCCTACCAAGGCGGGGCGGGTGTTCATTGACATAAGTCAAGTCGCAACACGCCAGCACCGCGCGACGGGCGGCGTCGGCGCTCTGAGCGTGAGCCATGGCCCCGCTGCGGCAGTGAGCTGAATTGTTCGGGTGAGGAGACACAGCAGATGTACGCGTTCGAATATCGACGCCCCACTAGCCTGAGTGATGCCGTGGCGGCGCTGGAGGCGGCCAGCGACGGCAAGCTGATGGCGGGCGGACATTCGCTGATCCCCATGATGAAGCAGCGCATCGCCTCGTTCAGCGACCTCGTCGACCTCGGCGGTGTCGAGGGTCTCGACGGGATTCAGCGCGACGGCGACAGCCTCGTTATCGGGGCGATGGCGCGGCACGCCATGGTTGCCGCCTCCCCGCAGGTGCACGCCGCCGTGCCCGCCTTGGCGCAGCTCGCCCTGGGCATCGGCGATCCGCAGGTGCGCAACTGCGGGACGCTGGGCGGCGCCATCGCTCACGCCGACCCCGCGGCCGACTATCCGGCCGCAGTGGTGGCGCTCGGCGCGAGGATACATACCAACAGGCGCGTCATCGACGGCGAGCAGTTCTTCACGGGCATGTTCGAGACGGCGCTCGACGACACCGAGATCATCACGCACGTCAGTTTCCCGATCCCGCGCAGAGCGGCCTACGTGAAGTTCCCCAATCCGGCTTCGCGCTACGCGATTGTCGGCGTGATGGTGGCGCAGACGGACGGCGGCGTGCGGGTCGCGGTCACCGGGGCCGGTCTCAGCGTCTTCAGGGTGGCGGCGATGGAGCAGGCGCTGACGGCGGAATTCTCCCCCGACGCGGTGGCAGGCATCGCCGTCGCCGCGGACGGCCTGAACAGCGACATTCACGCCAGTCCGGAGTATCGGGCCCACCTGGTCACCGTCATGGCCAAGCGTGCGGTGGCCGCCGCCGGGGCGTGAGTTGAGGCACCCTGCCCGCCGCCGCGGCGGTCGTTGATCCGAGCTGCCGGTCCGATCATGGCCGACCCCTCGTCGACACCCGCGCCGACTCCGGGCCCGGCGTCGCTGCCTGGCAGCGTCGATCAGACACTGGCCTTGCTCAGCGGTCAGCATTACGTCGCCGACCGCAGCCTGGCGACGGCGCTGTTTCTCGCCCTCAGCCTTCAACGGCCGCTGTTCCTCGAGGGCGAGGCCGGGGTGGGCAAGACCGAGATTGCCAAGGCCGTGGCGGGCGGGCTGGGGCGCCGGCTCTTGCGGCTTCAGTGCTACGAGGGCCTCGACGCGGCCGCTGCGGTCTACGAGTGGAACTACTCGGCGCAGATGATCGAGATTCGTCTCGCAGAGGCGGCCGGCGACGTGTCCCGTGACAGGCTCGGCCAGGACATCTTCTCGAAGCGGTTCCTGGTCGAGCGACCACTGTTGCAGGCGCTCGAGCCCCACGACGAAGGCCCGCCGGTGCTGCTCATCGATGAGATCGATCGCGCCGACGAGCCGTTCGAGGCGTACCTGCTCGAGGTGCTGTCCGACTACCAGATCAGCATCCCCGAGATCGGCACCATCGAGGCCGCGGCGCCACCCATCGTCGTCGTCACGTCGAACCGCACGCGCGAGATACACGACGCGCTCAAGCGCCGCTGTTTCTACTACTGGGTCGATTATCCCAGCGCTGAGCGCGAGCTCGAGATATTGCATGTCAAGGCACCGCAGGCGGATGCCGAGCTCAGTCGCCAGGTCGTCGAGTTCGTGCAGGCGCTGCGCGAGCGGGATCTGTTCAAGCTGCCCGGCGTGGCGGAGACCATCGATTGGGCAGAAGCGCTCACCCAGCTCGATGCGGTCGCACTCGATCCCGCCGTTATCGACGACACGCTCGGCGTGCTGCTCAAGTACCAGGATGACATCGCAAAGATTCGCGGCAGCGAGGCGGCCGCCATTCTCGAAGAGATCAAGCGCGAGCTGCCCGGCACGAGCGTGACGTCGTGAGCCGGCATGGCGCGGGCGGCCGGCTGGTCGACAACCTCATGCACTTCGCCCGGCTGCTGCGAGCCGCGGGCTTGCCCATCGGCCCCGGCAAGGTGCTCGACGCGCTGGCGGCGGTGACGGCCGTCGGCATCGCCCGTCGCGACGATCTGTACTGGGCCCTGCATGCGGTGTTCGTCAGCCACCCCCGTCAGCGGATGATCTTCGATCAGGCGTTCCACGTGTTCTGGCGCAATCCGAAGTTGCTCGAGCGCATGCAACGGCTGGCGTTGCCCGTGTTCCGCTATCCGTCCGAGGCGGCGGCCGAGCCGCTGGCGCGGCGCCTTGCCGAGGCGCTGGCCGGGGATCGTTCGCAAGGCGCCGCCGCGCCGCCCGCCGCAGCCGAGCGGCGCATCGACGCCGCGTTGTCCTGGTCGGCGAGCGCTCGGCTGCGGAGCGTCGATTTCGAGGCCATGTCCCGCGCGGAGGTCGAGCAGGCCAAGGCGGCGGTAGCCGCCCTGCGACCCACGTTGCGGTCCATGCCGACGCGCCGCTACAAGGCACACCACACCGGCAGCCGCATCGACATACGCGCGACGCTGCGCAGCGCGCTGCGCGGCGGCGGCGCGGCCGTCGCTCCGCTGCGGCGTCGGCGTCGGCGGCGGCCGCCGCCGCTGGTCGTGCTGTGCGATATCTCCGGCTCCATGAGCGGCTACTCACGCATGCTGCTGCACTTCGCCCACGCGCTGGGCGTCGAACGCAGCCGGGTCCACACCTTCGTGTTCGGGACACGCCTGACCAACATCACGCGTCAGCTGCGCG
>JBFEOO010000025.1:0-46043 GCA_041550555.1 Arenicellales bacterium
CGCGACGCACGCCGGGGGGCGTGCCTTCTGACGAAAGGGGGTTTCTGCTTTCTCTACGCTACGCGCTCAGAGCCTGCCTAGTAGATGGGGAAGCTGCGGGTGAGGGTGGTTACCTCACCCAGCACACGGGTCTCCAGCGCGTGCATGTCACGGTTTGCCGCATGTGTTCCCGTATCGGCGCGCTCGGTGAAGCCGTCGAGCACGTCGGCGATCAGCTGGCCGATGGTCTCGAACTCGGCCGAGCGCAGTCCCCGGGTGGTTCCCGCCGATACGCCGAAGCGCAGGCCCGAGGTCACCGTCGGCGGCTGCGTGTCGCCGGGCACGCTGTTCTTGTTGCAGACGAGGCCCGCGCGCTCCAGGCTCGCTGACGCCTCGGCCCCGGTCAGACCCCTGCGCCTCAGGTCGATCAGCATCAGCGGCGTATCGGTGCCGCCGGTCACCACATCGATGTCACGAGCGATCAGCGTCGCGGCCAGGGCGCGGGCGTTGGCCAGCACCGCCCGGGCGTAGTCCCTGAACTCGGGTCTGAGGGCTTCGCCCAGGCAAACGGCCTTCGCCGCCACGGCGTTGAGGATGACGGAGCCCTGCACGCCCGGGAACACGGCCGCATTGAGCCTGCGCTCGAGATCGGCATCGCCGGCCAGTATCAGGCCGCCGCGCACGCCGCGCAGGTTCTTGTAGGTGGTCGCGGTGCAGACGTGGGCGTGGGGGATGGGGCTCGGGTGCGCGCCGCCGGCAACCAGGCCTGCGAAGTGCGCCATGTCTGCGAGCAGCACCGCGCCCACGGCATCGGCGACAGCGCGGAAACGGGCGAAGTCGATCACGCGGGGATACGCGGAGCCGCCGCAGATGATCAGCTTCGGCCGATGCGTCTCGGCCAGTCGCAGGACCTGGTCATGGTCGATCAGGCCGTCTTCGCTGCGCACGCCGTAGTGCACGACGTCGAACCATTTGCCTGTGAGGTTGGCCGAAGATCCGTGGCTGAGATGTCCGCCGGCAGAGAGGTCCATGGACAGCACCGTGTCGCCCGGCTTCAGGAAAGCCAGGAACACCGCCAGGTTGGCCTGGCTGCCCGAATGGGGCTGCACGTTGGCGACGGCGCAGTCGAACAGCTCTTTGGCCCGGTCGATGGCCAACCGCTCGACGACGTCGGCGTAAACGGCGCCGCCGTAGTAACGCCGGCCGGGATAGCCCTCGACGGTCTTGTTGACGATGGCGCTGCCGAGCGCCTCGAGGGTGGCGCGGCTGACGATGTTTTCCGAGGCGATCAGCTCGATGCCCTCCCGCTGGCGGTCCTCCTCACCCACCAGGGCCGCGTGAACGGCCGGGTCCATATCGGCGAGGCCGCGGTCGAAATAACCGGGATGGGGCGCGGAGTTCATGCGGCGCCGGTCCGCAGCAGGCAGTCGTCGTCGAGCGGCACCACCGGGGTCAGGTCTCGATGGTGTTTGTAGTCCGGCCGTTCGTCCTTCGTGTAGGCGTTGGTGACGGGGTTGAGGATTAGCGAGAAGATGGCCCGGTCCCAGGGCGACATGTTGGGCGGTGAGCCGTGCACCAGCAGGTCGCCGAAAATCAAGACCGTGCCGGCCTTCCCGGTGGCGGCGACGATGCCGCGCCGCTCGGCGAAGCGCGCGACGGTATCGCGCTCGACCACCCACAGCGGGTAGCTGGTCGAGGTGGTGTCGTGCCACGCCGGCGCCGGTCCCTCCGTGTGGGAGCCGGGCAGGAAATAGAGCGGCCCGTTGAACTGTGTGACGTCGTCGAGGAACACGTGCAGGTTGAGCGCCAGCGGCTCGGCAACGCCATCATCGCCGTGGTGCGTCGCGAAGTCGTAGTGCCACTGCCATTGCTCGCCGTCGAAGCTGGCCTTGACGTTGATCTTGACCTGCTGCACGTAGAGGTCCGGGCCGCGCAGCTGCCGGGCGGGCTCGACGAAACGCGGGTGGCGGACCAGCCTCGCGAACACGTCGTGGCGCAGATGCAGCCCCATCGCCGTGCGCACGGCGTGGCCGCCGGCCTCCCCGATGTCGGCTTCGCAGCGTTGCGCGAAGACTTCGGCCATGGCGCGCCGCAGCACGGCGACCTCGGCAGCGGAGAACAGGCCCGGCAGGATCAGAAATCCCTGGTCCTCGAATTCGGCGATCTGCTGTTCGCTGAGCCGCACGGGCGGGTCCTCCCGATTCGTGATCCGGCGCCGACGGACGCCTCGGCGTGCGGGCAATATAAACCCTCTCTCCGCGAGTCGGAATCCGCTCGAGCCACCTCGTGGCGCTCAACCGCGGCGGCGGCGGGTCGGCGATCGCACCTGCCGCGGCTCGGATCGATGTCAGCACGCCGGGGTCGGCTCGCGCCTCCCTTCTGCTCCCGCCTTTGTGCCGGCGCCACCCGTCGGGTCAGGCGCCAGCGACGCCGCGTCGTGCGGCGTCGCCCGATGGCGGGGACGTCTAGTCGGAAGAACCTCAGGAGAGCACGGACCGCATCTCGTCGATGGCGCGACCGTAGATGCTCTTTATGCCGTGGCAGCGGACTCGGTTGATCTGCTCCTCGTGTCCCAGCTGATGGAGGGCCACACCCCGAAGAAGCTTCTCGGCAGCCCTGACCGTGCCGCGTCGATCTTTCTCCAGAAATACCTGCCACAGCCCGGCACCGCTGACCACGGCATAACTCTGCTCGCTCCTGGCAGCGAAATCGACATAATCGAAGTCCCCCGCGTCGAACTCTCGTTCTACGGACCCTGCGCCACTCATCCCTGCCGAGTCCGCTTCGGGCTCGTCGGGGGCGTCTGTTCTCGGTTCGGCGCCTGCTCCTGACAGCATCCAAGTGCCGGCGTCAGTCGGAGGGGGATCGGAAAGCATTCGATCACGCCGGCTGGAGACGTTGTAGAAGATCTTGGTCGCTTTGATCGTCTCGACATCATGGGGAGGAAGCACGAGGGCAGCGAGATCGGGTCCGTCCGGCTTGCCGGAGTCCGACCCAACGCGAATGCGCTGCGTGTAGTTCATCTCGATGGAGAGGGTCTGAAGATGGGACGTAAAGCGGGAGGGAAGAATCAGCCCCGCTTCCCCCGCCTTCGGCAGGTCACCCAGAACATGGGCGGCTGTAAGAACCGCATGATGCCCGTCCACCGAGATCAGTGTGCCGAAGCCGGCGAGCGAGGCATCCGTGGTCTGAATCTCTTCCTCGCCTTCTCGCCGCTTCTCGATCCGAATCTTTGCGAACCCCACGAGAAAATCGGAGAGCTCCTTGCTGATGGACGCCAGGACTTCAGCGGTTGCTTGCACGTCGTTCTGATCGGACATCGCAGGGACAGGTCGAACGTAGTGGCTGCGCGATGGCATCGATAATAGCAAATGAGCGGGGTCCGCTGGTCGCGGTGCAACGAGGCCGGAGCCCGCCGCGTGCCGCCAGTCGGCCTGACGCCCAGGTGTGCTTCCTGTAGGCGCTTCCCGGCTTCTTCCGCCATCGGGTCGAGCAATCGGCTCGACCGTCCCGATCAGCGTTTCTGCCCCGCGGATGCACGGATGCTGTGCAATGCTGCGCAGGAATTCATGGATCGCCGCTCGGCGACGCGTCGTCGGGCGAGATGAGTCGTCGGCGCAGGGTCGCCGCTGGACGGGTATTCCGAAAAGGCAATCGTCCTGGTTGGCATCGAGCCGGCTGAGTTGTCACGTTGCCAGCAGGACCTCGCGCATCGCATCGGGTATGCGAACCGACTTCAGAGTTCCATCATCTCCGATATGGGCGTAAACACGGATTGCACGACCTTCGGTAACGGTAGCTCCGTCGTTGGCGTTGACAGCCTTGCAGCTCCAGTGCAGCGTCGAGTTGCCGATCCGCTCGAGCGTGATCGTGGACGTGACGCGTTCGCCATAGGCTGCCGGACCGACGAATCGAAAATGGATTTCCCCCATGACGAAGGTCGTCCTGTCATCATTGATCATGTTCTTGATCGGGTAGCCTGCGGCGCTGAACATTTCGTGCTCGGTGTCGTTGAACCATTCCAGTATGCGGGGAAAATAGACCAGGCCAAACGGGTCGCATTCACCCCAGGCTACTACCAACTCCTTCGAGTACGTGATCATGGTGATTTCCTGAAGGGCAGCACGGGATCGTGCGGATTATAATTCGCCGCGCCCACTCCCGGCACCTGTATGGACTCTCCGCCTATGGTAAGATTCGGCGCTTAGCCGCTGAACCAAAAAACCAAATGAGGGACTGGAGGTGTGTCATGCATGAGCTGCGACTCGTGTTCTTCACGGCGATGACCGTGCTGCTCACGACGTTTGGGATTTCATCCGTTGCCCGCGCAGACGAAGCAGCCGTGGTCGACGCCACGAAGCAGATGATTCCGATGCCGCCTTGGCCGCAAGGCGATCAGCGCGGCATGGCCAACACGCTCGGCCCGGGCACCTGGGCCCGCTGCGCCTATCACCTGTCGAACCCCGACGCCAAGGTGTATGAGATCTCTCACGTGCGTTCGCTGACCATGCCCGCGTCTCCGTTCGGTGCGCCGTTGGAGTACCAGTATCGGCCGACGGTCGGCATACCCGGCACCCGCCACGCGTTCAACGGCGAGTCGATGAGCGGTGAACCTGGCGCCCAGGCGACCCAGATGGACGCGATCGGCCACTTTGGCTTCCTGGACGAGGCCTGGGACGGTAAAGGCGACTATCCCGCCGATCGAGTCCACTACTACGGGGGCTACGGTCAAAGCGAGGTCAAGCCCGCTGCGGATTCACCGTTGCTGAAGCTGGGCATGGAGAATGTCCCGCCTATCGTCACGACCGCGGTCCTGCTCGATGCGCGACAGCATCTCGGAGGCGGCATGCCGCTCAAGCCGGGGCAGCTGATAACGGCGGCGGACATCGAAGCGATGATCGACGCGCAGGGACTTTCTTGGCGCGGCCTGCAGCCCGGCGACGTGCTGTACATCTACACCGGTTGGGAAGACAACTGGAAGGACCCGGACACGGAGAAGAAGTACTACTTCATGGGTCCCGGGCTCTCCTACGACGCGGTCAAGTACATCGGTGAAAAGGCAATCGTTCTGGTCGCGCTCGACAATCCCTTCACCGACCCGGCCAACGAGGGTTTTCTCCAGGGCAAGGCCGGCCCGGCGGAAGGCACCCCCGCGGGACTGCCGTGGGCCATACACCATCACAACCTGACGCAGTCCGGCGTTCACCAGATACAGAACGCCCACCTCGAGGAGCTCGCTGCGGACAAGGTATGGACCTCCTGCACCATGATCCTGCCGCTGCTCTCGAAGGGCGCTGCCGGCTCGCCGGTGCGACCGGTTGCCATTGGCGCACCCGCCAACTGATCGTATGGCTGCTGGCAAGTGAGCTGTCGGCCGGCCAACGGCGCCGCGAGCTGAGCGCATGGAGCGTTCCTTTGCCCGGGAAGTCCAGGCCCTGCGCCTCGGAGAGGGCGACGTCTTTCATGGAGAGGGCATCCTGGCCATTACCAAGGCGCTGCTGCAATCGGGCGTCAGCTACGTCGGCGGCTATCAGGGGGCACCGGTCTCCCACATGATGGACGTGCTCGCCGACTCGAGCGAGCTGCTCGACGACTTGGGCGTGCACTTCGAGGCCTCCGCCAGTGAGGCCGCGGCTGCCGCCATGCTGGGTGCGTCCATCAACTACCCGATGCGCGGTGCCGTGGTGTGGAAGTCGACCGTGGGCACCAACGTGGCGTCCGACGCGCTTTCCAACCTCGCGTCGGCGGGTGTGGTCGGCGGCGCGTTGATCGTTCTCGGCGAGGATTATGGTGAGGGCTCGAGCATCATTCAGGAACGCTCCCACGCCTTCGCGCTCAAATCCACCATCTGGCTCGTCGATCCGCGCCCGCATCACGGGACGATGGTCGATCTCGTCGAAAAGGCGTTCGAGCTGTCCGAGATCAGCCACACGCCGGTGATGGTCGAATACCGTATTCGCACCTGTCACATGCACGGGCGCTTCCGTTGCCGGGACAACCGGCGGCCGGCGCTCTCGAAGACGGCGCATCTCGAGCAACCGGAGTTCAGACAGGAGCGGATCTCACTGCCGCCCTCGACCTATGTCCAGGAGAAGTTGAAGATCGACCAGCGTCTGCCGGCCGCCATCGACTTCATACGCGAGCGGCAGCTCAACGAGATATTCGAGGGCGACCTCGATGACGTCGGGATCATTACCCAAGGAGGGCTGTACAACTCGACCATCCAGGCGCTGCAGCATTTTCGTCTGGCCGACGTTTTTGGCAAGTCGAGAATCCCGATACTCGTGCTCAATGTCACCCATCCGCTCGTTCCGGAGGAGATAACGGGATTCTGCGCCGGCAAGCGCGCCGTGCTCATGGTCGAGGAAGGCAATCCCGACTACCTCGAGCAGGCTGTGAACGTGCTGCTGCGCAAGGCCGGGCTGAACACCACAGTGCACGGCAAGGACGTGCTGCCGCATGCCGGTGAGTACGTCGCCGAGGTAATGCTGCAAGGAATCGGTCAATTCCTCTCGGCGTCGTCACCGGC
Organism: Arenicellales bacterium; assembly: GCA_041550555.1. Lineage (GTDB taxonomy): Bacteria > Pseudomonadota > Gammaproteobacteria > Arenicellales > JBFEOO01 > JBFEOO01. The sequence continues at coordinate 6,509 of JBFEOO010000025.1, forward strand.
CGGCTTCGACACCGGTGGAATCAGCACCAGCGTTGCCTCGGCGACGAGCGGCAGAGCGCGCGCCGCCGATCTGCTGTCCGGCCCGGTGCCGAAGCGACCCCCGGGATTTTGCACGGGTTGCCCGGAACGGCCCGTATTCAGCGCCGTCAAGCTGCTCGAGAAGGAGATCGGCAAGGTGCACATCGCGGCCGATATCGGGTGCCACACCTTCTCCACGCTGCCGCCGTTCCACCTCGGCAACACGGTGCTCGGTTACGGGCTCGGCCTGGCCAGCTCGGCGGCCGTGTCCCCGGCATTCCCGAACCGCACCGTCAGCATCATGGGAGACGGCGGCTTCTGGCACAACGGTCTGAGCTCCGGGGTGTCGGGCGCTCTGTTCAACAAGGCCGACTCCGTGCTGGTCATCATGGACAACGGGTATTCGTCGGCCACAGGTCAGCAGTACATCCCCTCCAGCGGCAGGAACTACCAGGCACAGCCCACCGGCATGTCGATCGCGAGAGCGCTGAGGGGGATGGGCGTGCGCTGGCTGAGAACCGTCGAGACCTATCGCGTCGGCACTATGATGAAAACGTTGCGCAGGGCGCTGACGACCAGGCAGCCGGGCCTGAAGGTCATCATCGCGCAAAGCGAGTGTCAGCTCGCCCGCCAGCGGCGCATCAAGCCGGACGTGCGCAGGAAGCTTGCGCGAGGAGAGCGGGTCGTCCGTACTCGGTTCGGCGTGGACGAAAGCACGTGCACGGGCGATCACTCCTGCATCCGCCTGTCGGGCTGTCCTTCGTTGACCATCAAGCCCAACCCGGACCCGCTGCGCCGCGATCCCGTCGCCCACGTCGACAACAACTGCGTCGGCTGCGGCCTGTGCGGGGAGGTCGCCGACGCCGCGGTGCTCTGCCCGTCCTTCTACCGCGCGCGCGTCATAGAAAACCCGTCGCGCTGGGATCGGTGGCTGGATCGGTTGCGGAGGCGTTTCGTCTACGATCCGGCTGCGCAGCCGGCGAGCGCCCGGTGAGCCAGCCTCCGCGTCCGATCTCGCTGCTGATCGCGGCCCTGGGCGGCGAGGGTGGCGGATTGCTGACCAGCTGGATCGTCGAGGCCGCCACCGCCTGTGATTTCCCGGTTCAGAGCACGTCCATACCCGGCGTTGCGCAGCGCACCGGCGCCACCACCTACTACCTGGAAATTTTCCCCCTTCGGTTCAGCGCACTGGACGGCCCCGAGCCGGTGATGGGCCTTTATCCGGCGCCGGGGCGCGTCGACATCGTGGTCTGCTCGGAGATCCTCGAAGCGGCCCGGGCCATGGAGAGCGGTTTCGTCACTCCTGAAACTACCACACTGATTACCTCGACGCACCGCGTCTATGCGATCTCCGAGAAGTCGCACCTGGCGGATGGGCGCTACGACCGGGAAAGCATACTGAGCGCCATGGGAGAGCTGTCGCACGAGCGTCTATGCGCGGACTTTTCGGCCCTCGCCGAGCAGGCGAACAGCGCGCTCAACGCGGTCCTTCTCGGTCTGCTTGCCGGCAGCGGGAAGCTGCCGATGCCCGTGGAGGCCTTCGTCGAGGCAATCGAGGCTCGGGGGATTGCGGCAGATGCCAACCTGCGCGGGTTCCATGCCGGATTGAACTGGACACCGACGGCGGACGAACCCGATGCCGGGACGGCAGCGACGCCGTCATTGCACTTGCCCGACGGGCTGCGGCAGCGTATCGCCGGAAGCTTCCCCGCCGAGCTCGGCGACGTGCTGCAGGCGGGAGCGGCGCGTACCCTGGATTTCCAGGACGCCGCCTACGCCGAGCAGTACCTGGACCGCGCCCAGGCGTTGATGCCGTTCGACGGCGCCGATCGGGACTATGCACTGTGCAGCGAGACCTTTCGAGAGCTGGCGTTGTGGATGACCTACGAGGACATAATCCGGGTCGCCGATCTCAAGACGCGGCCCGAACGCTATGCGCGAATACGGTCGGAAGTGCGCGCAGGGCCGGACGTGCCGGTGTTGATCAACGAGTTCTTCAAGCCAGGCGTCGACGAGTTGGCGGCGGTGCTGCCGGAGCGGCTCGGCCGCCGTCTGCGCGCCCATCGCGGTCGGCTGGCCTGGATGAGCTTCTCGCTGCGTGTGGGCAGTCACAGCATTGTCGGGCACCGGATGATGCGCCTGCTGGCCGGCTGCCGGCGCTGGCGGCGCAGGAGCCTGCGCTGGAGCGAAGAGCAGGCCCTGATCGAGCGCTGGCTCGGCACCGTACGCAGGGCATCGCAGACGAGCTACGATCTGGCTCTGGAGACCGCGCTCTGCGCCGGTCTCAACAAGGGGTACAGCGAAACCTTCATTCGCGGACGCAAGAATTTCCTACGCATCCTGGAGTCCATTATCGAGCCCGCGCTGGACGGCGTGGCTGAGCCATTGCTGGTGCAGCGGGTGAAAGCCGCGCGCACCGCCGCCCTGAGCGACGATACCGGCGCCGGACTGCAGGCCGCGCTGCAGGACGTTCCGCTGCAGGTCGTCGAGCGCGATCGATTGGATCACGGACCCCGCATTCAACCCGGTGATACGGCCAAACGGAGGAGAGCCTCGTGAAAATCAAACATTGTCTTTGTTCAGCGGTGCTGGCCGCTGCCTCGTTCTTTGCCGCAGCGACGGTAACCGCCGAGGAAGTCACCTTGCGTGCGGTGAGCGCATTCGCCGACGGCACGACGTTCAGCCGCAACTTCCAGCGCTTTATCGACGAGGTCAACGCGCGCGGAAAAGGCGTGGTGCAGATCGAGTACCGGGGCGGCGGCGGAAAGGTGATGAACCCGTTCCAGCTGGGCGATGCTATCCGCACCGGGGTCGTCGACATCGGCAATCTGCCCGGCGCGTTCTACACGAAGCTGTTGCCCGAGGCGGACGTCATAAAGCTCAGCCAGTTCACGATCAAGGAAGAGCGTGCAAACGGCGCATGGGAATACATGAACGACCTGCACAACAAAAGGATGAACGCCTGGCACCTGGCGCGGCAAAAAGACTGCGTGCCGTTTCACTTGTATCTCAACAAGAAGATCGACAAACCCGACCTCAGCGGATTGAACATCAGAGTGACGCCGATCTACAGGGCGTTCTTCGAATCAATGGGTGCGAGCATGATCCGCACCAAGCCGGGAGACGTGTACACGGCTCTGGAACGTGGCACCGTGGACGGCTACGGCTGGCCGACCCAGGGGGTGCTGGACCTCGGTTGGCACGAGGTGACCAAGTACCGCGTTGACCCCGCATTCTACCGGGCGTCCGTCGAAGTGCTGATCAACCTCAACGCCTGGAACAAGCTCACGGACGAGCAGAAGGCCGTGCTGCAGGAGGGCGCATCGTGGATGGAGGACCTGTGCAGTGAGGACGAAAAAATCAACGAGGAGGAAAAGCGGCGGCAGGCGGAGGCCGGCATCGAGACCATCGAGTTCTCCGGTGATGCCGGCGCGGCCTATCTGAAGCAGGCCAACGACACGGGCTGGGCCGCCTTCGTCGAAGCCAACCCGGACACCGGTCCGAAGCTCAAGGAGCTGCTTACGCGGTGACACGCTGATCGCAGACTGACGGTGTCGTCGGGCACGGCAACGGGCGCCGCGGGCGGTCCGTTCGCCCGCGGCTATCACCGGCTGCTGGACGCCTGCGGCATGGTCGCGGGGCTTACCGTCGTCGTGCTCGCGGTCATGGTCAGCCTCGACGTCGCCTTGCGCAACCTCGGGCTCGGCAACTTTCCGTGGCTTTTGGAGGTGGCCGAGTACGCGATCTACATCACCACCTTTCTGGCGGCGCCCTGGGTGCTGCACCTGGGCGCTCACGTGCGCGTGGATCTCTTGATCAACAACACCCCCGCGCGCTTCTCCAAGGCGCTGGAACTTCTGGTCGGCGTCGGCGGCGCGGTGATCAGCGGATTCCTGGTCTACCACGGCACGTTGGTCACCATCGAAGCGAGCCATCTAAACGCGATCGTGGTCAAAGAGCTGCCGATTGCCGAGTGGCTGCTGCTCATCGTCATTCCGCTCTCCGGCTGCCTGTTGCTGCTGGAATTCATCCTGCGCTGCGCACGCGTGATGCGCGGGGAGGATCTGGTGCCCCCGTCTCAGGGTGACGGGTAGACGTATGGAGTGGTATTGGGCACTGGTATCGATGCTCGGACTGCTGTGCCTGATGATGGCGGCAGGCCTGCCGGTGGCGTTTGCCTTCATGGGCGTCAATATCGTGGGCGCCGCCGTGTTTCTCGGCGGCGTGCCCGGGCTCAATCAAATGATCCGCAACGCCATGGAAGCGCTCACCAATTTCTCGCTTGCCCCGATACCGTTGTTTCTGTTCATAGGCGAAGTCCTTTTTCATACCGGGGTCGCCATCAAGGCCATCGACGCGGTGGAAAAGCTCATCGCCCGGCTACCGGGGCGGCTCTCCATCGTATCCATCGTCGGCGGCACCGTTTTTTCATCGCTTTCCGGCTCGACCATCGCCAATACCGCCGTGCTCGGCAGCGTGCTGCTGCCCGACATGATGCGGCGCGGCTATCACCCGACGATGGCGATGGGCCCGATCATGGCAACCGGCGGTATCGCCATGCTCATACCGCCGTCCGCGCTGGCCGTTCTGCTGGGCAGCCTGGCGGGCATATCCATCTCCGGGCTACTCATCGCCGGTATCGTGCCCGGCGTGTTGATGAGCCTCTTCTTCTTCGTGTACGTGCTGGCTCGCTGCAGCATGAATCCATCGCTGGCGCCGGCTTATGAGATCGAGCGCCTCGAGCCGTGGCAGCGCTGGCGGCCGTTTCTGATTTATGTCGTTCCGTTGTTCCTCATCTTTGTCGTCGTCGTAGGCAGCATCCTGGCGGGTTGGGCAACACCGACCGAATCCGCCGCGCTCGGCTGCGTCGCCGCTCTCGCCGCAGCGGCGGCGTACCGCTGCCTCACCTGGGGTCGCTTCCTCAAATCCGTGCGCGAGACCGCGAAGGTATCCGTGATGATCCTTTTCATCATCGTCGCGTCAGTGACGTTCTCACAGATCCTCGCATTCTCGGGCGCCACCAACGGTCTGCTGAACCTCATCGATTCGGTCGGTGCGATGCCGATGCTCATTCTGCTGGCCATGCTGTTGATTCTGCTCCTGCTCGGCGCCTTCATGGATCAGGTCAGCATGGTGATGATCACGCTCCCCTTCTACATTCCTCTGGCGCAGGCGATCGGCTTCGATCTGATCTGGTTTGGCGTGCTCATGCTGATCGTGATGGAGATTAGCTTCACCACGCCGCCGTTCGGGTTGCTGATTTACGTGATGAAAGGGGTAGCGCCGAAGAGCATCACGCTCGGTCAGATCTATGCGGCGGCGTTCCCCTTCATCGTGCTGGAGCTTGTCGTGCTGGCGCTGCTGGTGGCCGTACCGGATCTTGCGACCTGGCTGCCGGAGCAGATCCGACGCTAGCCGTACCGCACAGGCATATCGGCGACGGTTCGACGTCGGTCGGCGACGTGCCGGTGGCGACGGATGCCAATCCACGGCCGGCGACCTAGAGTGTCACGCCGACCGTGACGGCGGACCGCGGCGGCCGGTGCAGCGGTCGGCGTGGGCGCCAGCTGCGCGCATGGGGCAGTGGGCGCCGGGAGACGAGCAAGGCTGCCGGACGTCTTAGCGCCGCTTGTGATCCGTCCAGCAAATGCCCAAGAAAGACGTTAGTCCAGTCGGTTGTCTTCGACCCCCGAGGGGAGAGCCCGAGGCCATGGGTTCTCCGAATCCGAGCTACCGGGCCCGGACGCCGGTGCTCACGGCTTGACCGCCAGCAGGGAAATGCTCTTGACGCCGAATTTTTCGCTTGCGCCCAGCGCATTGTCCGAGATGAACAGGTATTGGGGGTTGTCCTGCATCTGCTGGACCTGCAAGCCCGCCGCCCCGACGGCAGCGCGGTAGTCGTCCTGCTGCATGGCACCGCCGATGCAGGCAGCCCACAGCGTCGCGTTGCAGGTGATGCCGTCGGGAAGCTGTGTTTCGGTGACGATGTCGGAAATCGCCAGACGCCCGCCCGGCTTGAGCAATCGGGCCGCCTCGCGAAACACGGCCGGCTTGTCGGGAGACAGATTGATTACGCCGTTGCTGATGACGGCGTCGAAGCGCCCATCTTCACACGGCACGTCTTCGATGTAACCTTTGAGATAGCGCACATTGGTAAAGCCGCTCTCGTCTCTCAGACGTTCGGCCTTGCTGCGCTGCGCGTCCGTCATGTCGATGCCCACCACGCTGCCCTGTTCGCCTACCTTGAGCGCCGCGATGAAGGTGTCCATGCCCGAGCCGCTGCCGAGATCGACCACGCTCTCGCCCGGCTGCAGTGCCGCCAGGTGAAAGTAGTAGCCGACGCCGGCGAACGACTCGATAGCGGCAGCTGGAATGCGATCGAGGTCTGCGGGCGCATAGCCGAGCCGCTCGGCCAGCGCCCGACCCATCTCGAAGTGAAACTCTCCCTCTGGGTTCTGCGCGACTTCGCGGTACATGTCCTTCACTTTTGCTTCGAGCTCGGTGGTGTCCAGTCGTGGTGCTGCGGTGCTGGCGCTCATGGATTCTCTCCTGTGTGTTTCAGTCAATGTTCAGTCGTCGTAAACATGCCGGCGGGGGGAGGGGAGAACGACACTTGGCCTGCGTTAGTGTACAGGCAAAGCCCATAGAACGGCATTTACTCGACCTCGACCGGGGCGGCGTATCGCGCTTTACGATGGCGTGTTGCGACGCCGATCGAGTGCCCGCTCCGCACCTAGCCGCGCGCGACGTCGGCGTGCCGTCGACGAATCGCTGACGAACAGCTGTCAGCCGGCGCGCCTGCCGAGCTCGCTTGCCGCGCACTAAGCGATGGCGCGTTTGGTTTCCGTACGCCCGCCAGCGTATCGGTACGGTTCGACCTCGTGATCGATCGCTCCAAAGATCGACCGGCCGTCGGCATCCCGCATCTCGATGCGCACCCGGTCACCGAATCGCAGGTACGAGGTCTGCGGCTTTCCAGTCGTCATCGTCTCTACGGATCGCAACTCTGCGATGCACGAGTAGCCGACGCCGCCTTCGCCGATCGGTCTGCCGGGGCCGCCGTCGAGCTTGTTGGAGACCGTGCCCGAACCGACAATGCTGCCGGCGCCCAACGGTCGGGTTTTCGCGGCGTGGGCGATGAGCTTGCCGAAGTCGAACGTCATGTCGACACCGGCATCGGGTTTCCCGAACGGCTCCCCGTTGAGAAACGACAGCAGAGGCAGATGCACCTTGCCGTGCTTCCAGGCGCCGCCGAGCTCGTCGAGCGTGACGGCGGCTGGCGAGAACGCGCTGGATGGCTTCGACTGGAAAAACCCGAAGCCCTTGGCCAGCTCGCCCGGGATCACGTTCCTCAGCGAGACGTCGTTGACGAGCATGACCAGCCTGATGTGCGACAGGGCGTCCTCTGCAGCGACACCCATCGGGACGTCGTCGGTGACGACGGCGACCTCGGCCTCGAAGTCGATGCCCCAGTCTTCGCTCGCCGCCCGTATCGGTTCGCGCGGCCCGATGAACGAGTCCGACCCACCCTGGTACATGAGGGGCTCGCTCTGGAAATTCCCGGGCATCTCGGCGCCACGCGCTTTGCGCAGGAGTTCGACGTGATTGACGTAGGCGGACCCGTCTGCCCATTGATACGCGCGTGGCAGCGGCGCCGCGCAGTCCTTGGGATCGAAGGCGCTGCCGCGTTTCCCGGCTTTCAGCTGCGTCGCGATTTCCTCGAGTGCCGGTCCGCAGCGCGCCCAGTCGTCGAGCGCGGCCTGCATGGTCTTCGCAATCCCGTCGGCGGCTACGTAGCAGCTGAGGTCGCCCGATAGAATCACCAGTCGGCCGTCCCGGCCGTTCTTCAAGGAGGCAAGCTTCACGGGTCGGCTCCCGTGAACTCGAGCTCATGCAGCCATGCGGCGTGAGGCGGCGCCTTCTTCGTGCGACTCCACTCCTCGAGCATGGCCGGCGCGACGCGCTTGAGTTCCGCGATCTGGTCCGGTGTCTGGGTGTTCGCAACGAGCTCCAGACGATGCCCGTTGGGGTCGAAAAAATAGATCGACTGGAAGATGCCGTGATTGGTGGGGCCGATAACGTCGATGCCCTCGGACTCGACGTGCTCTTTCGCCGCGAGCAGAGCGTCGTAGCTCTCCAGCTCGAATGCGATGTGCTGGACCCATGCAGGCGTGTTCTCGTCGCGCCCCATCTCCGGTTTGGTCGGTAGTTCGAAGAACGCCAGCACGTTGCCCATGCCCGCGTCGAGAAAGACGTGCATGTACGGATCGGGTTCCTTGGTCGACGGCACTCTGTCCTCGGCGAAGGCGATCAGAAAATCCATGTTCAGCACGCGCTGGTAGAAACCGACGGTCTCCTTCGCGTCCTTGCAGCGATAAGCCACGTGGTGGATGCGCTTGAGCTTCATGTCGACACCTCGGCAGCGCTCCCCGCTGAGACGATCCCGCGCGCGATCTGATCGCGCTCGATCGACTCGAACAACGCCGTGAAATTGCCTTCGCCGAAACCCTCGTCGCGCTTGCGCTGAATGAATTCGAAGAACAGCGGGCCAACCATCGGTGCGGAGAAGATCTGAAGCAAGAGCCGCGGCTCACCATCCGCTGTGCGGCCATCCAACAGGATGCCGCGAGAGCGCAGCTCGTCCACCGGCTCGCCGTGCCCGGGCAGGCGCTGCTCGAGCATCTCGTAGTAGCTGTCGGGCGGGGACGTCATGAACGGCGTGCCGCGTGCCTTCAGTCGGTCGCAGCACTCGTAGAGGTCGTTGCAGGACATGGCGATGTGCTGAATACCTTCGCCATTGTAAGCCATCAGGAATTCCTCGATCTGACCCATGCCCTTCGACGCTTCCTCGTTCAGAGGAATGCGGATGCGGCCGTCGGGTGCGGTCATCGCCCTCGAGAACAGGCCCGTATACTCGCCCTTGATGTCGAAGTGCCGGATCTCGCGGAAGTTGAACAGCCGTTCGTAGAACGACACCCAATGGTTCATGCGGCCGCGATAGACGTTGTGTGTCAGGTGATCGATCTCGTCGAAGCCGCAGCCCTCGGGGTGGCGCTCGACGCGCTCGAAGAACTCGAAGTCGATGTCGTAGATCGTGTTGCCTGGGGCGTAGCGATCGATCAGGTACAACGGCGCGCCGCCAATGCCCTTGATGGCCGGGAGCCGCAGCTCCATCGGGCCCGTGGGAATGTCGATCGGCTGCGCGCCGAGCTCGAGCGCACGGTTGTAAGCGTGGTGGGCATCCCGGACCCGGAACGCCATGCCGGCGGCGCACGGTCCGTGTTCCTGCGCGAAGTACGCGGCGTGGCTCCTCGGCTCCTCGTTGAGTATGAAGTTGATATCGCCCTGACGGTAGAGGGTGACTTTCTTGGAGCGATGGCGTGCTACGGCTTGGAAGCCGAGCGCGTCGAAGACGGGCTCGAGGACGCCGGGCGCAGGGGAGGCGAATTCGACGAACTCGAAGCCGTCGAGACCCATCGGGTTTTCGAACAGATCCGCCATGGGCGTCTCCTCTCATGACGAGTTGATCTGCGGTCATTTTGAGTGTTTAAAATGAATAAAGTGTTCTTTATTTGGAAAAAAATGGCATAAAATGACAATAATATTTCATATAATAAGAAAATAATGGCAAAATGTGCAGATGGAGCTTTCTAAGGCCGACCGTCGCCTGCTCGACGCCTTGCAGCACGATGCAGCCCGCGCACAGGCGGACCTCGCGGAGATTGCCGGGATGTCGCGCAGCTCGGCCTGGCGCCGCATTCGCGAGTTCGAGGGAAGCGGCCTCATCGAGCGCCAGGTGGCGCTCCTCAACCCGCGACTGGCCGGCTTTCACATCCAGGTGCTGCTCGCCGTGTCGATGACCGAACACACCGACGAGAAGCGCCGGAGTTTCGAAGACCACATCGCCAGGCTGTCCGCCGTCACCGAGTGCTTCGTCGTTGCGGGCGAGCGCGACTACGTACTGCAAGTCGTCGTACGCGACATGGAGACCTACACGGCTTTCCTGCAGACCGAGATCCTCAAGCACCCGGCCGTTCGCTCAGCCAGCTCGACCTTCGTCCTGCAGCGCATCAAGTACACGACGATGTTGCGGCTCTCCGATTGATGGGCGAGCGCGGGCTGCCGGTGTGCGGCTACTCCTCCGTTTGCGCTGCCAGCCATTTCCTCAGATCCCGAAGACCACCGTGCGAGTCCGTGGCGTGTTCGTTACGCACGCGGTAGCCGAGACCATGCCCAGGGAAGTGCGGTGGCTCGTATCGTGACCTCTTTACGTGACGATCACGGGCTTGGACCGTGGAGATGTTCGATTTCGTCGCGCTCGCGCTGATCGGCCTGACGTTCCTGCTCGCCGGTGTTGTGAAAGGCGTCATCGGGGTCGGGCTCCCCACCGTTTCTCTTGCCGTGCTGACCGCGACCATCGGGCTGCCGCCTGCGATGGCGCTGCTGCTCGTTCCGTCTTTGGTGACGAACGTTTGGCAGGCGGTTGTTGGTGGCAGCTTCCGGGGGATCGTGTCGCGGATATGGCCATTTCTCCTCGCCGCAGGCGTGTCGGTCTGGGTAGGGGCTGTCGCCCTCAAGCGAATCGACGTCTCTTTGCTTGCCGCGTTGCTCGGCGTGCTGCTCGTCGTATATGCGGTGTTGAGCCTGAGTCGTTTCCGGGTCTCACTGCCTCGGCGGTGGGAGAGCTGGGCAGGTCCAATGCTCGGCGTCACGAACGGCATTCTGACGGGGATGACGGGATCGTTCGTCGTCCCCGGTGTCCTGTACCTGCAAGCGATCGGCTTGCCCAGAGACATGCTGATTCAGGCCATGGGGATGCTGTTCAGCGTATCAACCGTGGCGCTTGCGGTATCGCTGGGTGGACATCGCCTGCTTTCGATCGAGCTCGCTCTGGTGTCTCTCGCGGCCACGCTCCCCGCGCTCCTCGGCATGGCCGTCGGTCGACTCGTGAGGAGCGGCCTGGCCGAGGAGAAATTCCGGCGTGTCTTCTTCCTCTCCCTGCTCGTTCTCGGCGTCTACATCGTAATTCGTTCTGTCGGCTAGCGGCTGCCGGGCAGCTGCCATGTGGCGCCTGTCCCACCGCGAGAGGGGTTCTGCCGATCGCTAAGCGGTGATGCCGTGCCGCGGCCATCAACCGCTATGACGTCGCGCCCCTCAGTGATCGCAGCGCGTGCTACGGTTGCACGCTGGTTGCCATCAAGGACCGACATGGAACCGTATCAGTCGATTCAGCTCGTCGGCCTGCTCGCGTCGTCATCCCCGGTCACGACACGTCATGCCGCCCGGGCTGACGCACGCTGTCCAATACGGGGCCGTGAGCAGTGAGACGGGCGTCGAGGCCAGGGCGACCCTGGCACCCGTCAGCGGGACCCAGCGGACGGTCTCGCCGCTGGAACGTTTGCGCTTCGCCGCATGACGGCATTCTGCTTGGGGCACAACGGTGCTGCTCTCCTCACGCGGATCGAGAGCCGCTTCGTCACACTCGGTGTAAAAAAGCAGGCATGCGCTACGACAGCGAGTCGAGCAGTGCGCTGGCTGCCTTCAGCTCCGGCATGTCGAAGCCTTCCGTGAAGGGCTCGTACGCCGAGGCCAGAGCCGCGCGTGCTTCGACGGCGCGGCCATCATCGGCCAGCAGCGGCGCGAGCGACATCGCCGCACGCAGCGCGAAGGCGCTCTCACCGAGCTCGCGGGCGGTCTCGAGCGCGGACCGCAAGCGGGCTTCGCCTTCGGCGCGGGCACCCATGCGCACGCAGACCTCGCCGAGCTGGCGATCGATCTCGGCCCGATACCAGCGCTCGCCGTTCTTCTCGACGAAGCTGGCGACCGAGGTGAGTGTGCTGTGGGCGCCCGCCAGGTCGCCGCCGTCGACCAGCAGGTCGGCCAGCAGCGCGCGGTAGACGGACAGGCAGAACCCCACTCCCGAGCGGGCGAGCTCGTCCAGCCCCTCCTGCAGCAGAGCCCTACCTTCCTCGAGCTGTCCCAGCTTTGCCGTGGCCCAGCCGGCCGCCGTCTTGCTCCAGCCGAGAAACGAGCGGATGCCCTGCTCGTTGCACACCGCGATGCACTCCCTGGCGTAGTCGAGGGCGGCTTGCGGCATCCTGGCGATGACGGCGATCTGCGCGCCGGCAAACACAAGGCTGTAGCAAAGGCTCGCCGCGTGTCCCGATTCCCGCCCGTGATCGATCGCCTTTGCGCCCGACCGCAAGGCCTGCTCGGGAAACCCCGTCACCCACTGATAGTTGGCGATGTTGGAAAGCGTGGCGACCATCGGATCGTGACCGTAGCGCAGCGCGAGAGAGCCGTGCAGCTGAGGATCGTACAGCTGCATTGCTTTGTCGATGTGATGCAACCCCCGCGGGAAATCCCCGAGCAGAAACGCCCCCCAGCCCACGAGCCGATGCGCCATCAGCAGGGCCACCGGCTCCCGGTGGTGCTCGGCCAGCGCGAGCATCTCCTCCGCCGCGCTCTGGCCCGCGCGGCAGTGGCCGCCCACCATCTGATAGGCCCACTGCGCGTAGAGCGCCGGGAAAAGCTCCTCGCTGTCACCCGTCAGCTCGCACAGCTCTCGCGCTCGGGTGCAGACCTGCAGAACCCGGTCCGAGCTGTAGCCTTCGACCGCCATCATCGGTGTGGAGATCGCACCGTGCAGCGCCAGCTCCTGGCGATCACGCTCGGTCGATGGCGGCAACGTCCGCAGCACCGCCAGCCCCTTCTCGAGATGCCGAACCGCCTCCTGGTTGGCGGAGCGCTCGGCGGCGCGGCGCCCGGCTTGCAGCCAGTAGCTGACCGCCTCGGCGGACTGTCCCGCTTCGGTGTAATGATGTGCGAGCAGCTCGGGCTGCGTCCGGGCCGTGTCGGGGAAGCGCGTGCGCAGAGCGCCGGCGATCCGGCCGTGCAGGTCCTGCCGGGTGGCCCGCAGCAGGCTGCCGTAGGCCGCGTCCCGCACGAGGGCGTGCTTGAAGACGTAAGACGTTTGAGCCGTGCGCCGCTGACTGAACACGAGACCCGCATCGATGAGCTGCGCGACCGCGTGGCGGAGCTCGGCAAACGCCGAAGGAGTGATAGCCGCGAGAAGATCGTGATCGAATTCCCGACCGATCGCCGAGGCGGCCTGCGCGACCTCTTTGACGGCGCCGAGTCGATCGAGCCGTGCGATCAACGAGTCGTGCAACGTTGCCGGAATGGCGAGCTCATCCAATGGTCGCGACAACACGTACGCATCCGCTTCCTCGGTCAACTGACCTGACTCCAGGATGGACTTGGTCAGCTCCTCCACGAACAGCGGCACGCCGTCGGTCTTCTCGATGATCTGCTGGCGGACCTCCTCCGGCAGCGGCTTCTTCGCCGTGAGCCTCTGTATCATCGTGGAGGCGAGTCTGCGCGTGAAACGATTCAGTGTCAGAGAGGTGACGTGCGCGTGATCCGTCCACGGCGGCGTGAACTCGGGCCTGAAGGTAATGACCATCAGTGTTGCCAGATTCTGTGTACGATCGACGAGGAGATCGAGCAGCTCGAGCGACGTAGGATCCGCCCAGTGCACGTCTTCGAAGATGACCAGTACCGGCTCGTTGCGGCTCAGTCCCTCGAGCTGATTGGTGAGTGCCGCCAGGGTCTGTTCCTTCTGTCGCTCCGGTGTCATGTCGAGATGCGGGTAGCGCCCCTCGGTCGGAATCGACAGCAGCGGCGCCAGCAGCGACGCGGCCGTATCTCCCGCGACACCGGCCCGCGAGAGCAGCGACTCGAGCTTGTCGAGCTTGCGCTCACTCGAGTCGCCGGCGTCGAACTGGGCAGCGCGTTCGAGCTGCTCGATGATCGGATGGAACGCGCTGTCGATGTGGTAGGGAGAGCACTGGTAGCGCAGACAGACGCGCGGCTCCGCGCGGGTGCGTTCGCCGAGCGTCTCAGTGATGCGCGATTTTCCGATACCGGCTTCGCCGGCGAGGAGAACTACCTGACCGTCGCCTTCCTTCGCCTGCTCCCAACGCTCCAGGAGCAGCCCGATTTCATGTTCCCGACCGACGAGCGGAGTGAAGCCCGAACGGTGCAATGCCTCGAATCGGCTTGCCACGCTCGCCGGCCCGAGCACCCGCCAGGCCGGGACGGGCGCGTCGATGCCTTTGAGCTGCTGTGCGCCGAGTTCCTCGTAGTCGAAACGACCCGCGGCGAGCTCGTACGTGCCGCGGCCGATCACGACGGTGTTCGGTTCGGCAAGCGCCTGGAGCCGGGCAGCAAGGTTCGGTGTCTCGCCGACGACCGCGCTTTCCTGTGCGGCCCCTTCCCCCACGATGTCGCCGACGACCACCTGACCCGTCGCGATCCCCACACGAACCCGAAGGTCGATACCGCGCGACGTGCCTGTCGTTTCGTTGAGGGCGCGGATTGCCTCCCCGACGCTCAAGCCCGCATGAATCGCACGCTCGGCATCATCCTCGTGGGCCTGCGGATAGCCGAAGTAGGCGAGCACGCCATCACCCATGTAGCGAGCCACGTAGCCCTCGTAGCGCTCGATCGCCGTTTTGCAGGCGCGCTGGTAAGCGCGATTGATCTCGCTCAGATCCTCGGGATCGAGCCGGCGAGACAGCTCGGTGGAGCCGACGAGGTCGCAGAACATGACCGTGAGCTGTCGACGCTCGGCTTCCGACGTGAAGCCGTCCGCCGGCGGCGTCGCAGCGGCGATCGCCGTCGCCTCGGCGTCCGGCGCGTCTGCGTGAGCGGCCGCGGCTCTGAGAATCGTCAGCCGGTGACCGACGGCGTGGACACCGATTTCCTTGAGAATGTCGTGATCGAGCTCCCGGAGATGCTCCACGCCAATCGCATTGTCCTCGAACGACGCCGCGTACTGGCCCAGGCCGAGCCGCTCCAACCATCGGCTGACGCTCTCAGACATCGAACATCGTCTCCTGCGCCGCAGGTTCGGCGCCGGCGAGCCGAATCAGGCGGTCCGGCGGCTCGGTCAACGGGGCCACCGCCGTGTCCAGGGGTGCGTGTGTCGCGATACGCCGACCCGCGGACAGCGTGCACCGCTCGTGGGGCGCTCGCCGTGCGTGCCAGCCACGGCGGGCGCGCTGCAGGTGGTCTCCGCGGGGCATCGGCATAGGGTGTTTACAGGCGGAGCGCTGCCGCGGCGAGCTCGGCCGAGGCGCGCTCACCCACGTGATGTCAATGTCGCGGAAACCCGCCCGAGCCCTGTCAGGTCGAAGTCGATCCGGTGATCACCTTCGAGCCATTGCACTTTGATGAGGCTGCCGAGCAACACGAACCTGCCCGCGTCGAGGTCGAGGCCGAGCGCCGCCCGCGTATTGGCGAGCCAAGCGAGTGCCTCGAGCGGATGGCCCATGACCTCGAGCCCCTTGCCGCGCACGGCCGGAACACCGTCGATCGACAGGCATCCTTCGACGGCGGCGAGATCGAGCGCCCGCCAATCCTCTACCCTGGGGCCGAGCACACAGGCGGCACCGAAGAAATCGTCGGCGATGAGCGTCGGGACTCCGACCTGCTCGATGGTGTCGTAGCGGTTGTCGACGACCTCGATGGCGGCCCGACAGGCAGCGACAGCGCGGGACACCGAATCGCGGTTGTAGGGCGCACCCGCGGCCGTCAACGGACGGCCCAGCTCGACCGCTATTTCGCCCTCGAAGCCGACCCGCACGTAATCTTCGCGGAAGATTTTCGCCGCGTTCTCGGCCACGGTCCCTGCGCACACGCCGCCGGCGCAGGGCCAGTCGATGCCGAGCAGCTCCTGCATGACGGCCGTGGTGCATCCGATCTTGTATCCCACCACCTCGCCCCGACCCGCCGCCGCGAATCGATCGTGCAGCCGTGCCTGGACGGCATAGCCCTCGGCCTCGTCTCTGGGACGTAGTGCGGCAGGAAGCGGCGTCACCGGCGTTGCGGTGAGCCGGTGACGACAAAGCGCCTCGGCGGCTCGATCGAGGTCAGGCTCGGACATCGGTGCAGAGGAACGATAAATGCTCGGTTTGTCGAAACCAGAGTATACGCCGGGAGCCGGATGGACCGACAGGGGCTCATGAAATCGTTCCCGGTGTTCGACGCGCGTGCTTTCGAGACCGATATCGATGATCTCGCAGCGAGCCAGGGCAAGCGCGAGGTGCCGTGGTCATCATTGCGTGGGCGAAGACCCGGGGTCGATCGGCACGCGCATTCCCCGCGCGATCGGGCACGTGCCGCTGTGACTGAGGGACGTTGTAAGCTGCGGCGCGCCGGTGCGTCCTCAGATCCGCTTGCCGGTGGCGCGGTCGAACAGCGATGCCTCGTTGATGTCGAGAAAGAGCGGCATGGGCCGGCCCACCTCAACCTTCGTGGTGCGCGGCATCCTGCCGACGATCTCGCTGCCGAAGAAGTCGAAGGTCACGTTCTGGTCGTAGCCCGTCAGCTCGACGAGCGTCGGCTCGAGTTCGAACGGCTGGGCCTGCTCCGAGTGCTTCTGGACGGAGATGTGCTCCGGGCGGATGCCGAGGATGATCCCGTGCCCCGCCTCGGGGGCAGTGGTGAAGACGTATCCGCCGAGCGGTACGCGCACTCCCTCTTCGTGATGATCGGCGACGAAACTCCAACCGTCGTCCCCGTTGTGGAGCTTGCCACCGACGAGATTTATGGACGGTGCGCCGACGAAGTCCGCGACGAAGACGCAGTTGGGCGTGTCGTAGATCTCCAGCGGCGTGCCGATCTGCTGAATGATCCCTTCGTTCATCACCGCGATGCGGGTCGCGAGACTCATGGCCTCGACCTGATCGTGGGTGACGTAGATCATCGTCGTTCCCAGCCGATCGTGCAGCTTGCGGATCTCCTGGCGCATCTCGACCCGGAGCTTCGCATCGAGGTTCGAGAGCGGCTCGTCGAAGAGAAAAATGTGCGGCTCGCGCACGAGAGCCCGGCCCATCGCGACACGCTGCCGCTGCCCGCCGGAGAGCTGCGCCGGCTTGCGGTCGAGAAGGTGGTCGACCTGCAGCATCTTGGAGAAGCGTTCCAGCGACTCGCTCATCTGCGACTTCGACGCCCGGCGCTGCTTGAGGCCGAAGAGGATGTTCTCGCGGACCGTCATGGCCGGGTACAGCGCGTAGGACTGAAACACCATCGCGATGTTTCGGTCCTTGGGCTCGACGTTGTTGACAATGTGACCGTCGATGCGCACATCCCCTTCGTCGACCGTCTCGAGGCCCGCGATGATGTTGAGCAACGTCGATTTGCCGCAGCCCGACGGGCCCAGCAGAACGACGAACTCTCCGTCGCCGACATCGAGGTCGATCTCGCGCAGCACCTTCGTGCTGCCGAAGCTCTTGGTAAGGTTCGCTACCGAGAGCGTCGCCATGGTCAACCCTTTACCGAGCCGGCCGTCAGGCCGCGGATGAAGTACTTGCCTGCCAATATGTAGACGAGCAGCGTCGGCAACCCGGCGATGAACGCCGCCGCCATGTCGACGTTGTATTGCTTCACGCTGGTGCTGGTAAGCACCATGTTGTTGAGCGCTACCTGGACGGGGGCCGAGTCGCCGAAGGAGAACGAGGAGCCGAACAGGAAGTCGTTCCAGATGTTCGTGAACTGCCAGATCACGGTGACAACGATGATGGGACCGGAAATGGGCAGCAGCACCTTGAAGAAGATCTTGAAGAAGCCGGCGCCGTCGATACGCGCGGCCTTGACGATCTCGTTCGGGACCGAGACGAAGAAATTGCGGAAGAAAAGCGTCGTGAAGCTCAGACCGTACACCGTGTGCACCAGTATCAGACCGTTGACCGAGTTGGAGATGCCGAGCACGCCGAGGGTGCGCGCCATCGGCAGCAGGATCGCCTGGTAGGGAATGAAGCAGCCGAACAGGAAAAGCAGAAACACCACGTTGTCGCCCTTGAAGCGCCACTTGGTGAGCGCGTAACCGTTCAGGGCGCCGAGAAACGTGGACGCGATGACGGCCGGCACCACCATCTTCACCGAGTTCCAGAAGTACGGGCGCAGAAACACGTCGCCTGCCTCGTAGCCGCGACCGTTCCAGGCGATCCACCACGCCTCGAAGTTGATCTCGGCCGGAAGGGTGAGCAGGTTGCCCTGGCGGATCTCCGCCATGCTCTTGAGCGACGTGACCACCATCACGTACATCGGCGCCAGATAGTACAGCGCGAACACGCCGAGGACGAGGAACAGCAGCCAGCGCAGCAGCGTGCGCTTGAGCGCCGTTGAGCGCTCGAGCGCGCCGAGCCGGCCCAGGTCAGCGGCCGTCATCCTGTCGCCTCAGCTCCGAGTACAAATAGGGAATCACGATGGCCGTTACCGTCATGAACATCACCACCGCGCTGGCCGCGGCGAGTCCGAACTCGCTGCGGTGGAAGGCCATCTGGGTCATGAACACGGCCGGCATGTCCGACGAGGTGCCGGGCCCGCCCGCCGTCAGCGCGATCACCAGGTCGTAGGTCTTGATGGACATGTGCAGCAGCACGACGATGGCGCTCATGAAGACCGGTCTCATCATCGGCAGAATGATCCTGAGGTAGATCGAGGGCAGCGGCGCACCGTCGATCTTGGCGGCCTTGATGATCTCGTCGTCGATCGAGCGCAGGCCGGCCAGGAACAGCGCCATCACGAAGCCTGATGACTGCCAGATCCCCGCGATGACAATGGTGTAGATGGACATGTCGCGATTGACCAGCCAGTCGAAGGTGAACTCGACGAAGCCCAGATCCTGCATGAGCTTCTGAAGGCCGAGCGTCGGATTGAGCATCCACTTCCACGCGGTGCCCGTGACGATGAACGACAGCGCCATCGGGTAGAGGTAGATCGTCCTGAGCGCGCCCTCTGCCCGGATTCTCTGGTCGAGCAGAATGGCGAGCAGGATGCCGATCACGATGCACAGCAGCAGGAACAGCACGGTGAAAATGACGAGGTTCTCGACGGCGGTGTGCCAGCGCAGGTTGGTCCACAGCCGTAAGTGCTGGCCGATGCCCCACCATTCGTACTTGGGCAGCATCTTGGACTTGGTGAACGAGATGTAGAACGTCCACAGAACGAAGCCGTACACGAACCACAGGAGCATCGCAAACGACGGACCGATGACGATGCGCGGCAGGGTGCGCTGGAGCCAGGCGGTCATGAGAGAAGAGGGCGTTCGGAGGGGTGCGGGGGGCGGCCGCAAACCGCCCCCCGCAGTCGGTCAGTGCTACATGGAGTCCTTCACCGACTCGGCGAGGCGCTTGGCTGCTTCCGCGGAGCTCATGTCGGAGTTCCAGTGCTCCGTCACGACGTCCTGGATAGCGCCCTTCTGCGCCAGTCGCAGCGCCATGCCGTGCGCGAAGCTCGGCAGCAGACCGCCGCTCATCGCCGCGTAGTTGAGATCCGACGCCGAGCCCTTGGCGCACGCGTCGAATTCGTCCATCGGAACGTCGAGGCGCGCCGGAATCGAGCCCTTGTAGAGATTGAACACCTTCTGGAAGTTCTTGCCCATCATCAGACTGGCCAGCAGCTTCTGACCTTCGATCTTGGCATCGCCCTTGACGGCGTAGAAGATGAAGCTGTCGACGTTGTACAGATAGCCGTGGTCCGACGGTGTCGGCAGGCAGTAGTAATCCACGCCAGGCTTCAGTCCGGCATTGGTGAACTCACCCTTGGCCCAGTCGCCCATGATCTGGAACGCCGCCTTTCCTTCGATCACCAATCCCGTCGCCACATTCCAGTCGCGTCCCGGCGAGCCCTCGTCGGTGAAGCCCTGCAGGATGCGCATCTGGTCGAACACGGCCTGCATCGTGCTTCCGCTGAGCGCATCCATGTCGAGCTCGACGATGGCCTTACGATAGAAGTCGTTACCGCCGACCCCTAAAGCGACCGCTTCGAACACGGTGGCGTCCTGCCAAGGCTGACTGCCGTGCGCGAGCGGGATGACACCGGCATCCTTGAGCTTCTTGGCGGCGGCATTGAACTCGTCCCAGCTGGTCGGCATGCGAATGCCGTGCTGGTCGAGGACCTTCTTGTTGCCCCAGATCCAGTCGATGCGGTGGATGTTCACCGGTGCCGCGCAGTACTTCGAGAAGCCGTCGCACTTCATGTGCTCGGCCACCTGCCGGCTGAGCAGCGAATCCCAGTTCTCCGCCGCCGCCACCGCGTCGATGTGGTAGGGTCCGACCACGCCCTCCTCGTCCCATTCCTGGATGCTCGGTCCCTTGATCTGAGCCGCCGTCGGCGGGTCGCCCGCCACCACCCGCGCCTTGAGCGCCTGCATGGCGTTGTCGCCGCCGCCGCCCGCGACGGGCATGTCCTTCCACGTGCCCCCGTTGGACGCGAAGTCATCCTTGAGCACCTTGAGTGCCGCGGCCTCGCCGCCCGACGTCCACCAGTGCAGCACCTCGGCCTCACCGCCGGCCGCGGCCGCACCGGAAAGCGCCACGGCAACGGCGGCCACCAGTCCTGTCGTCATCGATTTGGACATCACATGCTCCTCCTTCGTTGTGGGTCGGGGGCGGAGAAGCCCCCAAGTTCGCGCCGACGTGCGCCAGCGCCTAGCCGTGGTCGCAGCATTGAGCCCGCCGGCGGACGCTGGCTCGCGACGCCCGCCGGGGCCACGTGATGCGGCGCTGCTTGATCGAATTGCCCACGGGCAGCATACCCCAACCGCTTCTTTCCGGGCCACTACAGGCGGTTGCCCCGTCGGCACCCCGGGGCGCGGGCGCGGCCATGGGATCCGCTGTCAGCGCATCCCAACCCTAAGCGCCAGTGCATCGTGGTAGGGCGAGTATACCCAGACAACCGGACAGCCTGAAGAGGTCCACGGGGCCGTAAAGAACGCGTCGAGGGGATTCGACGAGCGAGGCCGAGGCGTGCGTCACGTGTCCGCGGCCGGCCGCCGGCGCCCTGCGGTGCGCTGCGGGCTCGCGGATCGGTCGTGCCGCCGGCGTGGCCGGCCGGAGCGCCCCGCGCCCCGGCGCGACGTCTTTGAAGCCCGGCCTCCACGAATACCGACGCAGTGAATGCAAAGCGTTTGTTGATCTCTCGTCTGAACATCAGCTTCGGCCGCTTCGTCGGTTTTCGTCCCGTGGCTCTGAGCCAGGTCATGGCGGGTCGGGCCAGCGGTCACGATGTCCGCTAGCATTTGCCGGTGTCGCTTCTCAGCCGCTGATGACAGGTTTCGATCACATCGATTGTGTCACGGACAGTGAGCGTTATCCGCAATTCTTCCCGTCCTCTCTAGGCATTCGTGAAGCGTGCACGTCGGCGCATCATCGCTTCGCCTTCTTTTGTGCTTCCTGCGAAGGTGGCGCCGCCGGAAGCGGTATCGGCCGTTCTTTCAATGTCCGCAAGACAAACGCGGATTTGCTGTGTCGTATACCGGGAATACGGTAGAGGCTCTCGCGCAGCAGGCGCTCGTAATCGCGGGTGTCTTTCACCGCAATGCGGATGTAGTAGTCGTAGTCGCCGGATACCAGGTAAGCCTCGAGCACTTCCGGTATCCGCTCGAGCTGCTTGCCGAATTCGAACAACGTTTCATCGGAATGGCTGTCCAGCGTGACCTGCACGATCACCGTTTCCGTGAAGCCAATGGCGCTGGGATCGATTCGTACGGTGTATCCCTGAATGACACCTTCCGCTTCCATTCGCTTGATGCGATTCCAGCACGGCGTCGTCGACAACCCCACCTGGGAGCTGATCTCCTGCAGACTGGCGCGCGCATCCTGGCGCAGGACGGCGAGGATGGCTAAATCATGCTTATCGAGATTCATTCTGTTATCTCGGTTGAATACGGAAAACTTTTCTGAGAAATAGCAAGATTAGCAGAAAATTAGGGAGCCTTTTTCGCTTTGTCGCCACTACCATTGATACATGGCCGCTTATTGCCTTTCTTCGGTACCAGCCGCCACCGCCGGCCCGACCGACGTCGCGTCGTTGCCCGGGGCCAGGGTGCTGGTGGACACGCTCGTCGAGCTCGATGTGGAGGTCATTTTCGGCTACCCGGGCGGCGCAGTGCTGCCGATCTACGACGCGCTGTTCGCCGATCACCGTTTGCGGCACGTGCTGGTGCGGCACGAGCAAGCCGCAGTTCACGCCGCCGAAGGTTACGCACGGACTACGGGAAAGCCCGGCGTGGTGCTGGTCACATCCGGTCCGGGAATGAGCAACACGACCACAGGACTGCTCGATGCGCTGTGCGATTCGATTCCCGTGGTGTGCATCAGCGGCCAGGTGGCTACGTCGCTGATCGGCACCGACGCGTTCCAGGAATGTGATGCGGTCAGCATCGCGCACCCGGTCACGAAGTGGAATGCGCAGATTCTCGACGGTGCGGAAATCGAAGCCGTCGTCCGTCAAGCGTTCCGGATCGCAACCTCCGGCCGGCCCGGGCCGGTGTTGGTCGACTTTCCCAAAGACCTCCAGGGTGCGACCACGAAACCAGCGCAGCGGCTGCAACCGCGGCCAGGTGTCGTCGAGCTGCCGGCGCCGCCGCGCTCACTGCTGCGCCAGGCCGCCTCGCTGATCGCACACGCGCGACGCCCCATATTCTACGGCGGAGGCGGGCTGATCAATTCCGGTCCCGCCGCCTGCCGGACCTTCGCCAAGCTGGTGCATCTCACCGGCGCCCCCTGCACGCTGACGCTGATGGGCCTCGGCGCTTTTCCCGGCTCCGACCCCCAGTTCGTCGGCATGCTCGGCATGCACGGCACGCTCGAAGCGAATCTCGCAATGCACGAGGCCGACTTGATCGTGTGCGTTGGCGCCCGCTTCGACGATCGCGTCACTGGGGAACTCTCCGGCTTCGCCCCCCGGGCAAAGAAGATTCACATCGACATCGACCCGGCCAGCATCAACAAGCTGGTCCGCGTCGATGTCGGCATCACCGGCGACTGCGCTGCCGTGCTGCGGTCGCTGATCCCCGAAGTCACACGCGTCGAGCGGCGAGGTGCCGGACTGGGAGAGTGGTGGCGCCGGATCAATGAATGGCGCAAGGAGGACTCGCTGGCATTTGCCACGCGCGACGATTGCATCGGGCCGCAGCAGCTGATGCGTGCGTTGCGCGGGGCGCTCGACGGGCGCGACGCCATTGTTTCCACCGACGTTGGACAGCATCAGATGTGGGCGGCCCAGCACTTGTGCTTCGATCGGCCCAACCGCTGGCTCAGCTCTGGCGGTGCCGGCACCATGGGGTACGGGCTTCCCGCAGCGATCGGCGCGCAGATCGCCCACCCCGACAAGACCGTCGTCTGCGTGACCGGCGATGCGTCGGTGCTGATGAACATTCAGGAACTGTCGACGGCGATGCAGCACCGCACGCCGGTGAAAGTCGTTCTGTCGAACAACGGCTACATGGGCATGGTACGACAGTGGCAGGAGTTCAACCACGGCGCGCGATACAGTCACAGCTACACGGCGGCGCTGCCGGATTTTGTGGCAGTCGCACGCGGCTTCGGCTGGGCCGCCGAACGTGTCGTCGACCCACAGCAACTCCATGCCGCCATCGCGCGCTGCCTCGCCCACGACGGACCGTATTTCCTCGATGTGGCAGTGGCCTCTCAGGAGAATTGTTTCCCCATGATGCCGTCCGGTTGCGCGCACCACCGGATCCTGCTGCAAAAAAACCGTTTCTACGAGGATCGGCGCGCGGCCAGACGCGCTGTCGGCGTCAAGCCGTGACCCGTGGCGGCGCGCGGGATCCGGTCGGTCCGAGCGCAGCGGCGGGCGGCGTCGAGGGGTCCCGCTCAGACGCCCTAAGGCGTCAATATCGGGCGGCGGTGCGCGGTAGCGGACATGGCCCGTACGACAGCCGGCGAGCCAGCGCACACATTGCCGAGGCCGTGCGGTACCGCCGGCTGGACGGCCCGCCCGCGACGAGCTCGCGGGTGATGCGCCTTGCGGCCGGCATGGGTGCTCTGGGGCAGCGTCGGGTCCGGCGCCTTGGCGCGTACGTTACCGGCTGCTGCGGCCCGAAGAGCGGTCCGCGCAATGGACCCGGTTGCGGGATTCGCCGACCGGGCCCGTGGCACCGGTTTGCCGAGGCGCGCGACGCATCAGCTCGGCAACCCGGGGCACTCAACCCTTGGTCAAGTAAGGTATGGTGCCGGCGATGTCGGTGTCGTCGATGGCGTTGCACTTGCTGACGCTGCCCGATTGACGCGCCTGGGCGTAGGGCGCATACGCCGGGTCCTCGACGAAGGCCTGCAACGTCTCCATGGAAGGGAACTCTATCAATGCGATGAGCGTCGTATCGAGTTTGTCGCCCTCGAGGTTCGTAATGTTGCCACTGCGAGCGAGATACTTCCCGCCGTGGTTGTGGACGATGTCGTGAACCTTCGCCGCGTAGTCCGGGATCCAGGCGTCGTCTGTGACTTTCACATCTAGAATCAGATAAACCGCCATAAGTGCTCCTCCTGCTCGTTGTGGATGCAATGCGTTCGTGGCCGGCAGGGACGTTCTGACAAGCGGAGACTATACAGGTTTTCCTCGTTCGGCGCTTACGCAACGATTGCTGCTTTGTCCCGCGCCGCATCTCTCTCGGCGATCCCCCGAGCGATCTGCCCTGACCGGGGGGGCAGGGGCGGCGCAGCAGGGTGTGTCGAGAGAGGACATCTTAGGAGAACGGTTTTGTGTTACGCTGTCGTTTCGATTTGATTGAGTAAACCGACCCGAATCTTTCATGCAGGAGCGCTAGCCATGAAGAAAGTCCGTTTGTTGACGCTGCCGATACTCGCCGCGTTTGCCACGCCGGTGCTCGCCGGCCATTGTCCTGCTGATATCGCGGCCATCGACAACGCCCTCGGCAAGGCGAATTTGAGCGCCGAGCACAAGGCGCAGGTGCAGAGCTTGCGGGACCAGGGCGAGGCGCAGCACAGTGCCGGCGATCACAAGAAGTCGGTCGACACGTTGGCCGAGGCGATGCGGATCATTCTGAACAGTATGTGAGACGTGACCGGCGGCCAGGCAATGGCCTATGCTGCATTCGGCGCAGGCGATGATCGTCGCCTGCGCCGCCGTTGCGATGCGCCCGGCAGGCCGCTGTCCCGAGGGCGCCCTGTGTTCGGCCGAGCGCGGTGGGACTTGCGGACGTCGCTAGCGCCAGTCGACATGGCGGGCGCGTAACGGTTCGTTCGCCGGGGGTTGCCCGATGGCAGCGTTCAGCCTCCGCCGGCAGTCGAGGGATAAGGCACGTTCGACTGCCGGTTCCGCGACGACGACGTCGTGTGGTCGCACGATCGGGACAGGTGGTTCTGCAAGTCCTGCTCGGGGCGCTATAAGATTCTAGACATGTTGACGGGGCGTAATCAGGCCGATTCGCAGGCAACCGCGGCACCGGGTCTGGCCTCATTCGAAGCGGTCAAAACACGTCGCCGCGCTGGATCAGCGAAGGTCCCGGAGCCGATCTCGGAGGGCGACATCCAAGCATTGGCGAGCAATGCCGAAGTCCATGCTTGTGGTGTTCACCGGTTCGCCATCAACGTTGAAGTGAACGGGCGCCTCGGATTCGAGGGTGAACTTCCGCAGCTGCCGGTAGCGCACATAGTGGTTTGACGCGCTATTGACGTCGTCGATCTCGCGGATCACCTTGGGGACTGCGGATGCAGGGAAATGCGTAAGCACAGCGAGATCCAGCAGCCCCCGTGGGGTCCGCACGGGGCGCGACCTCGAATCCGCCGCCGCTTGTCTCTGTTGTTCCAGGCAGCTCGCACTCTGAGCTCTGCGCCCTGTTTTTTGACATGTGCGAAGCGTTCCGGTCGCTGGCAGCACGCCGCGCTCGGTGCCATCCGGGAAGGCAGAGTGAGGGGTCGACGCGCATACCAGGTCGCTGCTGCAGCAGCCTGATCCAAGGGCAGACCTTCCCCGGCCGGGTGACTTGACCTCGTCAACGCCGGGCTCGATCATGCGTGCGCATCGTAGCGGCGGCGCGAGCAATACGCGCCGATCTTCGTGGTTCGTTTCGCTGGAGATAAACATGAGCACGGTAGCCGTTCAGGAGCGAATGCGGCAGGAAATCGCAGAAAAGCGGATATTCGATCAGGCGCGCGCGTACGCCTTCGACTACATGGACGGCATACGCCGTCGCGGCGTATTTCCCGATCGACGGGCGCTTGCCGCGTTGGCGGCATTCGAGGAGCCTCTGCCCGAGAGCCCGCAGCCCGCTGAGGAGGTGCTCCGACAACTTCATGAGCACGGCTCCCCGGCGACCGTCGCTCAAACGGGTGGGCGCTATTTCGGCTTCGTCAACGGCGGTATCGTTCCAACCGCGCTTGCCGCGCGATGGCTTTCCGACGCGTGGGACCAGAACGCCGCTCTGTATGTCATGTCGCCCACGGCCGCCAAGCTGGAGCAGGTCTGCGAGCGCTGGCTCGCGGAGCTTTTCGGCCTGCCCGACGACACGGCAGCCGGTCTCGTGGGCGGCACGTCGGTGGCGACATTGTGCGGCCTGGCGGCGGCACGTCATGCGATCATGGAGCGTCTCGGCTGGGATGTGCCCAGCAAAGGGCTGCGCGGCGCTCCGTCCTGGCGCGTCGTCACCAGCGCGCAGGCCCACGGCACCGTGTTCAAGGTGTTGACGTTGCTCGGCGTCGGCGCGCAGGACGTTGAGCGGGTCGAAGCGGACTCGCAAGGGCGCATCGACGTGGCCCGGCTTCCGCGGCTCGATTCGCGAACCCTGCTGATCGTGCAGGCGGGTAACGTCAATACCGGCGCGTTCGATGCGTTCGAAGAGATCGCCGGGCTTGCCAATCGCGCCGAAGCATGGCTGCACGTCGACGGGGCATTCGGCATGTGGGCAGCGGCGTCGCGCCGAAAGCGGCCTCTGACGCGGGGTCTGGACAAAGCGGATTCGTGGTCGGTCGACGGACACAAGACGCTCAATACGCCGTACGATTGCGGTGTTATCCTGTGCCGCCATCGAGAGGCGCTGCTCACCGCAATGCAGGCCAGCGGCGCGTACCTGCACTACAGCGAGGAGCGCGACGGGATGCTGTACGGCCCCGACATGTCGCGCCGGGCCAGGGCCGTCGAGCTGTGGGCTACACTGAAGTACCTGGGGAGGGTGGGTGTGGAGCAGCTCGTCGACGGGCTCTGCGAGCGCGCGGTCGAGTTTGCCGAACGATTGCGTGAGCGCGGCTTTGTGATTCTCAACGACGTGGTCTTCAATCAGGTGCTGGTGGCCTGCGACACGGAGCTGGCGATGAAGGAGATGCTTGCGCGAATCCAACGTTCGGGGGTGTGCTGGTACGGTGGCACGTCGTGGCAGGGTGCGCCGGCAATTCGCATCAGCGTTTGCTCGTGGGCGACGACGTCCGACGACGTCGAGAAAAGCGTTGCGGCCCTCGTCGAGGCACGGGACGCCACCTTGACGAGCTGATTCGACGGTAAAACAACGCCGATGGAGCGCGACGATAGAGAAAGCGGCCCCCGCTGTCGACGCGGGCGGCGCGACGCAACGGGGTATGGCGTGACTCCTGAAAAGTTCCCTCTCGGCGTTGATCTGGGCGCCGGCGCTGGGCACGTTGTGGCCCGCTCCTCGGTGGGCTCGCCGTAGCGGTACTGCCGATGTCAGAACGGCTATTCGCGAGCTACTGGCTCGAGACGCCTCTCGATCCTGCAGCGGCCGCGGCGGCCATGGCGGGCGAGCAGTCGACGGGCACCTTCGTTGCCGTGCCCGGGGAGACGCCTGAGATCCACGAGCGCCACGCGGCGCGCGTCGAGCATATCCGGCCGCTGGCCGCCGTCGACGCGCCGCCCTTGCCGGGGGCGCGAGGCGGTTCCGCAACCGAGCGGCCTCGCTACAACCGCGCGGAGGTTGAGCTCTCCTGGCCCATCGAGAATCTCGGCCCGTCGCTGACCACGCTGATGGCGACGATCGCCGGTAATCTCTTCGAGCTGAGTCAGCTTTCCGGGCTGCGGCTGCGAGACATCCGTCTGCCGCCGGCTTTCGCTGCCGCCTATCCCGGACCGCAGTTCGGCGTGGCGGGGACCCGGCGCCTGGCCGGCGTCGAAGAGGATCGGCCGCTTATCGGCACCATCATCAAGCCGAGTGTAGGACTGAGCCCGGCGGCGACGGCGGCGCTGGTGCGCGAGCTGTGCGAGGCGGGGATCGACTTCATCAAGGACGACGAGTTGCAGGCGGACGGTCCGCATTGCCCCTTCGATGCCCGCGTGGAAGCGGTGATGGCGGTCATCAACGAGCATGCCGAGCGCACCGGCAAGAAGGTGATGTTTGCCTTCAACGTGACCGGCGAGCTCGACGCCATGCTCAGGCATCACGATACCGTACTGGCCCACGGCGGCACTTGCATCATGGTCAGCCTGCTTGCGTGTGGGCCCGTCGGCTTCGTTGCGCTGCGCCGGCACGCGGCGCTTCCCATTCACGCCCACCGCAACGGCTGGGGGTATCTGTCGCGTCATCCGGCGCTCGGCTTCGACTACGTCGCTTGGCAGAAGCTGTGGCGTCTCGCCGGTGCCGATCACATGCACGTCAACGGCATGGTCAACAAGTTCTCCGAGGACGACGCGTCGGTCATCCGCTCGGCCAAGGCCTGCCTCTCGCCCATGTTTGCGCCACCGGCGCGGGGCTACGAGGTGATGCCGGTCTTCTCATCGGGTCAATGGGCGGGCACGGCGTTTCCGACTTTTGCCGCACTGGGCTCGATCGATCTCATCTTCGCGGCGGGCGGCGGCATCGTCGCGCATCCCGACGGCCCGCGGGCGGGGGTGGCGAGCATTCGCCAGGCCTGGGCGGCCGCGCAGGCCGGAGAGCGTCTCGAGGATGCCGCACGTACGTATCCCGAGCTGGCGCGGGCCGTCGCGGCCTTTGGCTGACGTCGGCACCCCCGGCTCCGCGCGTGCGCGCAGTCCGCAATGGATGGACGAGCATCTCCCGCCGCTGTACAGGACGCTCGCTCGGCTCGCCGCGCAGTTGCAATGCGCAGGAGGACTCGCGGGGAGACGGAGGCCCGCCTCGTCGGGATCTCAGGCCGCTTCGCTGTCTACGGTCAGCTTGTCGTCCGTACAGACGACGGCGCCTGTCGTCTGGGAACCGTCGAACGACTCGAGGCGCACATCGAAGCGCCACAGCCGGTGCAGGTGTTTGACGACTTCCGCGGCGGCTTCGCGCTCGAGTGCGATTCGATCGTGTTGCCGGTGACGCAGGGTCAGCGATCTATCGCCGCGCAGATTGACGCGTTCAACCTGAACATCGGGCTCCGTCTGACTCAGGTTGTATTGCGCGGCAAGGGCCTCGCGAACCGACTGGTAGCCGAGCTCGTCATGGATCGCCCGCACCTCGATGGTGTCTTCGGCGTCGTCATCGATGATGTGGAACAGCCGCAGATCCCGGATGACCTTGGGAGAAAGGTACTGGAGGATAAAGCTTTCGTCCTTGTAGTTGTGCATGGCTTCGTGCAGCGTCTCCAGCCAGTCGCTGCCCGCAATATCGGGAAACCAGTCGCGATCCTCAGCGGTGGGTGTCTCGCAGATGCGCCGGATGTCGCTGAATACGGCGAATCCCAGCGTGTACGGGTTGATACCGTTGTAGCCGGGCTCCCGGAAGCCGGGCTGGCGGACCACGCCCGTATGTGACTGAAGAAATTCCAGCATAAAGCCGTCGCTGACCTTGCCCTCGGTGTACAGCGCATTCAGCAGCGTGTAGTGCCAGAATGTCGCCCACCCCTCGTTCATGACCTTGGTTTGGCGCTGGGGATAGAAATATTGCGCGACCTTGCGCACGATGCGCACGATCTCACGTTCCCATGGCTCGAGCAGTGGCGCGTTCTTCTCGATGAAATACAGCAGATTCTCCTGGGGTTCCTTGGGGAAGGGCTCCTCCGGCGCTTCATCCTGGCCGGCAGGCGATTTCGGTATGGTGCGCCAAAGATCGTTGACCTGGCGTTGCAGGTACTCCTCGCGCTCGGTCTGACGGCGCTTCTCCTCCGCCGCCGATATCGGTTTTGCACGACGGTAACGGTCAACCCCGCAGTTCATCAGCGCGTGACAGGCGTCGAGCAGCGCCTCGACCCGGTCGGCGCCGTAGCGCTCCTCGCACTGGGACACGTAGCGCTTGGCGAACAGCAGGTAGTCGACGATGGCGCTTGCATCCGTCCAGGTGCGAAAGAGGTAATTGCCCTTGAAGAACGAGTTGTGACCGTAGCACGCATGGGCAATCACCAGCGCCTGCATGGTCAACGAGTTGTCCTCCATCAGATAGGCGATGCAGGGATTCGAGTTGATGACCAGCTCGTATGCAAGACCCATGTAGCCGCGGCGATACAGCTGATCCGTGGCCAGGAACTGCTTGCCGAATGACCAGTGGTGATAGCCGAGGGGCATGCCCGTGGACGAGTAGGCGTCCATCATCTGCTCGGAGGTGATGATCTCGATCTGATTCGGGTAGGTATCGAGGCCGTAGCCCCGCGCGAGGTGACCGAGCTCGCGCTCGTACGCCTCGAGCGCCTCTATCGTCCACTCCGAGCCGTCGGCGATGTAGCCGCCGCTCAATCCTGCCTCCTCTCGAAAAGCCCGCGGAACACCGGAAAAATCTCCTGCACCTCCTGGATGTGCTTCATCGCGAAGCGTTCCTGATATCGGCCTGCCAATGGCAGATAGCTCTGCCACAGCGGACGCCCCTCCTCGCGCGTAATCTCGACGTAGGCGAAGTACTGCGAGCACGGCAGGATATCCTCGCCAAGTATCTTCTCGCAGAGCGGCGAATCGTGCGACCAGTTGTCCCCGTCGGAGGCCTGAGCGCCGTATATGTTCCAGTCTTCCCTGGGATAGCGTTGGTCGATGATCTCCTTCATCAGCTTGAGGGCGCTGGACACCACCGTACCGCCGGTCTCTCGCGAGTAGAAGAACGTCTGTTCATCGACTTCGCTGGCCTGGGTGTGATGGCGGATAAAGACGACCTCGGTCTTCTCGTAGTGCCTGCGCAGGAACATGTACAGCAGAACGAAGAAGCGCTTGGCAATGTCCTTGATGCTCTGGGTCATCGAGCCGGAGACATCCATCAGACAGAACATCACCGCGCAGCGGGAAGGAGAAGGCTGCTCGATTAGCGTGCTGTAGCGCAGGTCCTGTTCGTCGAGAAAGGGTATGTGGTGAAGTCGGCGTTGAAGGCGCTCGAGCTCGCCCGTGAGGGCGCGCACCTGCGCCTGGTGACGAAACGCAACGACGTTGGCGCCCGTGTTCTCCTCCTCGGCCTCGACTTCGGCGAGCTCATTCTCCAATTGCTGGATTTGTCTCCGCAGCTTTCCGGCGAGCGCGATGCGGCGCCCGTGCGCCGTGCGCAGCGAGCGCAGCACGTTGAGACGCGCGGGAAACCCGTGGCGCTGAAATCCACCGCGCACGTACTTCACCGAGTCCGTGTGCCTGAGTCGTTTCTTCACCAAGTTGGGCAGCGCCAGATCCTCGAACAGGGCGTCGAGAAACTCGTCGCGGCTTATCTCGAACACGAAGCTGTCCATGTCCTCGCCGCTGTCGCTGGCGCCCCCCGAGCCGCCACCGCTGCCTCCGCTCGGCCGCTCGATGCGGTCGCCCGCATGAAACTCCTCGTTGCCGGGCAGCACGCGTGACTGACGTCCGCTCGCGCCGTGACGGAAAATGGGTTCGGAGACGTCCTTGCGCGGAATCGAGATCTCCTCGCCGCGCTCGATGTCGGTGATGCTGCGCGCGCTGACGGCGTCCGCCACGGCCTCCCTGATGTGCTGCCGATAGCGGTTCAGGAAGCGTTGCCGGTTCACGGCGCTCTTGTGGCGGCCGTTGGGTCGGCGGTCGATGATAAGCAGGGCCATGCGGGCGGCTCCGGCAGCGGGCGGTTACTGACTCTTGCGGACCCTCAGATACCATTCCGAGAGCAGGCGCACCTGCTTCTTGGTGTAGCCACGATCGACCATGCGGCTGACGAAATCGTCGTGCTTTCGCTGCTCCTCTTTCGACGATTTGGTGCCGAAGGAGATCACCGGCAACAGGTCCTCGGTGTTGGCAAACATATTCCGCTCGATGACCAGCTTGAGCTTCTCGTAGCTGGTCCAGCGTGGGTTGCGTCCTTGATTGTTGGCCCGGGCGCGCAGAACGAAGTTCACCACTTCGTGCCGGAAGTCCTTGGGATTGCCGATGCCAGCGGGCTTTTCGATCTTCTCGAGCTCGTTGTTCAACGCGCTGCGGTCGAGCATCTCGCCGGTCTCTGGATTGCGAAATTCCTGATCTTGAATCCAGATGTCGGCGTAGAGCACGTAGCGGTCGAACAAGTTCTGTCCGTATTCGGAGTACGACTCCAGATATGCGGTCTGTATCTCCTTGCCGATGAATTCGATATAGCGGGGTGTAATGAATTCTTTCAGGAAGCCGAGGTAGCGATCGCGCACTTCGTCCGGAAACTGCTCCTGCTCGAGCTGCTTCTCGAGAACGTAGAGCAGGTGCACCGGGTTGGCAGCGACCTCGGTAGGGTCGAAGTTGAAGACCCGCGACAATATCTTGAACGCGAAGCGCGTCGACAGCCCCGTCATGGCTTCGTCGACGCCAGCCATGTCGCGGTACTCTTGTATGGACTTGGTCTTGGGGTCGACGTCTTTCAGATTCTCGCCGTCATAGACGCGCATCTTGGAGTAGATCGACGAGTTCTCGGGCTCCTTGAGGCGTGACAGAACGACGAACTGCGCCAGAAGGCTCAACGTATCCGGTGCGCAGGGCGCCTCGGACAGCGAGCTCTCGCGGAGCAGCTTTTCGTAGATGTGCACCTCCTCGGCGACCTGCAGGCAGTAGGGCACCTTGATGATGGAGACACGGTCGATGAAGGCCTCGTTGTTCTTGTTGTTCTTGAAGCTTTGCCATTCGGCTTCGTTCGAGTGCGCAAGTATCACGCCTTCGAACGGTATCGAGCCGATGGCTTCGGTGCCGTTGTAGTTGCCTTCCTGCGAAGCGGTGAGCAGGGGGTGCAGCACCTTGATCGGCGCCTTGAACATTTCCACGAATTCCATGAGCCCCTGGTTGGCCTTGCACAGGCTCCCCGAGAAGCTGTAGGCGTCGGGATCGTGCTGCTCGAATTCGTCCAGACGCCGGATGTCCACCTTGCCGACCAGTGAAGAGATGTCCTGGTTGTTCTCGTCGCCGGGCTCGGTCTTGGAAACGGCGATCTGCTGCAGGCGCGAAGGATGAAGTTTGACCACGCGGAACTGACGGATATCGCCGCGATACTCCCGCAGCCGCTTAGCCGCCCAAGGCGACATGATGCCGCGCAGATAGCGGGCGGCGATGCCGTACTCGTTGTGGAGAATCTCGCCATCCTCGTCGGGGTTGAACAGCCCCAAAGGCGATTCCCACACCGGCGATCCTTTGATCGCATAGAACGGCACTTTCTCGATGAGGCGTTTGAGCGTCTCGGCAAGCGATGATTTGCCGCCGCCCACCGGGCCGAGCAGGTAGAGAATCTGCTTGCGCTCCTCCAGTCCCTGGGCGGCGTGGCGGAAGAAGGAAACCACCTGCTCGACGCACTCCTCCATACCGTAGAAGTGGCCGAACGTGGGGTAGCGCTTGATGACCTTGTTCGAGTAGATGCGGCTCAGGCGGGGATCGTCGGCAGTGTTGACGAGCTCCGGCTCGCCAATGGCCGTGAGTATGCGCTCTGCTGCGGTAGAGTACGCGCCGGGCTCGTTCTTGCACAGCTCGAGGTACTCATCCAGGCTCATCTCCTCCTGTTCGGTGGCTTCGTAACGAGACTGGTAGTTACTGAAAATGCTCATGGTCGTCTCCTTGTGCCTGCCCGACGGATTGCGCCGCTACAATATTTGTCTGTCTCTATCAGCCGATGCTATTACTCCAACGTCTCCAGGTGGTGAACAAAAGTCCTCTTATGGATCCCTGATGTCAGTGTAGACAACCGGATCCCTTGTTTAAGTGTAGACAACGTCAGTGGTGCGCGGTTCGGTGAGCAATACCGTCCGACGATCGGGCGGTTGTGGTTAACGCGTGGTGGTCACCCGGCGCACCAGTGGTGCGAACTGCCCGCGGCAGGGTGTCTGGGAAAAAGGTCCGCATGTCACTGGGTAGGCCGATTACTCGCGAACGACGTCATCATTGTCCTGAGTTGACGAAGCGTTGCAGCGGGGTTCCGACGAAGGGTACGACGAGCGTTGCGGCAGCCGGGACAAAAGTCTGCTCGGGCGCTTTCCCGGTCTCTGTAGTGGTCCGATTGCGGTTGCGGCGACGCCGCTATGTGGTTCTTCGTGAACGCGCGTTGTTGGCTAGCCGCGAAGCGTCTCGCTTTCTCAAACATCGCTGACCGCGGTGCAGGCGCCGGTAGCTTGGACGGACAGACAGCGAATACGAATGGAGGGGCAGATGAGCGATCAAGGTTACATTCTTTATGGTGACGTTCGCAGCGGTGCGTGCATCGTCGAGGCGACGCTTGCCGAGCTGAGTGCTGATTATGTCGTGCGCAGCGTCGATCTGGGCGCCGCGGCACAACGCGGTGCGGACTATGCCCGGATCAATCCGCAGCGCAAGCTCCCGAGTCTGATAACGCCCGCAGGCGAAACGCTCACGGAGTCGGCAGCGATCGTGCTCACGTTGGCGGAACGCTACCCCGATGCCGGATTGCTCCCGCCCATCGGCTCGCCGGCGCGCGCCCAGGCGTTGCGCTGGATGTTGTTCGTGGCCACCGAGCTCTATCCGCTGGTGGAGATCAACGACTACCCCGAGCGTTTTGCGGCGGACACGGATTCCGCGCCGGCCGTACGTGAGCGGGCGCGGTCCCTGTGGCGTGAGCGGTGGCTCCTCGTCGAGGCGGTCATTGCCGGCCCTTGGTTGCTCGCCGAGGGGTTCTGTATCACGGATGTCTACATTGCGGTGGTGAGCCGTTGGGCGCAGCAGGACGCCTGGCGTCCCGCTCACGTTCCGAGCATCGAGGCGCTCGCTGGTGCGGTGGCGGGCCGTGACCGCATCGCGCCGGTGTGGCGGCGCCATTTCGGCGGCTGAGGACGAGAGAGGCGACCGGGTTGCGGGCGGCGCACGCCAGCTTCCTCGCTCGCGCGCCCGGCTACCGCGCCGGGCCCCCGCCACGCTTCTACCGAGCCGGCCGGCTCCGCGTGCGGCCGGCATTCCGGTCGCGCCGGGCGCGGGGCGCTCGGCCAGACACATCGTATCCGACGCTCAACGGCGACGGCGCAGTCCGAGCCGCTCCCGGGTCTGCTGCGGAGACAGCACCCGTGCGCCCAGCAATTCGATGATGGCGGTCGCCTTCTCGACGAGCTGCGCGTTGCTGGCGAAGACGCCCTTCTCCAGGTAGAGGTTGTCCTCGAGGCCAACTCGGCAGTGCCCGCCGAGAAGCACTGCCTGAGCGACCATCGGCATCTCCATGCGCGATATCCCGAATCCGGCCCAATGGGCGTTGGCGGGCAGCATGTCCACCATGGCCTTCATGGTGGCGGTGTCGGCCGGCGCGCCACCAGGGATGCCGAGACAGATCTGATAAAGGGGATCGCCGTTGACGAGTCCTTCCGCGACAAGCTTGCCGGCGAACACCACCTGCCCGACATCGAACACCTCGAGCTCGGCCTTGACGCCGCAGTCGCGAATGATGGCGGCGGCACGCCGCAAATGATTCGGTGTGTTGATCTCGATGTCATTGCCGTCGCCGAAGTTCATCGTCCCGCAGTCGAGGCTGCATATCTCGGGCAGGAGATCCACCACATGTTGAACCCGTTCCTCCGGAGCAGCGAAATCCGACCCTGGCGCCGGTGCGTGCAGGTTGTCGTCATCGACGATCCAGGTTCCGCCCATCCCCGTCGTCAGGTTGATGACGACGTCGGTGTCGCTGTCGCGGATTCGATCGACCACCTCACGAAACAGGGCGGGGTCGCGCGCGCCCTTGCCGGTGGCGGGGTCCCTGACGTGGCAATGCGCCACCGACGCCCCCGCTTTGGCTGCATCGATGGCGGCGGTCGCGATCTCCGCCGGGGTCACCGGGATGGCGGGATGCTTTGCGACAGTGTCGCCGGCGCCCGTCACCGCGCAGGTAAGAATGACCTCGAAGTTCATGCGCCACCTCCCGGCGTACCGTTCTCAACGTCGCACTATACGATGGTCGGTCGGAGTCTGTGCAACCGCGCTGTGGTCACGGCCGGACGAGACGGTGCGACGGGCCGGGCCCGGCGGCGTCGCCGCCAGACCATCGCTCTGGACGGGCGAAGATTCGAGCGATATCGTCCACGATAGTCCGCTCGGCGGCTCGAGGGCGTTCGGGGTAGGGCGCCGAGCAGCGAGCGGCGGGGCGATGCGTGACCGATGACCGAAAGTGAGTGCCAGCAGGCTGCCCTCGATTATCTGCGCCGTGGCTGGTCAGTCATCCCCATGCTGGAGCGCGACAAGCGCCCTGCGATTCGATGGCAGGACTACCAGAGCGTGCGCGCCGCCGAGCCGGCGCTGCGCGAGTGGTTCCGCCGCTGGCCTGCCGGCAATGTCGGTATCGTGACGGGCGCGATTTCCGGGCTGGTCGTGCTCGACGTCGACCCGCGCCACGGCGGCGCGGAAAGCCTGCGTGATCTCGAGGGTGAACACGGGCAGCTGCCGAAGACGCTGGAGGCGGTGAGCGGTGGCGGCGGCCGCCACCTCTACTTCGCGCATCCCGGCGGCGTGGTTCGCAATCGGGTCGGCATCGCGCCGGGCATCGACCTGCGCGGCGACGGCGGATGCATCGTCGCGCCGCCTTCGCGCCATCCCAGTGGCCGCCGCTATCGGTGGGCGAGCGGATGCGCCCCCGACGAGCTGCCGCCGGCGCCGTTACCGCGCTGGCTGGGGGCGCGCGCCGGCGATGCGCAGCGCCATGGGGGGCATGCGCCCCGCTACTGGCGCAAGCTCCTGCGCCACGGTGTGGCGGAGGGGGAGCGCAACGACACACTGGCATCGCTTTGCGGGCACCTCTTGTGGCACGGCGTCGACCCGGAAGTCGTCCTGGAGCTCGTGCTGTGCTGGAACCGTGCTCGATGCCGACCGCCGCTCGACGACGCCGAAGTAAAGCGCACGCTGCGCAGCATTACCCGTCTGCACGAGCAACACGAGAAAACGGAGTGAATCGCCAAGCCACCACCGGGGGCTACGCGCGCAATCGTTCGTTGCGCGGGTCGTACGCCGGCTCGGCCAGGACCGCTGCGCGTCGGCGCTCACCGAGCACAGCGATCTCGAGGCGGGTACCGGGCGCTGCGTAGCCCGGCTCTACGTAGGCAAAGGCGAGGCTCTGTTCGACCGTGTGGCCGTACGCGCCGCTGGTGGTGAGACCGATTATCCGCTTGCCGTCGTAGACCGGCTCGTTGCCGAGGGCGTCGGCGTCACCGGCCTCCAGGGCCAGGTACACGAGTCGGGTGTCGAGGCCGTCGCGTTGGCGGCGCAGCACGGCGTCGCGGCCGATGAAGGGCTTGTCGAGACGCACGAAGCGCTCGAGACCCGCTTCGATGGGCGTGATCTCGGTGGTCAGCTCACTTCCCCACGCGCGGTACGCCTTCTCCATGCGCATGGCGTTGACGGCGTAGAGCCCGAAATGGGTGATGTCGTATTCCCGGCCCGCGTCGATGATCGCGTCGTAGAGCATCGCCATGTGCTCCATGCGGTGGTGCAGCTCCCAGCCGAGCTCGCCAACGTAGGAGAGCCGCAGCGCCCGAGTGGGCACGCCGGCGACCTCGATCTCCCTGCCGCTCATCCAGGGGAAGCTGTCGTTGCCGAGCCCGGCATCGGTGAGCTTCGCGAGCACGTCGCGCGAGCGCGGGCCCGCCACCACCAGACAGCCGTAGTCTGCGGTGACGTTGGTGATTGCTGCGTCTTGCTCACCCAGGTGCTGCCGCAGCCAGTCGAGATCATGCAGCTCGGCGATTGCGGCCGACAGCATGTAGTAACGCTCGGGGCCGAGCCGCGTGAGCGTCGCTTCGCACTCGATGCCACCCGACTCGCCGAGCATGTGCGTGAGCACGATACCGCCGTCGCGGCGCGGCAGGCCGTTGGCGCAGAGCCGATCGAGGAAGGCGGTCGCACGCGCTCCGGTGATGTCGTACTTCGAGAACGCGCTGAGATCGAGCAGGCCGCAGCCTTCGCGCACCGCCCGGCATTCCGCAGCGACTGCATCGAAGCAATTGCTGCGGCGGAAGCTGTAGTGCTCGGTCTCGCCGTCGCGCGCGAACCACTTGGGCCGCTCCCAGCCGAAGGTTTCCGCGAAGACGGCGCCCCGTGCCGCAAGCTCGTGGTGGATCGGCGTGGTCTTCACCGGTCGGCCGGCCTCGCGGAACTCCCCCGGATAGTGGACCTGGTACATCTGCTGGTACTCGTCGATGGACTTCTCCACACAGTAACGGCCCATCGCCCAGTTCCCGTATCGGCGTGGGTCGAAGCCGAGCATATTGATCTCAGTCTGCCCGTGCACCATCCACTGCGCCAGATACTTGCCGGCACCGGCGCCCTGCGTGATGCCGATGCTGGCTCCGCAGCTCATCCAGACGTTGCGCAGCCCCGGCGCCGGTCCCAGCAAGAAGTTGCCGTCGGGGGTGTGGGTGATCGGGCCGCTGACGACCCGTTTGATCCCCGCCCTGGCGAAAGCCGGGATGCGCCTCATGGCGCTGTCGAGGGAGCTCTGCAGGCGGTCGATGTCGGGGGGCAGCAGCTCCATGTCGAAGCGCCAGTCTATGCCCTCGAGCCCCCACGGCTTTGCATGCTCCATCTCGTAGGGGCCGATCAGCAGACCCTCCTGCTCCTGGCGGTAGTAGCACGAGGCGCGCGGGTCGCGCACCACCGGCGGCTCGCTCGCCAACGCCGCGACCTCGGGCAGGTTCTCCGTGACGAGGTACTGATGGACCATGTTCACGACCGGCACCGCGAGGCCGACCATCTCGCCCACCTGCACCGCAAAGCTGCCCGCGGCGTTGACCACGTGCTCGCAGACGATGCTGCCCTGCTCGGTGACCACCTCCCACTCACCGCCGGGGCGCTGCGTGATGGCCAGCACGCGGTTGTGACGGTAGATTTCCGCACCGCCCGCGCGGGCACCGATCGCCATGGCGTTGGTCGTGCTCGCGGGATCCGTATGGCCGTCGTTCGGCGTGTAGGCGCCGAGCAGGACGTCCTCGGTGTCGAGCAATGGATGCAGTCGCCTGATCTCGTCCGGGCCGACGAGGTGGCATTCGACGCCTATGCAATCGAGCAGTCCCTGCACGTGGCGGTACCAGTCCACCTGGTCATCGCTGAGCGCCAGCCGGATGGCGCCGCAGCCGTGCCACCCGGTTGCCTGCCCGGTCTCCGCCTCGAGCCGCTGATACAGTCCGATGCCGTACTCGTGGATCTTGGCCATGTTGAGATCGGCGATGAAGTTGGGAATCAGACCCGCCGCGTGCCAGGTCGAGCCGGACGTGAGCTCTCCTTTCTCGCAGAGCACGACGTCCGTCCAGCCCTCCTCGGTCAGATGGTAGAGCAGGCCCACCCCCATGATCCCACCACCGATGACGACGACGCGCGCATGCGATTTCATTGTCTTCCTCTCATGTCATTGAGGTCGTCTGCCGACGAGCTCGTAGCGACGGCGCGAGCGGCCGCACTC
>JBFEOO010000026.1:0-45037 GCA_041550555.1 Arenicellales bacterium
AGGGCACGCTACGTCCGGAGGCGCGCATGGGTGTCGACGCTCAGGCCGGGGAGAGACCGCAGGCTCGCTCAGGGCAGTGACCACACGGCGCTCCCGCTTACCATCGTTCTCACTGCAGCAGTGTAGCGCCCATGCACAGATCTCGGCATTCTGACACTCAGTCACACCGAGCTTCGGGTCCGAGACTTGAAGGCCATGGAGCAGTTCTTCACCCGCGTGCTCGGCTTCCTGGTCACCGATCGCAGCGAGACCATGGTGTTCCTGAGCCGCGATCCCCAGGAACATCACCAGATCGTCCTCGCGCGGGCCGATGCTGTGGAAAACAGGGCAGGGGCTCTGGATCATCTGGCTTTTCGGGCGCCGAGTCTGAACGATCTCCGTCGGATCCACGGCCAGCTTCGGGAGCAGCGCTTTGCCAGGCCCGAGGCCGTTTCTCACGGCACTACCTGGTCGGTTTATTTTCGCGACCCGCAGGGCAATCGCTTCGAGATCTTCTGCGAGACGCCCTGGCACGTCGCTCAGCCGGTGCGCGATCGGCTCGACTCGCCGATCGATCCGTCGAACCAGGCGAAGTGTCGTCCGGGGCGGGTGCGCTAACCGGGGCAGCAGAGAGAACCAACCGGGTCGCGGTTTTCGGGAGATGGCCACCAGATTGAGTGCTGGGGTAGTGCTCTACCGAAGAAAGCACGGCCGTGTAGAGGTCCTGCTCGGGCACATGGGCGGACCGTTCTGGTCGGCGAAGGACGCCGGTGCCTGGTCGATTCCCAAAGGGGAGTACAACGCGGGGGACGATCCGTTCGCTGCCGCGCTGCGGGAGTTCGAAGAGGAGATCGGTCTGGCGGTGCCCGCTGAACGTTTCGTCGACCTCGGTGAGCAACGTCAGCCGGGCGGAAAGCGATTGACGGTCTGGGCCGCGGAGGGCGATCTCGATCCCGCCCGGGCAGTCAGCAATACGTTTCAGATGGAATGGCCGAGAGGCTCCGGTCGAATCCAGGAGTTCCCTGAAATCGATCGTGCCGAATGGTTCGACGTCAGGAAAGCGCGGAATATCATCGTGAGCGGCCAGATTCCATTCCTTGATCGTCTGGTGTCGCTGGTCGAGGCGTGACGCCGGGGGTGGGTCGTATGAATTCGCCAAAGCAGGCATCTGCCTCGCGACGCCTCGGACGCCATTGCTCTGTGGTCAGCAACGACTGCCAGAATTGCGACAACCGCGCCGCCGGCACATTCAACTCGCGTGATACGCTATCGAGATCTTGCCGTTAGAAGCCGCCGCGCCGCGTTGGTTCTGCTGCGCGACGGGAGACGGCCTCGCTCCGCTTCCTCCTGTGCACGAACACCCGGGAACATCAGAGGCGTGCGTGCGTCAGATCAGTATCCAAAAAGCCCGGAGCGCGGCGAATCGGATTCATTTTGCGCCCAGCGATTCGCTCGCATAGCCGTATGAACTCATAGTCTCGGGCATACCATTTTCGGAGATTGTTGATCGCCCTTTCTTCCAACCGGATGTCAAATTGCGGCGGCGTTCTGTGCGATTGACGATCATCCGTGGGCAGCGTAGCTGCGCGTGGCAAACCCAATTTCGCTTTCAATACTTCGAAATCAGTGCTCAGGGTTTCTTGAAACCCTATGAAAAAGAGGTCTTCACGACGAGAAGCGAAATAGCTTTTGTCTCCGAACCAATCCCAGTACGATGCGTTTACGTGGCCTATGCTTTGCATGGCCGTGACTGCGCGGTGCCGCCTTGTCCGGCAACCGGAGTCGAGCGCTAAGGCGAGCTCGTTAGGCGAGCTAAAATCTGCGAAGGCTTTGGCTTCGTCCGGCGTCCACGGGATATTGTGGCGCGGCATCCCGCGCCGAAACCGAGAATAGAATCCGCTTACGAAACGGGTGACCGGATCTCGGACAAAAATCACCACTTTCTCTCCCGACGGGATATTCCTCAGTTTCTCCGAATGCCCATGGAGCGCCAGAAAATACTTTCGAGTATATGGGTATTGACGAAGAGCTACCCGAAGGGCTGTTCCACCGGTCTTGGAACAGTGAAGAAAATGGACCGGTTCTTTGCGCAGGATGGTGCAGAAAAAGGTCCGTTTGATCCGTTTTCTCGAATCAGGCGAGAGCGCTGACCAAATGAATGTGAGCGGGCGCGTTGGGGACATTTCCGTTGACGGAGGAATTTTTGCGACGCTGAGATGATCAAATCGGTTTCAAACAATATTTGTCAGGCCCATCGGCGGTGTTAGGGCCCCGAGGTTACCTCATCCTGCCGAGGCGCTGGGGATAGCTCATCACAACCAGCCGGGACATCGATCTTTGCGTAGGAGGATGCAGGCAGTGTGGTGACTTCGTCGCGGTGGCCAGATTGTGATTGAGGACACGAGATCCTTCGTATCGTGCGTACCGGCGCCACGACACATGATCGGCCGCGCTGCCGTCTGGCGGCGACCGCCAGCATAGCGCCAGCCGTCCTCGCCGAGAATTGCTCGAAAGCGTCCGCAGTAAAAAAATCCATTGTAGTCGCTCGCGAAGAGCTTCATGAGGTGTTTTTCCCCTGCCCGAGTGCCATGTGGCTGTGATATCTCGAAAATGCGCTGCATGGAGGCGATATTCTCGTTCGAATCCTACTTCTCAACATAGCTGAGCAGCTGACAGCGCTCGTCCTGGTCGGAAGCGCTGTCATCTCTCGACCTTGCCGTCAAGCTGCGATGATCGCGGCTTGATACAAGCACGGCGAACGGATTGGCTTATCGGCTGTTTCGGCTAGACGGTGCGCTGCAGGCGGGAGCGCTACACCATTCTGCGCAGCACGTCATTACGTGGGTCGTCGAGGAAACGATGTTTCAGCGCAGCGGCGGCGTGGATCAGCACCAAGGCGAGCAGAGTGAAGGCAAGGCTTCCATGCCACTCGCGCAGTGCATCGTAGAGCTCCGGGCTGGCCTCGAGCGCACGTGGCAGACCCAAGGCGGACAGCACGGTGGCGTCGCGGCTGACAGCGAGGTAGCCGAGCACCGGAACCACGAACATCAGCACGTAGAGCAAGACGTGGTTGATCCGTGCGGCCGCTCGCTGCCAGCGGGGCAGGCCTGCCGGTAGCGCCGGCACGTCTGCGCTGAGCCGCACCAGCACGCGCACCACGGCCGTGGCCAGCAGCCCGAGACCCACCCAGACGTGCCACACCAGCAGCTCCGTTGCCTGCTGATCCGCCTCGCCGTCTTCCGGCATGGCCATGCCCAGGCCGGCCTGGACGAACACGAAGAGGGCCATCAGCCAGTGAATCAGGCGCAGCGCTGCTGGATATTTTGCCTCTACTGACACATCAGCTCCCGTCTGCACCCGCACTGTCCGCCGTCAACTCGAACGCGCCTTCTCCGTTGCCGGCCTCGATGTCGGTAGATCGCAACTTCAGCTCCACGCGGAGCGGCGATGGCGCAGGGCCTTAACCAATGTATTGTCCTCGGCGACAGGTCCGGTTAGCACGAGAGTCATTCGCGTGACGATGCATTCTGCCCCCAGTTGCAGGTTGATAACAAGACAGCGCGATCCTGTTGAGGGCAAAGACGACGACAAGCCCGGCTGTCGGCGGCGCATTCTGCTGCACCCGGCCAGCCGAGACGAATGATTGCGCTACGCCGTCGACTCGCCGCCGTAGCGGTGCGCAGCGGCAGCCGCCCGCAGGGCCCAGCGGCCTCTGCGCCGCGCGACGAGGGGTCGGGCGGCAGTGCCGAATCCGTGGCGGTCGTCCCTGGTCGTGCCCCGCGGCGGGGGATCGGCCGGGCAGTCGTCTACGGGCTGAGACGGCGCTCAGACCGGCGTGACGATTTATCGGGCGCAAGAGCGGCGTCCGAAGCAGGCCGGTGCCCGAACCGGGCGGCCCCGAGCAGGCATCGGCGACGAATGCACTCGAAGACGTTGACGCAGCAGTTTGCCCGGGGGTGTCTGCGCCACAGCACACCGACGACTGCGCGCGCAGCGGTGGCCGGCAGGGCGCGCCTCGACGGGTGTGCGCCCGGGTCGAGCGGCACCGATGGTCTCCGGGGTCCCGTCAGGCCGACGCCCGCATCCTGGCTTCGGCTTGTAGACGCGCCTCCTCCAAGCGCGCATGGATCGATCGCGACAGTCGCCGAAAGCGGAAGTACTTGGGACGCAGCGTCAGCGGCCAGGCCACCGCGTTCGCGAGACGCAGGTATTTGACGGCGACCAGGCCGAGCAGCGCGACGGCGGCGAGCGCGATCACAGCGACACCGAACTCCAAGGCAGCGGGAAACGACAGCAGTTGCGCAATGACGATGGCCGCAAAGACGAGAACGGCGTACCACATTCCGACATTCTTCACGCCGTGTGCGAACTTGGCGTATCCCAGAGATGCCGGGTGAGTGTTATCCACCCGGATCTGCCTGCGCGTGAGCCAGTACGGCACGTAGTGCAGCAGAAACCCCATCCAGGCAAAAGGCCAGTAAAGCAGGCGCGGCAATTTGGGGGCCAGGGGCTCACGCTCTTCGCCCGTCCGCATATGCAGCTCGCGCCGCAGCGCGAAGTACCGCTCGAGATCGGCCGACAGCCCCGCAATCCTGGTTCGATCTTGGGGATCGAACGCGTTGACGTAAGCCGCTGCAAGATTGATGCGCTGGTGATCGTCCGGAAAATCCCCTCGATAGAAATTCTGAACACCCTCGATCAATGCGGCATGCTCGCCGCTGACCTCTGCGATCGATTCGCGCATCTTGTCGTGGATAAGGGCGGTGACGGCCGCGTAGGCGTTGCGCTTGCTCCGTCCATTCGCCTTTTCGCCGAAGCCGTGCTGCGCAATCGAGAATGGCTCGAGAAAGTTCAAAGTGACCGTGGACTGAAATGGATCACGAAAATCGGCGTAATCCAGTCCAACGACCTGTATCGCGACGTCTTCCCGGCGAGCATGGCCTGTCAGTTTGGGAAACGCGTTCAAGGCGATACGCGCCGGGCCGTCGAGAATATCGTCGATGACCCGGCGCGGGCGATCGCTCTGACCTTCAGCGAAGATCAGCACGCACCCGCCTGTGGCCACCACATCGGCGAGTTCGTCCAGCTTCTTCAGATTGAGCTTCATGTCGGATGCGGTCGCGCCGTCCACTTCGCGGTGGATGGGATGCATTCGCATGGTGCGCAGCAAGTGCCGTTGCATGCGTATCAAGGGGCGCTTCCATGAGGGAAGCATTGCCATGTCGCGCTCGCGAGGACCGAACAGCGGCGCTTTGGCGACGATGTCGACCTCACGCCCATATGCGAAGGCCACCAGAATGGGATCCATTACCGAGTAGGGATGAGGTGC
This sequence comes from Arenicellales bacterium, assembly GCA_041550555.1. Classification (GTDB taxonomy): domain Bacteria; phylum Pseudomonadota; class Gammaproteobacteria; order Arenicellales; family JBFEOO01; genus JBFEOO01. Next base: position 5,309 of record JBFEOO010000026.1, read on the forward strand.
CACGATCACCAGGGGTCCCGTTTCTCGAGGATGGCCGCGCGCGGTGATGCGCTCGAAGAAGAGCCACCGGGCCAGGGAGATCAGCCGCTTAAGTGATCGGTAGAGCATCGATCTCTCCTAAGGAGAAAGAGCCGGAACCGACCCGGTCGGAACGTAGTTCGACGACGGGCTCCTGTGGGTACGCCTCGGGGAGTGTGAAGACAAGACGGATCCCGCAACAGCGGAAGCGCATTTCGGCGGAATGTCGTGGCAGATGCCCGTTCAATGCGGGTCCACCGTAACGGTGGACGATCAGTTGCTGCGCTCGTATCTTTCAAAAGACGGTCTTCGGCTGATCGGTGCCGGGTTGGTTTGTTAGGCGCTGACCGATGGCGCGCCACCTGCCTGGTGCGAGCTCGTGGTGGTGCACGCAACCAAGGCAGCGTTCAGCAACAGGACCAGCAGCGGTGCCTGGAGAGCACGCATCGTTTTGTCCCCCGGCGCATGGCGCGCATGATACGCGTGCAGATGCTCATTTTCGACGGTGGGCGGGGCGCGATCGCCGATGGGCGCGATGGTGAGTGGATGAGCCGGCGCGAGATCGTGTATTCCACCCGGGCCGGCGCTGTGCGCGCTGCAGCGGTCGGCGCCAAACGGTATTCGGCGTTCTCCGCGGCCAACCGCTATTTCCTGGCAAGCGCTGCCCGAAGGTAAAAGTAGCCTACGACGCCCGAGAGCAGGGACCCCGAGAGGATCCCCAGTCTGTCATCCATGATGTTGCCGGCGCCTACTTGTTCGAATGCCAGCCCGCCAATAAAGAGGCTCATGGTGAATCCGATGCCGCACAGAATCCCCGCCCCGTAGAGCGTCCGCAGCTCGATGCCTTCGGGCAAGCGCGCCCATCCCAGTCGAAGCACCGCCCAGCACAAGAGAAAGATCCCGAGCTGTTTGCCGATGAGCAGTCCCGCGGCTATGCCCAGCGGAACCGGCTCGAGCAGGGTCGACAACGAGATCCCGCCCAGAGGGACGCCGGCATTGGCAAAAGCGAACACCGGCAGAATAAAGAAGGCGACGATCGGGTGAAGCGAGTGCTCCATGTACTTGGCCGGCGAGAAGTCCGGATTCTTCGGATCGCGCAGGGGAATGAAGAGCGCTAGCACGACACCGGCCAGGGTGGCGTGAACGCCGGACTTGAGAACGGCCAGCCATAGTATCAGGCCCACGAACAGATAGCTGGGCAGATCTGATACGCCCCGCCGGTTCAACACGAAAAGCACGATCACGCAGATGCTCGCTGCTGCCAGGGAAATCGTCGAGAGCGTTCCGCTGAAGAACAGGGCGATGATTACAATGGCGCCGATGTCGTCAATGATGGCCAGAGAGGTCAGGAATATCTTGAGCGAGAGCGGCACGCGGCTGCCCAGCAGGGCCAGCACCCCCAAGGCGAAAGCGATGTCGGTAGCGGCGGGTATCGCCCAGCCGTTCATGGCGACAGGGTCGTTCCAGTTCAACGCCACATAAACCGCTGCCGGTACGGCCATGCCGCCGATCGCACCGGCGACCGGCAGCACCAACTGCGATCTGTCGGACAGCTCGCCTTCGACGAGTTCCCGCTTCAGCTCCAGGCCGACCAGGAAGAAGAAAATCGCCATCCACAGGTCGTTGATCCACAGGAGCGCCGGTTTTGCAATGCTGAAATCCTCGATCCGTATCTCGCCGGTAATGCTCAGAAGTTTGTCGTAGTAGGGTGCCAGCGGGGAGTTGGCGCAGATCATCGCCAGTACGGCCGTGGCCATGAGCAGGATTCCTCCCGCTGTTTCCTTCTGCAGAAAACTGCGAATCGACTCAGTGATCATCCCAGCTACGTCCGCGCCGAGGGTCGGGCGCCGGGACCGCACATTCTATCGATCATGCGTTCCGGGTCCACGCTTCCCGCGGCTGAATAGCCGGCTTGGCAGCGTAGAGGGGCGTGGCAATCGTCGCCTCGGCAAGCTGTAGCGCGCTCACAACCAAAATCGATCGACCCCATCCCGCATCAGCCCACGCCCGCATCGACGTTCGCAGCCGCACAGCCCGGACGCTGCCGTGCTGTGCGGCTGTGCCGTTGAAGGGCCAGCCGCTTGTCCGGGCAGGGCTGTGCCGAACCGCCGGGCCGGTCCGGCGTTCAGGGTGACTGGTGGGCGCTTTGAAACTGCTCAGCCATCCGACGAAACCAGGCGGCCATCATCAACAGCGCGACGCCCAGGGCGATTGCAAGAACGGCTACGAGCCAGACGAGGACCTTTGGCTCTACCAGGATTACGATGCCGACGACGATAAGAACCAGCCCGGGCATCATGAGAAGCAGCAGAGAAGGGGGCTTGTCCGCCACGCCCTTGCACATCGAGGCCATCGGGCACATTGACATCGGGTTCTTGGGATGGATATCGACCATGACTCACCTCTATCTGACCGAATACGAGCCGCTGTGCGCGGTGCGCGATCGGGGCCACCGAGAGCGCGCCGAAGCGAACGCCTCGGATGTCCCTCGCTCCCGGACACCGTTCCCTTTGCGCTTCGGTGCACAGTCGCCCGATGAAGGACGCCGCTCTTTTTTTCGACATTTGCGGTGAGGCGGCGATGCCACCGCCGACACGTGTCTTTCTCGTTGCCGACGTTTCAATGCTTTTCTCGATAACATGCATTGCCTTGGGGCGGCTCTGATCTCCGTCAAAGAAACACCGTCTCGAGAACACGGGCGCCCGACGCCGACGTCCGCGGTGCGCGAGAATCAGAGGCGATCGCTCGCGGACGACCACGACGCCACCGCTTTGCGCAGCACCGGCTGCCGGCAGGCGTCGGCGCGGTGACAGCGGCTGTACGCCGTATCGCCACCGTATTGAATCCCCCGCGAAGGGGGAGGTGGCGACAAGACGGCGGGCCGCGATGCGGGCCTCGTCGGGGGGTGGCGTCGTAGAGCTGCGTCAACGCCGGGCCATCGTGCACCTGCGCGAGCCCCATCACTGACGGCCCGTCAAGGAAGGGACGAAGAGCCGGGCACGGTCGAGAGCCAGTGATGCGCGGAGCAGCCTACCGCGGTGCCGCTGACGGCTGCCCGTGCTTCGATGATCGCGTCGAGCGTCGTCCCGTCATCAGCCCTGTGCCGCTTTCGCCGCCTGCCACGCGTCGAGCTTGGCACGTGCACCGTTTTTCGACGGATCCATGGCCTCGTCGTGATCGTCGCGCTTGGCGGTGAGCTCGATGACATAGCCGTTCGGGTCGCGAAAATAGATCGAGTCGATAAATCTGTGGTCGGAGATGCCGCGGGTCTCGATGCCCGCCGCGCGACCCTTGTCCATCATCGGCTGCAGCACCCCGGGCTCGACCTCCAGAGCGATGTGCAGGTCGTAGTCGTGCTGAGACTTGAACTCGAACGGCATGTCAGGCGCCTCGAAGAACGCCAGGTATGAGCCGTCGTCCAACTCGTAGAACGTGTGCAGCGTGTTGGTCTTGCGACCGCTCTTCGTCTCTTTGATCTCAAGCGTGCCGGCGAGCCGAAGGCCAAGAAATTCCTCGTAGAACCGGCGGGTTTCCTCGGAATCCCGGCACCGGTAAGCGTTGTGATGAAGGCCTTTGATCATGGTTTGAAGCTCCGGGCGTATCAGGTGTCGACGTGTGCGCGCGTGCGTCCGTCCGGCGCCGCTGGTGCCTCAGACGGCATCGAAAGGTGTGTTCTTGATCGAGTCGGCATAGCCGTAGAACACCTCGTTGACCGCGGCCCAGCTCTTGAGCCCCTTCAGGTTCGCGACCCAGCGCTCGACATTGGGATAGGGCGAAAAGTCGCAGCGGATCAGCTCCCCGAGCGTCACCAGTGCCACGCCGAAGTAGTCCGCAATGGTGATACGGTCACCACACAGGTACAGCTTGTCGGGGCCGATCCAGTGATCGTTGAGTATTTGCAGCCACCGTTCGGACCGCTCCTTGCCCCATTTGACGGTCGCCGCCTGGCTCTCTTCGCTCGGCCGGCGGTGGTGCGGGAAGACCTGAGGATAGATAAGGTTGTAACCGAAGTCGCGATAGAAATTGGTGTTGAACCAATCCATCACCTCGTTGACTTTGGCTCGTTGCCCGGGATCCTTCGGATATGCGTCCGAGTCTATCTTGTCTGCCAGGTATTTCAGTATTGCCGAGCTTTCGGTAATACGCAGGTCGCCGTCCTCGAGCACGGGCACGAGCTTGTTCGGATTCATCGAGGCGAAAGGTTCCTGGTAATGTTCGCCCTTCATCAGGTCGACGACCTGCTCCTCGACCTCGATCCCGCTTTCGGCAATAAAGAGTCGGACCGGCCGACTTGCCGTCGACACCGGGTGCATGTAGAGCTTCATGGAGGCGCCTCCGTCAATAGGTATACGAGAACGAACGAAAGCGCATTATAGCAGGCCGCCACGCCGTCCAGTGGGCCTCGGCCGGCGGGCGCGGAAGATGTTCCCTTGCGCGTCGCGAGCCCCTTCCAGAAGAGGTTTCCGCGATTAGGTCACGCTCGACCGGCGGCCCGTCCATCGGCGGGGACGTCTAATCGATGCCGGCCTTCTTCGCCGGGCGAGACGCTGGGGCTGCGATGCGGTCGTCGAGGCCGCAGCGCTTCGGTCCTCGAGACGCCGATGAAAGAGGCTCGCAGCGAATAGATTCTGGATCTACGACGTCGCCAGCGCTTGCTCCAGCGCGGGCAGCGGACCCTTGAGCCCGGCGCGCTCGCCTTCGACGTGCAGGCGCCGAATCTCGTGCATGATCGCATCATCGCGTTGACCTCGGCCGAAGCGGGCGAGCGCTCGGCCGCGAGCAATGAAGAAAGCAGTCCAGGGAAGGGGTTCGCCGCGGGTGTACTCCTCGAGCTCGGCGGCGCATCGTTCCACCCGGTCCCACGCGCCAACGCTGAGCAGCGCGTCCATGGCGAAGCGGTAGAACCAAAAATAGTTGTGACTGACGGCGCTTTCACGCAGAGAGCTCTCTCCTTCCTCGAGCGCTGCTTCTCGGGCGGCGTCATCGTCGGCCATCACGAACGCCACGGCGCCGAAAACGCGTCCCGCATTGAACGCGCGGCCCACATCACGCGTGATGGACACCGCCTGCATCAAACAGCTCCGGGCCTCGGCATGACGCCCCCCTGCTTTCAGAGCCAGCGCCTTCCAGCAGAGGCCGACTGGTTCCCATGCCCGGGCGTTGATCGCGCGGGCCGCGACCAATTGGCTGTCCGCATGTTGCTCGAGCAGCGGATACTCGTCCAGATCGACGATCGAGACGCATACGCAGCCGCGAGCGTTCATTTCCACCCGGCGGTCGCCGATTTTCTTGGCCACATCGAGCGCCGCAAGGCCTATGGCCTTGGCGCCGCGCCAATCGCCGGAGTACATGCGCGTGAAGCCAAGCTGGCCAAGGTGGGCGACCTCGATGCGGCCAAATCCGTGCTCGCGAGATCGGTCGATGCAACGGGCATAGTAGTCGTGGGCCGTCTTCATGCGACCGCGGGCGTACTCCGCATCGCCCAGCCCGCCGAGCGCGCGCGCTTCGTCCTCGGCAGCCCCCGACTGCTCCGCGAGCTGCAGGGCAAGCAGATGGGCGTTGCGGCAGTCCTCGGCGCGGCCGACGGAGAAATACAGATTGCCCCGCAAATGGTGCAGTCGCGCCAGCTTGGAGTCGAGGTGATGAGCCGTTGCCGCCTGCTCCGCCTTGCTAATCAGATCGAGAGCTGCCGGGTAGTCCGTCATCACACGTTTTCCGGCGGCGAGCCCCATCCACGCATCGAATCGCTGAGTGTCATCGCCGGCACCCTCGAGCGCTTCCTGGTACACCGCGATAGAAGATTGAACTTTGCCGAGATCGCGCAACAGTTCTCCCTTCAAACACGTCAGTCTGTGCCTGTCGAGATCTGTCGCGCGAGCCAAGCCGCGCTCGGCCAAATCGAGCGCGCGCTGAAAACGATAGGCTGCGGCCTGTTCCTGAGCGGCTTCGAAATATGCGCCCGCCGCGGCCTCGTCGCCGGCGTTGGCCAGATGTTCGGCATGCAGAATTCGATCGGTATCTGCATACCACCGGGCAGCTTTACGATGAAGTTCTTCGCGCTGACGTTTGAGAAGCGACCCGTACACGCCCTCCTGAATCAACGCGTGCGCGAACTGGTACGTCTCCCCGTCCCGCCGTATCAGATTGTGCGTTTCGAGCTCTCGGTAATCCGTTGCTTCGCTCTCGAGCAGGTGATGCAGGGCGTGCGTCTCGAAGCGCTGGCCGAGCACGGAAGCCGCCTGCAGCGCCCGCTTGCTCTGAGCCGCAAGTCGGTCTATCCGCGCGAGCACCAAGCTCTGGATGGAGTCGGGCAGGCTCGCCGCGGAACCTTCCCGAGCGTTCTGCAGAAGCTGCTCCAGAAAGAATGGATTCCCGGAGGCGCGCTCGAGGTAATCACCGGCCGCCGGATCGTTCGCATCGAGGAACTCGCTGATGAGCTCGATCGACTCTCGTTCTCGGAGCGGCCCGAGATCGATGGTGATGAAGGGACTGCCCTCTGTGCCGCTTCGCCACGTCTGATCGAGCGGGTCGCTCTCCACACGCGCGGTGATGACGAGCAACGCTGGACAGTCGGGGACTGCCTTCGCGAGCACTGCCAGGTATGCCAGCGTGACGGGGGCAGCCCAGTGAACATCTTCCACGACGATCAGGATTGGCTGCTTGAGGCTCGCGCTGGCGACCAGGCCGCTCAGCAGCGCCCGCTTGCGTTGGTTGCGCGTGGCGTTGTCCATTGCATCGTACAGAGCGCGCAGCTGCGTCGGCTGCGGCAGCTCGAGCAGGTCGTTGAGGTAGACTTCCTGGTCCGGATCGAGGAGCCCGGCCCCGATCGCCTTTTCCATGCCGGTCCTGGATTTGTCTTCGTCACCGCTGATCTCGATGCCGAGCAGGCTTCGCACCAGCGCACGGATGGCGTCCTGACCTTCAGCCGCCCCGAAGTGGAGGACCGCTCCCCGGTGGCAAGCCATCCCATTCGATGCAGCCAGTCGCGCAAATTCTTCGACGAGGCGCGTTTTGCCGATGCCGGGTTCGCCGCGCACATAGACGGTCTGACCCTGACCTTCCTCGAGGCAGGTATTGAGAACGCTTCGAAACTGATTGAGCTCCGCCCGCCGGCCCACGAACGGTGTTCGTGCTCTGCGGGAAAGCGCTTCTTCGGCCGACCAAACCCGCCGCAGCACGTAGACGGGAAGAGGTTCCGAGATGCCTTTCACCCGCAGCGGAGTGAGCGGCTGCGCGTCAATCCTATGCTCGCCGAGCGACCGCGTGGCGCCGGTGATGTAGACGGCGCCGGGCTCAGCCGCCTGCTCCATCCTCGCCGCAATCGGCACGGTGGGCCCTGACGCGTCGTACTCCACTTTATCGCCCTCACCGACTTCGAGCACGACCACCTCCCCGGAGTGGAGCCCGACGCGGATCTTTACGTCACTGCCGTGCGCCGCTTTGATGTCGCTCGCGTAGTGCAGGATCGCCTCCTGCATCTCGAGTGCCGCCTGACATGCATCGATCGCATGGTGCTCGCTCGCCAGCGGTGCTCCGAACATGGCCATCACGCCGTCGCCCATGAAACGACATACGGTGCCGCGGTTGTTCTCCACGGCCGCACACATGCGCTGTGTTGCGCCGTAGAGCAGGGCGTGCGCCTCTTCCGCGTCCAGCTTCTCGGTAAGCGCGGTCGAGCCCGTGACATCGGCAAACAGCATCGTAACCGGCTTGCGCTCGCCGGGGTGTCTTTCCCAGGCAGCGAGACCGGCTCCGGAATCGCCGGCGGCCGGCTCGCTCAACCGGCCGACATCGGCCACGGCGCCCGCCGCCTCGGCGGGTGCTCGTGGGAGGCTCGCAATGGCTTTGAGGATCGTCTTGCGGTGACCGAGCGCGGTGACACCGAGCTCCTTGAGATCGGTGTCCGACAGATCCGGCAGGATCTGCTCGTCGATGGCGTGCGCGGCAAAAGCGTCGGCATAACGGCCGAGCCCGAGCCGCTCCAGCCATTCTGAGACTGCTTCAGACATGGAATCGCTGACGGATCTGCGCCAGGCGACAGTTTACCGGAGTCGCCTGAAGGGGCCGCCATGCCGTGGAAATGCCCGTCGCGGCGCCATGCCGCCCCGGCGCCCGCTTGCGGCGGGGCGGCTTGTGGCCTGGGCGGCCCGCACCCCGCTGGCTGCCGTCTTCCACTGTCATGGGCCGATTATTATAAAATCTCCCGCTCGAGCCCGCCCCCGGCATCGGGTGGCAGGGCATGAATTCACGCAGGCAGTTGGCGCTTCGTCGTGTGGCGGACGCCCGGGCATGGGGTGGCGCTGCGCTGTTGCGGGTCGATTATGAAAGGTGCGGTGAAACTTTGCTCCCTGGTCAAGACGTACGGCCACTTCGCCGCCGTCGACGGGATCGACCTGAACATTGCGGCCGGGTCTTACTGCTGCCTGCTCGGCCCTTCGGGCTGTGGCAAGACCACCACCCTGCGCATGATCGCGGGGCACGAGCAGATCAGTTCCGGGCGGGTGGAGATCGACGGCGAGAACGTCGGCGGCCTCCCGCCGGCGCGCCGGCCCACGGCGATGATGTTTCAGAACTACGCCCTGTTTCCGCATCTGAACTGCCTGGACAACGTCGCATTCAGCCTGCGCATGAAGGGCACGCCGAAGGCGGAACGCCGCGAACGCGCCGAGCAACTGCTGGCGCTCGTTCACATGGAGAGCTACCGCGACCGCCTGCCGGCACAGCTCTCCGGCGGTCAGCAGCAGCGCGTCGCGCTGGCCCGCGCGCTGGTCACCAACCCTTCGGTGCTGTTGCTCGACGAGCCGCTCTCGGCGCTCGATCCCTTTCTGCGCGTCCGTATGCGCACCGAGCTGCGGCGGTTGCAACAGGAGCTGCGCATCACGTTCCTGCATGTGACCCACTCCCAGCAGGAGGCCATGGCGGTCGCCGATCTGGTCGTTGTCATGGACGACGGCAACATCGAGCAGGTGGCGCCGCCGAGGGAGGTCTACAATGAGCCGCAATCGGAGTTCGTAGCACGATTCATCGGTGGGCACAACGTCTTCTCCGGCACCCTGCGTCCTGTCGCGGGTGAGCGGTTCGAGCTCGCGACCGAGAGCGGCATTCTCTTTCAGGGACGCGCGCAGACGAAACCCGAGCCGGGTCGAGCCACTGTCGCGCTGCGCTCGGATCGGATCGCGCTGACCGCCGGTAGCGACATGCGCGCCGGTCCCAACTGTTTTCGCGCCGAGGTCAGCGCGATCGAGTATCAGGGCTCGAGTGTCCGAGTGGACCTCGAGTTCCCGAACGGGGAGGACTTCTCGGTGCTCCTCGATGAAAGTGAGTACTTCCGAGGGCCGGTGCAAATCGGCGATCTGGTGCAGGCGAGCTGGAGCGAACAGGCGATTCATCTGGTTGCATAGCGACGCTCCGCGCAGCCGGCGCCCGCAACACGATCGGCAACAACCATAGGAGGACAGCAATGAGCTCGGACAACATGAAGGTAGAGAAACCCGCCAAGATCTCCAGGCGCACCGCCCTCAAGCGCGGTGCGGCAGCCATCGTCGGCACCAGCGCGCTCGGTGGTTTCCCGATGATCTGGGCGCAGAACATCAAGAACGTGACACTGCGCCAGTTTGGCACCGGCGTCTCGAACATCAACCAGATCGCCGAGAAATGCAAGGAGGACCTCGGCATTACCCTGCAGATGACGGCGCTTGATACGGACTCGACGGCACAGCGCGTCGCCACGCAGCCGAAAGCGTTCGATATCGCTGACATCGAATACTTCACCCTGAAGAAGGTGTGGGCGTCCGGAAACATGCAGCCCATGGACATCAGCAAGCTGAAGCACTTCGACCAGATCGTCGGAATCTTCAAGGACGGCAAGCTCACGCCCGAGTCCAAGATCGCGCAGGGAACGGCACCCCACACCGTCAGCTTTGTGGAGAAGCCCGGCGACAAGGAGTTCGCCAAGGGCATGACCAACTGGTACACGATGGTGCCCACCATCTACAACGCCGACACGCTGGGGATACGCCCCGATCTGATCGGGCGGTCCATCGAGAGCTGGACCGAGTTGTTGAATCCCGAGTTCCGCGGCAAAGCGTCGATCCTCAACATCTCATCCATCGGCATCATGGACGCCGCCATGGTGTGCGAAGCCATGGGTGAGATTAAGTACGGGGACAAGGGCAACATGACCAAGGAGGAGATCGACAAAACCATGGCGATCTTCACGGAGGCCAAGAAGGCCGGACAGTTCCGCGCGTTCTGGAAGACCTTCGACGAATCCGTAAATCTCATGGCGTCGGGCGAGGTCGTGATCCAGTCCATGTGGTCGCCGGCGGTGACGAAGGTCCGCTCCATGGGTATTCCGTGCATTTACCAGCCGCTGAAGGAAGGTTACCGCTCCTGGGGCGGCGGGCTGGGTCTGTCGGCCAACCTCTCCGGGCTCGAGCTCGACGCGGCCTACGAGTACCTCAACTGGTACCTGTCCGGCTGGGTCGGCGGACTGCTGATGCGGCAGGGGTACTACTCGGCTGCGCCGGAGACCTCCAAGCAGCACATGTCCGAGGACGAGTGGGGTTACTGGTTCGAAGGCAAGCCGGCCAAGGGCGACATCATCGACCCGTTCGGCAACAAGATGGAGTCGGCCGGCGCCGTGCGTGACGGCGGCTCGTTCTACGAGCGCATGGGCCGCGTCGAGTGCTGGAACTCGGTGATGGACGAGAACCGCTACATGGTCAGGAAGTGGAACGAGTTCATCGCTGCTTGAGCTGACAGCGAGTCACTCGGGGCCGGCGGCCTTGGCGGCTGCCGGCCCCCATGTTGTCTTCACCCCAGCGATCTCCCGCGATGGCCAGCTTTCTTCAGATTCTGCCTCTGGCGGCCACGCTGCTTCTGTTTCTCATCGGCCCCATCGCGCTGATCGTCATGGTCAGCTTCTGGGACTACTCGGAGTTCGCGCTGATCCCGGATCTCGTCTTTACCAACTACGTCGAGCTGTTCGAGTCCTCGGTCACCTACACGATTTATCTGAGCACGCTCAAATTCACTTTTCTCAGCTGGTTCTTTACGCTCACGATCGGCTTCACGGTGGCTTATTTTCTTGCTTTCCACGTCAGGCAGCTCAGATGGCAGATCGTGCTCTTCCTCGTCTGCACGATACCGTTCTGGACGTCGAACATCATCCGCATGATCGCCTGGATACCCGTGCTCGGCCGCAACGGATTGATCAACAAAGCGCTCACCGGCCTGGGCATCGTCGACGAGCCGATCGAGTGGCTGCTGTTCTCCGATTTCGCGGTCGTGCTCGCCTTCGTTCATCTGTACACGCTGTTCATGGTCGTTCCGATCTTCAACTCGATGATGCGCATTGATCGGTCTGTGATCGAGGCGGCGCACGACGCCGGGGCCGGAGCGTGGAGGACGCTGCTCTATGTCATCGTGCCGCTGTGCCGCCCGGGCATAATGATCGGTACCATCTTCGTCGTCACGCTGGTCATGGGGGATTTCGTCACCGTGCAGATGATGTCGGGCGGACAGAGCGCCTCGGTAGGCGTCGCCATGAACAACAAGCGTGCTCTGCTCCAGTACCCGGCCGCAGCCGCCGACGCCGTGGTTCTGCTCGCCGTCGTGCTGCTCTTGGTAGCGCTGCTGATGCGCTCGGTGAATATCCGCAAGGAGCTCTGACGATGACTGGGCGCGGCGACAGGCGTGGCGGCGGGTTCTATGCCCTGGCGGCGTTCTTCGCGGTCTTCGTGCTGTTCCTGTACGGTCCCATGGTCGCGATCATCACGCTGTCGTTCCAGGGGCCCGACGGCGGGCTGACCTTTCCGATGAACGGGGTATCGGTTCACTGGTTCTTCGATCTTTTCAAGGAACAGCGGGTCGGGGATTTCAAGTCGTCGCTGTCGCGCTCGTTCCTGTTGGCTTTTTCGGTGATGGCGCTGACGGTGGCGTTTTCGCTGGCAGCCGGTCTCGCGTTTCGCAAGCGATTCTTCGGCTCCGGGCTGGTGTTCTACGTGACGGTCGCGAGCCTGATCGTACCCTCGATCTTGATCACCCTGGGAATCGGCCTGATGTTCGACCGCTTCGGGCTCGAGCCGACCTGGTACACCTCCGGTCTCGGCGCGCACCTCACCTGGACGCTCCCCTTCGGGCTGCTCATCATGTTCGCGGTGTTCAACCGCTTCGACCGTTCCTACGAGGAAGCGGCGCGAGACCTCGGGGCGAATCCCTGGCAGGTGCTGCGGTTCGTCATTGTGCCCATCATCGGGCCAAGCCTGATCGGTGTCGCGCTGTTCGGCTTCACGCTGAGCTTTGACGAGTTCTCGCGCTCGCTGCTCGCAGTGGGTGTGCAAAATACGCTGCCGCTCGAAGTGTTCGGCATGACGACGACGGTTACCACACCGACGCTGTACGCGCTGGGCACCATGACCACGGCAATCTCCTTCACGATTATTCTCGTCGCCTTCACCGGCATCGTGCTCGTACAGCGACGACGCAGCAGGCGGGGCAGCGATGCGGGAAAAGGAATGATGTAGGCGAGAGCCCATGCGAATTCTGCTGGTGAATCCAAACACGACGGTGTCGATGACCGAGCAGGTCGTGGCGGCCGCCCGGCGTTATGCCGCCCCCGACGTCGAGGTCGTCGGCGCTACGTCCGTTTACGGACCGCCGAGCATCGAGGGCTATTACGACGAGATCTTCGCCGTGCCGCCGATGCTCGAGATCATCGATGCCAACCGCGACGACGTCGACGGTGTCATCGTTGCCTGTTTTGACGACACCGGGGTCGACGCTGCGCGTTGTCTGGTCGACGTGCCGGTGATCGGCATTTGCCAGGCGGCCATGCAGACGGCCTCGGTACTGGCGGGAAGCTTCTCCGTCATCACGACGCTGAGCCGTTCGATTCCGGCCCTCGAGCACCTTGCCCATCGCTACGGCTTCGAGCGCCGCTGTCGCAAGGTGCGGGCGGCGGATGTGCCGGTGCTGGATCTCGAGCAGCCGAGCAGCGGCGCCGAGGAAAAGATTTGCCGCGAGATCGAAGCCGCTCTCGATGAAGACGGCGCCGAGGCAATCGTGCTGGGCTGTGCGGGCATGGTCGATCTGGCGGCGCGGCTGACCCGCCGCTACGATGTCCCCGTGCTCGAGGGCGTCGCGCCGGCGCTCAAGATCATCGAGGGACTCGCTGGCCTCGGTCTGAGGAGCTCGCGCCGCGGCGGTTACGCACCACCCCGCGCCAAGGCGTACACGGGCGAGTTTGCAAAGCATTCCCCGAAGGAGCTCGAGTAGCGCGCGCGGCGCAGCCGCTCGTGGACAGTGCTCAGTCCCGCACGATGTGGGTGCCGGTGTGGCCGGCCAGCGCGCGACCGATGCTGGCGGGGTTGGTGATGACACCGTGGCCTGCGGTGTGCGCCAGAAACTCGAGCATTGCCAGCACCTTCGGCTTCATGCTTCCTTCGGCGAAGTGCCCCTCGGTGGTGTACGCGCGCGCTTCGCCCACCGTCATGCGATCCAGCCATCGCTGGTTCGGCTGTCTGAAGTGTAGGGCGACTTTCTCCACCTCGGTGGAGATGACGAACAGCTCCGCCCCGAGCTCACGGGCGAGCAGGCTCGACGCCATGTCCTTGTCGATGACCGCTTCGACGCCGACCAGATCGCCGTCACGCTCTACGACGGGAATGCCGCCGCCGCCGCAGGCGATTACGATGAACTGGGAGTCGACCAGCTGCTCGATGGCGGGCAGATCCACGATGTGCAGCGGCCGCGGGGATGCCACGACCCGTCGCCAGCCGCGCCCCGCGTCTTCGCGTATCTGCCAGCCGAACTCCTCGGCGTGCGCAGCGGCCGTATGCGCATCCATGTACGAGCCGATGGGCTTGGCCGGATGGCTGAATGCGGGATCGCTGCTGTCCACCAGCACCTGAGTGATGACGGCGATGGCCCGACGGTCGATGCCGCGACGGCGAAGCTCGTTGTGCATTGCACGCTGGAACATGTAGCCGATGGTGCCCTGAGTATCGGCGCCTGCGTAGTCGATGGGCACCGGCGGCAGCTCCGCGAGCGCCAGCTCGGAGCGGCGCAGAGCAAAGCCGACCTGCGGACCATTGCCGTGCGTGATGACGACGTTCCAACCCGCCTCCACCATGTCGACGACGTGGTGGGCCGTCATCACAGCCGCCTGGAACTGGTCCTCGATGCCGTTGCGGCTCGCGTCGAGGATCAGCGAGTTGCCGCCGACCGCGATCACCGCTACACGAGCATTTTTCGTCACGATCGACTCCTTCACCGATTGCGCCGCCGCTGCCGCAGCGAAACGACAGACAAAGGATATCACTAGTGTCGACGCTGCTCACGCAGCCACCCAACCCACGGCGCGAGCTACTCCCACCGAGGACCGTCAGCCGAACCCCGCAAGCCCCTTCCCCGAAGCGCCGCCGTCGCCTCGGTCAGCTCTCGTGGGGATGGTGTGCCAGCCAGTGTCTGGCGATGTCGACGCGGCGGCAGATCCACACGCGCTCATGACGCTGCACGTGGTCGAGAAACCGAGCCAACGCCGCGGTGCGGCCGGGGCGCCCGACGAGCCGGCAGTGCAGCCCCACCGACAGCATCTTCGGTGCGCGCTCTCCCTCGGCGTAGAGAACGTCGAACGCGTCACACAGATACGCGAGGAACTGCTCGCCCGAGTTGAAACCCTGTGGCGTGGCGAAACGCATGTCGTTGCTGTCGAGCGTGTAGGGGATGATGAGGTGTGGACGCCCGTGCGCGGTGTCCCAGTAGGGCAGGTCGTCGGCATAGGAGTCCGCATCGTAGAGAAAGCCGCCTTCCTCGACGACGAGTCGCCGCGTATTGGGACTTACGCGGCCGGTGTACCAGCCCAAAGGCCGGCTGCCGGTCATGCGCGTGTGAATCTCGATGGCCCGGCGCATGTGCTCTCGCTCCGTCTTCTCCGGCACGTGCTGGTAATCGATCCATCGGTAGCCGTGACTGGCGATCTCCCAGTCCGCCTCGACCATTGCCTCGGCCGCCTCGGGGTGGCGCTCGAGTGCCATGGCGACCGCGTAAACCGTCACCGGCAGCTGGCGCTCGGTGAACAGGCGATGAAGTCGCCAGAAGCCGGCGCGGCTGCCGTACTCGTACATCGACTCCATGTTCATGTTGCGCGCACCCGCGATCGGCATGGCGCCGACGGTCTCCGAGAGGAACGCCTCGGACGCCTCGTCGCCGTGCAGAATGCAGTTCTCGCCGCCCTCCTCGTAGTTGATGACGAACTGAACCGCGATGCGCGCCGAATGCGGCCACGCCGCGTGCGGCGGCGTGCGGCCGTAGCCGCGCATGTCTCTGGGATAAGTGCGTGTCATGGGGGCGAGTCTCGTTCGGTGGCTAGTGTCGACAAAAGGTCTGCGTCCCTGCGCGCAGCCGCGGCGGCTCGGTCACCGCCGAGCCACCGGTTGCACGGCGGTCCCGGCGGCCGCAACGCTGCCGCTCATCGATTCGAGGAGCCGATGGCGGCGTTGACCGCAGGCATCACCTGCTCGGCCATGAGCTCCATCGACCGACGGGCGAGCGCCGGATCGGCCCAGTCGTGGCCGGCGTAAAGCAAGGTGCCGAAATTCCCCAGGGTCTCGCGCAGGGCGAGCAACTGATCGACCACGGATGCGACGCTGCCGCAGATGACCAGCGTCTCGAGAACGTCGTCGAGCGTCAACGCAGCGTCCGGCACCGTCGGATCGGGCTTGAAGATGTCTAAGTTGCCGTGTCCCCTGCGCTTGCTCATGAGATTCCAGAAGTAGAAGCCGTAGGGCCCCTCGCGGCTGCGCGCGTAGCGATGGGCGGTGGCGTCATCGTCGGCGACGAAGATGCTGCGACACACGCGCCAGTCGCTGCGCTCGGCGGCATGCCCGCCGAGCCCGCAGCCCTGCTCGTACATCGGCCAGTGAGTAGCCGCGAGCGGCGGCTGCAGGAAGTTGGCGGTGACCGGCTTCCAGCCGCGGCGTGCCGCGGCCGTCAGACCCTTCGAGTGTGGGACGATCGCGGTGACCACGATGGGTGGGTGTGGCTGCTGGAAGGGCTTGAGCATGACGCCCTGGCCCACGTCGGCCAGCAGTGTCCGCTCGGTGGTGATCGTCCAGAATTCACCGCGCAGGTCGTACGGAGGCGTGCCGTTCCAGATCGCCAGTATCTGGTCGATGGCCTCGACGAACATGGCGTTGCGGTCGCGGTCGAGGTTGCCGAACATCTCCATGTCGGAGCGCAGTCCGCCCGGGCCGATGCCGAACACAAAGCGACCTTGGAGCATGTGGTCGATCATCGCCACCGTCGCTGCCACCTGTGCCGGATGGTTGTTGGGCAGGTTCACCGTGCCGCTGCCGAGCCTGATTTGTTCGGTCTGGTAGGCGACGCTCGCGATGAAGGCGAGACAGGAGGGGATGGTCTCGCACACGTCGGTGATGTGCTCGCCGATGAATGCCTCACAGAACCCGAGCCTGTCGGCGAGCATCACCGCCTCGCGGTCTTCCTTCAGCGTCTGCGTGTAGTCGCGCTGCGGCGGGTGCATGGGCATGGTGAAGAAACCAAGGTTCATCAGTGCTCCCCGTCGTTGTGTTGTCGGCCCGGGCGCTGGACGTCGCTGTCCGCCACGGGCTCAGCGCTGTATCTCGACCTCGGCTTCGATCTCAACCGGGATGTCGAACGGCAATGCCGCTACGCCTATCGCCGATCGGGCATGCCGGCCCCGTTCGGGGCCGTAGAGGTCCACGATGAGATCGGTGAAGCCGTTGATGACGGCCGGCATATCGTTGAATCCGGGCGCCGCATTGACCATGCCGAACACGCGCAGCCACGAACGCACGCGATCGAGATCGCCGAGCTCACGCTCGAGACTCGCCAGAATCGCGAGGCCGGTGTGGCGTGCCGCCTCGTAGGCCTGTTCGATGCTCACCGCTTCGCCCACTTTGCCGCGCGGTTCCACCAGGGAGCCGTCAGCGGCCAGGGGAGCGTGGCCCGACACGTAGGCGCGGTCGCCGTGCACCCGCACCCACGGGAAGGGCAGAACGACGCCGGCGGGCAGCACCAGCGGCGCGGGGAGGACCAGGCGCAGCGCCTCGATTCGCGCCTTGATGTCCGAACCCCCAACCGCGTCGCTCATGTTCAACCTCCTCCGGGCGGACTCCGCCAAGAAAGCCGTTGGGTCGGATGCGGTCCGCCGGAGTCCCTCCCACCCGGACGCCGTAACGTCGTGGCGCGACACGCGACGCTATTTTCCGGCGACAGCAAAAGCCGTAGCAGGCCCGCTGATTTCACGATCGGCAACGTCGCGGACTATACGCGATTCGCAGAGCACGATGCCACCGCCGCGGCACCGTCCTGACGCGTCGAGCGCGACCCCCCCTTTGCCGCTGCCATCAAGGCGTACAGCGCATGCGCGAGAACACGCGTGAGGGTAGTTCGGACGCCAACATGGCGGCGGCGCTGGCGGCAGCCGAGCACGCCATCGAGCTCGACGGGGCGGTCCCGGCGCCGATGCCCAGAAGCGCAAACGTTCGTTGGACGTTTTGCACCGGTTGGGAGTTGCGTTGACGTGGAACTGCTGGCAACGGGACCCGAGCAAGCATCGCAACGCTGCACCGCATCGATCATGCGACGCGAAACGGGTGCGTGGTTTACGTTTGAGAGGCGAACCTTTCCTGCCGTCGGATCCGGAGGCGTGCAGTCCACCGCTGCCGGGAACGCGCCGGAGCTGTGTCGGTGCCTGCCAGGTTGTGCTATATATCGAACCCTTGACGACGATCGACTGACGCCTTCTGTGGGCGCCGGCCGTTCACTCCATCGAATGTAATGGAGGCTGGCCATGGTCAAGACGGTTGCCCCGGGCCCTGCGGTGGCGACGGCCACTCCGGTCGACACATCCCCTTTATTTCGCGTCGCAGTCGATGCGTTGCCACTTGGTTTCGGAGTCTTCGACAGGGATCTGAAACTGGTGACGTGCAACAAAGCGTTTCGTACGCTGCGTGATTATCCTGCCAATCTATGTGAGGCCGGCGCGGCGCTCGCCGATCTCTATCGGTTCAATGCGCAACGCGGTGACTACGGCGCCAGCGACGTGGAGGCCGAGGTCGAGTCTCGCGTGGCGCGAGCGCGCAGGCGTCGGCGGCATGAGCTCGAACATAGCCTCGCCTCGGGACGGGTGCTGAGCGTTGAGTACACACCTATTGCACATGGGGGCCTGCTCCTCTCCTATGCGGACATCACGGAGCAGAAGCAGGCCGAAAGCCGGCTGGCGGATAAGGAGGCGCAGCTGCGTGTCGCTTTGGACAATATGCCGGGTGCGCTGGTCTACACCGATGAAGCGTTGAATATCGTCGTTTCCAACGACCGATTTTCGGAAATTTACCAGCCACCGCTTGAGCTGCTCGAACCCGGACGACCGTACCCTCATTTCCTCCGCTATCTGGCCGAGCACGGCTACTACGGAGATGGTGATGTCGATGCCCTTGTCGCCGAGCGCGTCGAGAGCCTGCGCAATCCGTCCGACAAGACCTTCGAGGACCACACGCCCGATGGACGTGTCTACGAGGTCTATCGGCGGCGGGCGGCTGGTGGCGGCACCGTGACCGTGATTACCGATATCACCGAGCTCAAGCGTGCCGAAGAGCAGATAGCCCACAAGGAAGCGCAGCTCCACGTCGCGCTCGATAACATGCCGGGTGCGCTGGTCTACACCGATGAAGCGTTGAATATCGTCGTGCGCAACGACCGGTTCACCGAGATGTACCCGGTGCCCGAAACGCTGCTTGAGCCCGGACGGCCGTATCCCGAATTCCTGCGGTATCTGGCCGAGCACGGCTACTACGGGGACGGCGACGCCGATGTCCTCGTTGCAGAGCGGGTGAAGAGCCTGCGTCACCCAACTGGTAAAGCTTTCGAGGACTGCACGCCCCATGGCCGTATCTACCGAATCGCCCGGCGCCGGGTAGCGGCGGGCGGCACCGTGACCGTGATTACCGATATCACCGAGCTCAAGCGCGTGGAGCAGGCGCTTCTGGAAGCAAAGCAGCACACCGATGAGATCAACGCGCTGATAACTAAAAAGAATCAGATGCTCGAATCGCTCTCCGCGAAGCTGTCGAAGTATCTCTCTCCGCAACTCTACCGATCTATTTTTTCCGGGGAGCAAACAGTGGAAGTGGCGTCGAAGCGCAAGAAACTCACAGTGTTCTTTTCTGACATCGCGGGGTTCACGGAGACCACCGACCTGCTGGAATCGGAGGAGCTTACCAGCCTTCTCAATCAGTATTTGACAGAGATGTCCGCCCTTGCCCTCGAGCACGGTGCAACCATCGACAAGTTTGTCGGCGATGCGATCATGCTGTTCTTCGGTGATCCCGAGAGCAGAGGTGCCAGAGAGGACGCCCTGAGCTGCGTGCGGATGGCCATTGCCATGCAACGACGCATGAGGGAGCTTCAGGCCGAGTGGCGCGAGCTGGGGCAGGAGCACGTCTTTCAGCTTCGCATTGGTATCAACACGGGCTATTGCACTGTTGGTAATTTCGGCAGCGCGGACCGCGTGGACTACACGGTGATCGGTAACGAGGTGAATCTGGCCGCCAGACTGCAGACGCACGCCGATCTGGGGGGCATCCTCTTGGCTCACGAGACGTATGCGCTCGTCAAAGACACCGTGCTAACCGAGGAAACGGGAACCATTACAGTCAAAGGGTTTTCGAGACCTATCCGGACCCATCGCGTGGTGGGGCTGTATGACGACAGCGCTGTTCGGGGGCGCATCATTCGTCGGGAGCAGAACGGGCTGCTCTTGATCGTTGATAAGGGCAAGCTGAGCGACCAGAACAAAGCGGAGGTGATCAAGGCTCTGCGGGACGCCGCAGGTCAGCTGGAGGGTCGATAACCGCCTCGCCCTCCGGCAAAGATCGGGCGCAGAGCTAGGCCCGGTCGGCGGGGTAAGGGGCGCCCAACGCGGTAAGGGCGCATCCGCGCGCCGTTATGTCCTGCGCCATCGCAACCGGCATTCCGGTCCATGCTGCTCAGATCGATGAAGAGCATGCCAGGAGGGACAGACTCATGGGTGAACAAGCGGAGATTCGCCGCCTGCTTGATGTCGCGCAGGAAATAATGAATCGCGCCGGCTGTGCCGCGTTGCTGACGATCGACGAATTCGGCCTGCCGTCGTCGCGTGCAGTGCGAACGTTTGCGTCTGACAAGGCGTTCTCGAGAATCCTCATTCCCACCCATCCCGCTTCGCGCAAGACGGCTCATGTAAGGGCCAATGCTGGTGTTGCGCTGAGCTATATCGACGAACCCGCCCGCGCGTACGTGACGTTCGTTGGCAAGGCGGCATTGAACGATCGATCCGAGGACAAGAGCTTGGCCTGGCTCGATGCTTTCTCAGCGTTCTGGCCCGAGGGACCTGATTCCGACGAGTTCATGTTGATCGAGTTCACGCCAGAGCGAATCGAGTTGAGAAGCTTCACCCAGGGCGTTGCGGCCGATCCGACGCGCTGGATGCCGGCAATACTGGAACGAACGAGCCGCGGCGATTGGGAACAGCGGCAGTAGCAAGAGCGTTGCTACGACCCGAGCCGCTCGCCGGCAGAGCTGGCGATCGCTCGCCGGGCAGCCGCTGCGGGTGCGGCTGTTGCCGTCTCTGCAGGGGGTGCTCCGCTCGGTGCTCGCTAGCGGGGCGCGCAGCGCGGACAATAGCCGCCTAGAAATCGGCCAGCACAGCGCTCCACCGGCCGCGCTCAGGTGGCGTCGTAATGGTAGCGCCAATCGGTGGCATTACGCGCCTTCGCGAAACGGAGAGGTCGCGGCACGCCGCACGCCGCACAGCACCGAGCCAAGGTGCGACAATACCGACCCCGCCAGGTGACCGGTGGTTGCCGGGGGAATCGCCGCGGCCGATCGCTGGCGCCGGCGAACGGATCGGCTACGGCTGCAGCTGCATGGGGACCGCGAGTCGATACAATACAAGCGCACGGTTTCCGGGGTGTCGCGCCGCCGCGCTGAGCTGACATAGGAGGGAGCGTGCCGCCATGGCCGAGCAGCTGATACTGATCGTCGAGGACAACGAGATGAACATGAAGCTGCTGCGCGACGTGCTCAGCCACCGCGGCTACGCAACGCTCGAGGCCGCGACCGGGGAGCAGGGCGTGGCGCTCGCGCGCGAGCGGCTGCCGGCGCTCATTCTCATGGATATTCAGCTACCCGACATCAGCGGCATCGAGGCGTTCGAGCGGCTCGCCACCGACCCGACGACGCGCGACATTCCGGTGGTTGCGGTCACGGCGTCGGCGATGCAGGAGGAGCGGGCGCAGATCGAGGCCGTGGGTTTCGCCGGCTACCAGCCCAAGCCGATTCGTCTCAAGGAGTTGATGGCGTTCATCGAGCAGCTGCTCGCCAGCCCAACGGCGGGTGGAGAAAGTGCGTGAGTGAGGGCGCGCGCATTCTGGTGGTCGACGACACGCCGATGAACGTCAAGCTGTTGCGGGATTTGCTGCTGGTGCGCGGCTACCAGGTCGAGACGGCCGCGTCCGGCGAGCAGGGCCTCGCCAAGGTGGCCGAATGGCGCCCCGACCTCGTGCTGCTCGACGTCGTCATGCCCGGCATGAGCGGCTACGAGGTTTGCCGGTCGCTGCGCGCGGATCCCGCGACCGCTGCCTTGCCGGTTATCCTCGTCACCGCTCTCGACCCCAACGAAGAACGCGTCAAAGGGCTCGAAGCGGGCGCGGACGACTTCCTGTCGAAGCCGGTGAACCAGCCTGAGCTCATCGCGCGCGTGCGTTCACTGCTGCGCATCAAAACCCTTCACGACGAGGTGCAGGCGCAGGCCGAGGAGCTCGCGCGCTGGAACCGTGAGCTGGAGGCCCGCGTCGACACCCAGGTCCACGAGCTCGAGCGACTCGGTCGTCTGCGGCGTTTCCTCTCGCCGCAGGTGGCGGACGCCGTGGTCTCGGGCGGCGGCGAGTCGCTGCTCGCCAGCCATCGCGCGCTTATCGCCACGGTCTTCTGTGATTTGCGCGGCTTCACCCGCTTCTGCGAATCCGCCGAGCCGGAGGAAGCCATCGAGGTGCTGCAGGCGTATCACGAGGCAATGGGCAAGCTCATCCACGATCACGGCGGCACCATCGACCACCGTGCCGGCGACGGGATCATGGTGATCTTCAACGACCCGTTGCCCTGTGACGATCCGGCGAGAAGCGCTCTCGAGATGGCGCTCGCCATGCGCGAGCGCACCGCCGAGCTGGCCAGTCACTGGCGCAAGCTCGGCTACCGCCTCGGCTTCGGCGTCGGGATCTCGCTGGGCTACGCCACCGTGGGCATGGTCGGTTTCGAAGGCCGATATGACTACACCGCAAACGGCAGCACCGTGAACCTCGCGGCGCGCCTCTGTGACGAGGCGGAGAACGGCGAGATCCTCCTCAGCACCCGGGCGTACACCGCGGTGGAAGATCGCGTCGGCACCGCTTCCCGCGTGGAGCTGACGCTCAAGGGCTTTCAGGAGCCCGTCGAGGTCTATCGCCTGCGCGGTTAGCGCGAGGGAGAACGCGGCGGAACGTGCTCAAGTGCTTGGCTGAGCCGGGCGGCGCGGCCTGCGGACGCGCCCGCCCTTGCTGCGCCGAACGGCCATACCACGAGACGAACATCTTATCCACCCGCGCCGAGGGACGCGGCGCACGACATGCGGCGCCCCGGTCCCTTGGCAATCCAACGGTCGGGCCTTGAAACGGTCGCTGACGCAATGCTCGCTATGAGGGTGAGCTCACCGTCGGCAACTTCACTTTGTTCCGCTGTCGTCACCCGCGCAGTCAGGACGCGGCGGCGGATGTTCGCGTGACGACCGCGCGGCGCCGGGCGCGAACGATGCCGGCCAGAACCGACAATGCGATCTCCTCGGGCGATTGTGCACCGATGTCGACGCCCGCCGGCGCCTCGATGGCGGCGACGGCCTCCTCGGCGTGGCCTCGCGCGCGAAGCTTCTCCGCGAGCCTGGCCGCCTTGCGTCGGCTGGCGACGAAGCCGATGTAGTCCGGGGCGACCGCTAGCGCCGCCTCGAGTCCGGCGAGATCCTGCTGCCCCTGGGTGGCGACGAGGGCGAAGCAGGGGCGCGTCAGGGTGTCGGCGTCCACGCGCAGCGAGTCATGCACCTGCGCGGCGTCGGGAAAGCGGGCCGGATCGGCCCCGGGAGCGCCGACCTGGACGATGAAGCCGACCCGTGCGGCGAGGGTCGCCAGCGATCGAGCAATCGACGACTCGCCCAGAATCACCAGCGTCGCCGGGGCCAGCACCGGCTCGATGAAGATGTCCATGATGCCCCCGCTCGGGCAGCCGGAGCCGAAGTCGACGATGTCGCTGAGCTCGGCGCCGGAGCCTTTCGGGCCCACGCGGATCAGCTGCGGCCGGCCCGAGTCGAGCACTGCTTTGGCGGTTTTGACGACGGCCGTACGACTGCAGTTGCCGCCGATCCAGCCGTGCAGCGTTCCGTCGGCGTCGACAATGGCTTTGGCACCGGGTTTGCTCGCGGTGGCGGGCTCGGTGCGCACCACCGTGATGAGCGCGTAGCTCTTGTGCGCCGCCCGTAGCTCGGCGGCAAGATCGAGGATGTCGTGCTCGGAGTTCATGACACCTCCTCCATGGAATACGCGGTCTACAGACGCACGAGCTCGCGCTCGAGCGCCAGCAGGCTGTCGAGATCGTGCGCCGGCGCAAACAGGTCGACGTAGGGCAACGCGGCCTGCATGCCCGCCTGCACGGGCCGGTAGCCGCAGCGCCCGAGCAGCGGGTTGAGCCACACCACGCGGCGCGCGCGGCGTTTGAGCGCGGCCATCTCCGTGGCCAGCAACGGCGCCGGACCGGTGTCGAGACCGTCGCTGACGATGACCACGACGGTGCGTGCGTTGACCCGGCGCCCGTAGTGGTGGTTGAACGCCTGCAAACAGGCGCCGATGCGGGTGCCTCCCGCCCACCCGGCCGACAGGACGGCAAGCTTCTGCTTGGTCTGCTCGACGTCTCGCTGGCGCAGCGCTGCGGTAACGTGAATCAGCCGCGTATGGTAGACGAAAGCATCGGCGTCGGCGAACGCGCCGACGATGCCGCGGGCAAAACGCAGGAACACATAGCTGTACAGACTCATGGACCGACTGACGTCGAGGAGCAGCAGCAGCCGGGGCAGACGCGTGCGGCGCTTGCGGAAAGCGAGCGTAAGCGGCGTGCCGCCATGCCGCAGGCTGCCGCGGATGGTGCGCCGCAGGTGAAGCTGCCTGCCGCGACGCTGAACGCGCTGGCGGCGGGCGAGATGCCGTCTCATGCGGCGCGCCAGGCGTTCGGCGAGCTGCAGCGTCTGCTGCAGCTCGGCGGGGTCGGCCAACAGACGAAAGTCGCCGCGGCCCAGCTCTTCACGGGCGCTGGCGCCACCGAGCGCCGCGCCGGCGAACGTCCCGGCGCTGCCGCCGGCGCGCTCGGCGTCCGCCGGCTGGCCGCGTGGCGCCAGCGCCTGCTCGGCATCGCGCTCGGGCGGCCGCCGCCCGCCGCCCGCCCCGCGGGGCGAGGCGCGGCGATTGGGCGGGCGCCAGTAGGCGTCGAAGACGGCGTCGAAGCGCTGCCAGTCGTCGCGGCCGCTGCAGTACAGGCTGCGCAGCATGCGCTTGAGGCAGGTGCGGTCGGTTGGCGGAATCAGCGCAGCGGCGCGCAACCCGTCGCGGGTCTCCGCCAGGCCGATCCGAAAGCCGTTGCCGCGGGCGAAGCGGGCGAAACCGACGAGCGTCGTGGCGACGGCGCCGGGCGCGGCAGCGCTCACACCGCCGCCGCCGCCAGGCGGGCAACGCTCTCAGGGGGCACCGCGTCGCGGTCCTCCTTGGTCTTCAGCAGGCACATCAGCGTCTCGCCGAGCAGGGCGGGGTCGGCGTCCAGGCGCTCGACGCCGAGGCCGGCCAGGGCCGCCGCCCAATCGAGGGTCTCGGCGACCCCCGGGGCCTTGCGCAGCTCCTGCTGACGCAGCTGCTGCACGAAGGCGACGACCTGCCGCGCCAGCTCGGCGCCGATATCGGGCAGCCGTTTGTGCACGATGCGCAGCTCCTTGTCGAAGCTCGGGTAGTCCATGTAGTGGTAGAGGCAGCGCCGTCTGAGCGCATCGCTCAGCTCGCGCGTGCCGTTGGAGGTGAGCACCACGCGCGGAATGCGTGTCGCATGTTGCGTGCCGAGCTCGGGAATAGTGATCTGATAGTCGGACAGCACCTCGAGCAAATAGGCCTCGAACTCCTCGTCGGCGCGGTCGATCTCGTCGATCAGCAGCACCGGCGGGTCGGTCTGGGTGATCGCCTCGAGCAGCGGGCGTTTCAGCAGGTAGGCCTCGGAGAAGATCTGCTGCTCGCTGGCCGAGGCGCCGAGCTCGCGAGCTTCCAGGATCTTTATCGCCAGGAGCTGGCGCTGGTAGTTCCACTCATAGACGGCAGCATTGACGTCCAGCCCTTCGTAACACTGCAGGCGGATAAGCCGGCAGTCGAGCGCCTGCGCGAGCGCTTTGGCAACCTCGGTCTTGCCGACGCCGGCGTCGCCTTCGAGGAGCAGCGGGCGCTTCAGGTGTTCGAGCAGGAACAGCGCCGTGGCCAGCTCCGGGTCGGCGATGTAGCCGACCGCGTCGAACCGCGCCTGCCAGTCGCCCGCGACGTTCATCGCGAAGCGTCTAGGAGTGGCCTTTCCCGAGCAGCCCCCGGAACCAGCTCTTCACCACGCCCCACAGGAGCGCGAACGCGTTGAGCGAGGGTGCTTCCGCTGCGGTGGGTGCGGCCGGGCCGCCGGCCGTCGCCTCCGTCGCGGTGTCCGCAGCCGGCTCGGCAGTGGATGGCGTCGCGACCTTGGCGCCGAAGTTCTCGCCGAACTGCTTGAGAATCTGCTCGGAGACCTGGTTGACCATACGCGATCCGATGCTCACCAGCTTGCCGTTGAGCTCGACGACGGACTCGCCGACCAGCTCGCAGTTGCCGTCCTCGGTGGGCACGATGCGCGCGCCGAGGTCCATGCTGGCGCTGGTGCCTTTGCCGTCGCCGCCCTTGCCAATGAGCCGCAGCGAGCGCTCCGCCGGATCGAGCACGGTGATCTCAATATCGCCTTTGAAGGCCACCCGGGCCGGACCGAGCTTGACGCGGACCTCGCCCTTGTAGTGGCGCTCGTCGATATGCTCCGTGATCGCCGCGCCCGGCATGCACGCTGCCACCTCGTCGATGTTCTCGAGCACCGCCCAGCCGCGCTCCGGCGTTGCATCGAGGGGAAAGCTCCGTTCCAGCGTGACCTTCACGATCCGCCCTCAGCGCTTGTTCAGCCCCAGCTCGTCGAGCTTCTGCCACGTGCGGTAGGCGCTGTACGGCATGTCGAAGTGAGTCACACCGGCGTGCGCCAGCGCGTCGACCACGGCGTTGCTGAAGCATGGAATGCTGCCGACGTGCGGCGACTCCGCCACTCCCTTCGCGCCGATGGGATGGTGCGGGGAAGGTGTCACCGTGTAGTCCGTCTCCCAGTGCGGCGTCTCCACCGCAGTCGGCAGGTAGTAGTCCATGAGGGTGTTGCCGAGAAGATTGCCGCCCTCGTCGTAGACGATCTGCTGGCCCATGGCGACGGCAAAGCCTTCGGTGAGGCCGCCGTGTATCTGGCCGTCGATGATCATCGGATTGATCCGCGTGCCGCAGTCGTCGAGCGCATAGAAGCGGCGTACCGAGATCTCGCCGGTGAAGCGGTCGATGTCCACCACGCAGAGGTAGACGCCGTAGGGGAAGGTAAAGTTCGGTGGATCGTAGTAGTCCACCGACTCGAGCCCCGGCTCCATGCCCTCGGGCAGGTCATTGTATGCGGCCCAGGCGATCTCCTTCATGGTCTTCTCCGCGCCCGGTACGCCCTTGACCTTGAACCGGTCGACGTCCCACTCGATATCGTCCTCGCCGGCTTCGAGCAGGTGCGCCGCAATCTTGCGGGCCTTGGCGCGGATCTTGCGCGCGGCCAGTGCCGTCGCCGCGGCCCCGACGGGTGTGGAGCGCGAGCCGTAGGTGCCAAGCCCGTAGGGTGCGGTGTCGGTGTCACCCTCCTCGATCTGTATGTCGTCGGACGGGATGCCGAGTTCGCTGGCGATGATCTGCGCGTAGGTGGTCTGGTGGCCCTGTCCCTGGGTGATGGTGCCCATGCGTGCGATGGCGCTGCCCGTGGGATGGACGCGGATCTCGGCGCTGTCGAACATGCCTATGCCGAGGATGTCGCAGACCTTGGTGGGCCCGGCGCCGACCACCTCCGTGAAGGTCGCGAGGCCGATGCCCATGAGCTCGCCGCGGGCGCGTTTTTCAGCCTGCTCCTTGCGCAGACCGTCGTAGTCGACGGCGTCGAGCACTTTGTGCAGCGCCGCCGGGTAGTCGCCGCTGTCGTACTGCCAGCCGAACGCCGACTGGTACGGGAACTGCTCGGGCTTGATGAGGTTCTTGAAGCGTATCTCGGCCTTGTCCATGTCCAGCTTCTGCGCCAGGACATCGATCATGCGCTCTATGGCGTAGACGGCCTCGGTGATGCGGAACGAGCAGCGGTAGGCCACCCCGCCCGGGGCCTTGTTGGTGTACACGCCATCCACGCGGGCGTGAGCCGCCGGTATGTCGTAGGAGCCGGAGCAGACGTTGAACAGGCCCGCGGGGAACTTGCTGGCGTTGGCGCAGGCGTCGAAGGCCCCGTGGTCGGCGATGACGTTGATGCGCAGCGCCGTGATGCGCCCATCGCTATCGGCCGCGAGCTCGCCGTCCATGTGGTAGTCACGCGCCCAGGCGGTGGCGGAGATGTTTTCGATACGGTCCTCGATCCATTTCACGGGACGACCGAGCACGATGGTGGCGACGATGGCGGTGACGTAGCCGGGGTACACCCCGACTTTGTTGCCGAAGCCGCCGCCGATGTCGGGCGAGACGATACGCACCTTGCTCTCCGCCAGCCCCGACAGCATGGACACGACGGTGCGCACCACGTGCGGCGCCTGGGAGGTCATGTAGACGGTGAGCTGGCCGTTGATCTTGTCGAACGATGCGACGCAGCCGCAGGTCTCGAGCGGGCATGGATGCACGCGCGGGTACAACATGGTTTGGCTGACGGTCACATCGGCCTGCTCGAAGGCGCGCTCGACGGCGGCCTGGTCACCCGACTCCCACGTGAAGATGTGATTGTGGTGCTTGCGTGCGCCGTGCGCTCCCTCCGTCTTGCCCGCCAGGTCCTCGCGGATCACCGGTGCGTCCGCGTCCGTTGCCTTGCGCGCGTCGATCAGCACCGGCAGCGCCTCGTAGTCGACCTCGACGAGCTCGACGGCGTCGGCGGCGATGTAGCGGTTCTCGGCGACGACCACCGCGACCTCCTGCTCCTGAAAGCACACTTTCTCATCGGCCAGGACCGCTTGCACGTCGCCGGCCAAAGTCGGCATCCAGTGCAGCTTTAGCGGTTTAAGATCCTCGGCGGTGAGCACCGCATGCACGCCCGGCAGCGCCTTGGCGCGCTCGGTGTTGATGGACTTGATGCGCGCGTGGGCGTAGGGGCTGCGCACGACATCGGCAAACAGCATTCCCGGGAGCTTGATGTCGTCGACGTAGTTGCCCTTGCCCTGAATGAAGCGCGGATCCTCTTTGCGTTTGCGCGACGTGCCCACACCCTTGAGGGTGTCTGCGGTGATCGTTTCAGCGGTGGCAGCCATCAGGGAGTCTCCTCGGGAGCTTGAAGCTTTTCGGCGGCATACTGGATCGCCTTGACAATGTTCTGGTAGCCGGTGCAGCGGCAGAGATTTCCCGACATGCCTTCGCGGATATCTGCCTCCGAGGGCTGCGGGCACTCCTTGAGAAAGCGGTATGCCCGCATCAACATGCCCGGCGTGCAGAATCCGCACTGCAGGCCGTGCTCCTCCATGAAGCCTTCCTGCAGAGGATGCAGCCCGCCGCCGCTTGCCAGGCCCTCGACGGTGAGCACGTCACCGCCGTTGGCCTGCACCGCCAGCACGGTGCAGGACTTGACCGACTTACCGTTGAGATCGACGGTGCAGGCCCCACAGTGGCTGGTCTCGCAGCCGATATGGCTGCCGGTCAGATTGAGCTGCTCGCGAAGCGTGTGGATGAGGAGTTCCCTCGGCTCGACGAGCACTTCCACGCTCTGGCCGTTGACGTTGAAGGAGATGTGCTGTTTCGCCATGTCAAGCTCCCCGCGCCCGCTCGAGCGCCTGACGGATGGCACGACGCGTCATCTCTCCGGCCATCCGGGTTTTGTACTCGACGCTGCCGCGCAGGTCTTCGACGGGATCACAGGCCTCCATGGCCTGCTGAGCGGCCTGCTCGACGAGCGCGTCGTCGATGACCTTGCCCATGAGCAACGCCTGGGCCGTTTTCACGACCAGCGCGGTGGCCGCGACGTTGGTGAGACCGAGGCTGAACGCGGTGCAGGTGTCGCCGTCGAGGGTCAGCTGCACGGCAGCAGCGGCTGTCGCCCAGTCGCCGGTCTTGCGTTTGAGCTTACAGTAGGCGTAGCCCGAGCCCGCGCTCGCGACCGGCACCCGAATCGACTTCAGGATCTCACCGTCCTCGAGCCCGTTCATGAACGCGTCGACGAAAAATCCATCTGCCGGCACGGCACGCTCCCCCGCGGGGCCTGCAAGCACGAATTCCGCGCCGAGCGTGAGTGCGATCGCCGGGTGATCGTTGGCCGGATCACCGTGAGCGATGTCGCCGCCAATGGTGCCCCGATTGCGCACCTGCGGGTCGGCGATCTGCCGGGCGGCCTCGGGGATCAGCGGACACTTGTCTCTTAGCAGCGGCGAGGCAATGAGTTCGTTCTCGGTGGTCATGGCGCCGATCACGACGTGAGCGCCTTCGTCCCGAATGCCCCTGAGCGCGTCGATGCCGTTGAGGTCGACGAGGTGAGTGGGCTCTGCGAGACGAAGCTTCATCATGGGCAGCAAGCTGTGACCGCCCGCAAGC
Source organism: Arenicellales bacterium (assembly GCA_041550555.1). Classification (GTDB taxonomy): domain Bacteria; phylum Pseudomonadota; class Gammaproteobacteria; order Arenicellales; family JBFEOO01; genus JBFEOO01. The sequence continues at coordinate 35,302 of JBFEOO010000026.1, forward strand.
ACGCGAGCTTCATCGCCGTGCTGGCGCAGCAGCTCGACGGCGGCGCCGAGCTCGGTCGGCGCATGGTATTCGAACGCAGGGGGGATCATCGTGATGTCCTCCGGATCTCCTTGGTGTTGACGCGCACAATCTGGCGCGGCCCCGATTTGTCGTTTGGCTTGAGACAGCGCTGCTGAGCATGACCGCTCCGCCAGGCACTGCCGCTGCGAGAGGCGCGTGTCATTGTGCCCCGAGTTCCCGCGCCGTACAACCGCCTTGCCCCCAGCCGCGCCGATCGAGCGCGGTGGCGCTTTCGGGCGCATCCGTAACGCACGCCGAAAGCGCCTCGAGCGAAGAGGGCACTGCGCGGCGCGGAGCTCGCTGCACGCTTGGCGAGCGCAGCGGGTGTGATGTCGGCAGTCGACGGATCGCGAGCCGTAAACCGTTTCCGGCTCGGGGCGGTCCGAGGCCGACCCGCTCTCGAGTGGTTGCCCTCGCCCATCGCTCGTGGTGCGAAGCATGCCGGCCTCGACGTGCGTGAGCGGTGGGCGATCGACAAGGTCGAGAACCCTCCGGCAGGCGCGTATCGGGGCGTGCAGGGTCGATCGCCATCGGTCCCGCGCGTCTGCGGTGAGGGCATAGCAGTTCGAAACGGACTACGGCGTTCGACCGTCCGTCGACAAGCTGGCATCGCCCGTTGAGTGGCAATGCGATGCGGAAGGTCGGCGGTCGATTCAAGCGGGCCGTCCGTCGGTCTGGTCCTTACTCCGCCAGCGGTCTGTTCCATGCTTGACAATGATGCATTGCTGACGGGACATCGGAGGTACGCCGTGCGTTACCTAGTCTCAGCGACCTTAGGGACGTTCTTATCGGCTGCGGTATCCGCCCAGCAGCTGCCCGCCCCTCCAGATCTGCAAGCCGTCCACATCCCGGTGACCTTCGTGTGCGGCAAGCCGGAAGAGGTATTCTCAGATCTTGCCGAGCGTTACGGGGAGGGGCCGACGCACAGCGGCCAAAGCAGCCGTGGCACGGTGTACATCACCCAGAATGCCGAGAGTGGGACGTTCTCGTTCGTGCATGTTGTCGAATCCGAGTCCGATCCGATGGCGTGTCTGTTCTGGTCCGGTAACGCATTCCACGAGAACGAGGGTCCGATCTCCTTCAGCGGCAGGGACTCGAAAGCACGGATTCCGATCGGATCGGAGAGGCTCTGATCGTCGCCGATGCTGTGCGGTCGAGCGAGACGGCTCGGCCCCAGCAGTTTTCACAGCGGTCCGAGTTTTGCGAGAGCGCACTCGGTGGCCAACGGCGATACGGTGCGCGCGCATTTGCTACCGGCGCGTTTCGGGCAACAGCCCGCATCGAGTAGTGCCGTCGTGGAGACTGGCCGGGAAAGGACAGCCACGCCTCGCCAGGCGCCGTACTCGACGCCACGCGTAGCCCCCGCGGCCAGGGCTGCCCCCGGCTAGGGTTGCTCGCGTCCGTCGGCGCCTCGCGGCGCAACCAACACAGCGAACGGTTCCCTCTGGGCCTCATGCGGCGGCCCATTTCGACGCATCCTCTGGCGCAGCGTTTGCCGTCTCGGCAGCACCTGCTCCCTCGCAGCGCGTGGCGTCAGGCGTGGGCGCCACGCTCCCGCCGCACATCGTAGCGGGCGCTTGTTTCCTTACAGAAATTGTGGTATAGGAATCTATCAATACGACGAGATGTGCGGCATGGCTGCGCAGGAGGGCTCGACAATGTTACACCGTCGCCTCGGCGCGAGACTCTTGATGGGTCCGAGCGAGTGGCTCGGCGAGTGTCTGCGGATGCTCACCCGAGCATCGAATGACCGACCCGTGGACGCGCAGGACGTTCCTACGGATTGGCGCTTCGACTGGACGCATCATCATGACGACAACACCGAGACTCGTCGCGAACCCAGCGGGTCCGAGTTCGAGTAGCCGTTTCTTCACGAGCTGAAGAGGCGGAGCGTCACTAGCAGCCGGCGCGTTGTCGGCGATGGCCGGTGTTTGTGCGGCACGCGCCGGCACAGATGACCACTCCGGCGGTCACGCCAGGCGCTGTGGCGCGAAGATAAACCCCTGCGCGGTGACAGGTGCCTGGCCGAACCCCTAGGTGGCTGCGCCGGTCCGAGACCGCTTCGGTTGGTTCGACGTCGCGTGCGTTCACCGACAAGGGGTATCGACTCCCCTTGTCGTCCTTACCGCTTCGATCCCGTGACGATATGCGCCGACAGATCGAAGACCATCGCTCCGTCGGTTGAAACGTAATGGGCGAGCGCGGTCTCCGCTTCGGCCAGGATGTGCTCGATGCGCTCCTCGTCGAGCACCACCCCCATGACCGGCAGCCAGCCCCGCAAGTCCGCCTCGATCATGCTGCGGATGTTGGCAAATCGCGCCCGTCCCGGGCGAGTCGCGATGGTCACCGACGATACGCCGGCACCGTTGAACAGGGTGCGCAGGTCCTCGCGAGAGCCGAGAACGAACGGCGCCCGCATGGCGTCGCCTGCGGGTTTTCCCGCCAGGCGATCGAACAGCGCCACCTCGGCGGCGTAGGCCGAATTGTTCTCCAGAGAGTCCCACACAGCGACAGCCAGGCGCCCGTCAGGAGTCAGGACGCGCAACATCTCCCGCACGGCCTCGCGACGCTCCGTAAAGAACATCAGACCGAACTGACTGACCACGGCGTCGAAGGACCCGGTCGGATAGGGCAGCGACTCCGCCGTTGCCTGCCGCCACTCGACTTGCGGCGCAAGGCGCTCGGCCGCAGCCAGCATGCCCGGCCCCGGATCGATTCCGCTCACATGCCCTGCACGACCGACTCGTCCTAGAGCTGCTCGGGCCAGCACCCCTGTCCCGCAGGCAACGTCCAAGACGCTGTGCCCGGGCCGGATCTCGGCAGCGTCGAGAACCTGCTCGGTCCACTGCTGGAATATGGCCGGCACCAGAAGCTCTTCGTAGCCGAATGCCGCTTGGATCTGGTCGTTCAATGAATGTTCACTCAAAACCGCCTCATCGCCGCGTGGAACATTTTTCGAGGGTTCACTTCGTTGCAATTAAGGGTGCGTCATGCGGCACCCGAGCTTCATGCCGAGGTCCTTGAGGTCTTGCTCCCTCAGCCTGGACAGCGCCCGAAAGTCGATGGCGCTCTCGGCGGACGCGTCGTCGCGCTGACCGAGACCGGGCTCGGTCGCCCATTGGCAAATTCTTCCGACAATGAGGGGTCCAAATCGGTGGCATGCCCGCGCAGTCTATCAAGAAACCGCTGAGCGCTGCGTTCTGGCTTCGCCGCTGCCGATGATCATGCCGGGTCTTAGCGACCGCGTTGACGGACGCGCCCGGCCGTCCTCGTCGTCGGTACCCGCATCCTCGGGCGGTCTCTGTCCTTGACTCAGAAAACGTGGCCGCGCAGCTCGAGGGGCTCACCAGGCCCTTCGGCTGCAAGCCGGTCGTTTCGGCGTTTACCGCCGAGGCTGCTCGCACAGACCTGTCCGGCTGCCCGTTCACAGCGCCGCCGTGCGGGGCCGCGGCAAGCCCGTAATCGTCTGCGCAGTTGCCGGGCCTACGTCGATAGTGGGCCTTTGGTCCTGTTGTGCCATTCCGAGGCGTGTTCGGTCTCGGCCGTAACCCTGGCGGTTGTCAACCGATGAGATGCGATTTCTCCGCGAAACGATCTCATCTTATAATACCGCGCGTTTGTTCCCCGACGCCGAATTGACAACAGGAGATTGCCAATGGCCGTGACGAAGAAACCCGCCGTCAAACCCATGACCAGAGCCCAGATCGTATCGACTATCGCCGAAGACACCGGTCTGACCAGGAAGGAAGTCGGCGCTGTTTTTGATTCTCTTAACAAGACGATCAAGAAGAATCTGGGCCGATCGGGTCCCGGGGTGTTCAACATGAACGGCCTGGTAAAAGTCACTAAGGTCTCCAAGCCGGCGACGAAGGAGCGCCCGGGGGTGAACCCCTTTACGGGCGAGGCCATCATGATCAAGGCCAAACCTGCCCGAAAAGTCGTCAAGGTCACCGCGCTGAAGGCTCTCAAGGATATGGTTTGATCGCGTTGAGCCGCGCCATGGTGAGGATCGCTGGCGGCTGCGCATGCTGTCACATTGCGCGGCATCGGTGATTTTTCCGGGCGCGATGTCTGTCGAGCGGGCACGACGATGCGGGTGACGGCGTACGGCGGCTGTTTCGCCGTACGTCATCCGAATGCCTGCCAGCCGCCGCGGCCCTCCATGCGCCGCCGATCGCGCTTCGACCGCGTGCGGAGATTGATGAAGGGGGTATGCCACGCACCTTAAGCGCCTGCCTTAAACATGTCGGGGACGCAGCAAAATACGAGAGTCAGCTTGAGGAATCTCGGTCTGCGCGGGCGCCTGCTTTTGGCGTTTTTCGGTATCAGTGCGTTTGCCGTCTTCGCCGCGGTCGCAGCGATGTCTTCGTTCTTTGCCGTTGGTGGTGCGCTCGATCTGATCGCCGAGAAGCGCGTGCCGCCGGCCCTCGACGCTCTGGAAATCTCCCGGCAAGCCGAGCGGATCGTCGCCGGCGCGCCTGCTTTGCTCGCTGCCAAGACGATGGATCAGCGTGAGACGCAGTCGCAATCCATTCTGGTGCAGGTCGAGCGGTTGGAGACGCTGCTCTCCGATCTCCGCAGCACAACCGTCGATGCCGACGCGCTCGAAGAACTCGAAACGGCGGCAAAGAAGCTGCGCGACAATCTCGACGCCGTAGACACTCTGGTAGCGGGAAATCTCGCGCTCGGAGCAAGGAAGAAGGAGCTCATACGGGAAGCCATCGCCGCCAACAACGCCATCCAGCGGCTTCTGACGCCCTGGGTCCAGGTTACTGAATCACGAATCCAGCAACTGCGCGGCGTGATCGACGACGGCACGGCGCCGAGTGAGCACAGCGGGGCGCTGGTCGATCATATTGGCGCGAACGATGCGAGGGAGAGGTTACAGCAGGCGCAGCTCGAAGCGTCGATGATCAGCGACAAGCTGCTGCAGGCGGCTTCGGCGGAGCAGCCCGACCAGCTGACGGTGGCGGAGTTTCGGCTGCGGCGTCGGGTGGAGGGCTTGGCGAAGCTGACATCGGGGTTCGACGAGAAGCTGCAGGCACTCATGACGGTGCAGCTCGATGCGTTCGGAGGTCTCGTCGAAGGAGAGCAAAGCATCACAGGTCTGCGAGGCGAAGAGCTGGCCCTGCAACAGGCAGGTCGAGATCTTCTTGGGCAAAATGTCGAACTGGTGGCGCAGCTGACTGTGGCGGTGGATGATCTCGTCGGCAGCGCGAAAGGCGATATCGCGACGGCAAGGGCAGACGCGAGATCGGTGCAGCGGTTCAGCACCGGTTTGCTGATTGCTATCGTCGTATTGAGCCTGGGCAGCTCGATACTCATCGTCTGGCTGTATGTGGGGCGCAATGTCGTTGCCCGGATCACGGCACTGAGCCGCAGCATGCTGGCCATCGCGGAAGGTGATCTTCATACCGACCTGCCAGCCGCCGCCGGTGACGAGGTGGGGCAAATGGCGCAAGCGCTTCACGTGTTTCGCGATGCCGCGGTAGTGAGGGGGGTGTTCGGAAAATACGTTCCCAAGGGCGTCGCCGAGGCCATCATTGCCAACAGAGGCAGCCTCGAGCCTGTTCAGACCATGGCCACGATTCTTTACTCCGACCTCGAATCTTTCACCGGCATGGCGGAAGGGATGTCGCCGAGAGAGGTCGTGGCGATGCTCAATGAGTATTTTCCCGCAGTGATAGAGCCGATCAACCGGCACGGCGGCATCGTCAACCAGTTCCAGGGAGACGCGATGCTGGTGACCTTCAATGTGCCCATCGAGGATCCTCACCATGCTGACCAGGCGGTCAGAGCTGCCCGGGAAATACAAGAGGTCGTCGGAGGTCGAAATTTCTTGGGCAGATCGCTGCGCACCCGGATCGGCATCACCACCGGAACTGTCATCGCGGGCAATGTCGGCTCCGGCGATCGAATGAACTACACCGTGCACGGCGACGCCGTGAACCTTGCTGCGCGGCTCGAGCAGTTGAACAAAGAGTACGGCACGCAGGTGCTCGTCTCTGCTGTGACGGTTTCACTGTTGGCTGACAGCTATCCCTTGGAACCCATCGGTGAAGTCGATATTCGCGGTAAGAACAGGTCGGTGGCGGTGTTCAAGCTGGCAGTTTGAGCCGCTCGAAGCCGAGTCTGTTGCGCGCGTTGTCCCGACCGCACGCTTCGGTCACACGCCGCCGAATTAACGACCGGTAACGCAGCTGCTGTTCTCGCCACGGCCGAGACGCAGGTCTCGCCGGGGCGGGGCAGAGTGTCATTTGCGCCTTGAGCCGAATGATGGGAGGAACCACTGTGGCCTCTCCTCGGGGTCTTGGGCGAGCGGGGCGACGGTGCGTCGTTTACGCCACGCGCTCGGCAAGAGGCAGCGGCGTCTGCCTCACAGCCGGCGATCTTTCAGCTTTACTAAGGTTCGAATCCGAGCGCAGAATGGTGATCCCTCCCGTTGGATGGAGCGCTGGTCATGGGCGGCTTCGGTTCGCGTCTCACCACTGTCGTTCTGGGCGCCTTGCTGTGTGTGACGAGTGCATCCGCGGAGATCCGGATTGCCACGGCCGGGCCTATGACCGGCCCAATTGCCTGGTTCGGAGAGCAGTATCTGCGCGCCACCGGCCTGGCGGTCGAAAATCTCAACGCGCGCGGCGGCGTCCTCGGCCAGAATGTGAAGCTGATAATCGGCGACGACTTCTGCGACCGGGACCAGGCCGTCGCTGTCGCCCGCAAGCTGGCAGGCGATGGCGTTGTCTTCGTCGCCGGGCATTTTTGCTCGCACTCTTCAATAGCGGCTGCAAAGGTGTATGAAGATGCAGCCATCTTGCAGATTGCTCCAGGCTCGGCGAGTGCCAAGTTGACAGAGGAGGGCGGGCCGCACGTGTTCAGAGTGTGTGGTCGCGATGATCGGCAAGGGGCCATGGTCGGCGATTACCTCGCAGATCATTTTGCAAACAAGAAGATCGCCATCGTGGACGACGGCACGACCTGGGGCGCTGGCGTCGCCGATGGGGCGCGGCTCAGGCTGCGCCAGCGCGGCGTAACCGTGGCCATGGACGAGGTCTACACACCGGGTCGGCAGGAGTATGCTGGCCTGGTGTCCAGTATGCAGGCCGCCGGGATCGATATCTTCTTCGCCGGTGGGCTGCATCAGGACATCGGCCTGATCTTTCGCCAGGCACACGACCGTGGCTATGACCTGCGGCTAATTTCCCCAAGCTCCAGCGCGACCGAAGACTTCCCGATGATCGCCGGTCCAGTGCTCGCAGGAACGGTAATGGCTGCCATGACGGACACGCGTCACCTGCCCGAGGCGGAAGACGTCGTGAGGCAGTTCCGTGCACAGGGTTACGAGCCGCTTGGTTACACGCTCTACGCATACGCTGCCGTTCAGGTCTGGGCCCAGGCGGTCGAGGCGGCGGGCTCGCTCGAGCTCGATGGCGTGATCGAGTTGATGCGCAGTCGCGAGTTCGATACCGTGCTGGGTCGGATTGGTTTTGACGCCAAAGGCGACGTCACGGGGTTCGAGCCGTGGCAGTGGTTCGTGTGGCAGGCGGACGGCAGCTACGTGCCGCTGGGTAAAGCAGGCAAGCCATGATCAGCCAAGCGACGGAGCGCCAGGCGCGTTGACGCGAGGCGAGTGGACGTGGACTCCCCGGACCGTTCAGAGCGCCTTCTCTTCCAAACGCGGCGCAGAGATGTTGGCGTCCGTGGCCGTCTGCTGCTCGCTTTCCTCGGCATCAGCGCCTTTGCGTTGATCGCGGCGGCGGCCGCCATGTACTCGTTTAACGAGGTCGGTGACGTGCTGGGGCGCATCACCCGGCAGCGAATGCCCGCGGCGCTGGCGTCGCTCGAGGTGTCGCGTCAGGCCGAACGCGTGGTCGCCGCTGCGCCGTCGTTGCTGGCGGCGACCAGCCGCGACCGGCATCGCGAGGTCTCGCAGACCATTGCCGCCGAGGTCGACCGTCTCGACGAGCTGCTCGAAGACCTCGAGGGCAGTGCCATAGCCTCCGAAGCACCGGCAGCGGTCGAGCCGCTCATCCGCGACCTGCGGGCCAATCTGTCGGCGCTCGACGCCTTGATCGCCAGCCGCCTCGAGGCGGCCGAGCGCAAGAGCGAGCTGATGCGCAGGCTCTCCGGCACGAACATCGCCACGCAGCGCCTGGTCGCGCCGGGCGTGCTGGTCATGGACGCGAAGCTCGCCGATTTTCGGCGCGCAACCGGCGACGCCGCCGTCGACGAGCAGACCGGCCGCGCAACAGCCGGCGAGCTGGCCCGTGAAATTGCCGAATTCATGCCGCAGCAGAAGGCGCAGATCGAGTTCTCGGCGATCAACGACACCTTGATCAAAGTCGCGGCGGCTGAGACCGCGGCCGACGTGCCGTTGCTCGCTTTTCCACTGCGCCGTTCGCTCGCCACACTCGAAGCGCTCGCCGACGAGTTCGATGCCAAGCTCCGGCCGCGCCTGCGCGAGCGGATAGAGCAGTTCAGGGAATTCGTGAACGGACCCGACAGCATCCTGGCGGTGCGCCAGGAGGAGCTGGCGATCGTCGGACGGGCGGAACGGCTGCTCGCGGAAAACGTCGCGCTGTCGCGTCAGGTCGGCGAAGCGCTTGACCGGTTGGTCGGTGCCGCTAAGGATGACATTGGCACGGCGAACGACGAGGCGCTCTCGGCACAGCACGTTGGTTCGGTGGTGCTGATCGGCATGGTGCTGCTCAGCGTCGTCAGCTCGGGGCTGATCGTCTGGCTCTACGTCGACCGCAATCTTATCGCGCGACTGACGGCGCTCAGCAACAGCATGCTGGCAATCGCAGGCGGTAATCTTCGGGCGCCGCTGCCGAGCCCCGGACATGACGAGATCGGCCACATGGCCGAGGCGTTGACCGTCTTTCGCGATACCGCCGTCGAGGTCGAGGAGAAGAATCTTCGGGAGCTGCACACCCTGCTCGACACGATCGAGTACGGCGTGCTGATGTTGGAGCCCGATATGCGCGTTCGCATCCACAACCGCGCCTTCCGCGAGCTGACGGGGATGCCGCCGGAGAGCCTCGCTGGACGACCGCACTTTCGGGACGTGCTGGATTTCAATCAGCGGCGCGGCGTGTACGGCGTGCCCAAGGAAGAGTGGCAAGCCTACGTCGACAAACGTCTCGTCGAGATCCGACAGGAGACGGTGCTCGATACCGAGTGGCACCTCGCCGATGGCCGAGTGCTCGAGTACCGCTGCGTACCGCTGTCAGACGGTGGGCGCATGCTGACGTACTACGATCTCACGCACATCAAGCGCACCGAGGCGGCGCTGCAGTCGGCCAAGGAAGAAGCCGAGCACGCGAGTCACTCCAAGTCCGAGTTCCTCGCCAACATGAGCCACGAGCTGCGCACGCCGCTCAATGCGATACTGGGGTACACGGAGCTGATCAGCGACGAGATCTACGGGCCGGTGCCGGAGAAGATTCGCGAGGTGCTCGAGCGTGTCGAGCAGAACGGCCGTCACCTGCTGGGGCTGATCAACGCGGTGCTCGATCTCTCGAAGATCGAGGCCGGTCGGCTGACGCTCGTGCTCGACGACTACGACATGCGCGGCCTGATTCTCGATGCCGTGGTCACGGTCGAGTCGCTGGCGACGGACAAGGGGCTGGCGCTTGAGGTCGATCTGCCGCCCGAGCTGCCGCGGGGGCGGGGCGAC
>JBFEOO010000027.1:0-44833 GCA_041550555.1 Arenicellales bacterium
ATACTGTCGAGCGCTAGATCGGCGGACATCCCACGAGGCACTATGCCGTCTCCGAGCTATGTACACGGGAGCGACCGACGGCCGCTGCTCGGCCTCACGGTGGGTGCCGTTCTCGACGAAGCGGTGGAGCGGGTCCCCGACGGTGACGCGCTGGTGGTCCCTCACCAGCGCGTGCGTTGGAGCTATCGCGAGCTGCACCGGCACGTCGAGCGCTTCACCGCGGGCCTGATCGGTCTCGGTCTCGAGCCGGGTGAACGCATCGGTGTGTGGTCGCCGAATAACGCCGAGTGGGTCGTCGCGCAGTTCGCGGCCGCCAGAGCCGGACTGATCCTGGTCAACATCAACCCCGCGTATCGGCGCGCCGAGCTCGAGTTCGCGCTCAACCGCGTCGGCTGTCGCGCCCTCGTCGTAGCGCCCGCGCTCAAGGGCAGCAACTATATCGACATGTTGCGGGATCTGCTCCCGGAGCTTGACGCGGCGGCGCCCGGAGCCTTGCGCGCGCAGCGTGCTCCGGAGCTGCGAGTCGTCATCCGCCTCGGCGAGGAGCACTCTGCCGGCATGCTGTGCTTCGACGAGGTCGCTGAGCACGGCGATGCCGCGAGCCGACAACGGCTCGCCGGACTTGCGCGCGAGATCCAATTCGACGACCCCGTCAACATTCAATTCACCAGCGGCACGACGGGTGCGCCCAAGGCGGCCACTTTGACCCACCACAACGTCGTGAACAATGCCTATTTCGTCGCGCGCCGGATGGCGCTCACCGAGCGCGATCGCCTGTGCGTGCCGGTACCGATGTATCACTGCTTCGGGATGGTGCTCGGAACGCTGTGCTGCGTCACGCACGGCGCGACGCTGGTGCTGCCGTCGGCGGGCTTCGATCCCCTTGCTGTCCTCGAGGCCGTCGACCGCGAACGGTGCACCGGGCTGCACGGCGTGCCGACCATGTTTCTCGCCGAACTCGATCATCCCCGCTTCGGCGAGTTCGATCTCACCAGCCTGCGCACCGGCATCATGGCCGGTGCGCCGTGCCCGGTTGAGCTCATGAAACGCGTCATGCATGACATGCATCTGGCTGAGCTCACCATCGCGTATGGCATGACCGAGACAGGGCCGGTGAGTTTTCAGACGGCCATCGACGATCCGTTGCAGCAGCGCGTGGCGACGGTCGGCCGTGTGCTGCCGCACACGGAGGTAAAGATCGTCGACGAGCAGGGCCGGGTCGTTCCGCGTGGTACGCGGGGGGAGCTGCTCACCAGGGGTTACTGCGTTATGCGGGGCTACTGGAACGATCCCGAACGCACCGCGGAAGCCATAGACGTCGCGGGATGGATCCGCAGCGGTGATGTGGCCCAGCTGGACGAGGCGGGTTTCTGCGCCATCGTCGGCCGGCTCAAGGACATGGTGATTCGCGGCGGCGAGAACATCTACCCGCGCGAGATCGAGGAGTTTCTCTACCGCCATCCGGCGGTGGAACAGGTCGAGGTGATCGGTGTGCCGGACGAGCGCTATGGCGAAGAGCTTTGCGCGTGGATCAAGCTGCGTGAAGGGGAGACGACCAGCGCCGAGGAGCTGCGCCAGTTCTGTGAAGGCCGCATCGCGCACTTCAAGATCCCGCGCTACATACGCTTTGTGGACGCTTTTCCGATGACGGTCACGGGCAAGGTGCAGAAATTCGTGATGCGCGAAGAGATGGCCAGGGAGCGCAGCGCAGCCGGCGCCTGATCGGCGCTGCGCTTCGCCTCGATCAGTCGCGCCGGGATGCGCACACTCTTTGCTGACTGTCGGGTCGTCTCGATTGGAGAGTTCAACCGCTAGCAACAGGAGGCAGTCGTGACCACCGAGTGGCAGCTCGCCGATGATCTTGGCCCCGCGAAAATCATCCACATGCACGAGCCGGGCGCCGGTCTCAAGGCCATCCTGGTCGTGGACAACGTCGCCTGCGGTCCTTCCATCGGAGGTGTGCGCATGGCGCCCGACGTTTCGCTCGAGGAGTGTTTCCGACTCGCGCGCGCGATGACGATGAAGAACGCCGCAGCCGGTCTGCCCCACGGTGGTGGCAAATCAGTCATCTTCGCCGACCCGAAAATGCCGGGCCGCGAGAAGGAGCATCTCCTGCGCTGCTTCGCACGGGCCATCGAGCCCATAGACGACTATATCGTCGGGCCCGATATGGGCACCAACGAGCAGTGCATGGGCTGGGCCTTCGACGAGATCGGGCGGGCAGTAGGCCTGCCCCGCGAGATCGGCGGCATTCCGCTCGACGAGATCGGCGCCACCGGTTTTGGCCTCGCGGTGTGTGCTGAGGTCGCGCAGCGCTACGCCGGCATTACCCTCGCCGAGGCGCGCTTCGTGGTGCAGGGGTTTGGATCGGTCGGCAAGCACGTGGCGCGGTTTTTGAGCGAGCGTGACGCCGTCTTGGTGGCGGCGAGCGACTCGCGTGGTGCACTCGCAAACCCCGACGGCATCGACGTGCCGGCGTTGATCGCGCACAAGAACGGCGGCGGCGCCGTGTCCGAGTTCGACGGCGGGCAGGTCATCCCCGGCGAGGCGCTGATCGGCGTCGACTGCGAAATATGGATCCCGGCCGCGCGCCCCGACGTGATACGCGAGGACAACGTCGACGCCCTCAAGGCGGCGCTCGTTGTGCCAGGGGCGAACATACCGGCCACCGCCGCGGCGGAGCAGCGGCTGGCGGAGCGCGGCGTCGTCATGGTGCCCGATTTCGTCGCCAACGCCGGCGGCGTGATCTGTGCCTCCGTGGAGTACCACGGTGGCACGGAGTCGGCGGCGTTCGCGGTGATCGAGGAGAGGATTCGGCGCAATACCGAAGCGGTGCTCGACGACGCCGCCGAACGCCGGGTCACGCCGCGGACGGCCGCGCGTGCCCTCGCCGAGCAGCGCGTGCGTGCGGCCATGGGTCTGCGCCGCTGGGGTGCCCGTTAGCCGCAAAGGGCGCGCGGGGAGCGCTTGTGTCGGACGTCACGGCGTGGCTTGGGCGGCTTCGAGAAGGACACGACCGAACACGATGGGCACGCCGAGATTGGAGCCGCCAAAGCCGGGTACGATGGCCTCGGTGACGCCGATGACGACGCCGTCGAGATCGACGACCGGGCCACCGCTGCCGCCGGCCGTGGTCTCCGCGTCGTAGGCGATCGCGGTCGATGTAATCTGGCTGAGGATGCCGCGGGTAGCGAGCGGCAGGATGTAGCCCGCGGCGGCGAGACGTTGCGCGGCGCTCCAGAAGTCGACCTCCGCGTCCGCCATAAGGGCTTCGGTGAACGCCGGGTCGGCCCGGGCGAGCAGGGCGCGGATTCCCGCCGGGTAACCGAGCACGACGACCTCCTGTCCCACGCGCGGGGCGCGCGTGCCGAGAGCGGGCACGTAGTCGAATGCGATGTCGTCGCGGACCCGGAGCACCGCGACGTCCGCTTCGTCACTGGCGGCAACGAAGTCGACCTCGAAGGGAGTGTCGACGCCGGGTCGAAATCCGCGCAGGCGCAGCAGCACCGGCTCGAGGCTGCCTCGGGCGGCGTCCGTGGAAGGTGCGTCCGCTTCCCACGGCCGCGCAATGTGTCGGCTCGTGAGCAGCAGTCCGTCGGTTGTCGCCACAAAGCCCGTTCCCGTGAAGAAGATCTCGACCAGCGGCCCCTCGTCTTCGAGCGTGAACGCGCCCCGCTCGGTGCCGAGCTGCCGCAGAGGGCGGTCCGTGACGGGATCGACGAAGCCGTAGGCGCCCTGCAGGAAGACGACCGCCGGGGATACCTGGGCGACGACGCGCGCCACCGCCTCCGAGCGTGCTTCCAGTGCCTCGAGACGCTGCTCGAGTCGGCCGCGCAGCTCCTGCAGCTCCTCGCGCTTGAGGCCCTCGCGCTCGGTGCGCTCGACCAGCTCAGCGATGCCTTCGATACGCTCCCGCTCGAGAGTGATGCGGCGTTCCAGACGAATACTCTGGTGGGCCAGAAACGCGGTGATGAGCACCAGGGCGCCGAACACGGCCATCGCCGACAGACGGAACCACGGTGACGTCTGGGTCATCAGGTCCCGAGCGACACTCGAGACGAGTAGCGAGAGGCGCGCGAGCAGGCCGCGACGTTCCCGGCGCACGCCGTTGACACCGTCGGCGAGCACATCGGTGACCGACTTCTGGGGATGCGGCCCGCGGGGGTAGAAGCGATAACGCAGCAGGGGTCCCGCGCGCCCCAGCTCGATGAGATCACCGGCCTCCAGCAGGCGGCTGTCGCTTACCCGTACGCCGTTGACCCAGACCTCACCGCCAGGGGCGACTTCGAGCTCGTAGCTGCTGCCCGAGCGGTGGAGGGTAACGCGGGCATCGGCCACCGAAGGATCGAGCGGATCCGAGAGCCGTACACGGGACTCGTTGTCGACCGCCAGGCGCAGCGTCCTGCCGACGAGGCGCTGCATCGTCCCGCGGCGGGTGCCTGAGAGGAAGACGAGATAGGGGACCCGTTCTGCCGCCGCGGTGGTCAAGGCGGCGGCGGGAAGGGAATCCGATGGCGAGGACGTTGTCACGGCACCCGGGTGCGAGGTGTTGGGCAAGTATAAGGGACTTCGCCCGCACGGTGCCGGCGCGCAGCGCGGCCGTCCGCTGGTGGGCGGCGAGGGCCGCAAAGGCCGTCAACCGCCTTAGAATCTGCTAAAGATAAACTAACTAATTTATTGTTTTTTATATTATTTTTAGTCTTTTCTTCGTGGCGTCCTCGGCGTGCCGCGCGGCGCCTATATGGCGATCATGCGGTCGAGAGCCCGACGGGCGCGTTCGCGGATCTCGACGGGGACGTCGATCTCGTAGCGATCCATCTCGAGCGCTTCCAGCGTATCTTCCAGCGTGATCTGATTCATGTGCGGGCAGCGCACGCTGCACAGCCGCAGCACCTCCTTGTCGGGGTTCTCGGCGATGATGTTGTCGCCCATGGCGCACTCGGTCAGCAGCAGGTACTCCGGCGCACTCGACTCCTGCACGTGGCGAATCATGGCAGCGGTTCCGCCGGCGAAGTCGGCCTCTGCCACCACCTCCGGCGAGCACTCCGGATGCGCCAACACGTCGACGTCGGGAAACTGTCGGCGCACGTTGTGAATGTCTTCAGGGGTGAACATCTCGTGAACCTCGCAGCGCCCTCGCCAGGCGAGCATCGTATTGGAGAGATCGCTCGTGTCGAAATTCTCGGCCATGTACTCGTCGGGGAACAGCACCCGCATTCCCATCTCCCGGGCGACGTTGCCGGCAAGATACTCGTCGGGCAGGAAGATCACCGTGTCGGTACCGAGCGCCCGCAGCACGCGGGTGGCGTTGCCGGAGGTGCAGCAGATATCGGTTTCGGCCTTGACGTCGGCGTAGGTGTTCACATAGGTCACCACGGGCACGCCCGGAAAACGGGCCTTGATACGGCGTACGTCGTCGGCGGTAATGCTCGCGGCGAGGGAACAGCCCGCTTTTAGCGAGGGCAGCAGCACCTTCTTCTCCGGATTGAGGATCTTGGCGCTCTCCGCCATGAACCGGACGCCGCAGAAGACGATGATGTCGGCGTCGGTCTCCGCCGCGCGGCGGCACAGCTCCAGCGAGTCGCCGGTAAAATCGGGCACCGAGGCGTACAAGGCGGCTTCCATGTAGTTGTGCCCGAGAATGATGGCGTTGCGCTCCTTCTTCAGCTGATTGATGCGGAACGCGAGCTCCGCCTTGTGGTGCAGCTCAATCTCCGGCACGACCCGCGAAAGCTTCTCGCGCATCTGCCGGTAGGTGTCTTCCATCGTGATCGCGGCGATTCCCATACTCTTAGTCCTCGAATAGCGATCCGCATGATACCCGAAGACGTCGTCACTGTCGTCGTGCGGCCGCGGCACGCATCGAGTGATGACATGAGACGGCTCGGGAGATGCATTGGTGCGGGCGCGCCGGGCGGAGGTCGAGCCGGAAGGGGTGAGCGAACAAGGTCCGGAGCCTTGCTTCGCCGCCAGCGCGGCGACCTCTGCTGAGGCGCGCTGCGCCATTCTTTGCCGCATTGCCGACCATTGCCGTGGGCGGACGCGTCGCCGAATGATGGGGATACGATGGCGACGGCGGGTGGGGTGGCGCGGGCCTTGGAGGGAAACCGGCGGCTACGCCTCGTAGAGCAGGCGACACTCCGATTCCCGGCCGCGCACCACACGCTTACCGGCGAGAGGTCCGCGGGTCTCCGTGACGACCGTGTGCTGTCCCTCCTGATGGTGATCATCGTAGTAGTAGATAACCACCCAGTCGTGGGTGCGATGCAGTTCGTGCGCGCGCGCGGTGTTCGAGAACAGCACGCTGAAGTGCCAGTGGTCGCGGGTCGTATGCAGAATGGGCAGCCACGCCTCGTTGGTGGGGTTGAAGCGCTTGGGTGCGATCTTTGGCAGCATATCGTGCTCGGCCTCCTCGCGATAGGCGCGATCGACTTCCAGCAGCATCGCCACGGGCGGCGCGGCGGCGCCACTCGGTCGATATACCCGCGGTCGTCCGAGCAGCGCCCCCAGGCTGGCGCGGATGGCGGCGGCGCGGCGCGGCCCGATGCCGTGCACCTTCGCAAGCCGGCCATCGTGCGCAGCCAGCTCGAGCGCCTCGAGCGTGTCGACATGGAGGGTTTCGTGGATGGCGTGCGCCATCTGCGGCCCGATACCGGGCACCGACTGAAAGAGCTGATCGGGTTCGAGCTGCCCGCGCAGACGTTCCAGTTTGCTCCAACGCCCGGTGCGCAACAGCTCTTCGATGGCCGCGGCGATACCACGTCCGATCCCGGGAAGCGCGATCAGTCCGTCGATTCCGTGGCGGTGGACGATGTCCTCGAGGGGCTCGGTAAGCTTATCGACGGTGTCGGCAGCGCGCCGGTAGGCGGCGACGCGGAAACGATCGGCGGCCTGCTGCTCGAGCAGATCCGCGCCTTCGCGGAGCTTGTCCGCGACGAACGTGTTGGTCCGCGTTGACCTCGCCTGTATGGCCATCGACCGTCTCTGCCCGGCGCAGCCGGGCGACGCCGGCCGCGGCGCCTTGCCGCGGGCGGCGGGCGGGCTGATTTGACTGCGTCTGGCAATGATTCTGAGCGACAGCAGTGCGTGAGGGCAAGACCGCGCCGCTGTGCCCCGTCGGCGCCTGTTCGCGCGGGCTGGCTGCAACCGTGCGGTTCGCCGCGGACGGCGTGCGCGGGGACATGGGTTGATGCAGGTCATCGTCAAGCGCCCGACGCCGTGCTCTACTGTGTGAAGAAGCGGCGAGCGAGATCTGAGCGGGAGTGGGCTCGCTGGCTTTTGCCGCACAATGCCTATGGAGGGATGAATCCATGCCGGTCAAGAAGCTCAAGGAATTCCTCGATGGTCAACGGGTGAAATACGTCACCATCAATCACTCGCCTGCCTACACCGCGCGTGAGGTGGCGGCGTCGTCGCTGGTCCCGCGAGCGCTCTTCGCCAAGACCGTGATGATCAATGTCGACGGCGAAATGGCCATGGCGGTGTTGCCGGCCTCGCGACGGGTCGATCTCGAGCGGCTGGCGAAGGGTATCGGCGCTCGCGCCGTCGAGCTCGCCGAGGAGCGGGACTTCCAGGACCGCTTCCCCGGGTGCGAGGTGGGCGCCATGCCGCCTTTCGGCAACCTCTACGGTATGGATGTCTACGTGGCGGAGAAGCTCGCCGAGGACGACGATATCGCTTTCAATGCGGGCTCGCACACGCAGATCATCCAGATGGCGTTCGGCGACTACGAGAGGCTCGTAAAGCCGACCATCGTCAAGTTCGCCGTAAAGCACTGAGGGGCGGGGCGCTCGTTAGCGTCAGACCGCATCCGTTGCTGTGGGAAGAAACGAATCGGTAGGCGGCCGCGCCCGGGCAACCGGGGGTTCGAGGTCGATGAGCTGTTAAGCGGTCCGTGGCTCGCTGGGAACACTTCGAGCACGTGGCCGACGTCGGCCTGCGCGGCTATGGCGCGACGCTCGCGGAGGCGTTCGAGCAGACGGCGCTTGCCTTGACTGCGGTCGTCACGGATCCCGACCGCGTTGCGCCGACCGAGCGGGTGATCATCGAGTGCGATGCGCCCGATCGCGAGATCTTGCTCGCGGAATGGCTGAACGCGCTCATCACCGAGATGGCAACGCGCAAGATGCTTTTCAGTCGCTTCACTGTCAAAATGACCGATCAGCGCTTGCAAGCGACGGCCTGGGGCGAGCGCGTGAATGTTGCCCGCCACCACCCCGCTGTCGAAGTGAAAGGCGCCACGTACACGGCGTTGGCCGTGCAGCGTTGCGAGGACGGCTCATGGCGCGCCCAGTGCGTGGTAGACGTGTGACCGGCGCTGGCCAACGAAGTGCCGGCGCCGCATCGGCGGCCATCACCAATGCGGCCCGCAGAAGCGTGACGAGTTGACACGATGGATCTGAATCGGCTGACGCAAGTCTCGGACTACATTTGGCGCATCGACGCTCGCGGGAACATGCAGGTTCCCGCTATCGTCTACGGTGACCGCGAGTTGATTCGGGGCATGGACGAGAAAGTCTACGAGCAGGCAGTCAACGTGACTCAGCTGCCGGGCATCGTCACGGCGTGTTTCGTGATGCCTGACGCCCACTGGGGTTATGGCTTTCCCATCGGCGGTGTGGCTGCGTTCGACGCTGATCAGGGCGGTGTCGTATCGGCCGGTGGCGTCGGTTTCGACATCTCCTGCGGCGTGCGCACGCTGCACACGGGTCTGACGGTGAGCGATGTGGAGCCACTCAAGAGCCGGCTGGCGGACGCGCTCTACCGTGACATACCCGTCGGCGTCGGCAGCACCGGCCATATCCATCTCGACGACGCCGGCATGGACGCGATGTTGACCGGTGGTGCGCGTTGGGCTGTCGAGCAAGGTTACGGGACGGCGGCGGATCTCGCGCGTGTCGAGGAAAACGGCTGCATGGCGGGCGCCGACTCGAGGGCCGTGTCCGCGAAGGCCAAGAAGCGCCAGCGCGACGAGATGGGCACGCTCGGCTCCGGCAATCACTATCTCGAAATTCAGGAGGTCGCCGAGGTTTACGATGCGGGCACAGCGAGTGTGTTCGGCCTCGCCGAGGGAGGCGTAGTGGTGTCGATCCACTGCGGCTCGCGCGGGCTGGGTCATCAGATTGGAACGGAGTTCCTCAAAGAGATGGTGGTCGCCGCTGCGGGGCACGGCATCCGGCTGCCCGACCGCGAGCTCGCCTGTGCGCCGCTGCGCTCGCCGTTGGGCGAGCGCTACCTCGGTGCCATGCGCGCCGGCATCAACTGCGCGCTGGCGAACCGCCAGATCATCACCCATCTGACGCGACGCGTCTTTGCTCGCCTGGTGCCCCAGGCGCAGCTCGAGCTGCTCTACGACGTTTCCCACAACACCTGCAAGCTCGAGGAGCACGAGACCGACGGTGAGCGCAGGCGGCTTTTCGTCCATCGCAAGGGCGCCACGCGCGCCTTCCCTCCGGGGCACGCCGCTATACCCGAGGCGCTCCGCGACGTCGGTCAGCCGGTGCTGATCGGCGGCTCGATGGGAACCGCCTCGTACATTCTCGCCGGCAGCGAGGGCAACGAGCGGCTGTCCTTCAGCTCCGCGTGTCACGGCGCCGGGCGCAGCATGAGTCGTACGGCGGCCCGCAAGCGCTGGTCCGGTCGTCACGTCATCAGCGATCTTGGCGAGCGAGGTATCGTGATACGCAGCCCCTCGCGTCGCGGGGTTGCCGAAGAAGCGCCGGGCGCCTACAAGGACGTCGACGCCGTGGTCGAAGCGGCGGATCGCTGCGGGCTCGCCCGTAAGGTCGCCCGCCTCGCGCCGCTGGTGTGCATCAAGGGCTGATAGGCCGCGCGCCCGCGCGCCGTGGTTTTTTCAACGACGCAATCTAGTCGGCGGCGCCGTGATGGAGGCGGCTGCCGATCGCCCGCAGCACGTCGATCGAGGAGATGATGCCGCTCGCTCGCGCTCCGCGACGGACGATGAGCCGGTGGATGTTGTGCCGCGCCATCTTCCGGGAGATCGCCTCCAGCGTGGCCCGCTCGGAAACCGAGTGAACGACCGGCGTCATGACGTCGGCGACGCGGGCCGTGTTGCAGTCTTCGATCTGGAAGCCTTTGGGCAGATGTCGGCCCTCCATGCGCGTGGTTTCGTAGAACGAGGAGTCGTACACGAGCTCGTCATCGCGGGTGAGATTGTAGTAGACGATGTCCGTCAAGGAGATCACACCGGTCAGGTCCCCATTGTCGTCGACGACGGGCGCGCCACTGATCTCGTTGTCCAACAGAAGCTTCGCGGCTTCGCGAATATCCATCTCGCTCGTCACGACGATCAGTTCGCGTTTCATGATGTCCCGGGCTAGAAGTTGCATGCTGGCCATCCTTTTCGTCTGCGATCTACTCGCGCTTCGCTGCGTGAGCAGCCGGTGCCGGTGCTTCGGTGGAACCTGGCCGTCATGGTAGTCGGCGCGCCGACGCTTGCCGTTGATCTGCGTCAAATGAATTCCCCGCGCGCCGCCGGCACGGACACGGCGATGATTCGCTCGTTGATGACCGCCGTCAACGACCGTCGACGGAACTGCGGCTAGAGTGGGCGGTGCTTCGAAGAGGGGGAGGATAGGCAGCTGCGCGCGACGGATCAATGGCCACGGCTCGGGCGGATGACGATCGACTTTCGAGCTGTGCCGTGGCACTCTGCGTGCGCTCGATCAAAGGCCGAACACTGTCGAGGAGATGGAAATGTCCGTGGGAGAAATCTGCAGTCGCGATGTGGTCGTCATGTCCGGAGAAGGCTCGATCCGCGATGCCGCCGAGCTGATGCGTGATTACCACGTCGGCGACGTGGTGGTGGTAAACGAGATGAATGGCGCGCGAGTGCCCATCGGCATCCTCACTGACCGCGACATCACTCTCGAGATCGTCGCCAAAGGGGCCGACCCGGCGAGCATTGCGGTGCAGGATGCCATGAGCTTCGAGCTCGTGACCGTAAGCGAGGACGAGGATCTGCTTCGCTGCATCGAGCTCATGCGCGAGAAGGCGTTGCGCCGCGTGCCCGTGGTGGATTCCAACGGCGGGCTCGTAGGTATTCTAAGCGTCGACGACGTCATCGATGTGCTTGCGGAAATGATGACCGATATCGTTCGTCTTGTAGACGCCCAATCGCGAACGGAGTCGCGGCGCCGCCCGTAGCGGCAACACTCGGGTGGGGACGGACGGCTCGCCTTCGGGGTCGGGCCGTTCGCGCCGGCACAGACGTGGCGACGCGCACTCGCGCCCGGGCGTCGGCGCGGATCAGTACTTGTAGTAGCGCGAATTCAGATGCATGAGCACGTCGCGGATCTCGTCATTGGACCAAGACAGGTTCTTGTAGGCCACCCAGCGGCGCACGAATGCCTCGATCTCGTCCAGCGACTGCGCTTTCGGGTTTTCCTGTACGTGCACGACGCTGGTGTGACACTCGGTGCAGTGGTTCTCGTAGAGATACATGCCGCGCAAGGCATCGGGCTGCTGTGCCGATGCGGCCGGGGCGATTCCGCACGCCACGCATCCCAGCACGGCGGCGACGTGCGCCGCGCCTTGGTGCGCGTCGCGTCCACGCCACCAGCGCCGTTTTTTTCTCGTCTCCGACATATTGCCTCCGTAGCAGAATCGAGCGGGGGTCGTTCAGTGGGAGAATAGCACCGGCAAATCCATGTGCGTCAGCATGTGATCAGTGACGCCGCCCAGAACCAGCTCGCGAAGTCGTGTGTGGCCATACGCGCCCATGACCAGCAGATCGGCGCCGAAGCGCTCGGCGGCCACCAGCAGGGCGACGCCCTCATGGCCTGGATCAGCGGGTATCGTCTCGTGGGTCGCCTCTATGCGGTGCCGGGCGAGGTGAGCGCAGAGCTGAGCGCCTGCGGTCGGCGTCTGCTGGAATTCCGCTGTCCGGATCGACACCACGTGCACAGCCTCGGCGCCGTCGAGCAGCGGCAGCGCGTCGTTCACCGCGCGCGACGCCTCACGGCGGCCGTTCCAGGCGATTAGCGTCCGCCGCCCCAGCACTGTCGCGCCGAACGCCTGGGGAATTGCCAGCACGGGTCGTCCGCTGCGGATGACAAGTTTGTCAGCGGTGCGCAAGGACCGCGGGGTCTGAGTCGCGCACCCCACGATCACGAGATCGGCATAGAAGCTGTGGGCGGCGATGACCTCGTCAGGGAGGCCGTCGAACACGCGCCACTCGCTGGAGAGGTGCCCCGTGGTCGCTTCGAATGTCGAACGGGCCTGCGCCTCGAGCTCGGCAATGGCGCTCTGCTGGGCGTCGAGCAGGCCTGCGCCGCTCGTTATCTCGGCCGGTGTGGGAATGCGCAGCGGCCGTCTCGCGTAGACGCCGATGACGTGTGCGCCGTGCGCATCGGCCAGACGGGCCGTCAGACGACAGCGGTTGGCGCAGCCGTCGTGGTCGTCCACCTGAACGAGCAGGGCCTTCAGGCTTGTCTTCAATCTGGTCGTTTCCCGATGCGGCTGGCAGCCGCGATTGTCGCTCGCGACGCTCCGCGGTCCGTGCGGCGGCCGAGCGCCGCCGCGTCTCGTTGAAAGTGAGCGATCCCGGCGCCGTGCAATTTTAACCCAAACGCCTCCCGACGGCTGCTGCCCGAGCGCTGGGTGCTCGAGCGGAGCCCGCGACGGATGGACTCAGTAACGCATTCTGGCGATGCGCAGCATTCCCCCGTCGTCGACCAGTGACAATTCAACAGCTGTGCTTTGCTCCGCACGCCGCCCATCGTGGTAGTCCAGCGTCACGGTCAGGGTGCCGCGAGCCAGCAGTTCGCCTGTTTCCGTTTGATCGACGTCGACGACATCGATGGCGGCTTGCCTGGACGTCGTGTTCTCGAAGACATCCTCGTAGGCGCCGCGAATCTCGGTGTCTCCCCGCCTGTCGTTCTCGACGCCGTCGGCGACGAAGAGGGCGCTGAGCCGCTCGGCATCGCCGAGCTGATAGTAGGTTTCGTAGAACACGACAAATGCGCCGATGGCCTCCTGGATCTCGGCCTCGCTCTTCGGCGTGCTCATGCCGGGCGCGGCGCGGGCCACCTGGACCGCTTCGTCGACAGGGGCTGACCCGACACCCGCCGCCGCGGCCGTCGTCTCGGTCTGTTCCGGCGCCGATGCCGCCGGCGCGGGCGCCGTCGCAATTTCCGTCGGCGCGGGAGCCGCTGCCGCCTGCTGTGCCGCTGCCGCGGGCTCCGCGGGCATGGTGTCCGCTGCCGCCTGCTGCGACGCTACCGCGACCTCGGCCGACTCGGTCTGCGCAGGCGCCGGCTCGGGCGCGACCTCAGCTTCGGTCGGTTCGGTGTCCAAGGTGCCCGCCACCGTAGGCGTCGAATCGATGGCCTCACCTTGCGGGACGTCGGATGGTGGAGGGCTCGGCAGAGCGTCCTCAGAGGGCGTCGCCTCCTGCGGTGCTGCTGAATCGGAGGCGGGGGCAGCCGGCGGTGTCTGCCCACGGGGCTGAACTACGACGCGGGGCCGCCCGGCGGACGGTTGCGTCGCCGCGGACGCTGTGCCGGACTCCGTCGCGCCTGCAGGCGCTTCGGCGTCGCGCACCGTGAAGACCTCGGTGGACAGGTTGTACGTGATCAATCCTCCGCTGATGACGTCGTCGCGCTGCACGATCCGGCCGTTACCATTAATGGTGACGGTTTGGTTGGTGTTGTCGAAGTGCAGACGATCGCCTTTGGCGATCACGATGTCCTCCTGGCCGTCGGGCAGCGTCTTGAAAACGGCCGGTTCCCCCCAGGCGGTCGCCGCGTCCAGCGTGTCATCGGCGATTCGGGCGACGACCTTGTCGGCAACGATCTGCGTCGTACCTTGTGTGATGATCACGTCATGACGAAGGGTGCGTGTGCCCAGCCTGAAATCCACATCGATTTCGACGGCTTGCATGAAAACGGTCTGTTCTCGATCGGACTTCAGCGCGAACGCGACTTCGGCTGCGAACGCACTCACGGCGAATACGGACACTGCAAAAGAGGTATGAAACGCTGATTTTTTCATCAATTCACTCTAATCCGATGTGTTTCGGTTTCCACCAGTGTCTCCCAGGGGGGTGCTGCCATTGTATCGCCGCCGGCCCCGCGGAGACAGACGTCGGGGAGCGCGCGGGCGCGGGCGCCGGCAGCGCCGCGGGTTGCGGAGACAGCGATAACGCTCGGAATCGCCGGTGTCCTTCAACGATTCCGGGCAGGGCCAGCAAGGGGCGTCGTGGCCGACCCTCGGCCGGTTGCCAAAAGGGCGATTGCGGCGTGCGGCCGAGCGAAGCGGTTCCTCGGGCGGCCCGGCGTCGTCAAGACCGACGGCAAACGCGGCAATCCAGGGGGTGCGCTGGCCCGGATGCCCGCTACGTGGGAGCGGCGCGCGTTGTCGACAAATTGCCCGATTGCGTGCTCGCGCCCGCTTGGCGACATAATTGATGCCTTGCCGGAACAGCGCCTGGCCGAGACCTTACGCATAGCCGAGTCGCAGATGTCGTATTTCGTCGACCACTGGCGTGGAACGCAGAGTCTGGCGCGAGCCTTCTGGGTGAACTTCGCGCTGGTGGGCGTCCTCGTCAACGCCGGCGAGGGGTTGGTCCGGCCGAGCCATGTCGGGATGGAAGCTTTCGCCTTCATAGCGATCGCTTACCTGCTCCTGGCGCGCGTCATCCTGTTCACGTGGCAGGTGGTCGGTGTGCTCCGCAGCGCGGACCGTCACGTGCGGGAGGGTGGCGATCTCGCATGGGCGAACGCCGCCTATGCGGGTATCGTGCTGGGCGCGCTGGCGACCATGGTTGCGGCGGTCGGGACGTTGCAGCTCGTGCTCGGGCACCTGCAGAGCTCCGATGCCGGCACCGCGTCGCCACCCACCTATTCGCTCGCGTGGCAGCCGTCACACCTGCGCATCGAGTTGCGCGGGCCTATCGAGCACGGCCTTACCCGGGATTTCGCGCAGCTGCTCGCCAGGCACCCTGGCGCCGAGGCGTTGCTGCTGGAAAGCGAGGGGGGCAACGTCTACGAGGCGCGGGGCGTGGCGCGGCTGGTGCTCGCGAGGAAACTGGACACCTACGTGTATGGCGTATGCAACAGTGCCTGCGCCACCGTGTTTCTCGCTGGCCGCCGACGCTACCTCGGCGGTGACGGGGCGATTGGCTTCCACCGCTATCAACTGGATGGAATCAACGGCCATCCTCTTGTCGATCCGAGTGCCGAGCACGCACGTGACCGGGCCTTCTACGTGCAACGCGGGGTCGACGACGCGTTCTCGCAGCAGGTGTTCGAGACCGACCACGACGCCATCTGGATCCCGGACGCCGCGCAACTGCGCGCTGCGGGGGTCGTGCACGGTGTGCTCGAGTGAGCCGCGCGGTGATCTGCTGCCCTCGTTTCGTCGGCGGGGGTGGTTCGCAGTGCGTGTTCCGCCGCGGATCGGGCCGGGCTCTCGTCTTCGGCCGCCCGCGGCGGGCGGGCGCGGTGCAGCACCACGGCGCGCGCGGAAGTGCGTCTCCGCTGACCGAAGTCATGGAAAACGGGCTCTGGGTGTGGTTCGATCCTCACCGATCCAGCATGGATCGGCAAATGATGAGGCGAGAACATGCATCCTGTAACAGCTCTGATGATGCTCGGCCTGCTGGCGACAACAGGCGCCCTGGCGATCGGCATTGTCTCCATGGCGCGAGGCGGAGCGTTTGACCAGGCCCACAGCCACGAGATCATGTTCGCGCGGGTTGGACTGCAGGCCGCTACCATCGTCTGTTTGGCGCTCGCGCTGTACCTCATACCCTACTAGCCGCCGGAATCGAAAAGCCGAGCGGTAGCTGGACGGGCCGATATCCCCCTAAGGGGGTCAAGGGGTGTATGTGCGCGTCCGCTGCCCCGGGTCACGCGGCACCCGGCGGTTTTCTCGCGCCGAGCGGGAACCGTGACGTCGCGACGAACCCCGTGGGCGCGCCACCATGAAGGGACAGGCCACGCGGTCGTGCCCGGCGCCGTCGGACCCGGGCGCCGGTCTGATCGGGCTTGGCGCCCTGACATGCGGTACCTCTGCCTTGACAGGCGGCCAATATGTGCCATACGTGATAACACGGCTGTAAACACGGCGAAGTGGCAACCGGGGGCTGACCTGTGGGGAAGGGGCTACCGTGACGGGCAATCCGACAGACGTATTGGCGACCAAGCGCAAGGAGATGCTGGTCGTGATGACCGCGCTTGTCTTCATCGAGCAGTGCGCGCTGATTTCGTCCTCCCAGCTGAGTGTCGCCAAGCGAAGTCTCCAGGCCTTGTTCATACGCACGAGCGGCGAGGAGACGATGCTGCGCAAGCTGATCGATATGCTGCGGGTGAATCATGATCTTCACGTCGCCTTCAGCGCCATCTCCAAGGTGAGTACCCGCATCAACACCGGGGTCGAGTCGGTTTGCAAGCGGATTAGCTACCTAAAAACTTATGTGGGCACCCTCAAGCTGACTCCGGAAGAAAGCGCCGAGTTTTTCGCACCTTTCATGTCGTTCTCTCAGACCTTTTCGGAGAAGCTGGTGCGCTTCAATCAATCCGTGGAGGAGTACCTCGCGCTTCGCGAGCAGGAAGCGAAACGCTCGCACGAGCTTCTCATCGTCGAGAAAGCGCGAGATCAGCTCAAGCAGCGGTTGTCCGGGTCCTTGGCCACGCAAATTACGGGCAGCATCGAGCGCTCGATGAAGCAGGAGGTGCTGACGACGTTCGACTACGACGAGACGCGCAGCCTGCTCGAGGAGGCGAGGCGCGCTTCGAAACAGAAGGAAGCCGAAATCGAGCGTATTCTGCTCGAGCTCAAGGCCATGTGTCAGAAAGTGATGAATCCGAACATGCGTGACGACGCGGTAGCTGACGTCGCCGAAGGCAGCTACGAGGACATTTTCCTGCTTTTCACCCAAGCGCTTCGCCGTTTCCCGCGCTTGGAAACCATCAAAGACTTCATCATCGACTATTTTCGCCTCTGCCAGACGGCCTACGGGATGTTTGTTCTCGATCTTCAGAGCTTCAACCGGGCCGTCAAGACCATCGCCGACAATCCCGATGAGTACTTCGGGGCTAAGATGGAAGACGAGGACATCCGTCAGAAGCGCGAAAAGCTGAGCAAATACGAAGGATTGATACCGTTTCTCGAGAAGGCGCACGCGATTGTCAACGCCGATGGATCCTTCGGCAGCTTCTCGAAGAACATGTCCGAGATCATGTCGGCTCGAGACGTGGCGTGGGAGCACATCGGGGAACACCTTCTGATGGCAAAGATCACCGCGGAGGCTGACATGACGACGCGCCTCAACGCGGCGTGACGACCTCGGCGTTGCTTTCTAGCCCGTAACTCGACATCCTCTGCGCAATTTCTGCATCGGACCCTGAGGCTCCGGCGGCCCGGCAGGCGGGCTGAGGGAAACGCACGTCCGGAGCGGTATGCGGCCCGACCGCGGGGGCTGGACGCCCGAAGCTGGGCCTGGCGCCGGTCCCGTCTGGTCCGCGGCAGACCCCCCGCATGTACTTCAGCGCATCACCTACCGCATAATTCGGTTGGCGGCACCGTGCCTTTTTTGCTCCAAAACGCTGCGTTGAGGAGCGTCGTCGCGCTGGAGCGGCGGCCGCGCAACAGATTCGGGAGGACAGGGTGAGCAAGCCATGTTCTATTTGTCGAAGTCTCGCTGCTGCGTTGATCGTGTTCGCGGTGGTGTCCGGGTGTGCACCGCAGCGGGTGGTCTATCAGTCGGACTACAGATACCTGTGGCCGGGAGAGGTGCGTAATTCGATGGGGCAGCTCGCCAACCATATCCGGCAGCTCGACGACCTGCTGGTGTCGGAGTCGCTCGGCCCCGAACAGCGCGAGACGGTAATCGAGCATTTGCGCAGCATGGAGTCGATTGCCGACAGCCTCGGCGCCGGGCCGGAGCAGACCAATCACGCATTCATCGATGCTCACATCGACGAGTTCAGAACGGACGTCAAGAACGCCCGACGCGAGGTCGAGCAGGAACCGCCTCGCTACTACCTTGCCGGGAGACTCGCCGGCAGCTGCACGGGCTGTCACGTTCTGCGCTGAGGCGATCGCATCGTCGAAGGCCGAGCCGGCTTCGGCGCTCGCCACCGCGCGCCCCGGCGTCTCCGAGGTCAATTCCCGAGCCGGGGGGAGGCTGCGGAGCCCGATCCGCAGAGCTGTTGGCCTCTGGAGTTGACCGAAATCATCGGCGGCGCACGCGGATTCAGCTAGAGTTCACGTGCCAGGGATATGGTGATTCGATGGCAGCATGGCCGGAAGAACGGCCTGAGGGCCAGCCAGGGAGGGTGCTGGACGCGGCTTCCGCACTCGGCCGTGCCCGGCAAGCGGGGTTGGATGCAGGACGTCGTGGAAACCGGTTCTGATGGTGATCTCGGTGCCGGATTCCGGCTGTGGATTGGGCAACAATGCGGTTCAGGCCGCGGTCGATGGGATCCCGCTGCGAGGATCCGGCGACTCGAGGGAGGTCCAATGTTGGCAAGAGCGTGTTTCCTTGTGGTGCTGGTGCTGTCGGTGGCCGTCGGCGGTTGCGCGCAGGCGCCAACCAAAGAGCAGACTGGCATGGTCATAGGCGGTATCCTCGGCGGGTATCTGGCCAAGGACATCGGTAAGAGCGAAGGGGAGGAGGCAGCGGCGACCATCATCGGCACGCTGCTGGGTGCTGCGCTCGGTGGTGCCATCGGACGTTCGATGGATGAGGTCGATCGGTTGAAGACGGGTAGCACGTTGGAAACCGTGCGTACCGGCGTATCGTCAACGTGGCGCAATCCCGATACCGGTACCCAGTATACCGTGACACCCACCCGCACCTTCGAGACGACCTCCGGGCCGTGCCGTGACTTCACGGTCGACGCGATGATCGAGGGTAGGACGGAGACTGTCTACGGGACTGCCTGTCGGCAGCCAGACGGCACCTGGCGCATGCAGGGCTGACGAGCGTCTCAACCGCGACGGCCTGTCGTCAGCGGGACGAAGGCCACCGGCAGCACGGAGCGGGTCGCGATGCGGCCCGCCTCGTCTTTGTGCAGCACGTTCAGCCACTGCGTTTCCCCGGGCTCCCCGATGGGGATTACCAATCGCGCTCCCGCTCGCAGTTGAGCAACCAGCGCCGGCGGCACCGCTCGGGCCGCGGCTGTCACGATGATGGCGTCGTAGGGCGCATGCTCGGGCCAGCCGCTATGGCCGTCCCCTGCACGCACCTCCACGTTGTCGTATCCAAGACGCTGCAGGCGCTCGCGTGCCGACTCGGCGAGGACCTCGACGATCTCCACGGAGTAAACCCGCGCGGCGAGCTCGGCGAGCACGGCTGCCTGATAACCCGATCCCGTGCCGATCTCGAGCACCGTTCCCCGCGCGCCGCTGCCCAGCAGGTCGGTCATCAGCGCTACGATGAAGGGCTGCGATATGGTCTGCTGGTAGCCGATCGGCAGCGGGTGGTTGATATACGCCAGTGTCTCTTGGTGGACGCCGACGAACTCGTGCCTGGGCACGCGCGAGATCGCGTCGATGACAGCCGGGTCCAGGCTGCTCTTGCCAAGCATTTGTCTTAGCGAGTGAACCTCCTGCTTGATCTCCTCCACCAGCGCACGGCGCTGCTGCTCGAAGCGATTGGCGGGGTGCTGCGCCATCGATGGACTCAAAACAGGCGTATCTGCCGGTCGATGATCCTCTTCCACAACGAATCGATCTCTCGAAGATTCGTGTGAACGATTTCTTCGACCCGGGTAGCGACGGTGTCCACGGGCTCGCCGTCGCGCATCGCAATTCTGATGTCGACGATCTCCGGCTCGTCGATGCGCATCCCCACGCGACTGACCAGAGCGCAGCTTGCCTGCGCGACGGAGGCCAACTCGTCCACGAGCTGCGCCGCCATGTTGGTCGCTACGACGTTGTACAGCTTGCCGACGTGGGTGATGGGATTCTTGCCGGCCGTCGCCTCGAGGGTCATCGGACGATAAGGTGTGTTGAGGCCATTGGATCGGTTGCCTCGCCCCGTCTGGCCGTCATCGCCCGCCTCCGCCGACGTCCCCGTCACGGTGAGATATACGTCGCCGGTGTCGAGATCGTCGGCACAGTTGACCGAGATACCAATTGGGAGCGGGCTGACCGACCGGCTTGCTTCGGTGGCCAACGCAGCCACGTTGCGCTTGCTCTCGAGGTAGCGGTCAAGGTTGGCGACATGGGCGTCGACGAAGGCGCAGGCGACGGTGAGCTCGACGCGCTCGGCGTTGCGCACGCCCATTACCTTGACGTCCTCGCCGATCTCGGGGAATCGTTCGACCGTGGCGCTGGCGTTGAGGCGCTCCGCAACCGACAGCACCGACTGCTCGAGCGCCGTCAACGGCGCAAATCCCACCCCGCACGAGCTGTCGTTGGCGAGCGCCACCCCGGTCTGGGCCTGGCGCATGAAGAGATCGACGAGATCGCGAGATCCAGGGCGCACCAGGCAGCTCACCCGAACGTGAGCAGCCGGATCGAGGGCATGGAAATTGGCGGCCAGCCACTTTTCGCAGGTCTGCGCAGCAAGCTCCTCTATGGGCACCTTGTGGCCGCGGTGCTCGAGGGTGGCGCGCCCGGCGAGATAGATCTCCATGGGAGCGACGATGCGGCCGCCGCCGAATGCCGGTCGGCTGCTGCCCGCCCGCAGCAGCGCCTTGTCGACGTTATGATGCAGGATGAGGTCAAAATGCTGCAGATAATACCGGCACAGCGCAAGGCTCAGCTCCTCGGCAAGCGCGTCGCACATGGTATCCGGATGGCCGATTCCCTTGCGTTCGACGATCTCGACGATGCGATCCGCCGCGGCGGTATCCTCACGAATAACGAGTTGCATTGGATCTGGCCGAGCGTTGAGCGATGCGGCTACGGTCGCACAAGCGCCAACGCGCCGAGTTGACGCAGATCAGCCGCTGCCGCGCGTCGGCAAAGCCTGCCCCCATGGCACGCGGTGCCAGGGCTGTATGGGCGGTGTCGGCTGATGCTTGCGAGACCGGCGGGTGGGCGTGCCATGAGGCTAGCCCCGACCGGATGTCGCATGGATATCGCCAGCCCCCAACCTGTGGCGGCGCTCGACGACGCGTCGCACCGGGGGTCCACGCCCGGGGGCAGTCGCAGACGGCGGCGGGTTCGGGGTGCGCGTCGGATTGCTGGGAGCCGACGCCAAGGCAGCGGTGCTCAGGATGTTTGACGACATGCCGCCGCT
This sequence comes from Arenicellales bacterium, assembly GCA_041550555.1. Classification (GTDB taxonomy): domain Bacteria; phylum Pseudomonadota; class Gammaproteobacteria; order Arenicellales; family JBFEOO01; genus JBFEOO01. Next base: position 21,218 of record JBFEOO010000027.1, read on the forward strand.
CGTTTCAGCGGCGGGAGCGCCGGCCACGGAAGCACGATCAGGGTCGAGTCAGGGCCTTTACGCCAGTCCGTCGAGGTGCCCTCGTCACTTGACGGTAACGACGGTGCGTTTGGAGAGGTGGTTGACTTTGTGCGCGACGCTGCCCAGAACGATGCCCTGCAGATCGCTCAGGCCGCGCGTGCCCATCACGATCATGTCGGCGTTCTCGCGGTCGGCGGCCTCCACGATTGCCTTGGCGGGATTGCCGTGCTCGAGAAATCCCCGCACCGCGCTAAACCCGCGGTCGCGCGCGCGCCCCTCGGCCTCGCCCAGCACATGGTCTCGGATGAATTGCTCGTAGGCGGCGGTTGGCTGCTCCTCGATATGCTCAGCCCGCATGTAGTCGCGCAATCCCTCGGGCAGCTTCTCGTCCGCCACGACGTGCATGAACACGAGCGTATCGCCGCTCTTGTCGGCGATGGAGATGGCAAATTCCGCCGCCCGCAGCGAGTACGCCGAGCCGTCCAGCGGCACCAGTATGATTCGCGCCATTTAAAATTCCTCCAGTCAATGCGACATCAGGATGGGCACCGTCATGTGCTTCATCATGTGTCGGGTGACGCCCCCGAGCACGGTCTCACGGAAGCGCGAGTGGCCGTACGCGCCCATGACGATAAGATCTGCGTCTGCGTCCGCCGCACGCGAGAGCAGCAGGTTACCTGCGTCGATGTCATCGGCGGCGATCGACTGCGCTTCGGCCTTAACGCCGTGTCGGGCCAGATGCAAGGAGATGTCCGCCGCCGGGAGGTCGCCTTCCTCGCCCGACGGGTTGATCACCATTACGCCGACGTGCTCGGCGCGCTCGAGGATCGGCAAAGCGTCGTTGATCGCGCGCACCGCTTCGCGCTTCGCGTTCCACGCCACCAGCACTCGTTTGCCAACGGTATCGTGGGTGCCGATGTAAGGAATGACCAGAACCGGACGACCCAGCTCGAGCACGAGCCGGTCTGCGACGCCGGCACTCATGTCGTCCTCGTCCTCGGGATTGGACTGGCCGACCACCACCAGATCCGCGTAACGCCCCTGCTCATTGAGCGTAGCGGCGACGTCGCCTTCGAGAGCGCGCCACTCCGCGGGGACGCCGGCGCGGGCCGCGTCCGCCTCGAAGCGCTCCCTCGCCTCATCGGCCTGCGCCCACATCGCCTGCTGCGCCTCCTCGATGACCTCGCGCCCGATGGGAACCTCGGCGTAGGCGGGCACGGTGAAGATCGGCACCACGTAAAGGCCCGTGAGGTGGGCGTCGAAACGCTTGGCCAAGACGAGAGCAGTCTCGATGCGCGCGGCGCAGGCGGCGCTATGATCCACGTGAACCAATAGATCCTTGATCTCCACGGCACGTTCTCCTGAGGCAACCGTTGCGCCCATCGTCCGGTAGCACTGTAAGACTTGCGTTGACGTGGATCAACCCGGATCGCCGGGCGGCGGCGGCAGCGCGGCGGGCCTATGCTATAGTGGCCTATCCTAAGCACTGGAGCAGCGTGACGTGGGCGGGCCCGAACAGAAACCGGTAGACGTGGCGCAGCTTGCGCTGTCGTGCAAGAACTGCAGCCTTGCAGAGCTATGTCTGCCACGGGGCCTCGAGGCGGCGGAAATCGACCGCCTGCAGCGCGCCATCGCGCCGCGTCGGCCGCTGCAGCGCGGCGCTGCCTTGTATCGCCCCGGCGATCGCTTCCACGCACTGTATGCGGTCAAATCGGGCACGATGAAGTCCTTGATCACGACGCGTGACGGCGAGGAGCAGGTGGTCGGGTTTCATATGCCGGGTGAGCTGCTCGGCCTCGACGGACTACACCATGAAAAGCATACGTGTACGGCCGTCGCGCTCGAACGCACCACCGTCTGTGAGCTGCCGTTCTCCCAGATCGAAGCCATCTGTCGCGATTACCCGGGCCTGCAGCGGGAGATGTGCAGCCTCCTCGGCAGGGAGATCAACGAGGAGCAGAATATGCTGCTGCTGCTCGCCAAGCGTACTGCCGAGGAACGGTTGGCGTCTTTTCTGCTCAGCCTTTCGGCACGCTATCGCCGACGCGGCTACTCCGACACCGAGTTCATCCTGAGCATGTCGCGCCACGACATCGCCAACTACCTGGGTCTCGCTCCCGAGACCATCAGCAGACTGTTCAGCCGCCTGAGCGCCGATGGGCTGTTGAGCGTCGACCGGCGTCACGTGCGCATTCACGACCGGGATCAGCTGAGGGAATTGGTCGAGGGCTCGGTGGGCCTGCGGCTGGAGGCCTGAGCGATACGCGCGACACCGGATTGCCTGGGGGCGGTGGCTGTCTAGCAGTTTGCCGTCGGCGGTGAGTGGGGACCGGCAGAGATCGCCGATCCGCAGCGGACCGCGCCGCCGCCTCGCGGTGAGGCCGGGGGCAGGGCGGCGCGGGGCTGGAATGCGTCACGTCGCCCGAATGCGGCGTCGTGCACAGTTCCCTCAGTGGCGATAGCGGTCGAACACTTCACAGACCGTGTGTGCAATCAGACGGCCGGCCGGGGTCAGCCGTATGCCCGAAGGGCCCATGGTGAGCAGGCCGTCGGCGTGCAGTGTTCGCAGCGCCGATCGCTCGGTCGCAAAGTGGTCATCGAAATCGATGGCAAAGCGCGCGTTGACGCGCCCGACCTCGACCGCTCCGTAGCAGGTTAGATCCTCGATAACGGCGCGCCGCAGAAGGTCTTCACCGTCGAGGGCGACGCCGCGCGACGTCGCCAGCCGGCCCGCATCGATCCTCCGGCAGTAGTGCCGTAGGCTGCGCTCGTTCTGGGCGTAGCAGTCGGCCACCCGGCTGATGGCCGCCGGCCCCATGCCGACACGGTCACAATCGGCATGGGTCGCGTAGCCTCGCCAGTCGAGTTGCAACAGGCGATCGTCCCGCGCTCGAACGAGGGCGTCGTCCGCTCGCGCGAACTGATCCATTCCGAGGTGGACGTAGCGGGCTTGCGCTAGTCGCGCGAGACCCGCTCGCAGTGTCGTCAGCCGCTCGCCAGCCGGGTGATTAGGCCGGACGTCCACATACAGGGCGGCCGCAAGGACGCGCGGCAGAGTCGCGTAGTCGCGCACGCGGAGACGCTCCGGATGGATTTGCTCCACGATGGCGTCGAGCGTGTGCGCTAAACCGACCGCGCTCTCATGGGCGAGACAGCGTGCAAGATCGATCCCGACAGCGTCGAACCCAACCCCACGGGCCGCACTGACCAGTGCGACCGTCTGCGCAAAGGCGGCGCCCGCGCATGCGGATCGCTGCCCGTCCGGCTCGAAAGTCGGCACGCTGACGTTCAGCCGGTTGAAGCCCAGTTCACGGAGGTGCGAGAGATCCCGCTCATCGACTGTGCCGGGCACCACGTCGATAGCGTAGTCGTGTTCTCCCTCTCGGCTCAGCGTGAAGTTGTCGGCCAGAGACGTCACCAGAGCTTCGATCTGAGCAATGCTGAACCCCTGCGACGGGCCGCCGGCGATACTTAGCTGCGCGACGGCGCGATCGCGATCGTAGAGCGCGCCCTGAAAACGGATCTCCCGCTGCAGTCGCTGCAGATAGGCGGTCGCTGCGGTGCGACGTCCAGTGGCGTTTTGCTGCGAGGCGCTGCGCAGGGACACCAAATGGTGGAGCGGATGGCCAAGATGCAGCGACAGGCGTCGCGGAATGGGATCTTCATTGCTGCAGTGCGCCATCGAGGAGTAGGCCGCGCTATCGAAATCGCTTCGGAAGTGTGTCGGAAGCGGATACGACGCATAGCCCGTTCCAGCACCGTCGTAGCGCCCGATGCGCTCAACGCCGAAATGCGCTTCGTCGGGGACGGGGGCGCCTTCGCGGACGAGCGTTGCGACTACACCATGCATGGCCAGTGTGAGAGTGGGTTGCCTTGCGAAAGCAACGCTACGGGATGCGCCGTGGTGCCACAATGATCCACGTCACAAACCCTATGCGCTGGTGCTGAAGGCGGGGCGAGCAGGCTCGATCGGCGCGCTGTGACGCGTTTCCTTGACTTAGGTCAATGCCGAGCAGGATCGAGAGCGGATAATTGGTTCTGACATCGATTTTGTTCTGCCTCCTATGTGAGTCGATATTGGTAGCCGCCGCTAGGCGGCTGCTTTTTTTGTGGTTCGCGAAACCATCCGTCACCCGCCCGAGGGTGTGGCTGTGGCTGTCGTTGCGGCCGCTCACCCGCGGGGGTTGGCGTCGGTGTCAGGGCCGAGACGGCAGCGGCTGATGGCCGTGTACGGGGGCCGTCGCGGAATTTTCGGCGACAGGTGTCGGGGAGAGCGCCCCCGTGAAGGTCACCGCACCGAAGGTGATCAACATGATCCCGATCGCGCGCCGCAGCCACGCGAGGCGGGCGACGCGCGGTAGATGTCTGGCCAAGGTGCCCAGAGCCACCAGCATCGGCAAGGTGCCGAGCCCGAACGCCAGCATCAGCGCACCGCCCCTGACGGCGCTGCCCGCCGCAAGCGACCAGGCCAGCGTCGAGTAGACCAGACCGCAGGGCAGCCAGCCCCAGAGGATCCCGACGCCGAATGCATGGCCGGTGGTGCGCAGTGGCAACAGACGTCGACCCAGCGGCTCGACCTGCTGCCAAAGTCGCCGACCGCCCTGCTCGAGTGCGGCGAGGCCGCGCCACCAGTTCGCCACGTACAGCCCGAGCGCGATCATGAACGCTCCCGAGATCATGTGTCCGACCGTCACGGCGTGCCCTTCCATCAGCAGCCCGAGCAGACCGCCGCCGAGCAGGCCTGCCAGCGCGCCCGCAGCCCCGTAGCTGAGGATGCGCCCCGTGTTGTAGGCGATGACGTAGCGCAGAGCGGTGCCCGATGGGCGCGTTGGCGCGACAGCGCCCGAGGCCAACGATGCGACGATGCCGCCGCACATCCCGACGCAGTGCAGCGACCCCAACAGACCGACAACGAATGCGGCTGCGAGCGTCAACTCGCCGGTCATGCGCGTAGGGTGCTCACTGGGGCCTCAGGGTGATGACGGCGTCGTCGGGGATGCGCAACGCCGAAAGCAGGCGCCAGTTCGGCGCTGCGATCTGAAGCAGCCAGCGACCCGGCGCCGGCGTTTCGAGAGCGCTGCCGTAGCTGCCATCCGCTTTGCGCTGCAGGCGCAGCGTCTGATCATGGCCGGCCCGGGTCGGATGCAGCAGCCGCAGCTCGAGCTCGGGCGGTAGGGGAGAGAGACCGCCGGTGCTCACGCGTACCACGACCCGCCGGCCGGCGTCTTCGAAGCGCGCGTTCGCGTGAATGCCGTTCTCACGTGCGTAGCGATCGCGTGCGAGCTCTCGGTTGATCTCCTTACCACGCTGATAATAATCGTCGACGACGAGACCATCGTTGGAAATGATGGCGATAACCAGCATAGCCACTCCGACGACGACGGCCGTGGCCGGGATTGCGACGAGCAGCCAAACGAACGGCACCCGGTGCCACGGTGTGGCCGGCTTCGAGCGCGGCGCGCTCATCGGGGCAGCCCCCCGGGACCGAGAAATCGCGCCGCCTCGGTGGTGGCGATGCGCGGTTCGTCGATGGCGTCGAGATGGAACGTCACATCTGTGCTGCGTCGGGCGAGCACCGCCGGATCAGCGCGTAGCGTGACCGGCACCTCGAGCACCGCTCCCGCGGGCAGTGTGTGCTCCGCCGCGTCGCTGAGCAGCGCAAGGCCATCGATGCCCGACGCGCTCAGCCGGTAGCGGTGCGTGCGCGCATCCTTGTTCAGAATCTTCAGTGTGTAGACGTTCTCGATCATACCCTCGTTGGTTTCCCGGAACAGCGCGTTGCGGTCGCGAATTACGTCGAGCCCCACGGGCAGGCGTTGAGTGAGGCCAACCACGAAGGCGGTAACCAGCGCGGCGAGCAGCATGGCGTAGATGACGATACGCGGGCGAATGAGGTGTGTTCGTCCCCCGGTGACGGCGCGTTCCGTCGTGTAGCGGATCAGCCCCTTCGCGTATCCCATCCTCTCCATGATGTCGTCGCAGGCATCCACGCAGGCTGCGCAGCCGATACACTGGTACTGCAGCCCTTGGCGGATATCAATGCCTGTGGGACAGACCTGGACACACATTTTACAGTTCACGCAGTCGCCGAGGCCGACCGACGCAGGCCGCAGCCCGCGGCGCCGTGGACCACGCGGTTCGCCGCGCGCGGGGTCATACGAGATGATCAACGTATCCTTGTCGAACATGGCGCTCTGGAAGCGGGCGTAGGGACACATGTAGATGCAGACCTGCTCGCGCAGCCAGCCGGCGTTTCCATATGTCGCCAGGCCGTAGAACAGCAGCCAGAAGCTCTCCCACGGTCCCGTCGACAGGGTGATGACCTTGTGCCCGAGCTCGACGATGGGCGTGAAATACCCTACGAAGGTAAACCCCGTCCACAGCGCCAGCGCGAGCCACGCGGCGTGCTTGGAACCTTTTATAGCGATCTTGCGCGCCGACCACGGCGCACGATCGAGGCGCATCTGCTGAGGGCGATCGCCCTCGATTCGGCGCTCGATCCACAGGAATATCTCGGTCCACACAGTCTGCGGGCACGCGTATCCGCACCAAAGGCGTCCGGCAAGCGCGGTGAAGAAGAACAGCGACAGCGCAGCGATGATGAGCAGCGCGGCCAGATAAAAGAAGTCCTGCGGCCAGAAGGTCATTCCGAATATGTAGAACTTCCGCGCGGGCAGATCGAACAATACCGCTTGGCGACCTTGCCATGGCAGCCATGGGAGCCCGTAGTAGACCCCGAGCAGCGTCAGCGCGGCAGCGTTGCGCAGCCAAGCAAACAGCCCGTGGACCTCGCGCGGGTAGATCTTTTCGCGTTTGACGAAAAGTTCCTGCTCGAGGTCGTGGACCTGTGCCGGGTCGTTCATGGCGCGACGTTCCGCCGCGGGGTCGTGGGCCGCTGGAAGTAGCACGTCAGCAGCGACGATGCGGCGGCTAGCAGCCAGAACGCGAAGAAGCCGATACTGTACCCGGCGAGCCGGTCAAGCTCCGCGTAAGGAGTCAGGGCGAGCAGCGCGGCGGGGTCGAAGATCGAGAAGAAGACGATCGTGGCTCCCGCAGCGACGAGAAACGACGGCCAAAGAATCGAGATGACCCGTTGTGTGCGCGAGATCGCCATTGTCGCCTAACGTCTGGAGGCCGGGCGTCATGCTACGGCTGCTGTTGTGACAGACCGTAGATGTAGGCGGCGAGCAGGTGCACGCGCGCTTCGCCGAGAAACTCGCCGTGCGCGGGCATGCGGCCTTGGCGTCCCTTGGCGACCGATTGGGTGAGCGCGCGTCGAGAGTTGCCGTACAACCACGTGTCGTCGGTGAGATCGGGTGCCCCCAGCTGCGGATTGCCCTGTGCTTCGGGTCCGTGGCAGGCGATGCAAAACTGTTTGAACTTCGTTTCGCCCGCGTCGAGCACGCTGGCGTCGGCCTGCAGGCCGGAGAGGCTGCGCACGTACTCGATGACTTCGTAGACCCCGGTCTCTCCAAGCGGCTGCTCCCAGCCGGGCATCACGCCGTTGCGCCCATTCAAGATGCTCACCTTGATGCTCTGGGGGTCGCCGCCGTACTGCCAAGCCTGGTCGCGCAGGTTGGGAAAGCCGATCGCACCACGCGCGTCGGAACCATGACACTGGGTGCAATAGTTCGAGAACAGGCGGGCGGCCGTTCGCATCGCTTCGGTATTCTTGGCCAGCTGCTCGATCGGCTGGTCGGCATACTGGCGGAAGAGCGGTTCGAACTCTTGCTCCGCAGCGTTGATCTCGTCCTGGTACTGCGTCGTCTGGCTCCAGCCGAGAAGGCCCCGAAAGCTGCCGAGGCCCGGATAGAGCAGCAAATAGATCAGGCTGAAGACGATGGTGATGTAGAGCAGGTTGAGCCACCAGCGAGGCAGTGGGTTGTTGTACTCCTGCAAGTCGCCATCCCATATGTGGCCCATGGTCTCCTCACCTACGGACTTGCGCTGCGTGTTGGCGACCGTCAGCCACACGACGCCGGCGATGCCGAGCAGGGTTGGAATGATGATGAACCAGTTCCAGAATTGACTGAGAAAATCAGCCATGACGTCTCTCCGTGGCAGGGGATGTGCGGCCGAGATCATCATCGTCGAGCGGCAGCCGCGCGGCTTCGTCGAAGGCACGCTTTCGGTGTCCGCTCCAGGCCCAAAGCACGATTCCAATAAAGCAGCTCAGCAGGACGATCGTCCAGGCGATGTGAAAACCATGCATCGGCCTCTACCTCGTCAGTTTGATGTGGATGCCGAGGCCCTGCAGGTACGCGATCAGCGCATCCATCTCCGTCTTCCCGGCAAGCGCCTCGGGCGCTTTTTCAATCGCTTCGTCCGTGTAGGGGTGCCCAAGCGCGCGCAGGACCCGCATTCTTCTCTGTATGTCACCCTCGTCGAGCGGTGCGGTTTCAAGCCAGGGGTAGCCCGGCATGATGGATTCCGGCACGACGTCGCGGGGGTTTATCAGGTGCACCCGGTGCCAGTCGTCACTGTAGCGCCCGCCCACACGTGCCAGATCCGGTCCGGTCCGCTTCGACCCCCATTGAAAGGGACGGTCGTAGACGAACTCTCCGGCTACGGAGTAGTGCCCGTAGCGTTCCGTCTCCGCCCGGAATGGACGCACCATCTGCGAATGACACGACAAGCACTGTTCGCGCAGGTAAATGTCGCGGCCGGCCAATTGCAGCGGGGGGTAGGGTTCGAGACCATCGACCGGTTCGGTGGTCGATTTCTGGAAGAACAGCGGCACGATTTCCACCAGACCGCCGACGCTGATCACGAGCACAACGAGACCGATCAGCCAGGCGAGGTTCTGCTCCGCTTTCTGCTGCAACGACATGTCGATCTCCTCAGTGTGCCGGCGCCGGTATGGCGGCTTCGACGGGCTTGGCACCGACGAGCGTCCGGCTCAGGTTGTAGGCCATCAACAGCATACCGCCGAGATACAGCAGGCCGCCGAGCAGGCGAATTATGTAGTAGGGGTGCATGGCCTGGACGCTCTCCACGAAGCTGTAGGTGAGCGTTCCGTCCGGGTTGACGGCTCGCCACATCAGGCCCTGCATGACACCGGAGATCCACATCGAGGTGATGTAGAGCACGATGCCAATGGTGGCGACCCAGAAATGTGCCTCGATAAGCCGTGTGCTGTAGATCTCCCGACCGAACAGCCGTGGGATGAGGTAGTACGTGGCGCCGACGGAAATCATGCCGACCCAGCCGAGTGCACCGGAATGCACGTGACCAATGGTCCAATCGGTGTAGTGCGACAGCGCGTTGACCGTCTTGATGGACATCATCGGCCCCTCGAAGGTCGACATGCCGTAGAACGACACCGAGACAATGAGAAACTTGAGTATCGGGTCCGTGCGCAGCTTCTCCCATGCGCCGGAGAGCGTCATGATGCCGTTGATCATGCCGCCCCATGAGGGCGCGAGCAGCATCAGCGAGAACACCATGCCCAGCGACTGGGCCCAGTCGGGCAGGGCGGTGTAATGCAGATGATGCGGCCCCGCCCAGATGTAGGTGAAGATCAGTGACCAGAAGTGCACTACGGACAGGCGATAGGAGTACACCGGCCGATTCGCCTGCTTGGGAATGAAGTAGTACATGATGCCGAGAAAGCCGGCGGTGAGAAAGAAGCCAACGGCGTTGTGTCCGTACCACCACTGCACCATGGCATCCTGCACCCCGGCGTAGGCCGAGTAGGATTTGAGAAAGCTCACCGGCAGCGCGGCGCTGTTGAAGATGTGGAGCACGGCAATGGTGACGATGAATGCGCCGTAGAACCAGTTTGCGACATAGATATGGGGCACTTTGCGTTTGACGATGGTGCCGAAGAAGACGATCGCGTATGCCACCCATACCACGGCAATGAGAACGTCGATGGGCCACTCGAGCTCGGCATACTCCTTGGTGGTTGTTATCCCGAGAGGCAGCGTGATCGCGGCCAGCACGATGATCAGCTGCCAGCCCCAGAACGTGAATGCGGCGAGTCTGTCGGAGAACAGCCGTGCGTGACAGGTGCGCTGTACGACGTAGTACGATGTGGCAAACAGGGCCGAGCCGCCAAACGCGAAGATCACGGCGTTGGTGTGCAGCGGCCGGAGGCGCCCAAAAGTGAGCCACGGGATATCGAAGTTGAGAGCGGGCCAGACGAGCTGTGCGGCAATGAATACGCCCACCAGCATGCCGACGACGCCCCACGCCACGGTCATGACGGCGAATTGGCGGACGACGGTGTAGTTGTAGGTCTCTGCGTTGGTCATGACTCGCTCTCGCTCGACAGTGAAACTCGTGGCGTCACGCCGTGAAGCTGGGCGCGACGCCGATTCCCCATAGCACGACCGTCGCCGCGAGCAGGCCGACGAGGGCGACCAGCCCGACGGCAAGCACCGCGCTGGCGAACAGAAAGGCCCTCTCGGTGGGCACTTCCATCATGATTGGAACGCCGGAGTAGAAGAGGTAGACCGTGTAGGCCAACACCGGCAGCCCGATGACATAGTTGATCCATATTATCGGGTAGCTCTGAACGATGCCGACCAGGAACAACGGGGTGGCCGAGTAAGCGGCCAGCGCCAGGCAGCGGCCGAGCGGCTGCGTGGCGCCGTACGTTTGCGCCATCCAGTGGATCAGCTTACCTATCGTGAACACCGCGACGAGAATGGCGAGATAGTAGGCGATGGCGATGTTGAGCGCGCTGCGCAAGGTGAGCTTGACCACTTCGCCCTCGCCGACCTGCCAGCCGACGAGCGTGGTGCCGAGCAGCCCGGCGATGGGCGGGATGGCGGCGAGGATAGCGATATAGCTCCGAAGGAGGTCCACCACGGCGGTCTGCTCCGTGGCAATCGCTTCCCACTCGGTTTTGGGCTGTGTCAACAACCCACCAATGTGTCGTAGCAGCATGGGTATCCCCGACCGTGATTTGCTGGCGTCGCCGTTGACCCTGAACCCGGCGCCGGCGAGGGTGCAAGGCCCCGGGAGATCGAGAGAGCCAGACTACGGCTCCTTGGCGCGGCGCGCTGCTCGAGCCCGCTCGCCCGCGCGGGAGCGTAACCATGCGCCATCGACCGCCCGCGCGAGTTGATCCAGATCAAGCGTCGCCGGAATCCGCGAGCGTGTAATGCTACCGATGGATTCCGCCGCCAGCGCCGCAGCGGGGAGCGCCGCGCTCCTGGCCAGCGCCACAGTCGCCCGTAGCGCCGGCGCCGACAGCGCTGGGGCGGAGTGTTTCCACTGCGGTGTGCCGATCGAGGCGGGCGCACGGTATGCCGTCGACATCGGCGGTCGTGCGCGGCCGATGTGTTGCGCCGGCTGCCAGGCTGTTGCCGCCGCCGTCGTCGCGGCGGGGCTCGAATCGTACTACCAGCACCGCACGGCGCGGCCCAACACCGCGCGCGAGGCGTTGCCGGAGCTCGTGCGCGAGCTCGCGGTCTACGATCATCCCGACGTGCAACGGACGTTCGTCCGCGCCGAGGGTGAGAGCGTGCGCGAGGCGTGGTTGCTCCTCGAGGGTATCAACTGCGCGGCCTGCATGTGGCTCAACGAGCAGCGCCTAGCCGCGCTGCCGGGAGTGATGTCGGTCGAGGCCAATTACGCGACGCACCGCCTGCGGGTGCGGTGGCATCCGTCGCGTGCCCGTCTCAGTGGCATTCTGCGGGCCGTGCGCGAGCTCGGCTATGCGGCGCACCCGTTCGATCCGCTGCGCCAGCAGCAAATGCTCGAGGCGGAGCGGCGCGACGGGCTGCGTCGTCTCGGTGTCGCTGCGGTGTTCGGCATGCAGGTGATGATGTTGGCGGTGGCGCTGTATGCCGGCGACTGGTACGGCATCGACACGCCCATGCGCCGCTTTTTCGAGCGGGTCAGCCTGCTGCTGACGTTGCCGGTGTTGATCTACGCGGCGCGGCCGTTTCTGCGCTCGGCATGGAGGGATCTCGCGCAGCGTCGTGTGAGCATGGACGTGCCGGTCTCCACCGCGCTGCTGCTCGCCTTCGCGGGCAGCGTCTGGGCGACGGTGACCGGCGACGGCCGTGTCTACTACGATTCCGTGGTTATGTTCGTGTTTCTGCTGCTCGGGGTCCGCTATCTCGAGCTCGGTGCTCGGCGCCGGGCGGCCAACGCTGCAGACGTGCTGGCTCGGATCGAGCCGCTGCTCGCCAGGCGCCTGACGGAGAGCGGCGCCACGGAGCTGGTCCCCGCTGTGGAGCTGCGTCCGGAGGATCGAATCGTCGTGCGGGCGGGCGACACCGTGGCCGCGGACGGCGTGATCATCGACGGTCGCTCGAGCGTGGATCAGTCGATGCTCACCGGCGAAAGTGTCCCCGAGCCGCGTGGTGCGGGCGATCGGGTGATCGGCGGCACGCCCAACGTCGAGGCGCCGCTCACGGTGCGCGTGACCCATGTCGGGCCCGACAGCGTGCTCGCCGACGTGCAACGTCTCATCGACCGCGCGCAGCTCGACAAGCCGACGGTGGCGACGGCTGCCGAGCGCATCGCGGCGTGGTTCGTCGCGGGCGTTCTCGGGGTGGCGGCTGCGGTCGCCGGACTGTGGCTGTGGCTCGATCCCGAGCGCTGGCTTTCCGTGACCATTGCGGTGCTGGTCGTGAGCTGTCCGTGCGCGCTCTCGCTGGCGACGCCGACGGCCTTGACCGCGGCGGTGGCGCGGCTGCGAGCGGCCGGCATTATCCTCACGCGCGGTCGGGCGCTGGAGACGCTGGCGCGCGCGCGCTGCTTCGTGTTCGACAAGACGGGGACCCTGACTGACGGTCGCCTGCGCCTGGTCAACACAGTCTGCTTGAGCGACACCTCCGCGCACGCCTGCCTGCGGCTGGCCGCCGCGCTCGAGCAGCACTCCGAGCACCCCGTAGCCCGAGCGCTGGTGGCTGCCGCGCAGGGGCCGCTGCCGTCGGTGTCCGCGGTGCGGGCGCGGCCCGGCTACGGGCTGAGCGGCGACATCGACGGCGTACGTGTCTTTCTCGGCAGCGCGCGCTATGTGGCTCAGCACAGCGGCCGCGATCCCGGTGTGGGCAGCGACGCCGCGCCCGAAGGTGTCTCTACCGCCTGGCTGGCGACCTCCGCTGGGCCGCTGTGTGTGTTTCACCTGGCGGATCGGCCGCGGCCGACAGCGCGCGCGCTCGTGGCGGGGTTGCGCCGGGAGGGCAACCGGGTGCTGCTGCTGAGCGGCGACAGCGCGGCGGCGGCCGGCCGGCTGGCGCGGCACGTCGGCATCGAGGAAGTGTGTGCGGGTCTGTCTCCGGAGCAGAAGCTGACTCAGGTATCCGCGTTGCAGGCGCGAGGGCAGGTGGTCGCCATGGTGGGCGATGGCGTCAACGACGCCCCGGTGCTGGCGGGCGCGAGCGTTTCCGTCGCCGTCTCCGGTGCTGCCCCGTTGGCCGCCGTGAGCGCCGACGTGGTGCTGCTGGGCTCACCGCTCGAAGCGGTCGGCGAGGCTGTGGCGACGGCCCGGCGCACGCAGCGCGTTATCCGCCAGAATTTTGCCTGGGCGCTCGGCTACAATCTGCTGGCCGTGCCGCTCGCGGCCGCAGGGTTCGTCGTGCCGCTGCTCGCCGTTGTCGGCATGTCGCTCAGCTCGCTGCTCGTCGTCGCCAACGCCGCGCGGCTGCGAGCATGGCGGGGCGCTCGCTGAGCGCGCCCGACAGGCGTGGAGATTCTCTATCTGCTCATCCCGCTGGCGGCCGGGCTGGCCGCTTTGATCGCGTGGGCGTTCCTGTGGGCGATTCGCTCGGGGCAGTTCGACGATCTCGACGCTCCTGCCCATCGCATTCTCATGGACGACGATGCGTCGGGCATCGACGGGAGAGAGGGGGCGCCGAAGCAAGGCCAACGGTCTCGATCTCAAGCCCTCGACAGCGGAGAGCCCGACGCGTGAGCCGCTGCCGGAGCGCGGCGTGCAGCGTATTCAGCGGCGCTCGGATGTGCTGCCGGCGCGCGCGGCCGATGTCCGCTTTCGGCTGTAAGCGTGCATGGCGAACCATAGCGTGAGGCCGATGCCGAACAACCCCAGCCACGCCTGCCAGGGCAGGGCGTCGATGCGGGCGCCCATGTAAACCATGATGGCCGTCAGCGGCAGGATGCCCAAGCCTGTCGCCCACGTGAACGTCCACCAGGAGATATTGGTGACACCGGCCACATAGTTGATCAGGTTGAAGGAGATCACCGGGATGAAGCGGCTCACGAACAGCGCCCACCCGCCGCGCTCGGCAACCCAAGCGTCGACGTGGTGCCAGTCCCTGCGGCGCATGGCCCGCTCGAGGAAGGGACGACCGAAGAGCCGGGCAAGGCCAAACGCAAGATAGGCGCCGAGCATTGCCCCACTCCACGTGATGGCCGTGCCCCACAGCGGCCCGTAGATCATCCCGTTGGCAAGCGCCACCAGCTCCGCCGGAAACGGCACGAAGCTGTGGACGACCATCAGCGCGATGGATACGGCGACGCCCCAGGGCCCCGATTCTCTGATCAGCGCCCCGATTTCCCCCGCCGACGCCGGCACCTCGAAGGCGAGCTCGGCGAAGGCGATGGCCAGAACGAGCGCGCCGGCGAGAATCAGGCCGATGGCGACTGTCGCGCGCGTTCGAGTTCGAGGAGCGCTGGTCATGGCGGTGCCTTGTGTCTGCCGGCTCGAGCCAGGCGCTCGCCGGGCCTCGTTGGGCGCGATGCCGCAGGCGACGTTCACCAGTGCCTTCCCGAGGCGACTTGCCGTACGATACCCGCCGCCGCCCGCCAAGCCAATGCGGCAGCGCCGGACAGTGGGCGGCGTTTGCGTGGCCGGCGGTGGGGTGAGAGGAGAAACGTCGCATGCTCCAGACGGTGAAATCGGTCGCCTCGCTGCTGCTTGGCTATGGGCTGCTGCTGATGGCCAATGGGCTGTTTTCGACGTTGCTCAGCGTGCGCACGACGCTCGAGAGCTTCTCGACCGAGGTGATCGGCATCATCATGGGTGCCTACTTCCTGGGGTTGCTGCTCGGTGCGCGGTACGCCGTGGGCGCAGTGGTGGCGGTGGGACACATCCGGGCGTTCGCCGCGTTCGCGTCGCTGATCTCGGTCACCGCGCTGGTGCACGTGCTCGTCGTCGCGCCTCTGCCGTGGATAGCGATGCGCGTGGTCGCGGGTTTCTGCATGGCAGGCATGGTGATGGTGACGGAGAGCTGGCTCAACGAGCGGGCCAGCAACCGCACGCGCGGTCAGATCCTCTCGCTTTACATGATCACCAACTACGCGGCGGCCGGGGCCGGTCAGTTTCTGCTACCACTGGCCGATCCGGCGGAATTCCATCTGTTCAGCATCACCAGCATTCTGTTCTCGCTCGCGCTGGTGCCGGTGCTGATGAGCCGAGCGCAAGCGCCCGCGCCGGTCGAGCTGCAACCGATGAACCTGCGCGAGCTGTTCCGGCTCGCGCCGCTCGGCGTTGTCGGGGCGTTCGGCGCGGGGCTCGTGAGCGCCACGTTCTACGGCTTGGGACCGGTCTTCACACGGGATATCGGTCTGCCGGTAGCCGGTACCTCGCTGTTCATGGGCTGCACGATATTGGGAGGACTACTGCTGCAGTGGCCAGCGGGGTGGCTCTCCGACCGCATCGATCGGCGCTGGGTGCTGGTCGGCATCGCGGCCGCCACGGCGGCGGGCGCCCTGGTCATCGTCGCTGCGGCGGAGCATCGCGGTCCCGTGCTGTACGCGGCCGCCGCGCTGTACGGCAGCTTCTCGTTTACGCTCTACTCACTGAGTGCTGCGATCGCCAACGACCTCGCTCCGCTCGCCCGCCTCATGCAGACGGCCGCCGGACTGCTTGTGTCCTACGGGCTGGGCGCCGTCCTCGGCCCCGTGTTGGGCGCGGCGGTTATGGGTCGTGTCGGACCGAACGGTGTCTTTCTCTTCAACGCGTGGGTCGCGGCCTGCCTGGCAGGGTACGCCGCGTACCGCATCCGCGTGCGCCGGGAGGGCGTGCGCAAACGCCGCTTCATACCGATTCCGAGCACGCAGTACTCCTCGGACGAGCTGTACAGCTCGGCGCGCGACTACATGGACCGCGATCTTGCTCGGTTGATCGGTGGCTACCGCCGACGCTGACCCGCTGCGTGCCCGACCGCGGATCGAGAGGTCGGGCACTGCGGGTGGCCAGGCTCAGTCTATCTTCACCTTGCGCCGTTTCAAAGTCCCTACCTTGGGCAAGGTCAGCTCGAGAACGCCGTCCTTGAACGAGGCCTTGGCTTTGGAGCCGTCGACGTCCGCAGGCAGCGTGACGGTGCGGACGTAGGAGCCGCGCGAGATCTCACGCCGGTAGTAGTCGCCTTCCTCCTCTTTTTCCTCGCGGCTGGTCGTCGCTTTGATGGTCACCGTGTTCTCGCTCAGCGAGACGTCGAGGTCCTTGCGGTCGACCCCGGGTAGCTCCGCGCGCACGAGCACATCCTTGTCGCGATCGACGACGTCCATCTGCGGTGTTTTCCCTTCGAACGGTGCGAGCAGATCGCTCAACGTCGGCATGTCCCAGCGAAACGGCCGCAGCCGGCGCCGGAAGAAGTCCTCGAACAGGTGGTCGAAATCCTCGAAGAGCGCCGGCGCTGCGGCGACCGGCTGCACCTCGCCTTTCTTCGCGACTGCCGCCCCCTTCTTCCGGGCGGCCTTCTTCTTGCTCGTCGCCATCGTCATATCTCCTTTCAGTCGAGCGTTAGCGCGTTTAGATCAATAGCGTCAATCTAGCAAACACGCCGAGTGCTGGACAGTGACGACGATCAACTGAGGCGTGTTATGTGCTCCGCGACGGCGGGCATCCCTCGCGGTCCGTGTCGCTACCGACCGGCGGGCATCGCTGCGCACGGCGAGCAGCCGCCCGAGCGCGAGGCGACTATCGGGTCAGATCCAGATTGGCCTCGCGTAGTCGGTTAATTTGCGTTCAGGACCGGCTTGCCGTGGCGGCGAAGCGCCATAGGCATCGTCTCCCCTTGCGTGGAGACTCGATCCGACGCCAGTTCGCTGTCGCTCGGCCGCATCCGCTCGGGAATGGGATCCGGCCCCCACCCTGGTCCCGGGGGTGATTCGGACGGCCTCCGCCTCGCCGGCGACGGCGCCCGTAGTGTGGCCCTCAGCGCGCGATGGCATCGCGGGCCATCCGCGGCGGCCGAGATTCAGTAACCGAGGTCCTCGAGCTTGTTCTCGCCGAATCCGTGGTAGTGCCCCAGCTCGTGGAGCACCGTTATGCGGATCTGGCGATTCAGCTCGAGGGTGTCCAACGCACCGGCAGCGCCGCGTGCCATCGCCATGATGCCCTGGCGAAACAGGTACACGACGTCGGATAGGATGCCCGATTGCTCGATGCTGCGCTCAGGGAGCGGAATGCCGACGTAAAGACCGCAGAGCTCGTCGCGCCGGGCGATGCCCATTTGCCGCATGAGCTCCCGCGAAGGATAATCCTCGACGATCAGCGATACCTGCTCGAGCAGCTCTTGCACCGGAGCGGGCAGCTCGCGCAGCACGCGCTCGAGCTCGGTGTCGAATTCGTTGCGAAGCTGTTCGTCCACGGCCTCATTTCAGCAGCTACGCCGGCGGATTGGAACACTCAGGCGCGGTGCAAGATTGCGCCTTGCGGTCGCCCGGTGGGATTGCCGCCGCGGGGCTGTCGGGGCCGCGGCGTGGTCTGGGAACTTCAGCTCGTCTACAATCGGGTCGGGACGCCGGTCGTTCGTTGCGGTGGCCGGTCCGTCCGGGGGCGCGCCCGCGGCGGGCGCGCCGCGCCACACTGGGAGGTTCGTCCATGCCGAGCAACGACGAAAGCCGAATCGAGTTCCTGCAGCGCGAGGAGCAGCGCATCGTGGAGGCCATCTCCGCGCTGCGTGCGCTGCTGGAGCAGTCGCTTGCCGAGAAGGATCCGGTCATCGAACGGATCAAACAGCTGCAGCTCGACGTCACCCAGTACGAGTTCCTGCATCACGAGCTCGGCCGAACCGTCGCCGCGATCGATGTGCTCAGCGAGCTCGTCGAGAAATCCTTTGCCGGCGACGACGACGTATTGAAGAACGTCAGGGAGCTGCGCGTCGCTGCCCGACGCCTGTCGTCGGAAACCTGAGCGCGCTCCCTCGTCCGGTCAGGGCTTAAGCTTCGGTAATCGCAACGACACGCGCCACAGGAGAGCCATGCCCTCGCGCCAGCTCGAAGCGTTTCTCGACGAGCATCACGTCGCCTACGTCAGCATCTCGCACTCGCCCGCGTACACCGCGCACGAGACGGCGGCCTCCGCACACGTGCGAGGTGGTCTGCTCGCCAAGACGGTGATGGTGAAAGTCGACGGGTGCATGGCGATGGCCGTGGTGGCGGCCCCGGAACGGGTGGATCTCGGCAAACTGCGTCAGGTGCTGGGCGCCACCCACGCCGAGCTGGCCGGCGAGCACGAGTTCGCCCAAGCGTTTCCCGATTGCGACATCGGGGCCATGCCGCCCTTCGGCAATCTCTACGGCCTCGCCGTGTATGTCTCGCCGCGTCTTGCCGCGGATCGTGAGATTGTCTTCAACGCCGGGACGCACACGGAGTTGGTGCGGCTGGCTTACGAGGATTTCGAGCGTCTCGTCACGCCGACCGTCGTCGACATGGCCGACAAGTAGTCGCGAGATCCTCCGTGCCGCGCACCCGGTGCAAAGCGGCGGCGGGCGCGCGCGGTCGTCACGGGTCGATGCAGCCCTGGGGTTCGGGGAGGCCGGCAATTCGGGAGCCCTGACGGGAAGGACCTTTGGGGAACAGCCCGTACAGGTACTCCTCGCTGCTCTTCTCCGCACCAAACTGCTCGCGCATGTGCGTCATGAGCAGCCTTACCATGGGCGAGATGCCGTACTGAAAATAGAAGCGGCGCAGAAAGTGGATCACCTGCCAGTGCTCGGGCGTCAGGGTGAGACCTTCCTTACCCGCCAGGAACTCGGCCAACGGCTCGCTCCATTGTTCCGGATTGACCAGGTTGCCGTGCGGGTACACCTTGTAGCGCTGTCCATCGAACTCGAACTCCGCTACGAAATGCGTCACGTGACCGGGCTGCTCTGGCGCGCTGGCGGCATACACGCTGCTCTCGAGCTCCGCGTCGAGCATCGGCAGCGGCAGCCCGGCAATGCGCGTTCCCTGCACCAGGACATCGCCCGGGAAGAGGCGAGCTAGGTGCTCGTCGGTCGCCTTGTCGGGTCCGCACCTCTCGGCGAGCGCTTTTCTGAGCAGCTTGCGGATCGGTGAGAGGTTGAATTCGTCGTAGAAATCGCGCATGACGTAGATGACGTCCCAGTGATCCCGTGTGAGCGTCAGTCCCTCGCGCTCGGCGAGGGCCCGCGCCAAGTCTTCGTTCCACTCCGAAAGATTGGCGAGCCGATTGTCGGCCTGCAGCTCGTAACGGTCACCCTGCACCTGCAAACTCTGCATCTGTCTCTCCCTGCACGGCAGCGGGTCGATGATCCGGCGCCTCGGCTGCGACCGCCGGCGGACCCGGTCTCGAGTGCTCTCTACTAAAAATTGTGATCGGTAATCGGAGAAACGGCAAGGCGGTCGGGGCTGGCCTACAATGGCCAGCGGGGGCGCGCGGGCGGATTTCGCAGGGGCGTGGTCGGCCGCCGTCCGTGGAGTGAGCTTGTGGCGAGGCGACCCCGCTTGTGCGAGTGCTCGTTCTGATCATCGCCGTTCTGGCGCCGCCGCTGGCAGGCGTCGTGCTGTCGGGGCAGGCCCTCGGGCCCTATCTCGCCTTCCCGCCGATGACGCAGCCGACGCCGTCGGCGCCGCTCTCGTGGCCCGTGTTCGTCGCTGTCGCCGGCGTCGGCGCCGCGGCGCTGGCCCCGTTCGTGCTGCGCATCGCGCGCGCACAGACGAGCGGGGCGAGACCGCCGCTGCGCCACGCTTTCCCGTTTTGGGGGTGGGCGGCTGTGGCGTGGCTCGGCGCCGCGTGGACGATCGCGTGGACGCGCATGGACATCTTCGCGGCGGGGCAGGAATTCACTTTTCTGCCCGTCTGGATCGGCTATATCGTCGTCGCAAATGCCCTTGCCTATCGACGCTGCGGGTGGTGTCCGCTGACCGATGCGCCCGGACGGCTGCTGGCGTTGTTCCCGGTGAGCGGGGCGTTCTGGTGGTGCTTCGAGCTGCTCAACCGCGTCGCACGCAACTGGCACTATGTCGGCGTCAGCGACTGGAGCCCGCTCCAATACACGCTGATCGCCACCCTTTCGTTCTCGACGGTGCTGCCGGCCGTGCTGAGCACATTCGCTCTGCTATCCACGTTCCCGACACTGACACGGGGCCTCGATCGCGGCGCGGTGATCAGCGTAGCGGCGCCGCGGCGCTCGGCCTGGGCCGCATTCGGGCTCGCCGTCCTGGCACTGGCTGCGCTCGGCGGCGTGCCTGCCGCCGTGTTCCCAGCGGTGTGGGTGGCTCCGCTGGGTCTTATCGTCGCGCTTCGCTACCTCACCGGTGGGGCAGCGCCGTTCGCCGAGCTGGCGCGAGGCGACTGGTGCGGTGTGTGGCTGGCGGCACTGTCGGCCCTGCTCTGCGGCGTGCTGTGGGAGATGTGGAACTACCACAGTCTCGCCAAGTGGGAGTATACGGTGCCGTACGTACAGGTGCTGCATGTCTTCGAAATGCCTTTGCTCGGCTATCTCGGTTATCTGCCGTTTGGACTGGTGTGCATCGCCTTCATCGATTTTCTCGGGTCCGGCTATCGTCGGCTCATCGCGCGTTGCCGCCGCCCGGCAGCGGCGCCAGCCGTTGCCTGAGGCGGCCGAGGCCCGCGGCAGGTTGCGCAGGCGTTCGGCCGGCCGTGCCGCGCGGTGGACGCTCTGTTATGCTAGGGGAGCGCATTAGCAGACATCACGCAGCAAGAGCGAAGCGCGGGAGGCGTGAGCCACGCCGGCCCCGTTTCGCTGCCCAGGATGGAGGACAGGATGCGTAATCTGCGGAAGAGCATCACGTTGGCGCACGTGGCGGCGTGCTGGTCGGTAGCGGCGATTGCCGCGGCGCCCAGCAGCGGTGAAGTCGCACAGTGGCTGACGGGCCAATGGACCAAGTGCCTGACAGCGCTCGGCTGCGACTGCGGCGACGCGTTCGAGATCGAGGCCATTGGTCCGGACGCGGTGCGCGTCCACTCGCCGCAAGGCGGCGCGTACTCGGACTGGGACGTGGCGCTCGAGGGCGACGTCATCGAGTATCGCCTGCGGCAATCGAGCGTCGGGCACGGCCCCGAGCTC
Organism: Arenicellales bacterium; assembly: GCA_041550555.1. GTDB lineage: Bacteria > Pseudomonadota > Gammaproteobacteria > Arenicellales > JBFEOO01 > JBFEOO01. Next base: position 42,442 of record JBFEOO010000027.1, read on the forward strand.
TACCGCGAGCGCATCGTCGGCAGCGACGAGCTGCGTCCGCTCGAGGCGCAAGGGCCCGAGGGCACCGTCCGCTACGCAGCCGACGAGTGGTGGGGACGATGCCGGTGACCCACGCCGTGGCGGCGATCATTGGAGTACGGCCATCGTCGCACGACTTGCGCGAGCGATCCGGAGGTGTGGCGCGGTGCGCCTGACTGCCGCTGAGATCGACCGCTACGCGGCTCAGGGCTACATCATTCCCCACCATCGGCTCGCCCCTGAACGCGTCGCAGCGCTGGACGCCGCAGTCAGCGATCTCATCGCGACCAATCCGGGGGTACGCCCGGAGAAGCTGGTCAGTGCCCACATCGCGGGACGCAATGCCGAAGGGGTGGTCGGCGACACGCGCTTTCTCGAGCTGGCGCGCGACCCGACCATACTCGACATGGTCGAGCAGTTGATTGGACCCGATATCATCCTCTGGGGCTGTCAGGTCTTCTGCAAGACAGGCGGTGACGGTCTCGAGGTGCCATGGCATCAGGACGGGCACTACTGGCCCATTCGTCCGCTGGCCACCTGCACGGTGTGGGTCGCTGTCGACGCGAGTTGCGTGGAGAACGGCTGCATGCGTGTCATCCCGGGCTCGCACCGCTCGCGGGCTCTGCTGCCCCACATCGAGGACGCGCGCACGGACATCGTGCTGACTCGACGCGCGGACGACGACGCCTTCGACGTCACGCAGGCGCGGGACGTCGAGCTCGAGGCGGGTCAGATGTCCCTCCACGACGTGTACCTGATTCATGGCTCCAATCCCAATCGCTCCCCACGGCGGCGTGCCGGGGTCGCCATCCGCTACATGCCGGCGAGCTCGCATTTCGACCGGCGGCGCCACGCGCCCGGAGACGGCAGCGGCTTCCTGGTCGATTTTTCCACCCGTCCCCTGTGGCTGGTACGGGGAATCGATCGCAGCGGGATCAACGATTTCGAGATCGGACACACGACGAACCGACAGCAGCACTGCGGGGAAGGGCCGCGGGCGCGCGGTGAACAAACTTCGAGGAGTGCGCGATGAACACACTGTATCGCAACGGCCGTATCATCGACGGTGCGGGCAACGTTCTCGATGGACACGCTGTGATGGTGGAAGGGGAGCGTATCGCGCGCGTCGCGCCGCTCGACGAGTTTGCCGGCTACGCCGGTGATGTGATCGACATCGACGGCGGCACCCTGTTGCCCAGCTTGATCGACTGTCACGTTCATCTGCTCTATGCCGGAGAGGCGGATCCTGCAGCCGTCGTCGACAAGCTGCGACCAGGCGAGATCGCGGTGCGTGCGCTCGGCCATGCGCGCGACGCGCTCGAAGGCGGTGTTACCGCTGCACGCGACTGCGGTGGCAAGGACTACCTCGAGTTTGCCGTCCGCGACGCCTGCAATCGCGGCGAGTTTCCGGGTCCAACCGTTCGTGCGGCAGGCCGCATGATCTGCATGACCGGTGGTCACGGTAATCGCATCGGCCGCATCGCTGACGGTGTCGACGAAGTGGTCAAAGCTGTGCGCGAGCAGATCCACGCGGGCAGCGACCTGATCAAAATCATGGCGACGGGTGGCGTCATGACGCCCGGTGTCGACCCCGAGGACGCGCACTACTCGCCAGAAGAGCTCGCCGCGGGCATCGCGGAGGGACACCGTTTTCACAAGCCCTGTGCGAGCCATGCGCAAGGCACGGAGGGCATCCTCAATGCCGTGCGTGGAGGCATCGACTCCATCGAGCACGGAATTTTTCTGAGTGAGCACTGCATCGAGGCCATGCTGGAACGCGGCACCTATCTGGTACCCACGCTGTCCGCACTCGCCAGCATGCTGGAGCGGGCCGAGGAGGGCATTCCCCGCTACATGGTTGAAAAGGCGTTGCGCGTGAGCGACACCCATCGTCGCTCGGTTCGCATGTTCTACGAGGCGGGCGGCAAGATCGCGATGGGCACCGACGCGGGGACGCCGTTCAACCACCATGGGCGCAACGCGCGGGAGCTCCGTTTCATGGTCGACGTCGGCATCGCAGCCATGGATGCGATTACGATAGCGACGTCGAATGCAGCAGCGCTGATGCGCTTGCCCGACACCGGCTGCATCCGGGAGGGCTGTGTGGCCGATCTGCTGGCAGTGACGGGCAATCCGCTCGAGGACATCGACGCGGTCGCCGAACGGGTTAACCATCGGTGGGTGATCAAGGCCGGTCGTGTGGCCATGCATCGGGGTCCCCCAATGCCGGCGTCGCGGCAAGCGCCGTTGGCGGCGGTGCCGTAGCGACCGGTTCGGGCGCCACGGCGCGACGCGACGCATGCCGGTGTACCCCTCGGCGGCTTGCAAATCGACGGATCTCGACCATACTGAAATTGCCGGTTTCTTACGAAAC
>JBFEOO010000028.1:0-40851 GCA_041550555.1 Arenicellales bacterium
AGAACTCGTTCCACGCGCCCGGAAGACAGACATAAGCGAAGTCGTAGACCTTCTCGTCGCGCAGTGAAATGCTGTCGACCCGGCGCGGGGTAATTCGACGATAGTCCATGAAATCCGAGCCATTGAGGAGAATTCGCGGCACCTCCACAGGCAGATAGTCGTCGGGCTCGCGGAAGCAGTGAAGCCAGCCGACGCAGCGGTCGCGGTAATGGTCGAAGAACGCGAACTCTCTCGTGAGCCGCGAGTCGTGCGGGTTGACGATTCGGTGCGGAAAGTTCTGATATGCGGATACGCCGATGATCTTGTAACCGTTGTCGAGAAACGCATCGAGCGCGTCCTGCTGGGCGCGGTTCTGGGGCGGTCCCTTCACTGCGATCAGCTTGTCGGCAATGGGCCGCTCGTACTGGGCGATGTTGGCGAGAGGCCAGGGGCAGGAGGGGACCTTCCTGAGCGCCATCCGCCAGAAACCGCCCAGCATGCGGGAAGCCACCGCCCGCGCCAGAGCGTCGAACCGATGTCCATGGCTCATATCGATTGACCGAAACGGTGTTACCCCAAGCGGTGGCGAGTGATCGACGAAATCACCGGGCTGTCGGCAGCAATGTCCTCCGGTTCGCCGCCCTGGGACTAGCATAACCGATGGCGCCGGCCTGCCGGACAAACTCCGCGATGTGTCCGACACCTCCCCCCGGGCGACGCCCTGCGCGCTGCGCCGTCCCGAGCCCCAGCAGCTCGCCATCGATGCGCAACGGGCGCTGGTGCTCGAGACAGCGGCTCCCGGCGGCGTGGCGCCACGGTTCGCCGCCCGGAGTGCAACGTTTGGCATGTTTCGCGATCGAAACCAAGCCGCCGCTCGGGCCGGCGACGGCCGCGGCGCGCATTTGGCGCCGCCGCGCCGCGGGATGTGGCCGTCGCGCGAACTGCGCGTGCCGTAAGCGTATCGCGCACTCTCGCCGCGGAGAATTCTTCTATACTCGATGCCCCGAAGCCGGGGCCGACTCGTCGCCCCGACCGTCCAATCGACGTGAGTGACCGCGTTCGTCAGTGTCTTCGTTGAGATTTCTCCACTGCGCCGATACCCATCTCGACAGTCCGTTGCGCGGGCTCGAGCGCTACGAAGGCGCGCCAGTGGAGGAGATTCGCGGTGCCTCGCGGCGCGCTTTCGACAACCTCGTCAGCCTCGCCATCGAGGAAGGCGTCGCATTCGTCCTTATCGCCGGTGATCTGTACGACGGGGACTGGAAGGATTACAACACCGGCTTATTCTTCTCCCGTCAGATGGTGAGGCTTAGCGAGGCCGGCATTCGCGCCTTCGTGATTGCGGGCAATCACGACGCGGCCAGTCAGATCACCAAGGTCCTGCGACCACCCGACAATGTTCGCATGTTTTCGACGCGCGCCCCGGAGTCCGTCGTTATCGACGAGCTGGGCGTGGCCATTCACGGCCAAGGCTTCGCGAGCCGTGCGGTGACCGACGACCTCGCGCGCCATTATCCCCTGGCGAGCCCCGGGCTGTTCAACATCGGTCTTCTGCACACGTCGCTGGAAGGACGACCCGGTCACGAGAGCTATGCGCCGTGTACGCTGGATGGCCTGCGCTCGCGCGGCTACCAGTACTGGGCGCTGGGCCATGTTCATCAGCACGAAGTGGTGACGAAGGCGCCCTGGGTCGTCTTCCCGGGAAACACCCAGGGGCGGCATGTGCGCGAGACCGGTGCGAAGGGGTGCGTTGTGGTCGAGGTCGAGGACGGACAGGTGTGTCGACTCGAGCATCGTGCCGTCGACGTAGTGCGCTGGGCAGCTCCTGCCGTCGACCTGACGCAGTGCAGCACGCTGGATGATGTCTTCGACAGTGTGGCGGCGGCGCTCGTGGAGACCGTCGATGCGGCGCAGGGCCGGCTGGCTGCGGTGCGACTGCGGCTCGTCGGTGCGACCCCGGCGCACCCCGCGCTGCGGGCGGCGCGCGAGCGAGTCGTCAACGAGTGCCGGGCAATCGCAGAGAGCGTGGCGCGCGGCGCCGTCTGGCTGGAGAAGGTCGCGTTCCACACCCGGCAAACCGGGTCCGCCGAGGCCGCGTTCGCACGCGACGATGCATTCGGCGAGCTGTTGCGTTCGATACAGGGGCTCGGTGCCGATGCCGAGCGGTTGGGCGCTTTGCGCGATGAGGTGGCCGAGCTCTACGCCAGGTTGCCGCTCGAGCTGCGCTCCGGCGACGAGCCGCTCGACGTCTCGGATCACGATTTTCTCGAGAACATGCTCGAGGACGTCAGGGAGCTGCTGCTCGACCGCCTGCTGTCGCGGGGCGACGCAGAGTGAAGATTCTCGATCTTCATCTGCAGGCCTACGGACCGTTCACCGACCAGCGTCTCGATCTGAGCAGCGGCCGCGAGGGACTGCATGTCGTTTTCGGCGCCAACGAAGCGGGCAAGAGCTCGGCGCTGCGCGCGCTGCACGCGCTGCTCTATGGCGTGCCGGAACGGACGCGTGACGACTTCCAGCATCGCAAGTCGCAGCTGCGCGTCGGCGGCCGTCTGCGCGACAGCCGCGGCGAGGACATCGTGTGCTATCGGCGCAAGGGCCGCAGAGACACCCTGCTCGATGCGCAGGGACACCCCATCGCGGACGCTGACCTGAGCCGGATGCTGGGCGGTGCGGACCAGCGCGTCTTCGAACGGCTGTTCGGCATCGACCACGACGCGCTGGTGTCGGGCGGCGAATCGCTGCTGGCGGAGCGGGGCCGTGAGGCGGAAGCGTTGTTTGGCTCGGGGCTCGGCTCCACGACGGTCCACGCGCTGCTGGGCCAGCTCGACCGGGAGGCGCGGGAGCTGTTCGCGCCGCGAGCGTCGAACCCGCTCATCAATGCTGCACTCAAAGAGCTGGCCGACATCGAGGCGCACTCGCGCGCGGCGTCGCTATCGGCGCGGCACTGGGACGACGCGCGGCGGTCTCTCGAGAGCGCCGCGCAGCAGCTCGACGAGCTGGACCGGACGCTGAGCCGGCTCTCCGCCCGGCTCGCGACGCTGGCGCGCATTCGGCGCACGCTCCCCGCTCTGGCCAAACGGACGCAGCTACTCGGGCAGCTCGCGCAGCTCGGCGACGTGCCCCTGCTCGCCGAGGATTTCGAGCAGCGGCGCGCGAGAGCCGTTGCCGAGCGCAGGGCCGCGCTCGAACGTCGCGTGCATGCCCAGGCCAGACGGCGAGATCTTGAGAGCAGAGCCGCCGCGCTGGAGGTATCCGAGGAGCTGCTCGCCGAGAGCGAGCGCATTGACGAGCTGCGCGAGCGCCGCGGTGTCTTTCTCAGCGCCACGCATGACAGACCTGCGCTGAACGCCGAGCGGCTCGCCGCGCATGCCCGGGCAAGGCAGCTGTTGGCCGGGCTCGGGTGCGCCGCTGATCTCGGCGAGGCCGAAGTCCTGCGGCCGCTGCTCATGAAGCGATCCCGGGTGCTGGAACTCGGCGGGCATCGCCAGGTGCTGGCCGACGCGGTGCGCAAAGGGCGTATCGCACTGAAAGAGGCGGAGCAGCGACGTGCTGCCAAGCAGGGCCAGCTGGACCACGTCCCGCAGGCGCTGCCGCTGGAAGAACTGCGACAGGCAGTCGAGCAGGCCCGCGCGCTGGGTGATCTGGACACGGTCATCGCCGAGACGGAGCAACGGTTCACCGCGCAGGACGCCGCCTGCAATCGCGATCTCGAACGCCTCGGGCTGTGGCGGGGGACCCTTGCCGCGCTGCTGTCGGCATCGCTGCCCGCCGTGGACACATTGAGCGGCTTCGAGGACCGCTTCCGCCACCACGCGGACGAACGCCGCAGACAGGAGCGCGCCCGCGAGCAGTGTCTCGAGGAGCTGCGCCGCACGGAGGAGGCGCTGCAGGCGCTGCGCCTGACAGGCGAGGTGCCTTCCGAGCCGGAATTGGCCGCGGCGCGGATGCATCGCGACGAGGGTTGGCGGCTGGTTCGCCGGCAGTACATCGACGAAGACGACGTCGCCTCGGACGCCGAACGGTACGCAGCCGGTCGACCGATCGCCGACGTCTACGAGGACGCCGCGCAGGCCGCCGATCGGGTAGCCGACCGGCTGCGGCGTGAAGCGAGCCGCGTTCACGAGCGCGCTGCGGCGGAAGCGCGGCTCACGCGCTGCCGGACGCAGCTCACGGAATGCGAGCGCGTCGTGCAGGCGGTGAACGAAGCCGAGCAGGAGACGGCGCAGCGCTGGCAGGAGCTGTGGCGCGAGTGGGATATCGCCCCTCGGCCGCCCAGGGAGATGCGGACGTGGTGCGAGGGCGCCGCGCAGCTCGTCGACAAGGCGACGCGGACGGACGAGCTGCGGGGGCAGCTGAGCAGGCTGCGCGGCGGGCGACAGGCGCAGCTGGACGGCCTGCGGCGCGCGCTGGCCGCCCTCGGTGAGGGCGCAGGCGCGCCGATCGATGGCGAAGCGTTGACACCTGGTCTGCAGCATGCCGAGGCGACGTTGCGGGCCCTTGAGGAAGCGGAACGCCGTCGGCTGCGTCTGCGGGAGGAGCTCGCCGAGCTCGACGACACCATGCGCTCGTCACGCACGGCGTTGGTGTCCGCGGAGGATGAACACGGGGCGTGGCGGGCGGAATGGGCGCAGCTGATGGGCGAGCTCGGATTGACCGAGGCGGCGACCCCGGGTGAGGCGTCCGCGTATCTCCAGACCCTCTCGGACACGCTGGGGCACATCGATCGCGCCGGCGAGCTCGAACGCCGCATCGAGACCATGGATGCCGAGACGGCGCGCTTCGAATCCGACGTGCGCTCGATGGTCGAGCAGCTCTCGCCCGCATTGTCCACCGCGCCGGTGACCGAGGCGGTGCTCCGCCTCGAGACCTTGCTCGGAGAGCATAAAGAGATCAGGACGCGACGCGAAGAGCTGCATGCGCAGCGGCGTGCCGCCGAAAGCGATGTGCAGGAAGCGGACGCCGTCATCGAAGCCGCTGAGGCTGCACTTGCCGAGCTGTGCCGGGAAGCGGGCGGCGTGGCACCTGAGCAACTCGAGGTCCTCGAACAGCGATACGGAACGCACCGCCGGCTCTCGACCGAGCTCCGAGAGCTCGAGCGCGAGCTCATCGAAGGCGGTGACGGACTCGGGCTCGAGGCGCTCGAGGCAGAAGCAGGCGCGGTGAATCGAGACGCGGTGCTCGCCGAGCAGACCGCGCTCGAGATGCAGCTCGAAGACGCGCTGCGCCCCGAACGGGAGGCGGCACTCGCACGCAAGATAAACCTGGAGAGGGATTTCCAGGCCATGGCTGGTGACGATGAGGCCTCGAATCTGGTCCAGGCGGGGCAACAGACACTGGCGCACGTTCGCAGTCTCGCGCAGCGCTACATGCGTGCGCGGTTTGCGAGCCGCATCCTCCGCGATGAGATCGAGGCATTTCGGCGCCGGCACCGCGATCCAATCCTCGCCCGCGCCGCCGCTTACTTTCAGCGGCTGACCTGTTCCTCCATGGATGGCGTGGAGACTGATTTCGACGACGCGGATCAGCCGGTTCTGGTCGGCGTGCGCAGCTCGGGCGAGCGCCTGCGGGTCGAGGCCATGAGCAGCGGGACCCGCGATCAGCTCTACCTGGCTCTGCGGCTGGCGACCTTGGACCACTATCTCGACAGCGCGGAGGCGCTGCCGTTCATCGTCGACGATATCCTCATCCAGTTCGATGACGAACGAGCGGCTGCGACGCTCGAAGCGCTGGCGGAGTTCTCCCGCCGCACGCAGGTCGTGCTGTTCACGCATCACGGACGTGATCGAGCGCAGGCGCTGACGCTGGCCGAGCGGGGTGCCCCGATCTACGTGCATGCGCTGCAGTGAGTCGCGGCGTTCGGCAATCGCCGCTGCCGTCTCGTTCGATGGTTGCGCTGCCTCCATTCGCGTTACGAAGTGCAGCGCCGCCGTCGCCGGACGAGCTTGGCCGGCCGCCGGCAGTCACGACGAGCAGGGTGCGATATCCGATTTCCCCGCTGAAGGAAGGCGCTGCCCGCGAGGTCGAGATCGACTTGACGAAGCGGTCGCTACCGCTCATCAGTCGAGTATCGATATGCCGGGCTCTCCCGGGATAACTTCTCGACGACTCCGCGAGTTTTCTGAGTTCTCCGCCGATCTGCGTCAGCTGCGCCAGCACCGTTTCGAGACGCGATACCCGAATGTCGAGCACCGCGCAACAGCACTGTTCCGATGCGGCCCGGCGGGTGCGTCGCACTCGACAATCGACCGTCGGCGCCCGGCGAGAAGTCGACATCGCGACATCACGCCGCGCTCGCGGGGGGTGTTCGCCGGCCACCCTTGCAAGCGCGGTGCGGTCGAGCGCATTGGCACGGCTGCCGCCGCGGCGACGGATGCGCAGAGAACGGGTCACCCGGACGGGTCGACGGTGGGCGCGAGCGTGGTCCGTCGCGACGGCAGCGCTCGCGGCGATCGCGGTCAGCGGGTCGTGCCTGGCACAGGCGTTGGACCCCTTGCAGCTGCGCAACCAGAATCCCTTCGTGGCGATACATGGTCTGCCGAGCATCGGTGTGGCGCGAACTCTGCCAGCGGGGCGCAGCGAGGCGGCAATCACCCTGGACCTCACCAATGAGTTCGCGAACTCGACCAAGCCGGACGAGTCGATCGAGCTCGACGGCGAGACGCGTCGGCTCGCGCTGTCCTATCGTCGCGGCTTCGGTCGCGGCATCGAAGCGGGTGTCTCGCTCCCCGTCGTGAGACACAGCGGTGGGTTTCTCGATAGCTTCATCGAAAGCTGGCACGACATGCTGGGTCTCTCCGACCTCGGGCGCGACGACGTCCCGGAAGATCGCCTCGTCTATCGGTATACGCGCGCCGGCGAGGCGCGCGCCGAGGTAATCGAATCGACGGCCGGGCTCGGCGACGTCACGCTCTCGGGTGGATTCAGCCCGACCTTCGGGCGGGACGCCTCGGCGATGCACTTCGCCGTTCGCGCCCAGCTCAAGCTGCCCACGGGGGACAGCGACCGCCTGCACGGCAGCGGCGCCGTGGATGTCGCCGTGTGGGGGGTGGTCAGCGGCAAGCTGTCGAGGTGGCGAGGATCGCAGTGGCGCTGGTACGGCGGCGCGGGCGTGCTGGTCATGGGCGAGGGTAATGTGCTGCCCGGTCAGCAGCGCGACTTCGGGGTGTTCGCCAACGCCGGGGCCGCCTGGCAGCCGCTGTCCAGGATAGCATTCAAGCTTCAGCTCGACGCGCACAGCGCGCTGTACGAGGACACGCGGGTCAGCCCGCTCGCGGAGGACGCGTTCACGGCGGGACTCGGCGGCACCTGGAGCGTGTCATCCGGGCACAGCCTTGATTTTGCCGTCGTCGAGGACGTGATCAATCTGGGCGCATCGCCCGACGTCACATTTCACCTGAACTGGCGCGTGGGATTCTGAGCGGCGCGATCCGCACGATGCAGCCGCGGCCGCGGCCGGCCGTACGGCGCATGCGCGTCGACGGTTTTCTCAGCCTATGAACTTCCAGTAGGTGTCCTTCTTGACGACCCAGCCGTCGCGGAACGTCCACACATCGCAGCCCAGCCAGTCAATTGGCGGACTGCCGTCATTGGGGGTGCCGCGGACCGTCCACTCCGAGCATGCCTTGGTGCCGTCTTGGGATATGAAGTGAGACATGTCCTCCCAGCGCATGTCGGGGATGACCTCGTAACGGGCTCGCAGCACATCGGCGATCGCCTGTTTGCCCCGGAGCCGTCTGCCCTCCCAGGCGTCGGGCCCTCGCGCCATGAGCCACTCGCAGTCCTCGCTGAAATAAGAAAGGATGCCCTCTACATCGTGGCGGTTGAAGGCGTGCTGAATCGCGTCGAGGAGCTCGACGGTTACCGTGCGCGTTTCACTCATGTTGTAATGCTCCCGTCAGGTTAGGCCTGCGTACCGAAAATCTGTCCACGCGGCGCCGCGCTCGAGCAGACCGTCGCCGCGGAGTGCGCCGCCGCGACGGTGACACCCACCCTCCGCGTAAGCAGGGTCCCATGATTCGCAGCGCCGGCGTAAGCATGCCGCCGCCGGATCTCGCTGGCTACGGATTCTGCAGCGTCTCGATGTAGTGGACCAGGCTCATGATCCGTCCGTGCACGATCTCTTCGACGTTGACGTCGTGAGGGATGTTTTTGTCCAGCACGGCTTCGAGGGCGTCGGCGTTGAAGCGATTGCCCCAAATGGGCATCTGGTCGGTGCCGTGAGCGCGGATGCCGCGGCGGCCGTCGATGGCCTGGTAAACGTCGAGCCGCGGAAACCGCCCGCCGTTGCGCTGCGCGAGCGTGGCCAGGTTCTCTGCGGGCACGGTGAGCAGGTCTGCGAGTGGACCGTCCCCTGCGCCCTGAAGGCCGTGGCAGACCGCGCAATGCTGATCGAACTGAGCCTTCCCGAGCCGTAAAATGACGTCCGTCTGCGCCTGGGCCATGGTCGCCACTGCGCTGCCGAGCAGGATAGCGGCGCCCATCGCGAGCGTCCTAAGCTTCATCGCTCAACTCTCTTGCGCGCATTGGCATCGTCCGACCCTCCCCGCCCTCGAGCGGGCAGTGACGTCTGCTTTGATTATCATGGACGGCCGGCCTCACCGTTGATTTGACGCAACAACAGACAAAACCGTGTGGGCCCTGGCCAGGAGGCGGCTGCTGGGCGGGGTCCGGAGCGGGGCGCGTGCGCGGTGGAGATGTCGGCACGACGATCGCCCTCGGCATTATCGCACCTCGACGGCAGGCGCTTGTGGAAATCGGCACGCCGGCTGCGGGACAATAGCCGACCGAGCTCGAGTGCGCCGAGTCGCGTGCTCTCTACTTTGCAGACACCCCGACGCTGGTCGCAGCGCTACGCCCATGAGATACGACAACATCCTCCAGACCGTCGGTGAGACACCGGTGGTCAGACTGAACCACTTTACCGATGTGCTCGCCAAAGAGCTCTGGGTCAAGCTCGAGAGCTTCAACCCTGGCGGCTCGGTCAAGGATCGTCCGGCGCTCAATATGATCGAGGACGCCGAGCGGCGCGGGCGCCTGAAACCCGGCGACACCATCATCGAGCCGACCTCCGGCAACACGGGCATCGGACTCGCCATGGTCGCCGCGGTGAAAGGGTATCGCGCCATCTTCGTCATGGCGGAGGACATGAGCGAGGAGCGCAAGCGGCTCATGCGGGCCTACGGCGCGGAGCTGGTGCTCACCCCGGCCGCCGGGGGCACAAAAGGGGCCATCGAGGAGGCACGGCGCTTGGAGGCGGAGCACGGCTACTTTTTCGTCGGCCAACACTTCAACCCGGCCAACCCCGAGTCCCACCGACGCACGGCGACGGAGATCTGGGAGGACTTCGGCGACCAGCTGGCTGCCGTGGTGTGTACCACCGGCACCGGTGGCACGGTCAGCGGTCTCGGCCGTTACCTGCGCGAGCTCCACCCCTCCATACGGATCATCGCCACCGAGCCCGCCGACTCGCCGATTCTCACCAAGGGCATCGCGTGCAAGCACAAGATCATGGGCACGGCTCCGGGTTTCGTGCCGGAGATTCTCGACCAGACGTCCTACGACGAGGTCGTTCAGATCGAGTGGCAGGACGCCTACGAAACGACGCGCAGGCTGGCGCGAGAGGAAGGCATACTCGCGGGCATCTCCTGCGGCGCCGCTACCCACGGCATGGTGCAGGTGGCGCGCCGCGAGTCGTTTCGCGATCGGGTGCTTCTCGCTATCCTGCCGGACACGGGAGAGCGCTATCTCTCGACCGATCTCTGGGACGAGCCCTGAGCGCGCCGGCACTCTGAGCCCGTCGCAGAGGACGCAGGCCGCGACGCCGTGAACCGCGCGTCGCACCCCATAACAGAGGTGCGTGACGTCACCAAGGTGTGCGGGGCGAGGCGGGCAGTCGTGAGCGCCAGCTTCCAGGCGCAAAGCGGTGAGTTCGTAACGCTACTGGGGCCGAGCGGCTGCGGTAAGACGACGCTGCTGCGCATGATCGCCGGCTTCATTGCGCCCGCGAACGGCGCCATTTTTGTCAATGGCGAGCCGGTGTCGAACCTCCCCCCTCACCGTCGATCCATCGGCATGGTGTTCCAGCGACTCGCCCTGCTTCCGCACTTGAGCGCCACACAGAACATCGCCTACCCGCTCAAGATGCATCGCGTCGATGCCGCGTCCATGCCCGAGCGCGTCGAGCGCTATCTGGCGCTGGTAAGGCTGGAAGGTATGGGCGATCGCCATCCCCACCCGCTCTCCGGGGGGCGGCAGCAGAGGATAGCCATCGGGCGCGCTCGTCTTGCGCCCCGATCTGCTGTTGCTCGACGAGCCGCTGTCCGCGCTCGACCACAAGCTGCGCGAAGAGATGCAGCTGGAGTTCCGGCGCATCGAGCAGGAGCCTGGTGTGGCGACGATCAACGTCACTCACGATCAACGCGCGGCGCTGGTCATGTCGGACAAGTTTGTCGTCATGAACGAAGGTGGCATCCAGCAAGCCGAGCACCCGCTATCGCTGTAGCGAGCCCCGCGCAATGAGTTTGTCGCCGGCTTCATCGGCTCGACGATTTCGAGAGCGCGTTTATGCGCTCAGCCTATGTCTCGGCGATCTGCACCCTCATCAGTGTGCCAGCCGGAACGCTGGCGGCGCTGGCATTCATGCGCGGCACGCGGCGGCGGCGCGGCGCCCTTCAGGTTTACCTGCTGCTGCCGTTCACGATTGCGTCGGTCGTCTCTAACCGCCAAGGCGCACCGTTTCGCCCGCTGCGAGGGCTTCGACGCGCACGCCAACGCTGTCTCCGAGACGCGCCGGCACGCCTTTCGCAAGGCGTCGGCCGACCGCCGGGAGTCCTCGTGAAGCTCGCCTATCCTTCGTTCTCCCTCGCAGGGCGGCGGGCACTGGTCACCGGCGCCGGCCGCGGTCTCGGCCGGGGCTTCGCTCAGGGACTCGCCCAGGCCGGCGCCGACGTTGCCGTGGCCGCCCGCAGCGAGGGGGAGCTCGCGGAGACGGCGGCCGCGATCGCCGCCCTCGGTCGCCGCAGCGTGAGTCTGCCGCTCGATGTCACCGATCTCGATCTCGTTCGCCGCCAGGTGTTCGCTGCGCGAGAGCGGTTCGGCGGCCTCGACATTCTCGTGAGCAATGCCGGTGTGGAGCAGGCCTGTCCGTCGCTGGACGTCGACGAAGTGCTCTGGGACCGTGTCGTCGACACCAACCTGAAAGGGGCGTTCTGTCTGTGCGCAGGCGGCCGCCCGGATCATGACCGACGACGGCGGCGGCAGCATCGTCAATGCCTGCTCACTGACTTCCGAAGCGGGGGGGTTCCGACCGCGGCCTATGGCTCGAGCAAGGCGGGGCTGCGCGGCATGACGCGGACGTTGGCCGCCGAATGGGCTGCGCGCGACATTCGTGTCAACGCGATCGGTCGGGGCTATTTCCGCACGGCCTTGACCGAAGCGTTCTATCAGGACGAACACTGGCGCCGCACCACGCTGGCGAAGATCCCTATCGGTCGTTTCGGGCGGCTGGACGATCTGATCGGTGCGACCGTCTTCCTGTGCTCGGACGGCGCTGCCTACGTCACGGGGCAGCCGTTCGACATCGATAACGGATATGTGGCTTCTGTATAGGAGCGTAGAGGCCGACCGGCGGGGGCAGGCCCAAGGGCCGAGGCGCGTTGTGTTCCGCCACTAGTCCTCGTCTTGGGCGACTTTCCGTTGCATGGCGTCGAGGTAGTCGTCCAGCTCCTGCACGCTGCGAAATATGGTCTTAACGTCCACCGCCCGGACGATATCGAAAACCTTGCGCACCGGTGGCTGCACGTTGACGAACAGCGTCTTACCGTCGCGCGCGCGCATCGACTTCTGAGCCTTGAACAGCGAGCGCAGGCCCGCGCTCGCGATGTAGTCGAGACCGGCGAGATCGAACACCAGCACGGCGATGGGCGCCGCAAGCGCCTCGTCGAGCTTCGGATCGAGCTGCGTAACGGTGTTGCGGTCGAGCTGCCCCGTGAGCGAAATAGTCGTGGTTGTCGGTCCCTGCTCCTGAACACTGACGCTTAGCGACATGACTGCTACCCTCTGGATCCTCTTTCTCTCGCCACATAGTGTTCGTGGGCGCGTCGCCGACATGAGCGCCGTCGCGGGCCCGAGGCAACGGCGAGCGCCGCAGTTCGCCAGGTAACGGCCTGTGCCGGCTTCCGCGACCGCACGTGGCAGCGGAGGCCGGGCGGACCGCTGACGAACAGCGCCGGGCCGTGTTGCGCGGCAGCCTCGAGCCCACAGCGCCCTGCCGGTCTTGCCGTGGCAGCCACGTCATCCGCGCCTGCCGTGCTCGGTGCCGCCGACCTGCCGGCGATGCACCGGACGACCCCCGCGACACTCGGCGCGACCACCCCACGGCGATGGCGCGCCGCGGTGACGAATTTCACAGACGGTGGCCCGCCCGATCGGGAGCATAGCACGGGCAGCAGGAGGATACCGTCATGACCGCCGCCGGTTCGACTTACGACATCTCGCAGCACACCGCCGACGCGGGCGCGATTGCCGCTGGCTGGGGCGTGATCACCGTTATTTTTGTCGTGCTGGCAGCGATCTGAGCATTCGCCTCCTCTGCCGTTTCCTCCTTTGGTGGCGATTGTGCGCCCGGCTAAGCGCCGGGCGTCTTCTTGCCGCCGCCGCCTGGGCGAGTGTCAAGTTGTCGGGCAGACCATGTCTTGTCCGCAGCACATGGGCGACTTCACCTTGCCATGTCCGTCGGGGCACTGTGAGATGTGAACGGACGACCCGTCGTCACGGGACAGCGTGGAATGCTCCAGCTCTTTGCCGCAATGGCCGCAGGTCATGCCGCCAATGCTCATGCCACATTTCTCGCACGTGTAAACCGCCATGGTCACCTCCACAAGGGTTCGATTTTCGCAGCAGTTGCGGCGCAGGTCGGAGCCGATACCGACCTGGGGCCACGTCGCCGGGTCCGGCAAGCCCCGGCTGACCGCCGACCGCTGCCGCGTCCTGCGCCCTCGGGGCAGCGTCTGAGGGAGTCAGAGGCGCCCCGACTTGGCAACGCGCCGCGATGCAATGCAGATTCGCACCCGACGCCCGAGCAGCACTGAGTCTGCACGCCGCATCGTCGGCGAAATCGCCCTTCCGCGCAAGAGCCCGGCCGCTCGGTCGCCGATGTGGAGACGGTGACTGAGGGGCGCCGCGACGGCATGCCGCCTGCTCATCGGGGGCGCACGACGAATTGAACGTCTCCGAACAGCATCGTCGTGCCGTCGATCGCGGCCTCCTCGAGGACGATGGCGAGTTGCGGGTAGATGGCCTCGGCCATGTTCGGATCGCCCATGAAGTAAATGCGCGTCACCAGTGGGAGGTGGTGAGGATGGCTCACCACGAAGTGGATGTGTCGGGCCCGGTAGCCGAGGTTGTGGCCCGGGAGCACGGTGCGGATGCCGAAGCGGCCGTCGACACCGCTGCGCAGGCTTGCCCGCAGCGGTGGGTAGGCGCCCGCGGCATCAGTGTGCCAGAGCTCTACGAGCGCCTCGGGGACGGGCAGTCCCCGCGTGTTGAGGACGCGGCCGCTCAGCTGCAGCGCTGGAGCCGGATCGCCCGGCTGCCACAAGCTGTCCACGAATGGCGCGCCGGGTGCGTACCACGGGCCCGTGTGGGTCTCGAGGGTTGGTTCGAGCGGATCGCCTGCGGCCAGCGCCAACCCACCTCCCGACAGCAGCACTGGCGCGATCAGATGCGCTATCGCACGGCGACCCATCGCCTTATCCCAACGACGCCGGCCCACGGCGACCAGTTTGCGTCAGCGCGCCGGCTCGCCCATGCTCCAGAGGGGCGGCGCGTCACCGGCGATCGTGACCCGGTGCATCATACGTGCTTCATTGGCAGGGATCGACGTCACCCGGTGCAGGGTGCAGCGGTTGTCCCAGATCACCAGGTCGTGCTGCCGCCAGCGGTGGCGATAGACGTACTGCGGCCGTGTGCACCAGTCGATGAGCTCATCGACAAGCGTCCGGCCTTCCGCTTGTGGCAGGCCCACGATGCGCTCGATGTGTCCGCTCACGAAGAGGCATTTGCGACCCGTCGCCGGATGCTTGCTCACCAGGGGATGCTGCACCGGCGGCAGGCTGTTGAGCTCTTCGCGTGTTACGCCAGCTTCGGGAAACAGGCTCAGCGAGTACGCGTAGCTGTGCACGGCCACCATGTCCCCGATCAGGCGCTTGCGGTCCTCTGCCAGCGCGTCGTAGCCGACGCACATCGACGCAAACTCGGTGTCGCCCGACTCGGCTGATGGAATCTCCCGGGCGGACAGCATCGACGCCATGGCTGGAGTCGGTCTGAATGAGCTGTCGGTGTGCCACCGCGCATTGACCGCGAGAAAGTGTCGCTTCTCGGCGTCGGGTGCCAGCACCTTGCCACTGGCGTCGACGTTGGATAGCCGATAAATCCAGGGGTTGTCGCTGGCAACGGCGAACGTGGTCCGCTCGAGCTCGCCGAATCGACGCCCGAAGGCGACCTGCTGCTCGTCGCTGATGCGCTGGTCGTGAAACACCAGCACTGAGTGTTCGTGAAGCGCGTCGCGAATCCGTGCGAAGGCGGCGTCGTCGAGGGGCTCGCGCAGGTCAACGCCCTCCACACGGGCCCCGACGTGAGGATGCAGCGCTTGGATCGAAAGGCGGGAGACAGCGTTCATGACGAATATCGGTGCTCGCATGGGACGACGCCAGGCATTCTAAGGCGACCGGCGGAAGGGAAAAAGACACCCTCGCTAAAGCGAGGGATTGCTCTCGGCGCGCGGCGTCGGCAGCGACCGACGGCTAGCCGGCGCCGGCCTGAGGCACGACGCGGTGCTGGCCGTGGTGGCGGCGCTCGGCCTCAGTGGGGGCTCATCGCGCGCTGACGGTGCGCGTGTCCGTGAACGGACGAGCCCGCATGACGGGCGGCCGGCCCGTCGTCTGCCGTCAAGCCGATGCGGCCAGCCGGCGTGGCGCGAGCGCGCCCAGTACGCGAAGCTGTCGATGGCTGAGCCATGCCACGGCGTAGATCGCCAGCGACACCAGCATGACGAAGTCGAAGCCGTAGGCGATCGACAGCAACATGGCCAGGTAGCCGCCGAACACCGTGAAGAAGCCGTTCAGAGCCCAGGCCCAGGGGATGGCCACGTTCGCGCGTCGCGACAGCTCCTCGATGCCGATGGGGAACGGCATGCCGAGGAGAAAGCCCAGCGGAGCTATGAGCAGAAATGCGACGCCGATGCGCCCGTACAGGGGCAGCCCGAGAGCGGCATAGAAGATGTCCTCGAGCATAACGATGCACAGGATGCCGTAGAGAAGGATCAGGGCAAACACGCTCATCCACCCGCTGCGGTGACCGCTCAAGAGTCGTTTCGATGCTCCACTGCCGATGCCGGCGCTGATCAGCATCGAGAATACGACGGTCGTGAAGGTGTGCGTCGGAAAACCGATCAGCTTCTTGAACAGCTGTATGAAACAGATCTCGATGAGAATGAAGCCCAGCCCGAGACAGGAGAAGTAGATGATGTCGTAGCTCATGCCCTCCCAGCGCGTCTGACGCCAGCCGGTAACGAGGAAGGGCACGGCGATGAACAGCACCGCGAACCCCAGCGAGACAACCGCGATGACCGCCAGGTGCAGCCAGTCCTTGGGCACCCATCTCTGCAGGCCGACATTGAGCAAATGGGCCGTGTTTCGGTCGAGCACGTTGATCACACCGGGTGCGACCCGCTTGTTCTGCTTGCGGGTCATTTGAAAGTAGGGAGAGTCATCGGTGACCGGCGTGATGTTCCATGGCAGAGCTGCCGCCGCGTCGGCGGGAAACGGCGTCTGAATCAAGGCCCGGGGAACCAGGTTCGCGTCCGGGTCGAGCGGATTGAACACCAGCAGATAGCTCGGCGCGCGGGGCGGCGGCTGGGGCGTGACCAGCGGCTGATCCTCAACGTCGAGCCATACCGACACGCCGGTCTCCCGAGTTGCGCCCGGCGCGGCGATCGTCACCTGAAACTCTCGGTCTTTGCCGGCGGCCAGAGGTTCGAATTCAACGATCGCCTGGCGACGGTCGCGGATGGTATCGCCCGCTATGCGCGCCGAGCGCATGACGTCGCCGCTCCCGTCAGCCAGCGTGACGATGACGTCAAAAGGCAAACCCTTGCGGCCGTCGGTGCCCAGCAGCAGCGCGAGACCCTCGATCGTGTCGCGATTCGACGTCAACGACGCCGAGTAGGTTTTGTCGGCAAAGATGTGGTTTGAGAGATGGTGCGGGGCGGGGCGTCTCGCTGCCGGGTTGGGTTCACGATCGGCGTAGCCCATGAGATCGTCGAGTTCGTCCTGGCTCCACGGCTGCATCTTGACGATGACGGTGGGGAGCGTGTCGGCATTCCAGGCTTCCAGCACCACCACGTGGCGCCAGAACTCCTTGCGTCCGAGCCGGTGCCAGGCCTGGGCGGCGGTGGTCAGCATGCGCGGATAGACGTGGTGGTTGATCTGCAGCGCACCATCCGCCGTCAGGCGTGTGAAGTACTCCATGTAGGCCTCGACCGTCTGCAGATAGGCCGTGCCGGCCGCCATGGTGCCGGAGGCGATTGCGGAGCTCGTGTGATTGGAGAACATCTGAATGATGTCGTATTGCTGGGGAGAGGCTCTCAGGAAGGAACGGCCCTCCCCGACGAGAGCACGTACGCGCGGGTCATTGTAAACACCGCCGCTGTACTCCGCATATCTCGTCTTGGCAGCGTCGATCATCGAGCCAACGAGGTCGATGGCGTCCACGCGCTTGGCGCCAAAAAACAGCGCGGCAGCCGTCTCTCCGCCGACGGCGGCGCCGATGACGAGCACCTCGGACTGCCGGCCGCGTTAGAGGTAGTGCACCTTCGAGTTGCGACCCATATAGTAACTGTCGGGCTCCTGCTCCATCTCCCGCTCCCAGCCCGCATAGTCGCCACTGAAGCTTCTCATCCACGAGCCCTGCTGGCCACCGTCGATGGAGAACAGCTTGGCATTGCGGGCGGCGTTGAATACCTCGATCTTTGAGACCGGATCCCATTGGACGTAATCGCGCAGACCACCCGCGATCATCTCGTCGTTGCCGCGTTTGTTGGCGTGACCGTGAAACTCCAGATACTCGTCCAGCGACAGTGGAAACAAGGCCAGGGCCACCGTCCCCGCGACCAGCACGTGGCGCCCCAGCCCGGAGAGCGTCGAGAACTGTATGGCGGCGAGCAAGGCCGCTGCCGATGCCACGAACAGCAGTCCTCCGGGGCCAAAGTCGGGCAGCAGCGGCAGGAAGACCAGGCAGGCAACGGCGGCGCCGACCAGGTCGAACAGGTACAGTCTGTGAATGGCGCCCGAATAGACGGTGAAGACGTGAGAAAGAATCAGGCCGCCGACGAAGAACGGGGTGATGATGGCCAGGTACATCCCGCCCCAGGCCAGCGCCTGGGTTGCGAGGGTGCTCTCCGCGAAGTCGATGGTAAACGGCAGCGCGTTGAGCACGGGCAGCAGCGCTGGCGTTGCCGCGGCAAATGCCAGCGAGAGCCACCACAGCAACGCGTTCCGGTGCCTCGCGCGGACGGGGAACAGGTAGAGATAGATGCCGCCCAGACCGAGAGCGAACATGGCCGAGGTCAGCACCATGTAGCCGGTGTTAGGAGCGAGTATGACCTCCATGACCCGCACCAGGGTCAGCTCCAGCATCAAGATCGCGAGCGAGATGAAGGCAACCCCGAGTCGGAGCCGCAAGGAGTCGCCCGAAGCGCTGCCGCGCGTGCCCGAGGCAGGCGCTTGCTGGTGTGTGTCTCTGCTGCTGTGCACTGGTCGTCTCGGATTGACCGACAACTATGCGTCTACGACGCGTGCGTGACGCGATCGCGCTGCTTCGCCGTGATCAGTGTGAACGTCACCCGTGGTGAATTTGCGGCGTGTGGAGCACCAATGCCGGTTGGCCCGCTGCCGCCGCCCGCCGCACGGAAGTTCACCGACGCGGGCGTGGTGCCGAGCCGTTTTCATCCGCGCGCCGGTGGTCTGGGGACAAATGCCATAGAATCTTTCCGGCGTAGTCTATCGTGAAACCTCGGGCAAATTAACCCTCGGGGCGCGCCGAGCGGTGTGGGCACCGGAAAGTCGCTTGAAATGCCCTCGTTGAGCCGGGTGTGGGCGTTTCGATCGCATCCGGCGTGGGCGGGCTCGAGGGTGCGGGCTATGGTGCTGAGCCGCAATGCCGTTTAGTATCCTGCCGCGCCGCCCGCTCCGCGCCCGGCGCCGGCGCGTCGCCACGGGCGTCGTAGCGCAGCCCGCTTCGAGGCAGCGCGTCGTGACGGCTGACCCGCGGCGCCTCGGCGCAGACGTTCACGGACCCCGAATCGTTCTACGGAGATACGTCATGCCTGCCGCACCCGAGCCGCCGCGTTCTCGTGCACTGCTGCCAACGCGCTTCTGTAACCTCGAGCGCTTGCTCGACGCAATGGTCATGCGCGATGTCGATGGTGTCGTGGCGTCCACGCCCTACAACGTGTTCTATCTCACCGGATTCAACGCCATCGCCCACAAATCCGACGAGCCGCGGCCCTACGCCGTCGTGATTTCGCGGCACGCGCCCGACGCGTCCGTGCTGGTCGTGGCCGACTACTATCTCGCCAGCTTTCTCGCCCAGCCAACGTGGATAGAAGACATCCGCCCGTTCCGGGCAGTCATGCTGCCGCTGGATCGGCCCGCGGACCCCGGCGATATCGACCGCTTCGTCCCACTGGCGGGCGAGGGCGTCGGCTGGGTGGAACGGGGACGCAGCCGCTACGGGGCTAACATCGTTGACGGCTGTCGGGGCGCCATCGCCGATCTCGGGCTCCATCGCGGCCGGCTGGCGTGCGACGATTTGCGCTTCGGGCAGATGCTGGGACTCGAGCATGCCGAGATTGTCGATGGCTATGATCCGCTGATGTACGCCCGTCAGGTGAAGACGGCAGACGAGATCGATCTGCTTCGTGGCGCGACCACGCTGAATCAGAGCGCCATCGAGCGAACGGTAGCCTCGTGGCGTAAAGGTATGACGTGGAAAGAACTCAACCATGGCTATCACAAGGCTGTTACGGACCTGGGCGGCTTCGTGCGCGATCCCGGCGGCATGGTGTGGGGGCACCCCCGTGGCGCTGACGCCGCCGCCATGCTGCAGACCGGCCTCGAAGACTTCGAGGTCGAGCCGGGCATGCACGTCATGTTCGACTGCCACGGCACGCTGAACCTCTACTGTTGGGACGGCGGTAAGACGTGGATCGTCGACGGCGAGCCCGCGGGCGAGGTGAAGCGCTCCGCGCGCGCCACAGCGGAGGCGGCCGAGGTGCTCCTCGATGCCATGCGGCCGGGCGTGCGTGTCAGCCAGCTGCAGGCGCGGGGCCGCGAGGTCTACCGCAGAGCGGGTCTGGCCGGCGCCGACGACGTGCTCGTCTTTTTCCACGGACTGGGTCTGAGTCACATGGACCTCGAGCAGTTCACGGCCGAAGGCCGCCCCAATTTGGATTGGGTCCTCGAAGCGGGCATGGTGGTGCCGCTGCACCTGCTCTACCCCGGAGGTGAGCGCAGCCGCATGTGGCTCGAGGAGGTCGCTTTGGTGACCGCCGACGGCGCCGAGCCGTTCTTCAGCTGGGGTTTCGAGCCGATCTGCACATAAGGCGGGCAACCTGATCTCGGTAATGATGGGAGAGCGCGGCAATGCTCAGCGAGCTCGCGCGTGCCGGGCCTGCGGTGATGACGCTGCGCCAAGGATGGTGATGGATCCATCCTGCTGCTCGACCCTCGGGCGCGCGCTGCCCGAGCGGCATGGGGCATTGTCGCGGGGGCGCCGCGAGGCGCGTTCCGCTGCCCGAGCGACCGAGCGGGGAAGATGGGCGCGGACGCCGGCGCGGGCGGGCGCAACGATGGGGCGAGCCGCTGCCCGTCGCGACGGCCGTTATTGACGGGCAATGCGCTGCCTCGTCGTCAGGCTAAGGTCGGTCTCGTGACCGCAGGCGTCGGCGGTCGCGTGGTTACGGTACGGGTAAGTCTGATCGGCTTCACGGCGGGTGTTTTGAACGGCCTGATCGGTATCGGTGGTGGTGTGGTGATGGTTCCGGGTCTGATCGAGTACCGGCGCGCCTCGCCTCAGGTGGCGGTGGGCTCGTCGCTGGCCGCCATGGTGGTATTCTCCGCGATCGCACTGCTCGTGCACGCTTCGGCCAGCGGGCTCGTCATTGACCCCGTCTGGCTCGCCGTCGTCATCGTCTGCGGCGTGATGGGCAGCCGAATCGGAACCGGGATTCTGGCGAGGCTCGCGACGCGCTGGCTGTTGCTGTTGTTCGCGGGATTCGTGCTGCTGGTCTCCACGCGCCTGCTGGTCCAGGGGCTTGGCATCGTCGTCGACGTGACGCACTGGGCCGGTTCCGCGCCTTGGTGGTCGTATCCGGCGGTCGGATTCGCGTCGGGGATTCTCTCGGGCGTGTTCGGGATCGGCGGTGGCGGGCTGGTGTTGCTTGGCTTCGCTGTGATGTTCGGGCTGCCGGTGGCCGAAGGGCTGCCGCTGGCGCTTGCCGTGAACGTCACCAACGCATTGGCGGGGTGCGTTCGGCACGCGCGCGCGGGTCGGGTGCTGTGGCCCGACGTCGGTCGCATGATCCCGGCGGCGGTCGTCGGTATCGCGCTCGGTGCCGTGCTGGCCTTGCGGATTCCGCCGGACGGTCTGCGCATTGTGTTCGCGGTGTTCTTCATGTTCATGGCGATTCGAGTGGCTCGGCAGGGAATGAGACAGTGACCGTCGTCCACAAAGCCGACAAGGCGTTGCGCGGCCGGGTGCGGCTGCTCGGCGACCTGTTGGGCGAGGTGCTGCGCGAGCGTGCCGGGGCCGAGGTGTTCACCGCCGTGGAGACGCTGCGCAGGGGCTATATCGCTCAGCGTCGCCGTGAGAGCGTGCGCCGCGCCGCGCGGCTCGAAAACCTGATCGCCAGCCTGGACGACGACGTGATGGAGCAGGTGGTCCGAGCGTTCTATACGTATTTCAGTCTGGTCAATATCGCCGAGGAGTACTTCGGCCACTATCAGCGACGACGGCAGGTGCGGTCCGGCAAGCCGTTGTGGTACGGATCCTTCGATCACACGCTGCGCATGCTAAAGGAGCGTGGTGTGGCAGGTGAGGACATTCTGACGCTTCTTGCCGACGCCCAGTACTCGCCTGTGTTCACGGCACATCCCACGGAGGTCAAGCGCCGATCGGTGCTCGAAATCCTGCGTCGCATTTTTCTGGTCAACGAGGAGCTCGACGCGCCCGGGTTGAGCGCCTACCAGCGCGGCGAGATCACTGAACGGCTGCACGCGCTCGTGGAGATTCTGTGGAAGACCGAAGAAGTCCGCGAGGGACCGATTTCGGTGGAGGGTGAAGTCAACAACGGCATCTACTACTTCGAGGAATCGATCTTCGAAGCGGTACCGACGATGTACCGCAATCTCGACCGCGCCTTCGAGAAGGTATTTCCGGGGCTCGAGCGGAGCCACCGAATACCCAGCTTCATTCGCTTCGGTTCGTGGATCGGTGGCGATCGCGATGGCAATCCCAATGTCACTGCCGGCGTCACGCGGCGGGCGATTGCCGCGCAATCTAAAGCGGTCATCAGCGAGTACCTGCGGCGCGTCGCGGCACTGACGCACACGTTGACCCATTCCTACCGGGTCGACGTGTCGCGGGAGCTGGAGCGCTCGCTGCATCGGGATCGACTGATCGCTCGGCGCGCGTTCGAGTCCGAGCCGGGCCTTTACCGCCACGAGCCGTACAGACGCAAGCTCGCCTTGATGAGCTATCGCCTGCAGCAGAATCTGCTCTTCATCGAGCAGCGCATGGCGGGATATCGTCCGAGCCGCGGGCACGGGTACAGCACTGCAAGCAGTTTTCTGGCTGATCTGGAGCTGATCCGAGCTTCGCTCATCGACAACGGCGATGCGCGCGCTGCCGACGGCGCGCTCGCCGATCTCGTGCGTCTCGTCGAGACGTTCGGCTTTCACCTGGCGAGCCTGGATATTCGCGAGGAATCGGCCAAGCATCGCGCTGCGGTTCAAGAAGTACTGCGTCTGTGCGGCGTGTGCAGCGACTACGCAGCGCTGCCCGAGCACGACCGGATGGCCGTGTTGTCGAGCTGCCTGTCCGATTCCCAGCCGCTGCTGCTCGATGAGCTCGAGCTCTCCGAGCCGTCGCGTCGCGTGCTCGACGTAGTGCATGTGATGGCGGAGACGACCGAAGAGCTGGGCGAGCAGGCGATAGGCCAGTACGTCGTCTCCATGACGCACGAGAGCAGTCATGTGCTGGAGGTCATGCTGCTTGCCTCGCTGGCGGGACTGGTGGAGATCACCGCGCAAGGAAAGTGCGTCGCGGGGCTGCGCGTGACGCCGCTCTTCGAGACCATCGACGATCTCGAGCGAGCGCCGGCGATTCTCGAGCAACTGCTCGCCAACGCCGTCTACCGTAGGCTGCTCAGCGCCTCGGGAGATCTCCAGGAAGTCATGCTGGGATACTCCGACTCCTGCAAAGACGGCGGCATCGTGGCGTCGTCCTGGCAGCTTTACCGCGCGCAGCAGAAGATCGTCCAGACCCTGAAGGCGGCGGGTGTCGGCTGCCGGCTTTTTCACGGCCGCGGCGGGACCATCGGCCGGGGCGGTGGCCCGACGCACGAGGCCATCTTGTCGCAGCCGCCGGGGACGGTTAACGGCCGCATGCGTTTCACAGAGCAGGGCGAGGTCCTGTTCTATCGCTACAACAACCCGGAGACGGCGGTCTACGAGCTGACGCTGGGCGCCACCGGTCTTCTCAAGGTGAGCCTCGATCGAGGGCCGGACGTCGCGGAGTCTGAGCCCGAATTCGCGCCCATCATGGACCAGCTGGCAACGCTGGGGGAGGCGGAATACAGGAAGCTCACCGAGCACACGGAGGGGTTTCTGGACTTCTTCTACGAGGTTACGCCCATCGCGCACATTGCACAGATGAACATCGGCTCGCGCCCGGCACATCGCCGCAAGGCGGATCGCTCCAAGGCGTCGATCAGGGCGATCCCCTGGGTGTTCGGCTGGGCCCAGTCCCGGCTAACGCTTCCCGCATGGTACGGGCTTGGCACGGCGCTCGGCGCCGTCATCGCCGAGCGACCGCAGGGGCTGACCACGCTCCGCCGCATGTACGAGACGTGGCCGTTCTTCCACGTGCTCATCAGCAACATTCAAATGGCTCTCGCCAAGGCCGATATGGACATCGCGCGCGAGTATGCGGGGCTGGCGCGCGACCATGGCCGCGTCATGTCGATATACGGCACCATCCGCGGGGAGTACGAGCGCACCGTCGAACACGTGCGCGCCGTAGCGGGCGCCGACGATCTGCTTGCCGAGAACCCCACGCTGGCGCTGTCGCTGACGCGCCGCAACCCCTATCTCGATCCGCTCAATCGCATCCAAATTCGCCTCCTCGATGAGCTGCGGCGGGCGCCAGACGGTTACGCGGAAGAGGAAGAGGCGCGGGCGGTCCGCCCGCTGCTGCGGACGATCAACGCCATCGCGGCGGGCCTTCGCAACACCGGCTGAGGGGCTGCGACGCCGGGTAGTGCCCGAATGCGCACGCCGCACGGCGCTCGCGCCGGGTGCGCATCTCGGGGCGCCGGCGCCGTCACGACAGCCGGTGCTTGAAGTCCTCGTAGTGGAACTGCCTGACGACGCTCAGCGCGTCGGTTTCGGAGTTCCACAGTGCGATGGCGGGCAGGGGAGTGCCGTTGAACGTGGTGGTCTTGACCATGGTGTAGTGCGCCATGTCTTCGAAGACGAGGCGTTGACCGACGCGCAGCGGCTGCTCGAAGCTGTAATCACCCATGACGTCTCCTGCGAGGCACGTGAGCCCGCCGAGCCGGTACGTGTGGGCATACTGCCCGGGCGCGCCGCCGCCGGTAACGTCCGCCCGATAGGGCATCTCGAGGGTGTCGGGCATGTGGCAGGTGGCGGACGTGTCGAGAATCGCCTGATCGATCTGATTCCAGGTTAGATCGAGCACCTCGCAGCAGAGAATGCCGGTGCCGATGGCGATGGCTTCGCCGGGCTCGAGGTAGACCTCGACCTCGTAGCGCTCGGAGAATGCCTTGATCAGCGCGATCAGCCGTTCGACCTGGTAGTCGGGGCGGGTGATGTGGTGTCCGCCGCCGAAATTGACCCATTGCATGAGCGGAAGCAGGTGGCCGAACCTGCGTTCCACCGCGTGCAACGTGCGTTCGAGCGGCGCGACGTCTTGCTCGCACAAGGTGTGGAAGTGCAGTCCCGAGATGCCCTCGAGATCGACGCCGTCGAGCCGCGCCACGGGGATGCCGAGACGGGACCCCGGTGCACAGGGATCGTAGAGCGGCACCTGGGCTTCCGAATGCTCAGGGTTGATGCGCAAACCGAACTTGAGCTCGGGCCGCTTGGCGCGGGCCGCGCCGATCAGCGACCGGAAGCGCCGCCACTGCGCGACGGAGTTGAAGACGACGTGGTGGGCAAAGCCGAGCAGCTCGCGCAGATCGCGCTCTTTGTACGCCGGCGAGAAGACGTGGACCTCGCCCCCGTATGCCTCCCTGCCGAGCCGCGCCTCGTACAGGCCGCTGGCGCAGGTACCGCTCAGATAGCGGACGGTCAGCGGCCCCAATCGCCACAACGCGAAGGCTTTCAGTGCGGCCAGCACGCGCGCGCCGCTTTCGTCGGCGACCCGCTTGAGGATGGAAAGATTGCGCTCCACGGCCACTTCGTCGATCACGAAACACGGCGAGGGCAGCCGCGTCAGATCGAGTCGGGAGAAATCGGTGAACAGCACGAGCTTCAGCTTTCGAGCGTGAAGCGGTCGAGCTCCGTCACCTGCCAGGGCAGTCCGTAGCGGTTCATGTCGCGCATGAAAGGGTCGGGGTCGAGCTGCTCGAGGTTCCACACCCCGGGTCTGCGCCAGCTGCCCTCGAGAAGCAGCTTGGCGCCAATCATGGCCGGCACGCCGGTGGTGTAGGAGATGGCCTGGGAGCGCACCTCCGCGTAACACCGCTGGTGATCGCAGATGTTGTAGAGGTAGGCAATCTTCTCGCGGCCGTTCTCGATGCCGCGTACGACGCAACCGATGCAGGTCTTGCCCTTGGTGCGCGGGCCGAGGCTGGCGGGGTCCGGCAGCAGCCGCTTGAGAAACTGAAGCGGCACGATCTGCTGGCCTTCGAATTCGATAGGCTCGATGCTGGTCATGCCGACGTTGCTCAGCACCTCGAGATGCTTGAGGTAGTTGTCCGAGAAGCTCATCCAGAACTGGGCCCGCCGCAGCGTTGGGAAGTGCTTCGTCAGCGATTCCAGCTCTTCATGGTACATGCGATAGATGGTGAAGGTGCCGACGTTCTCGGGGCAGCTGAAGCGGGCGCTCTTCGACATGGCCGGTGTCGTGACGAAGCGCCCCCCCTCCCAGTGCCGGCACTCGGCCGTGACCTCCCGTATGTTGATTTCGGGGTTGAAGTTCGTCGCGAACGGGTAGCCGTGGTCGCCGCCGTTGACATCGATGATGTCGAGCTCGTGAATCTCGTCGAAATGGTGCTTGGCGAGGTGGGCGGTGAAGACGTTGGTGGCGCCGGGGTCGAAGCCCGAGCCGAGCAGTGCCGTCAGCCCCGCGCTCTCGAATCGCTCCTGGTATGCCCACTGCCACTTGTACTCGAATCTCGCAGTGTCGGGCGGCTCGTAGTTGGCGGTGTCGAGGTAGTGCACCCCGGTCTCCAGGCAGGCGTCCATGATGGACAGATCCTGATAGGGGAGGGCGACGTTGATGACCAGCGCCGGCTGCTCCTTCTCGAGCAGCGTGACCAGATCTGGCACGTTGTCGGCGTCAACCCGGGCGGTGCGGATTGGGCGCGGCAGCTGGGCGGCGATAGCCTTGCATTTCGACTCCGTGCGGCTGGCCAGAACGATTTCGGAAAACACGTCGGGCAGCTGGGCACACTTGTGCGCCACCACGCCGCCGACACCGCCGGCACCGATAATCATGATCTTGGCCATGGTCCCGTCCTCTGCGGTGACTGTTGAAGACCGAGCGGGTCATCGCCGAGAGGGTGCACTGCTCCCTCCCGCGCGTCGACTCATCGCTCGAAGTAGGTGTAGCCGCGCAGGCTCTCGGCAAATGCCTCGAGCATCCGCTGGCGCGTCGTCACGGAGATCCTGCCGCTGCGCACGGCGGCTTCCGCAACGCGCCGGAACTGTTCCTGCAGCAGCTTGGGGTCGTACTCGACGTAGCTCAGCACATCGGCGATGCTGTCGCCGTGGAACTCGCGGACGAAGCCAAAGCTGCCGTCAGCCTCGATGTACGCACTGACGACGTTGGTGTCGCCGAACAAGTTGTGCAGATCGCCCAGTGTCTCCTGATAGGCGCCTACCAGGAACACGCCGATGTAGTAGTCCTCGCCCGAGCGCAGCGGATGCAGCGCCAGCGTTGTCCGCGCCCCGAGCGGGGAGACGAAGTGGTCGATCTTGCCGTCGGAGTCGCAGGTCATGTCGGCCAGGATCGCCTCGCGTGTCGGCGCTTCATCGAGACGGTGAATCGGCATGATCGGAAACAGCTGGTCTATGGCCCAGATGTCCGGCAGTGACTGGAAAAGACTGAAGTTGCCGTAGTAAATGTCCGCCAGGCTCTCGGGCAGCTGCTCCAGCTCGGGCGGTGTCCGATCGGCTTCGGGCAGCAGTCGGACGATGCGCTCGAGCACCGCCAAATTGACTTCCTCGGCCAGCGCCCGTTCGCGCAGGCGCACCTGCCCGTGGCGGAACAGCTCCCGAACCTCGTCGCGGTAGAAGAGCGAGTCGTTGTAGCACTCCTGCAGGTTGCTCGCGTTGACGGCGTCGAGGACGGCAAACAGGTTCTCGATCAGCTCGTGACTGCCGTCGGGGGCGGCAGGCGGAAGCGCGGCGGGTTGGTGGTGGCGTACCTCGAGAATGTCGAACAGGAGCAGTGAGGAGTAGGCGACCGTGGCGCGACCCGACTCGGTCACGATGACGGGGTGCGGAATGTCCAGCGGGTCGAGGCTGTCACGAATGGTCTCGACGATGTCTACGCAGTACTCGTCGAGTCGATAGTTCATGCTGTGGGTCGTGTTGGTGCGGCTGCCGTCGTAATCCACAGCCAGACCGCCGCCCATGTTGAGATAGCCGAGCGGCGCGCCTTCGGCGATCAAACCGGCATAGAAGCGACAGGCCTCCAGGACTCCAGTGCGAATATTGCGGATGTTGGGTATCTGTGATCCAAGGTGGCAGTGCAGGAGCTGCAGACAGTCGAGCATGTCTGCCTCCTTGAGCTGCTCGACGACGTCGAGCAGCGCCGCCGTGGACATCCCGAAGATCGATCGGTCGCCGCTGTCTTCCTGCCAATGGCCCTCGACCTTGATGGCCAGCTTCATGCGCACCCCGATGAGCGGCGTGATGCCCATCGCCCGGCTGCGCTCGATGATGATGGGCAGCTCCGTGGGTGTCTCGAGGACGAAGAAGCAGCGCACGCCCATTTGCCGGGCGTAGAGCCCGAGCTCGATGAACTCGGCGTCCTTGTAGCCGTTGCATATGAGCAGACTGTCGTGATCCTTGAGCTGTGACAGCGCGATGATGAGCTCGGCCTTGCTGCCCGCCTCCAGTCCGTGATGGTAGCGATTGCCGAACTCGGCGATCTCCTCGATCACGTGACACTGCTGGTTGACCTTGATCGGAAAGACGCCGCGGTAGTGATTGCGGTAGCCGGTTTCCGCGATGGCTTGGCCGAATGCCTCGTTGAGCTGCTCAATGCGTTGGTCGAGCAGGTTCTCGATGCGCAGCACGGCGGGCATGCCGATGCCGCGGGCCTTCATGCCGCCGACGATGTCGAGAAGCGGAACGGAGACGGTCTGCGCCTGCAGCCGGACGTTGACGACGACCTCCCCGCGTTCGGAGATGTCGAAGTAGCCGGCCCCCCAGTCGCGAATGCCGTAGAGCGCGGCGCTGTCGTCCGGGGACCAGGCGCCGGGCTCACGCCGCTCGCGGATCACCGCGCCCACGGCCATGCCGCGTGACGCCGCTTGCGGCGGATCGATATGCTCTCGCGCTCGGGTCCGCGTATGCTCTGCTGCACGGGCATTTTTCGCGCCGCGTGAACAACCTCTGTCGAATGTGCTCGCCGTCGGCTCGCGCACCGCCGACACCCCACACCGACATTGTACTCCTTGATGAGCGGCATCAGATCCAAAAAATTCGAGCGCACAGGCGCGGATCGGCTTGCCGACAGCACGCCGGCGCCGGGTGTTTTCTTCGACTCCTCCGTCGAGCGGCCGGGCGTTGGCGCTGATCTCGTTGTACGTGTGCCCAGGGAAAGCGGAGCCGACGCCAATTGCCTCGCTGTGCGACTCACAGCGACACGTCCCGCTGACGATGCCCGCGCGCGCACCGTGCGGCTCGCGGGCGGGTGTTCAGCACCGCGCCTATGCGCCGGGAGCGAGCTCGCGCAGCGACGCGGCGCGCTCCTTCGCGGCCGCCATCATGAAGCTCAGATCGCTGCCGCAGAGTATGAGCCGCATGCCCATTTCGATGTAACGCTCGAGCAGAATCGGCTCGTATACGCCACCTATCCCGGGGTGTTTGCCGTGGGCGCGGCACGCGGCGATGACCCGCTGCTGGGCCTCGACCACACGCGGATCGCCGAGCTGACCGGGGAGTCCCATTTCCATGCACAGATCGTTGGTGCCGACCAGCAGGGCATCCACGCCGTCGACGGCGGCGATGGCGTCCGCGTTGGCGACGGCCTGGGGGGATTCGATCATCACTACCAGCAGCGTCGAGGCGTTCACCTCAGCGGTGGTCTCGGCGAGCGGACGTCCCGCAAAACCGACCTGCGGCAGCGCGCCGACCACCGATCGATGGCCACGTGGCGGATAGCGGCAGTTGGCCACCATCTGCTGCGCCGTCTCCGGCGTGTCCACGTGAGGCACCACCACGCCCTGGGCGCCGCCGTCAAGCACGCGTGTGGCGTGAAAGTGCTGAAAGCCGGGTACGCGGACGATGGGCGCGATACCAGCATCTTGCGCGGCCACGCAGATCTGGGTAGCGGTGTCGACCGACAGGGTGCCGTGCTCCATGTCGACGAACAGCCAGTCGTAGCCGCACGTTCTCATGATCTTGCCGATGTCTACGGTGCGGGCCTGGCGCAAGCCCACGCCCAGGGCCAGCTCTCCGGCCTCGAGCCGTTGCAGGGCGCGGTTCGTTATCGCGTTCATCAAGCTCTTCTCCTTCACTGTGCGCCGATCGCGGCGGCGCGTATCCACCGACGCGCGCTGGCGCGCCCGCAATGTGTCACCGAACGACCGCGTCCGCAAGCGCCGCGCACGGCACGCCTCCGGGGGGCGGCACGGGATTCGCATTTCCGCTATCATAACGGCCTTTCCGGCGCCGGCCGCGAGGCCGGCGTTGTCGTTTCTCCGTAAGCTGGCCCGCCAGGCGGGCGTCATAGCATGCATCAGGCAGCTCAATCCGCGCCTATCTCGAGCGACCTCCTGTCGGACGTCGAGTGTCGACGCACCTTCGCGATCATCTCCCATCCCGACGCCGGCAAGACCACGCTCACGGAAAAGCTGCTGCTCTACGGCGGGGCAATTCAACAGGCGGGGGCGGTGAAAGCCCGGCGTGCATCCCGCCACGCCACCTCGGACTGGATGGAGGTGGAGCGGCAGCGGGGCATCTCGGTGAGCAGCTCGGTGATGCAGTTCGCGTATGCGGGACGCACCATCAATCTGCTCGACACCCCCGGTC
Source organism: Arenicellales bacterium (assembly GCA_041550555.1). Taxonomy (GTDB): domain Bacteria; phylum Pseudomonadota; class Gammaproteobacteria; order Arenicellales; family JBFEOO01; genus JBFEOO01. Next base: position 29,769 of record JBFEOO010000028.1, read on the forward strand.
ACGAGGACTTCTCCGAGGACACCTACCGCGTCCTGACGGCCGTCGACGCGGCGGTCATGGTGATCGATGCGGCGAAGGGCGTGGAAGAGCGAACCCTCAAGCTTCTCGAGGTGTGCCGACTGCGGCAGACGCCGATCATCACTTTCGTCAACAAGCTCGACCGCGAGGTCCGTGGGCCGCTCGAGCTGCTCGAGGAGATCGAGCAAGCCTTGAAGATCGACTGCGCGCCAGTGACGTGGCCGATCGGCATGGGCAAGACCTTTCGCGGCGTGTTCCACCTCCAGCAGGACCAGCTGCGCCGCTTCCTCCCGGGTCAGCAGCGCCGCGTCGCGGATACCGAGCGGATCGAGGGGGTCGGCCACCCGAGACTGGACGAGCTGTTTCCCATGGATGTGGGAACGTTCCGTGACGAGGTCGATCTCGTCCGCGGTGCCTGTGCCCCCTTCGATCACGAGCTGTTCTTGGCGGGAGTGCAGACGCCGGTGTTCTTCGGCTCCGCCATCAACAATTTTGGAGTGCGAGACGTCCTCGAGGCGCTGGTCGAGTGGGCGCCTCCGCCGCAGGGTCGCCAGGCGGGCGAGCGTCGGGTGGAGCCCTACGAGCCACAGTTCAGCGGGTTCGTGTTCAAGATCCAGGCCAACATGGACCCCAAGCATCGCGACCGCATCGCATTTCTGCGCATCTGTTCGGGCCGCTATCGACCTGGTCTGCGACTCAGGCACCTGAGGCTGGGACGGGAGATGCGCGTCGGCAATGCAATCACCTTCATGGCCAACGAGCGGGTCGCGAGTGCCGAGGCCGTCGCCGGCGACATCATCGGCATCCACAACCACGGGCAGCTGCAGATCGGTGACACGCTCACCGAGGGTGAAGCGCTCCGTTTCCGCGGCATCCCGCATTTCGCGCCCGAGCTGTTCATGGCGGTGCGACCACGGGATCCGTTCAAGGCAAAACAGTTGGCGAAGGGGCTCAAGGAGCTCGGCGAGGAGGGCGCCATACAGGTGCTGTACGCCGAAACCGGCCGCACTCTGCTCGGAGCAGTGGGTCGGCTCCAGTTCGAGATCGTCGCTCATCGGCTGGCCGGCGAGTACGGTGCCGAGGCCGTTTACGAGCCGGTCCAGATCTACACCGCTCGCTGGCTGCGCTTTCCCGACGACGCGGCCCGCCGCCGTTTCGAGCAGCGCGAGCACGGCTCGCTGGGTCGGGACATCGACGGCAACCCGGTATTCCTGGCGTCCAATCGCTACAACTTGCAGCTGACCGAGGAGCGCTGGCCGAGCGTAGCGTTCCGCAGCACCCGCGAGCACGGCGAAGTGCTCGCGGACGACTGATCGGTCCCTGACGAACGTACGTCGGATTCGTCCTTGAATACAGCGCGTCGTGGGCTTGAGTTAAAGTTGATTCTTGAAACGAATTGCTTAAAATAAGCGCCCAGTAGCTTGGGTGTTCAGGTTGCCGGCGAATTCCATGCGTTCGATCGTTAGCGCTGCCGTCCGCCAAATTTTGCTCTTCGCCGCCGGTTGGGGTCTGCTCGCCGCGCACGTGGCCGTCGCCCAGCCGCCGCGCTTCGACATCTCGTATCTCTGGCACCGCAATCTCGCCGCCGTGTACGACTATTCGCGGCGGGTTGCGCCCGTGCTCGGGCCCGCCGTTGCCGCAGACCTGCGGGTGGTCAAGGACGGCGACCTGTTCGGTCTCGTCTACCATCGCCGGGGCGACAGCGGCGGTGCGCAAATCGTCGCCCGGGCGCACAGCCGGCTGTTGCGCGCGCGTGGTCTCGAGGAAGCGATGCCGGTGCCCTCGCGCGCGTGGACCTTCGTCGGCGAGGACGGCGTTCTGCAGTCGTCCAGCGTCGCGCTCGCCGAGCCCAGCGAGGTTGCACAGACGCCGGTCGACGCGCGCGCCGGAGCTGCGAGCGCGCCGAAGACGACCAATGAGGTCTCTTCCGCAGCTGACGCGGCGACGGGCGCTGCGCCGGGTCGCCCAGAGCCCGCCTCGCAGAGCGGCGATCTGGAAGCGGCGGTCGAGGTGGCCATCAAGGCGCTTCGCCGCGCCGGCAAAATCGCGCCGGACGAACGAACGGGCTGGTCCGTATACGATTTCACCACCGGACAGAAGCTCGTTACGATCAACGAAGACGTTCCCTTTCAGGCGGCCAGCCTGATCAAGCCGTTCTTTGCCGCAGCGTTCTTTCACAGGGTAGAGCGCGGTGAGATCAGCTACGGTACAAAGAGCCGTCGCCACATGGAGCAGATGATTCAACGGTCGAACAACATCTCCACGAACTGGGTACTGCGGCGTGTCGGCGGACCCAAGGCGGCGCAGCGCATTCTGAAGCAGTTCTACGGCGGTGTGTTCCGCGACACCCACATCGTGGAATACATACCGCGCGGCGGCCGCACCTACCGCAACAAGGCGTCGATCAGCGACTACAGCCGATTTCTCTATGCGGTGTGGAACGATCAGCTGCCCGGCGCGCGCGAGATCAAACGCCTCATGGCATTACCTGGGCCGGACCGCATCTACACCGGCGTGCGGGCGCTGCCCGTAGGCACCGAGGTCTACAACAAGACCGGCAGCACGGCGCGCTTGTGCGGCGACATGGGCATCATCATCGTCAAGGACAAGGACGGCAGGCGCTATCCCTATACGCTGATCGGTGTCATCGAGAAGCGCGGGCGCGCGCGCAACTATGCGGCGTGGATACGTGCGCGCGCCGACGTCATCCGCAGCGTCTCCAATATCGTCTACCGCGGCATCACGCAGCGTCACAATCTCGAAGGCGCCTAACCTAAAGCCCGGCTGGCGCGGCAGACGGAGCGCGCCCGTTCGATGCGGATGCACCCCTTCGCTGTGGCGCGCGGGCAGCATCGCTCCGAGGCCGCAGTGACCGTTCTCGTAGCCCGCGCTTCCGCCCCCGCGCGTGCCTTCACGTGCTCCGGCTTGCCGATCGGCAGCGCCATGCGGCCACCGGACGATTCGCCTCACACGCGGCGGACGGCCCTCGCCCTCACGTGTCGGTGGCGGTCAACGGCGGCCGGTCCGTGCTGACCGACGCTTCACCCGCCCCCTCAGCGCCCTCGACCTGCTGCTGCTGGATTTCCGCGTCGAACACCTCGGATACCGTCTGCGCCGCCCGCAAAGCGTCCCCGAAGGCGATTTGGGCTGAGGGGGGCGCGGGAGCACGCTGCCGCGTGCGCCACAGCGCGAACACGCCGAGAAGCAGGTGCACCGCCGCCGTGAACGCATACATCGCGGGAGCACCGTTGAAGTTGATCAGCGCGGAGGCCAGGATCGGTCCGATGACGGCGCCGGCTCCGAAGACCAGCAGCAGGCCGCTGGCGATCTCGACGAAATCCTCGGGCGCCGCATAATCGTTGGCATGCGCAACGGCGATTGCATACAGCGGTAAGGCGAAACTTCCCCAGAGGCCGCCGAGGCCGAGCCAGACGACGACCGACGCGTTCCCGAAGTGGGATCCCAGGACGTAGATCGTCAGTCCCGCCGCTGCGGCGCCGCCACATGTGCCGACGATGACCCGGCGGCGATCGAGGCGGTCCGAGAGCCGCCCGAGCGGCCATTGTCCGAGCGCGCCACCAAGAATGGTGGCGCTCATGAACAGAGCGATACCGGAAACGTCCATGCCGGCGCGCTGCGCAAAGACCGGTGCCAGGGCCCAGAAGGTCCCGTTGGCGAGTCCGACCGCGAGGCAGGCTACGAACGCCACCGGCGACACCTGAAACAGCCGTCGCACGCGGATCGTTACCGATTGAATCGGCGCCGGCGCGGCGGCAGCCGTCAGCGCCACCGGGACGGCGGCGATGGACACCAGAATCGAGACCAGCGCGAAAAGAACGAAACCGGTCGGATCGGACAGCGTCATCATCATCTGCCCCACGGTCATCACGGTGAGATTGATGATCAGGTAGATGGAGAGAATCGCGCCTCGGGTTTCGTTGGTGGAACGCTCGTTGAGCCAGCTCTCGATCACGATGAAGAGCACCGCAAAACAGAAGCCGGTCACACCGCGCATCACCCACCAGGGAAGCGGTAGCAGCACGATCGCGTGCGCCAGCGGGACCGCCGATGCGACCGCCGCCATGGCGGAAAAGGTGCGGATATGGCCGACGCGGCGAACCAGATGCGGGCCGAGCACGCAGCCGGCGGCAAAGCCGAGAAAGTAGGCCGATCCCAGGAGCCCGATCTCGAGAGTGGAGAACGACTCGATCTCCGCGCGCACGGCAACGAGCGTGCCCTGCAGGCCATTGCCCGTGAGCAGGAAGGCGACGCCGATCAGCAGCGCGGTGACGGGTGCCAGCGTGTTGGTCACGAAAGTCGTCGTCCCAAGCTGTGAACGATCAGTCCGAGGCCGCGGATGACCACGGTCCACGCGTCGGCGCTGGTGCGATGCGCACGGCTGCCGCTAGCGCCACGCGGCACGGCAGCGGATCGACGGGCCACGGGCGCGTTCGACGATCCCGCCCCCGATGCACAGGGCCACGGCCAGCGACCCGTCGGGAGCCGGCCGCCCGGCAGCGTCCAGACCCGGCGCCGGCGGGGAGGTCGCAATGCCCGTGAGCGCGCCGCCGCGCACGGTCGCGACCACGAGCACGGGGGTGCGCGCGCCTCACCGCTGCTTGATCTTGTGCTGCGCCTTTTGTTGCCGCTTCTTCCCTTCGGCGAGCTCTCGGCGCTCTTGCGCCGCCTTTACCTTCTCCACATGCACGATGAGCGAATCGGTGGTTTTCTTCAGCAGTTCCAGCTCTTCAACGGTCAGATCATCGAGTCGCTCCAGGTTGACCTCGATTGTTTCGATGACTCTCCGCGCGGGTCGCTGCAGGGGACGCATGAAGTACGCCGTCACCGTCGCCACGATGGTGCCGAAGAACACAATGGAGCCGAGGACAATCCACGCGCCACCGATAACTTGACCGAGACCCGACAGCGGCGTGTCGGCGATGCCGGCCGTGGAGAAGCCTGCGATTCCCCAATACAGCGCATAGCCAAACGAGACGAAGGCCGTGCCCGGAACGTCGCGTTCGGCGATATAGAGGGCGGCCGAGAAGCCCACCCAGGTAATGAGCAGCACCGCAATCAGCCAGAGCAAGGGCGTTCGGGACACCACCTCCTTGGTGAAGCGGCGAAGGCGCCCGTGCATTCTGCGCGTGGTCACTCACTTCCCTCCCATTTGGCTGACATCGTACGGCCGGGACGCCTCCGGCGGCAAGGTCATCGCACAGAGACCCAATCGTTGCTGCGCAGAACCCGCCCTTCGCCTTCGGGATTGCAAGCCGTGTCGGCGTGGCGAGCGGGCCTTACGAGGAAGACGGCGGGCGTGAGGTTGGTCGCGGAGGACGGGGCCGCGCGGAGAACGTCGCGGGCATCAGCAAAACGGGAGGGTGACATGGGATCGGCAAAATCGGGTTCAGCGCTACAATGAGGGGCCCGTGGTCGGCTGTCGTCCGCCGGCGAGGCCGCGGGTCCGGTTATCCCGGACCGTGACGCGGCGCCCGTGCGGGCAGGGCAGCTGCTCAGCCGTTGGGAGGAGTTCCTCATGCGCTACGGTTTCCACATGTCCACGCGCGGCGCTACCGCGCACCCCGACGCCATCCTCAAAGTGGCGCGCGCCTGCGAACGCTGCGGCTTCGATTACTTCGGCGTCAACGATCACGTGGTCGTCTGCGAGACGATCGATTCGCCTTATCCCTATACCGAGGACGGCTCGTGGGCCGGTGCCATCGAAGGCACCTGTCTCGAGACGCTGACGACGCTTGGCTTCATCGCCGCGGCCACCGAGCGCATTCGGCTTTTGACCTCGGTCATGGTGATACCGCATCGTCCGGCCGTGCTGACCGCCAAGACGCTGGCCACGCTGGATGTGCTCTGTGCAGGGCGTCTCACCGTGGGCGTCGGGGTGGGGTGGATGCGCGAGGAGATGGCGGCGCTCGGGGCGCCGCCCTATGAGCAGCGTGGACGTGCATCGGACGAGTACATCGAGGCCTATCGGACGCTGTGGCGCGAGGACGTGGCGCGCTACGACGGTGACTACGTGCGCTTCGCGGGCGTGATTTCCCGACCCAAGCCGGTGCAGGTGCCGGGCCCACCGATCTGGATCGGCGGGGAAGGGCCGGCTGCGCGGCGCCGCGTCGCGCGTTTCGGCGACGGCTGGTATCCCGTTGGGCGCAATCCCCGCCACCGCCTCGACACCGCCGCGCGTTTCGCTGCCGCGCTCGGCGACGTCACCCGTCGGCTCGAGGAGGCCGGGCGTGATCCGGCGACCCTCGACACCGCCCTGTTCGTGCCCTGGGCGCGGCTCGATGAGCCACTGCCCGAGAGCGGCCGGCGGGCGGCGTTCACCGGCCCGGCCGCGGCGTTGCGCGAGGACATCGCCGCCTATGAGGAGGCGGGTCTGCGGGTGTTGGTGCCCAATCTGGAGACACCCACGGCGGCGGGAACCGTTGAGCGGATCGAAGCGTTCGCGGACGCCGTCGGCATCGGTTGAGCGCCGCGGCGTGCCCTCGGCCGACGCGTTGCGGTGCACGCGTCGTTGGACAGCGCTGCTCAGAGCAGCGCTTTAGTGCTTCCGTAGTCGCGCTTTATGCTGAGGTGCCGCTTCCATCTGCGGTGTGCGCGCATGCCGCACAGCGTCTCCTCGAAGCGAGTCCCGATGGGGAACGGCGCCGAATCGGGAAGCGCCGACCAAACACCGGATTGACGGCGGGCTTCGCGCCGATCGACAAGCCAGTCGTTGTAGCTCTCGAAGACGATCCATCCGCCCGGCGCGTCGAGGGTCGCGGCGCGGTAGCGCCCGTCGAGCTCCTCCCAGAAAGCGATCTGCTGGGCGCTGGGCTCGAGCGGCTCGGCAATGTCTTCATAGCCGAGCTCGCGCAGGAGGTCGCCCGCTACCCAGGACATGATGCGCTGATCGCGGATGCTCAGCTCGTTCTTGTAACGGCCGACGTAGCGCTCGGAGATGGGATGCCCCAGCGGCGCATTGTCCTTCGATTGGCCGCGTTTCTTGGCGATGGGCGTGGTATGAAATTCCAACATTGCCTCGTCGTACTCTTCGCCGAGAAACTCGCACAGCGACCGCAGCCCGGCAAGCGGGTCGCGCACGAAGTCCTCGTAGCGGATGTCGAGCCACTGATCCGCAGGCAGCTTCGTACGCCATGGCTTGACCGCCTCCTGGCCCATGCGCCAGAGCTCAGCGGCACAGTAGATGTTGGTGGGCCCGAAGGAGGAATCGAGGAACTCCGCACTGGCGTCGCGACCATCGCGGTAGATGAACACGAACTGGGCGTTGGGGAAATCCTCGAGTATCTGCTCGATGTAGAAGAGGTTGTACGGGGTCTTCTCCCCCCAGCGCGGCTTGCCGACGTAGCCGGCGTAGCGGCTGAGCATGGCATCGAACACGCCGGCGAAGGAGCGCTCGCGCCGCTGGGCGCTCTCGGCGATCTCGTCGCCGAAGCGGCGCGGATCGACGTCCATGTTCCAGAACGGCACGCGCAGGCCGTACGCCATCTCGTGAGCGAGCGTGCGCAGCTGCGCGTCCACCGAGAGGTCGCCGTAGGTGAACAGCCACGGTCGGAATCTGGGGTAATACCAGGTAACCTCCGGGACGGCGATGCGCGGGTGCATGCCCAGAATCGCCATGATGAGCGTCGTGCCGGAGCGTTCCGATCCGGTCACGAAGATAGGGCGTTCAGTGAGCATCACCGCCATGGCTTGTCCTCTTCGATACCTGCTCGATGGGCTGCCGCGAGACGACGCCGGGCACGCTTGCCCGGCTCAGGGCGTTGCCGCAGCGGCGGTAATCGCATCCTGCAGACCCGAGCGCACCTCGTCGACACGGCGCACGAAAGCTTCGCTCTCGCGACGCGCCGAACGGTCGATGGCGACGGGATACTCGTTGACGATGCGCGCGGGGGTGTCGCCGAGCAGCAGGACGCGATCGCCGAGATACACCGCCTCTTCTATGTCGTGCGTGACGAACAGAATCGACTTGCGCGTCTCCTGCCAGATGCGCAGCAGCTCGTCCTGCAGGCCGGTGCGTGTAATGGCGTCCAGCGCCCCGAACGGCTCGTCCATGAGCAGGATATCCGGTTCGACCGCCAGCGCACGGGCGATGCCGATGCGCTGGCGCTGGCCACCGGAGAGCTGATGCGGCCAGCGGTCGCCGTAGTCATCGAGCCCGACCAGCGCCAACGTGCGCGTCACGCGCTCACGCTTGACGGTATCCGACACGTCGATGCCCTCTAGGCCGAGCGTGATGTTGTCCGCGACGCGGCGCCAGGGCATGAGGTTTGCGGCCTGGAACACCATGGCGATCTGGCGCCGGGTTGGATCGACGCGCGGCGCATCGACCTTGACCGAGCCGCGAAAGGGTGGGATCAGATCGGCAATCACCCGCAGCAGCGTCGACTTGCCGGCGCCCGATACGCCCACCACGGTGACGAATTCACCCTCCTCGATGGCGATGTTCAGTCCCGCGAATACCGGTGTCTGGCCGTCGAAGCTGACGGCGAGATCCTGCGTGTGGATTACCGTTGCCACGCCAGAATCCTGCTCTGAATGTGCACGAAGACGTAATCGCTCGCCCCGTAAAGCAGCGCGATCGAGAACATGTACAGCACGACGACCTCGCTCGCGAGCAACCCGGAGGCCTCGATCATCCGTTGCCCGATGCCCGCGATGCCGAACAGCTCTGCGGCCACCACCGTCATCCAGCCCTGTCCGAGGCCGGCGCGCAGTCCGCTCAGTATGCCGGGCGCCGCCCCGGGCAGGATGACTTTGCGCAGCAGCGCGAGGAACGAGCGGTGGCCGAAGGCGCGGGCGACCTCGATGAGGTCCTTGTCCACGGCCTGCACGGCGGCCATGGCCGTGAAGTAATTGATCCAGAATATGCCGATCGAGATGATGAATGCGGCTGCCGTCTCGGTGATGCCGAACCAGATGATGGCGAAGGGGATCCAGGCGAGCGGGGGGATGGGACGAAACACGCGGGCGAGCCACGCCTGCGACGCCTCGACGCGGGGGAACAGCGCCACCGAGACGCCGAGCGAGACGCCGAGCAGGGACCCCAGCACGAAGCCCGCCGCGTAGTGGCGCAGGCTGGCCACCACCATGCTTTGCCAGTAGCCTGCCTGAATCTCCGACAGCAGGCTGCTCGGCAGAGACGAGGGCGGCGGCAGCAGATGGACCTCAATCCATCCGCTGCGCGCTATGGCCTCCCAGACCAGTAGAAAACCGAGCAGCCCCGATGCGGCCAGGACGTAGCGTGGCGTCTGCTTCACGACGCGCGCCCGGCGGCTACTGCATCTTGCTTATCGCCTCGTCGTAGACGCTCAGATCGAACATCTCCTCCGTCGCAACCTTCCCCTTCTGAACCTGCTGCTCCGCTTGGAACTGGGACATGTACTCCGTCGACTCGACGATGTCCCGCGGATTGGCGGTGAAATTGGCGGACGGAGAGGACAGCGCCTTCAGGATGATCTCTTCCTCCACGAGGCCCTTGGCAACGAACTCTGTCACATGGGGTGCTGCCAGCTCCGGCTGCTCGCGCAGCAGCTTGGTGGCGCGGATGTGCAGCTCCATGAGCTTGACGATGGCGTCGCGGTGCTCGGCGAGCACGTTCTCGCGGACGGCCAGCGTGGAGCCCGGTTGTCCCGGCATCATGCCGTCGGCGCGCACGATCACCTTGGCATCCGACAGCTTGCTCTCGACGATGCTGAGCACGGGCTCGAGAATGCCGGCGGCGTCCACCGAGCGCGACAGCAGCGCCTGCTGCACGCGCGCGGCGCCCATGCCGATCAGCTCGACGTCGTCGAGGTTCATGCCGAGCATCTTGATCAGCCAGTGGCGTGTCACCGTGTCCGGCACCGATCCTGCCGGGAAGCTCGCGATCTTGGCTTTGCGGCCCTTGTCCGTGGCGAATTTCAGCAACGCTTCCTTCTGCGGATATTTGTCGAAATACTCGACCAGCTCGCCCTGTGCGATCACGGCGATCTGCTCGACGATGCCGGGCGCGATGACCTTGATGTTGACGCCTTTCGCGCGCGACACCATTGCCGGGCCGATGCCGAAGCACATGAGATCCATCTGACCCGAGGCAATCGCCTGCACGATTGCCGGGCCGTTGGGAAAGCGGGTGAGCTTGAGTTCGACGCCGGCCTCTTTCGCCCAGCCCATGCCCTCGATGACGAAAAGCTGGCTGCAGGGCACGATGGGCATGTAGGCCATCTCCAGTGTCACGGCGCGGGCTGTCTGTGCCTGCCCCGTGAGCAGTAGGGCTCCGAGGGCAAACGTGCCGAGCCATTTGAAGCGGATGCGTCTCATAGGTACGTCCTCCTGAGGTGAGCGATGCTGACGAGCCAATACTATCACCGGCCCAATACTATCATTTGAAGCGCTTCGGCGCGTCGCGTCACACGGCGCGTGGCGGTGCGGCGATCCACCATGACGCCGCACGGCGCCGGGCTGCGCACCATTGGGACAGCTGCCGGGACGAGCACGCAGCGCACGAGCGGAGTTGGTCCGTCGTTCAGGTTGAATTAAGTACGGATTCAGGACCCGGGCGCTAGCATCGCGGTCGCAAGGGAAATCCATTCCGCTCGACGAACGAGGACACAACCATGAAGCGAACGCTCGTACGCGGTTCGGTTACCGGTATCGCACTGCTCTCGCTGACGCTCCCGGTGGGCGCCGCACTCGCGCACGGCGGCGATTCGCCACGCGTCGACGTGTACGGCGGCCATCAACGGTTCTACTTTGGTTACCGGCAGGGATATGGTCCCTCGCCTTGGACGCATCGTCGCTTCGGCTATCCGTCCCCTTGGCGCGGCCATCACCATGGCCACCGGCCGCCCCCCAGGCACCATGGGCATCACGTCTACCGCTATGGCCACGGGCATGGCTACGGTTACTGGGGCCCCCACCGGCCGCCCGAGCACGCTCTACACGGTCACCACGGCCGCAAGCGGCGCGGACATGGCTACGGTGGTCACTGGAAGGGCTGATTGCCGTCGCCGACGCCGTCGAGAACGCCATCGCATCGCGCCGTGAAGAAGCGTGTCGGCGGCCGACG
>JBFEOO010000029.1:0-40494 GCA_041550555.1 Arenicellales bacterium
GACCTATCGTCCCCACATTCACATGCGGCTTCGTTCTCTCAAATTTCTCCTTCGACACTGCGGATCACCTCTGTTTCGTGTATCGTCGAAAAACGTCGAAATAACGGCCCATCCGAACGGAGCTTGCCTTCTGGAGCCCACAACCGGATTTGAACCGGTGACCTCTTCCTTACCAAGGAAGTGCTCTACCGACTGAGCTATGTGGGCCAAACATACCGGAGCACTGCCTCGATCACACCGCACCTCCCGAAACCGCGCCAGCCACGCCCCCCCTGCTGCTGCCCTCGCTGGCGTGAAGGCAGGGGGTCGGCGTCTGGAGCGGGTGATGGGAATCGAACCCACGTCATCAGCTTGGAAGGCTGAGGTTCTACCGTTGAACTACACCCGCGACATCGGAAACCTCGCCGGACAGCCTCGACGGCTCACCGCCTTGGCGCGCCGCGCGCCAGGCCGACTCAGCCGTCGCGCTCGCGGCACCCGCGCCGGCGGGTGTTGCCGCGAGCAGTGAATCCTCTTGCCCCCGCCACCCGCTCGAACAGGTGGTGGAGGGGGGAGGATTCGAACCTCCGAAGGCTGAGCCAGCAGATTTACAGTCTGCCCCCTTTGACCGCTCGGGAACCCCTCCTGGACCCAAACCTGCAATTTTCGCCACTCAACGGCCAACTGTCAACGAGGGGTCGGATGCTTTCCCGCGGTACCTGCGCGTCGGCCGCCCGGCGGGCGAGGTGGAGCCCGCAGAGGGATTCGAACCCCCGACCTGCTGATTCATACCCGCTACTGCTTTCGCAGCCCCCCGCGACGCTGGCGCCCATCGCCTCGGCCGCTGGGGTTTGGGGTCTGGACTTTCTCTTCACCGTTCCGCCCGGCCGGGCTCCCCTGAGGGTCGACCCTGGCCCGACGGGTTAGGTGGGTGGTGTAAAGTCTCTACACTCCCGGCGCCGAGCGCGCCGGTAGCACGGGATCGCCATTCTCGGGCCGGCTCCGGGATCCAGGCGGATTCGCAGCCCGAGGGCAGGTTTCCCCGTTTTAGCCACCTCCACTGCGCGCATTTCTCCGCGCAGGTGCAATCTTCACAAATCAGCTGCTCTACCGACTGAGCTATGCGGGCCCGCGGCGAGCGCGCATTGTAGGCAATGCCCGCGATGCCCGCAACGCGCCCGCCGCGCAGGCGCCGCCTACGGGCAGGGGATCTCGCGCACCCGCAGCTCGGCATCGCCCCAGTCGATCTGCAGAAGCTGCTCGCGACGGCGGTCCGCGACGCCGATATCCGTCACCTCGAGCCAGTACGTCGATGCCAATGTGCGCATCTCCTCGCGGGTTTGCGCCGCGAGCGCGTCGGCCGCGAGCCGCGCCACGTATCGATCCGCCGTCTCATGCTGGGAGAACAGCCCCAGCGACACCACCTGGGCGCTGTCGTCGCCGCGCACGACGTAGTGGTCGATACCGCGGGCCGTCAGGTCATCACGGACCCCGCGCAGCGCGGCGTTGTCCGCGAAGGGCCCGAGAAATACGCGAAACGCCCTGATCTGACGCGCATCGACGGTGCGTTCCCGGTAGCTGAGCTCGAGCGCATCGAGAGAGCGCTTGGCCTGCTCGACGGACGCACGAGCGGCGAAGGGCCCCAGGCGCAGGCAGCCCTGCGGCTCCGCCGCCGCACCGAGCTCGAGCGGCCGTTCGGACACCAACGCCATGGAATCCGCGTTGATGTCGGGCCGCGCCACGGCGCTTGGCTGTGCGACCCGCTGCATCGGTCCGAGCGCCCACAGCAGCAGCGCGCCATTGAGCAGCAGCAACGCGCCAGCCACCCACCTCACCACGCGCTCACCCAGCGGCCATTGTCGCGGCGACAGGCTCATGGCGAAGCGCCGGCGGCCGGCGCCCGCGCAGCGGCATCCTCGCCGAGCATACGCGAGAGGCCCCGCAATACCAGCTCAGGCTCGTGGCGCGCCTGACGCCGCACACGGGGGAGAATCAGACCGGCGCTGCCGCCCGTCACCAGCACCGCGATCCGCGGGCCGAGCACCGTTTCGAATTCGGCGACGATGCGCTCGACCGCCCCGGCGATACCGAACACCGCGCCGCCGAGCACCGCCTCGCCGGTCGAGCGCGCCGTGGCGCTGACGTGCTCGGCCTCGCCTTCGCGTATGCCGGCCGTGCGCGCCAGCAGCATCTCCCGGCACAGCTCGACTCCCGGCAGGATCACACCGCCGAGAAACTCGCCGTCCCCCGTCAGCGCGTCGATCGTCACCGCCGTTCCGCAGTCGACGACGGCCGCGGCTTCAGGTGTCAGCCCGCGCGCGGCGATCAACGCCACCCAACGATCAACACCGAGCTGCGCGGGATCGCGGTAGCCGTTGCGCACACCGTAGCCGGCCGCCGTCGTGCGAACGAACTCGACGGTGAGCGACCAGTTGCGGGCGACCCACTCGCTCAGCTCGGCGTTCACGGCGCTGCCTGCCACGCTGCAGGCGAGGACCCGCTGCGGCGCTCGCCGCCTGCCCCAGACCTCGTCGAGGCGCACGCCGAGACCGTCGGCTGCGCGACGGTCGGCCACCCCTGGCACCCAGCCGCCACGGCTCGCCTGCGCCCACTTGAGGCGGCTGTTGCCGAGATCGACGAGCAGGTTCACGGCGCCGCGCGCACGCTAACGTCGCCGACGGTGATGCGGCGCACGGCGCCACCGGCAAGCTCGAGCAGCAGCGCGCCGGTCTCGTCGACACCGAGCGCGCGGCCGCAGCAGGCGCCGCCGGCCCCGGTGACCACGACCGGCCGCCCGCGCAGCGCGTCGCGCTCGTGCCACTCGCCGACGAACGCGGCGAAACCGTGCCGCTCGAAACGCCCCAGCGTTGCGACCAGCGCGTCGATGAGCGCCGCTGCAATGTCATTCCGGTCAGGAGCCCGGCCGGCGATGGTGCGCAGATCCACCCAGGGCTGGCCGATGTCGGCTCCGTCGCGAGGACGGACGTCGACGTTGACGCCCACACCGACGATGGCCCGGCACGGACCCGAGATCTCACCGGACAGCTCCACCAGCACACCCGCCAGCTTGCGACCACGCCAGCATACGTCGTTGGGCCATTTGAGCGCGCTGTCGCGAACGCCAAGGCGTGCGAGCGCCTCTGTCACCGCCAGACCGAGCGCAAGGCTGAGGCCCATCACGTCCGCAGGCCCGACGCGGAAGTCCCAACCGAGCGACAGCATGATGTCGCGGTATGGGGAGCCGACCCAGCGGCGCCCCTGCCGTCCGCGACCGGCCAGCTGGCGCTCGGCGACACAGGTGTCCCCACGCACCCTTGCCGATCCCACCGCACGGGCAAGATAACTGTTGGTCGAGTCGACCTCATCGAGCACCGTGACCGGCGAGAGCGCCGACGGGGCCGCCTTCGCGGCGCGTCGACGGCGGGCAATCTCGGCGGCGCTCAGGGTTACGATCGGCTCGGTGAGTCGATAGCCGCGACCGCGCAAGCAATCGATGGCGATGCCCAGGTCGAGAAGTGCGTGCACCTGCTTGTGGACGGCAGCGCGGCTGATACCCAGCTCATGCCCCAACGCCGACCCCGCGTGCAGGCGGCGGTCGCCGAGTCGCCTCAGCAGCTGGGTGCGGGTACTCATCAGTCTCGCCAAGCGGCCGGTGCGCGTGACGATCGGCCACACGGCAGCAGCATAGCAGCTTGTCCGGGCATTGCACCAAGGCAGCCGACCGCTGCCCGGCCGCGGTCGAGCATTGCCAGCGCTCGTCGGCTACCGCTAGTCTTCTGCTGCCATGTCCGCCGCAAGCTGCTGATGACGGCCAACCGCGTCTCCCCCGCCTGCAAGCCCGTCGTGGTCAATGTGGGCGACGAGATCCTATTCGGCGAGAAGCGCAACACCAACCAGGAGTGGATGTTGCACGCGCTGTGGCAGCACCGGCAGCCGGCGCAGGCGGCCGTGTGTCTTCCCGACGACGTCGAGACAATCGCCAACTGGATCCGTCTGCTGCGCACCTCGGGCCACGATCCGATACTGGTCTCGGGGGGATTGGGCGGCACCCACGACGACTGCACCCGGGAGGGCGTCGCCCGCGGAGTTGGGGTCGATCTGGCGCTGCACGAGGCGTGTTTCCGGCTTCTGCAGCAGCGCTACGGCGAGCGTTTCACACCGCAGCGTCAACGAATGGCGTGGCTCCCCCAGGACTGCACGCTGATCAGCAATCCCCTCGGCGCCCCCGGCTTCTCCGTGCACGGCGTGCATGCGTTTCCCGGCTTCCCCACCATGCTGCAGCCGATGATGACGGCGGTGCTCGCGGAGATTTTTCCGGAGCCAGCGGCGGCGGGCTGGGAGGTCGTGGAAACCACACTGGCGGCCGCCGAGGGCGACATCGCGCCAGCCGTGGAGCAGTTCAGCCGCGCAACGCCGACGGCCCGGGTGGGGATTTATCCGAGCACGCAGCGCTTTCGCCGAGCGACAACGGTGCGCGTGCGCTACGCGCAGGACGACGACGGTGTCGCCCGAGCGGCGCGGCGCCTGTTCGCCGATCTCGAGCAGCGTTTCGCGGGGGTCGACACCGACACCAGCGACTGACGGGGTGATCCTCGCGCCGGCGTGTAGCGTCGCGCTCAGGCGATCCGCCAGCGCCGCCGACACATCGCGCCCGACCGCCGGGCGTCGCGTACGCCAGCGCCCGCTCACTCGTCGGTCACGCAGCCTTCGCTCGCCGTCTTGACGTTCTTGATGTATTTGTACAGCGTACCCCGCGAGGCCTTGAAAGGAGGTGCCTGCCAGGCGGCGCCTCGCGCCGCCAGCTCCGCGTCGTCGACCGCGACGTCGAGCGTATTGGCCGCGCCGTCGATGGTGATGACGTCGCCGTCGCGCACCAGCGCGATGGGCCCGCCATCCTGGGCTTCGGGCACGATGTGCCCGATGATGAAGCCGTGCGAGCCGCCGGAGAAGCGACCGTCGGTGATCAGCGCCACGTCCTGACCCAGTCCCGCACCCATGATCGCCGACGTCGGCGTGAGCATCTCGGGCATGCCGGGACCGCCTTTCGGTCCTTCGTAGCGGATGACGATGACATCGCCCTTTTCGATCTTGCCCTGCTCGAGGGCCGCCAGCATCGCCTCCTCGGCATCGAACACCCGCGCCGGCCCGGCAAATCGCTCGCCCTCCTTGCCGGTGATCTTCGCCACCGCGCCGCCAGGCGCCAGGTTGCCGCGCAGTATCTGCAGGTGGCTGGTGGCCTTGAGGGGCTCGTGCAGCGGACGCACGATGGGTTGCCCCTCGGAGAGGCCCGGCACGTCGGCGAGGTTTTCGGCAATCGTCCTGCCGGTAACGGTCATGCAGTCGCCGTCGAGCATCCCCTCGCCGAGGAGATATTTCATCACCGCGGGTATGCCGCCGACGTTGTGGAGGTCCTCCATGACATAGAGGCCGCTCGGCTTGAGGTCGGCCAGGTAGGGGGTTCGGTCGCTGACGGCCTGGAAGTCATCGATGGTGAGCTCGACACCCACGGCCCTCGCGATGGCGATCAGGTGCAGCACGGCGTTGGTCGAGCCGCCGAGCACGCTCACCAGCACCATGGCGTTCTCGAAGGCGCGCCGTGTCATGATATCGCGCGGCTTGAGATCGATCTCGAGCAGGTGGCGAATGGCTGCGCCCGCCCGGAAACACTCGTCGAGCTTGCCCGGCTCGACCGCCGGCGTCGACGAGCTGTAGGGTAGCGCCATGCCCAGCGCCTCGATGGCGCTCGCCATGGTGTTGGCCGTGTACATACCCCCGCAGGCGCCGGCGCCGGGACACGCATGCCTGACGATCTCCTGGCGCGTCGACTCGTCGATCTTGCCGCCGAGATACTCTCCGTAGCTCTGGAAGGCCGAGACGATGTCGACGGTGCGGCCCGCCGCCCGGCCTGGCTTGATGGTGCCACCGTAGACCATGAAGGCGGGACGGTTCGTGCGCGCGATGCCCATCATGCAGCCGGGCATGTTCTTGTCGCAGCCGGGAATCACGATGCAGCCGTCGTACCATTGACCCCCCATCACCGTCTCGACGGAATCGGCGATGAGATCGCGCGACTGCAGCGAATAGCTCATGCCCTCGGTGCCCATCGAAATACCGTCGCTGACGCCGACCGTGTTGAAGCGCATACCGACCAGACCCGCCGCGTCGACCCCTTCCTTCACCCGTGCCGCGAGCTGGTTGAGATGCATGTTGCAGGTATTGCCCTCCCACCACACGCTGGCGATACCGACCTGAGCCCTGTTCATGTCCTGCGCGGTCAGCCCGGCCCCGTAAAGCATCGCCTGCGAGGCGCCTTGCGCCTTCGGCTGCGTGACCCGGGCGCTGAATTTGTTGAGCTTCTCTGTCATGGGCGTCTCCGTCCTCGGGGCCGGCCGCGGTCGCAGACCGGCGCCTGCCTAACTGTTCTGAGCGACGCGGCGAAAACGGGACCGGATCCGCTTTCTGGCCGAAAACAGGGTCTGACCCCATCGTGTTCGCCGTGGTTTGTCATTGTTGTTATTGTTCGCGGCGCCGCCCTCTCACCGGTGATCTGGATCTGAACCGGTTGTTCGAACAATTCTCACACCCCCGTCACGAGGGCGGGAGATCTGCCAGCCCCGCTTCGAGCGACGACGCTCGACGTTCACGGTAGCGCTGACTGGTCCCGCCGGGGATTATCGCGGTGCGGGCGAAAAAAATCAGCACCCGCGGGCAGCACCGTCTTGCGTGCCCGAGAGCGAGCCGGCGGCCTCTCAGGATCCGCCGTCGCCGCCGTCGCCCCTTTCGGCCCCGGCCGGCGGGGTTTCGACAGCGGGCGCTTCGGCCTGTTCCGGGTCGGCCACCAGCTCCGCCATCGGCTTGAAGATGTTATCGACGCGAAAGTCCGGCAGTCTGTACGCCCAGCCGGCCCACGCGGCGTTCAGGCGGTCGACCTCCTCCCGAACCTCGTCGGCCGACATGGGCTCCGTCGCCTGCGCCGCCGACTCGGCCGGCGCCGCCGCGGCGCCCTCCCCGACGGCTGTCTCGCTGGCCGCGTCGGCGCTGCCCGCCGCGGCGCCAGCGCCTGCGTGCTGCGCGCGCTCGGCATCGAACTCGGCGGTGAGGCGGACGTACCGCTGTCCGTCCCGGGGCACCAGCTCCATGCGCACACGCAGGCCGTCGAAGGTATCGAGCGTTGCGGTAGCCACCCGCTGCGCGCTGAAGTCGACGTCCGTCGCCGGCGCGACGTCGTCGAAGCGCAGGGTGGTGAACGAGGTGGCGATCTCGTTGACAGAGAACTGGTACTGAACCATCTTGCCGTCGGGAACGGCGAGCAGAACGAAGTCGCTTTGCCGGGGGTTGTCGCGTTCCACGACGACATCATCGCCATCGGCATGGTCCACCTCGGCGCGGCGGATACGTGCGCGCTCCAGATCCAGGATATCCTGCTCGAGCCAGGCCACCGCGCGACGCTGAACCTCGGCGTCGCCTTCGACCAGCCAGGTCTGCGTCTCGCCGCTGCGACGCACGTAGAGCTCGCGCTGATCCGGATCCGCCTTCCCCGGCCGGCTCTTGCCCACGATGAGGTCGGCCAGCACGCGCTGTTCGCCGTCGCGCAGCACCACGCGTGCGGACTTCGCCCCGTCGCTGTCGACATCCTCCAGCCCGAGCTCCGCGTGCAGCTCCGGGTTGGCCGTCTTGGGTTCCAGCACCCGCAGCTCGGCAGCGCCGATGACGAAGCGCCGCACGACGTCCGCATCCGCCGGATAACCTGCCTTCTCGGGCACGACCCACCGGCCGCCCTCGCGCACCACCGTGAACCGCTCCTCCGCGGTCTGCACCTCGACCGCAGCCACGTCGTTTATCGCCGGCATCAGCTCCGGGTACAGCAATGAGGCGGACGGGGCTGCGGGCCGCTCGCCGCGCTGCAGCATCACAACCGCGGCCACCGCTACGGCGGCCAGCACGACCAGAATCAGTAACGACTTGCCGGTGCGCATACTCGACGCCCCGTCACCGCTGCGCCGGACGCGCGGTGCGGCGTCGCCGTCCCGCAGCGACGCTGACCAGCGCGCCTCCGACACCGATGAGCAGCGGCACCATACCGATATTGATGAACTTCACCCACGACTCGAGCCGCTCGATGTCTTGGTGCAGCGCATGGCGCACATCGCGAAGCTCTGTGCGGATGCGCACCTTCTCGCGACGGAAACGATCGATCTCCGCGCGCTGCTCGCTGCTCAGAATGACCGCATCGTCCTGCTTGTCCCGGTCCAGCTCGAGCAGTCGCTGCTCGGTCGCCTGCAGCTGCCCGAGCAGCTCCTGCTCTTTTTCACGGAAGCGGAGTTCCGCGTCGCGCTGCAGCGCCTCCACCATCGTGAACGGACGCCGCGAGCTGCCGCGGTTGCGGACGCTGATCAGGTCATTGCTGCCGGTCAGGTTGTCGAGGGCGTTGACGACGAAGCTGCCGTTGGCGGCGCTCGGCAGCGCAATGCGCGTGCCCAGCAGCTCCTGAACCTGAACCCAGTACCGGTCCTGCAACATGTCGGTGTCCGCCACGACGATCACGTTTATCGGCTCGGTGGACCGGGCGAGGTGGCTCGCGGCCGTCTGCGCGTCTGCGCCGGGCGTCTCCGGCGCCTGCTGCGCCGCGCCCGCCTGCTCGGCGCTCGGCGCGCCGTCGGCGAACAGGGTCTCGACGGTGCCCGTCACGCGCGCGGCGAGCACGAGCATCTCGCCGCCAGGCTGGTAGTTGCGCAGCAGATCACGCGGGTCGGCGTCGAACCCGAGCTGGGCGCCGTCGATGAGCATCGCGTCGGGGGTCGAGTGGATGAGGGGCGCAACCCGTGTCTCGGCGTCGTCGAGCGTGCGCAGTGCGCCCGGGGTCGCAAGCAGGAGATTGCCGAGCCGCGCCGTGACGACGTCCGCGGCGTCCATCTGCGCGGTCTGAATGTCGAGCCAAACCGGGTAGTCGAGCACCAGGTTGCGGCCTTCGCGCTGCACGCGGATCTTGGTCGCAATCGGCAGGTCGCTGACCACCTTGCCCTCGACCAGCTCGACACCCCAATGGCGAAGCAGCCGGTTGAGGTCGGACGCGCCGGCCGCCCCCATCGGACCCAGGGGTGAGACGCCCTGCTCCGATTCCGCGTGGGGGTCGACGAAGAGAATGGCGCGTCCGCCCCGCAGCACGAACTGATCGATGGCGTACAGCGTCGCGTCACTCAGCTCTTTCGGATGCACCACCATGAGCACGTCGATGTCCGACTCGATGCGGCTTGCCGTAAGCTCGACGGTGCGCACCTCGAAGAGCTGGCGCATCTGCTCGAGGACCAGCCAGGGCTGGGGTATGGCGCCCATCGGCGGCATGCCGCCGCTGAAACCGTCCATCGGCAGGCTGCTCATCAGCCCCACCACCGGTTGCTTGGGGTTGCCGAGCTGGTGAATGAGCTTGGTCAGGTCGTACTCGAGGAACTCCTCGCGTTCGAGGGCGAAGAAAGCGATGACCTCCTCGTCGTCGATGGAGTTCGTGCCCACGAGACCGAAATACAGGACGCTGCCGCCGTCACCGAGCGGCACGCCCTGCAACCCGTAGCCCACCGCCCGATCTTCCTCCTCGGAGAACGGTTCAGGGTCAATCAAGCGCACCTCGAGCGCGCCGCCGGCGGCGCGCTCGTACTCGGCGAGCAGCTCGCGCACCCGGTTTGCATGGCTGGCCACACCGGGCAGCAGCATCGCGACGTCCCGCGTGAGAAACAGGCGCAGCGTCACCGGCTCGTCCAGCGCCGCCAGCACATTGCGCGTCCCCTGCGAGAGCGTGAACAGCCTGCCCTCGGTGAGGTCGACGCGGGTCGACGTCAGCGCGGTGTTGGCGAGGATATTGACGGCGAAGAACAGAACCACCGCGAGCACCACTCCGCTGCCGGTGACCCACCCCGCTTTTCTCATGGCGTCCATATTCGGCTTCAGTCGGCTTTCTTCAGTTCGATGAGAATCGCGTTCGCGAACAGGAACAGGGCGATCAGCGACACGAAGTAGATGAGATCGCGGACGTCGATGACGCCGCGGCTGATGGCGCTGAAGTGCGTGAGGAAGCTGAACGAGCTGATCACCTCGACGAGCACGTCGGGCGCCCAGCCGCTGAAGAAATCGAGCACGACGGGAAAACCGCTCAACACCAGCAACAGGCAGATCACCGCGCTGATCACGAAGGCGATCACCTGGTTCTTGCTGAGCGCAGAGACGCACGAGCCGATCGCCAGGTACGCGCCCGCCATGAGCAGACTGCCGAGATAGCTGGCGAGAATGACGCCGTTGTCCGGATCACCGAGCACGTTCACCGTCACCCACACCGGGAACGTCAGAGCCAAGGCGATGGCGGTGAAGATCCAGGTGGCGAGGAATTTGCCGAGAACCGCCTCGGTCATGGTGACGGGCAGCGTCAGCAGCAGCTCGATGGTGCCGCTCTTGCGCTCCTCGGCCCACAGGCGCATGGCGATGGCGGGTATCAGGAACAGGTAGAGCCAGGGGTGAAAGGTGAAGAAGGGCTCGAGGTCGGCCTGCCCCCTCTCGAAGAAACCGCCCAGGTAGAAGGTGAATATGCCGCTCAGAAAGAGAAATATGACGATGAACACGTAGGCGATCGGCGTGGTGAAGTAACCCGCCAGCTCGCGCCGCATGATAATCGAGATGTTCGTCATCGGCGGATTACCTCAGGAGGCAGCGACGTCGCGGTCGGTGACCGACCGGAACACGTCGTCGAGGCGTCCACGCTCCGCGAAGAGCTCGGTCACCGTCCAGCCCTGCTCTCGGGCGACGTCGCTCACCTCGGAAAGAATCGACCCGGTGTGCTTCGGGTAGACCCGATAGCGCGTGGCGTTGCCGGCTACGCCGAGCACCTCGACCGACTCGATGTTGTCCGACGCCGCCAATGCCTGTTCGACGACGCCGCTCGCTGCATCGACGAGGGCGAGCGTCACCGCGTTGTGCCGGTGCGAGCGCGCCTCAAGCTGCTCGGGGGTGCCGTCGGCGACGATGCGACCGCTCGCGATAATCACCGCCCGCGTGCACACCGCATCGACCTCTTCGAGAATGTGCGTCGACAGGATAATGACCTTCTGCGCCGCCATCTCACGGATCAGCTTGCGCACTTCGTGCTTCTGATTGGGGTCAAGGCCGTCGGTGGGCTCATCCAGGATCAGCACCTCGGGGTCGTGCAGAATCGCCTGCGCCAGCCCGACGCGCCGCTTGAAGCCCTTCGAAAGGGTCTGGATGGGCTGCTCGAGAACGGACTCCAGATTCACCTTGGCGATGGTGTCCTCGAGCCGCTGGCGCTTGACGTTGCCGCGCAGCCCTCGAATCTGTGCGATGAAGTCGAGAAAGCTCCGCGGCGTCATGTCGCTGTACAGCGGAGCCCCCTCGGGCAGGTAGCCCAGGCGTCGTTTCACCGCCAGGGGATTGGCGAAAAGGCTGTCGTCGCCGACCCGAACGGCGCCGGCGTCGGGGGCGAGAAATCCGGTCACCATCTTCATGGTGGTCGACTTGCCTGCGCCGTTGGGACCGAGAAATCCCAGCACCTCGCCGCGGTCGACGGCGAAGGTCACGCCGTCGACAGCCCGAATGGGGCCGAAATGCTTTGTCAGATGATCGACCTCGACCATGGCACCCATGGACTGCATTTCTCCTTCGCTGATTGGTACGGCGCGGCGACCTTACCCACCGCCGCGCAGGTGCGCTGACGGCCGGCGCGGAGGGCCGTCGCGAACCTCAGCGGCCCTGCGCGTGTCGCGTCGGCCCCTCGACGCACAGCGCTGGGACCGCCGCCCCATTCCGGGCGCACGACGGCAAGCCTGACTCGATCGCCCGCGCCACGCGTGTCTGGCGCACAGTGCCCGACCTCGGGCACACCGACGAATGCCGCGCGCCGCGCCCGGGGAACTGGGGTCGCTCGCGGCGATTTCAACCCCATGCTGCCGGCAAGGCGCGCCCGGCGCGATCGCCTGCGCTACGCGTGGCCGCGGCGGAGACGCTCAGACCCAGGGCGCGTCGACGGATGCCGAGCGCCGCCGCAGCTCAACGCAGCTGTTCGTTCGCGGCCCGCTCGATGCGGCGAGCGGTCTCGCTCAGCTCTCCGCGGACCACGCGGCCGAGCGCCCACCTGCCGATGAATGCCGGCAGGAAGAAACTGGGCACCAGCGTTGCCCGGTAGGCGAGCCGTGTCGACGACCCCTCGGCATGCAACGTCAGGGTCTCGACCGCGCTGTCGAAATCTCCGAGCGCCGGCACGGCCGTGTAGACGATGCGTGAGCCGTCCACCTCGACGTCGCTGACCTTTACGATCGACCGGCAGAGCACCCATATGCACGGCCGGAGGTCGAGGCGCAGGCGCACGCCGCCGTCCGGCGAGGCGCCGAGCACACGGCTTTGCACGGCGACCGGCGAAAGCTCGTGCAGCCGGTTGTGGTCGAGCACCAGCCGGCGCACCGCCGTGATCTCGGCCTGCACGGTGGCATCGGCCTCGATGACGTACGCGCCGCTCTCGCGGGCGACGCTGGTGTGGGTCAGCTCCGCGGCCGCGACGGCGGCGGCGACGGCCGATGCGGTGGCGGCGGCAAGCCAGCGCCCCAGCGCTACGCAGCGACGGCGCCGACCGCCGCCCCGGCGGCCGTCCTTGCGCGCGGCCCGGGCCCCGGGCGCGCTCGCCATCTGCCCGGGGCGGGGTGCTCGGCCGAGTTCGCCCATCGGCAACAACGCCGCGCTATTCGAACTCATGCTCGCGCGTGCGGTTCCTCTGAACGCCCACGGGGTTGACGATCGGCGGGACGGAAAGCACGTACTGCGCGATGGCGCCGAGATCGGCATCGCTGAGATACCGAAGCCCGTTGTCGATGACCTCAGCCATCAGTCCTCCGGCGTAGTCCCCTTCCGGCGTCGCGCCGCTTCGCAGGTAGCGGACGAGCTCGTCGTCGCTCCATCGACCGATGCCCGTCTCCCGCTCAGGCGTGATGTTGGGGACGGTCTTGCCGGCCGGCCCGCTGCGTGTCCCGGCCAGGTACAGATCGCTTCGCGGGACGCCCAATCGATCTCTCGGCGTATGGCACTCGCCGCAATGCGCCAGGCCACGCACCAGGTAAGCGCCGCGGTTCCATGCCGGCGTTCGATCGGCGCTCGGCGTGAAATCCTCAGCGTCGAAGAACATGAGCTTCCAGAAGAACATGAGCGGCCGGTAGCGTGCAAACCATACGAGCTCATGCGCTCTGTCGGCCTGCGCCACGGGAGCCAGCCCGAACAGGTAGGTCTTGATCGCCAACACGTCCTCGCGGCGCATCTTGGCATAGGACATGTAGGGAAACGCCGGAAAGTAGTGGCCGCCGCCCGGGCGAACGCCGAGCTTCATCGCGCGCAGAAAATCGCCATCCGACCAGCGTCCGATGCCATGCTCGGCGTCCGGGGTGATGTTGGGGGCGTAGAACGTGCCAAACGGGGAGCGCAGCGCGCGTCCGCCGGCCATGAACGCGCCGCCGCTCTCGGCATCGGTGTGGCAGCCGACACAACCGGCGGCGCGCACGAGATATTCCCCACGCCGCGCGTCGCCCGCAGCGCCCGCCAGCGACAGCGCGGCCGCCAGCACCATGGCGAGGACACCGAGCAACCACCGCCGGCGAGTCCGCAACGCGCACATTGCGCGGGGCGCTCACGACGCCGTGGCCAATCAACGCTCCTCGCGGAAGTCGTCGTGGCACGCCTTGCACTGCTTGGCGACGCCGTCGAAGGCGGCGCCGAGCGCGGCCATGTCGCCGCCGGCCCCGGCCTCCTTGAGCTGGGCGCCCGCAGCCTGCGCATCAGCGGCCACTTTCTCGAACGCGGCGCGCTTCTCCCAGACGGCGGGGAGCGCCTCCGTGTCGCCGAAGTCGCTGCCTTCGGGAAACAACGCGGTCAGATTCGTCAGTGAATGCGCGAGCGCATCGGCGTGGTAACCGACGTCGTTCCGATACTCGACCCTGCCCTGCAGGATGAGGAAAAGCGCGCCCATGTGGGCGCCCTGCGAGCTCATCACGCGCTGGCGGTATTTGATGATGTCCTCGGGCTCGGCGGCGGTCGCTGTCACTGCCGCAGTGAGCGCGGTGGCGATCAGCAGCACACGGGTTGGGCTAGAGGAGCTGAGCTTCATAGTGGCCTCCTGGGGGTTTGACAACAGTCGCTGGGTGGCGCAGCCGGCGATCGGCGCTCTCGACCAGCAGTCGGTGGGCCCGTCTCACGACATCGGCACCGGCGCCCGGGCGGCTGCCGGCTTCGACCAGATGCCGGCGCCAGCGCTTGGCGCCCGGAAACCCCTGGTAGAGCCCGAGCAGCGGGCGCGCCATGTGCCTGAGCCATACCCCCTGCAGCAGCTCGCGCTCCACGTAGTGCAGATACGCCTCGAGCACCTCGCGCCGCGACCGCGCCGGGGTGGAATCAGCGAAGAATCGCGCGTCGACGCTGGCGAGCAGGTACGGGTTCTCGTAGGCGGCTCGGCCGATCATCACACCGTCGGATGGCCCGAGCTGCGCCGCGGCCTCGTCGAGCGTGCGGATGCCGCCGTTGACCACGATCTCGAGATGCGCGAAGCGCTGCTTCAGACGATGCACGCGGGGGTAGTCGAGCGGCGGAACGTCCCGATTCTGCCGCGGGCTGAGGCCTTTGAGCCACGCCTTGCGGGCATGCACGACGAACGTTCCACAGCCCGCGGCGGCGACCGTCTCGACGAACCGGCACAGCTCGTCGAAGGAATCCCGATCGTCGATGCCGAGGCGCGTCTTCACGGTCACCGGGATCGTCACCGCTTCGCCCATGGCTCGCACGCAGTCCGCCACGAGCTCGGGCTCGGCCATCAGACAAGCGCCGAAGCGGCCCGACGTCACTCGCGGGCTGGGACAGCCGACATTCATGTTCACCTCGTCGTACCCCGCCTGCTCGACCAGACGCGCGGCACGCGCCATCTGTGCCGGATCGCTGCCGCCGAGCTGCGCGGCGAGCGGGTGCTCGCCGGGATCGAAGGCGAGAAAGCGGCGCCGGTCGCCGTGCAGCAGGGCGCCGCAAGGGATCATCTCCGTATACAGCAGCGCGCGGCGCGAGACGAGGCGCAGCAGGTAGCGGGCGTGCCGGTCCGTGCAGTTCATCATCGGCGCCACGCAGACGGTCCGGTCCACGGCCGCTGGACGCCGGCCGGCTCCGGCCAGCGCGGCGTGCCGGCGGAAATCATTCGTTCGCGCGACGAGGTCCGCCATGATCAGTCGTGGGTGCCCTGTACGGTGACCGTCAGACGTCGCCTGTGGGCGCCATGGCGGTGCTCCCACACGTAAAGCCCCTGCCAGCTGCCCAATGCCAGCGCGCCGCGGGTCACCGGGATGGCGACGCCGCTCTCGGTGAGCACGCTGCGCACGTGGGCCGGCATATCGTCCGGCCCCTCCTGCACATGGTTGAACAGAGGGTCGCCGTCGGGCACCACGCGCTGCATGAATGCCTCGAGATCCGCGCGCACGACCGGATCGGCGTTCTCGCAGAGCAGCAGCGAGGCGCTCGTATGGTGGATGAAGACGTGGCACAAGCCGATGCGCACACCCGTCTCGCCGACGACGCGCTGGATGCGATCGGTGACGTCGTACGTCCCGCGTCCAGCGGTGTCCACCTCCAGGCTGCTTTGGTGCCAGTCGCTCATGGGATTTGGACGGCCGCGCCGTGCGCGGAGCTACCGAATGGCCGCGCAACATATCATCAGTCAGACGCCCCGTGCTACCCGCGTTCGCCCGCCGCCATGGCGATGCCCGCCCGCGGCCGGGTAGGCGTGGCGAGGGCGGGCGAGTAGAATCACCGCCCCTCTCCGCGGCAGAGCCGCGGCGATCCCCCCGAGGAGGTGCTCGGTTGGCCGCGCTACTTGAAGAGCGCCTGAAGACACTCGCGGCGAATGGCGCCGAACGGCTGCTCGGCCAGCTGCGTCGGGGAATCGAGAAGGAGAGCCTGCGCATCCGCGGCGACGGCGTTCTGGCGAAGACGGTCCATCCGCCCAGCCTCGGCTCACCGTTGACGCATCCACACATCACCACGGACTACTCCGAGGCGCTGCTCGAATTCGTCACGCCTACCGTCTCCACCATCGACGAAGCCCTGCAGTTCCTGACCTGGATCCACGAGTTCGTCTACCAGAACATCGGCAACGAGAAGCTGTGGGTGAACAGCATGCCCTGCATTCTGCGCGGCGAGCAGTCGATCCCCATCGCACGCTACGGCAACTCGAATATCGGCTACATGAAGTACGTGTATCGCCGCGGCCTGGGCTACCGCTACGGCCGGCTGATGCAGACGATTGCCGGGATTCACTACAACTTCTCCGTGCCGGCAGATTTGTGGACGGCCTGCGGGCTGATCACCGGCGACGAGCCCGACAAAGACGCCGTCTCGGAGCGCTATTTTGCAGCGATCCGCAATTTTCACCGCTACTGCTGGCTGCTCTTCTATCTCTTCGGCGCCTCGCCGGCGGTGTGCAGGACCTTTCTCGAGGGGCGCGAGCACCCGCTGGAGCCATTCGGCGGCGTCAGCTTCTATGCGCCGTTCGGCACCTCCATTCGCATGAGCAGCCTCGGTTACCGCAATGACGCTCAAGCGGGCATCAACATTTCCTACAACTGCGTCGCCGAGTACATCGAGTCGCTGCGCCGCGCGACGTCGACGCCCCACCCCGACTACGAGCGCATCGGCGTCAAGGAAGACAACGAGTACCGCCAGCTCAACAGCAACGTGCTGCAGATCGAGAACGAGTTCTACGCCGTCATCCGCCCCAAGCGGGTGATCCGGCCCGGCGAGCGACCGACACACGCGTTGTCGGACCGCGGCGTCGAGTACATCGAGGTGCGCTGCATCGATCTCGACCCCTTCGCCCCCGTGGGGATCACCGCGGAGCAAGTGCGCTTTCTCGACGTCTTCCTGCTCTACTGTCTGCTCGAGGACAGCCCGTTCATCGACGCCGCCGAGGCGCAGACGATCGCCAACAACAAAGACGTCTCCGTCATCCACGGACGGGACCCGCGCACCGAGCTGGTGCGCGGCAGCACCGGCCTGGGACTTCCCCGATGGGGGCTGGAGCTCTGCGACAGCATGCAGCCGATTGCGGATATCCTCGACCGTGTCCACAGCACCAGCGCCTACGGCGAGGCCATGGCGCACCAGCGAGACAAGCTGCGCGACCCCGAGCGCACGCCGTCGGCGGCAATCGTCGCCGAGATGCGGCGCCACCGAGAATCGTTCTTCGAGTTCGCCATGCGCAAGGCCACCGAGCACGAGAACCACTTCAAGGGCGTCGCGCTCCCGGCCGAGACCGAAAGCCATTTCCGTGCACTCGCTGCCCGCTCGTGGGACGAGCAGCGGCGCATCGAGCAGGAGGATGATGTCGACTTCGACGCGTTTCTCGCCGGCTATTTCGCCCAAGATATGGGCTGAGCGCCCCTCGCCGCGAAGCCCGCGGCTCGGCAGGTCGCGCGGCGGCCACCGCGCGTCAGGCCGAAGCCAGCAACGATCCCCACCGCGGGATCGGTCGACGTGAACCGCGCGGCGTCGAGCCGATCAGCCGCTCATCGGGCGGCCACCGCGCGCACCTGATAGCCGAGATCGGCAGCGGCATCGCCAAGCCACTGCCAGAACGACAGGCCGAAGCTTCGCGCGACGAACACATCCATCGCGTCGTCGGCGCACAGATGAACGACGACGCCGAACTGCGCAATCCGCGTGACGACACAGTCGCCGGCTGTCAGCGCCTCGGCGTCGAGCGGGCATCCTTTGGCCAGCAGCTGCCGGATGCCGTGGCCGGTCATTGCGATGCACGTGCGGCCGTGGCTCAGATCCGTCACCGTCGCCGCGGTGCCGGCGAGCGCATCGCGCAGCAGTGAGAGCAGCGCGCGCGGCTCGAGCCGGGACGCCTCGGCGAGCCACATGCCGGGGCCGATCCACATAAGCGTCACGCCGTTGCCCGTGCTCGCCCGACGCGGCGCGGGAGGCGCCGGCAACGCCAGGGTCTGGCACAGCGCCGCCAAGCCGGCCGGCTCGCCCGCACCGTTGATCTGCGCCAAGGCCGCACCCCGCCTCTCCGCCAGGATGACGCCGGGTGTCGCGCCGCCGCCGGTGCCGTAGGCGCCCTCGGCAACATGCCCGGACAGCGCCGAGGTCCGCGGTGGCTCAGCCGCGGGCACGTTGGCCCTCCGGATCCACGAAGACAGAATCGGTCACGGTCACCGCAACGTGCTCACCCGTGAGGGGCGATGCCGCGAACAGCACCTGCTCCCGCCAGCGGACCGCGTCCTCGACGAGGGCGAGCGCGATCTCGGCGTCGAGCTCGGGACTGAAGCAGGCGGAAGTGACGTGCCCGAGCATCGCCACCGGGGGCGGCTCCATGGGGTCGACCACCAGCTGCGCGCCGCGCGGAATGCGCGCACCGTCCCTCGACACCAGACCGACCAGGGTGCGGCGACCGGCTCCGTTCAGCGCCGTCCGCTCGAGCGAGCGCGCGCCGACGAAATCCTCTTCCTGACGCAGCAGACGCTGCAGGCCGATGTCGGCTGGCGTCGTGCGACCGTCGAGCTCTGCACCCGTCACGTGACCCTTCTCGATGCGCAGCACGTTCATCGCTTCGGTCCCGTAGGGCGCGATCGCGAACGGCCGCCCCGCATCGAGCAGCACCTGCCAGACCGCCTCGGTGAAATCCGCGGGCGTGTGTATCTCGTAGCCGAGCTCACCCGAGAAGCTGATTCGAAACAAGCGCACGGGCATGCCAGCGATGTGCCCCTCGACGAAGCCCATCAGCGGCAACGCGGCGGCGCTCACGTCGCATCCGGCAACGACCTGAGCCAGCACGTCGCGGCTCGACGGTCCGGCCAGCGCCATCGCACCCCACTGATCGGTCACCGAGGTCAGATGCACGTGCAGCGCCGGCCACACCGTCTGCGCATAGAACTCGAGATGGCTCAGAACGGCGGCCGCATGGGCCGTGGTGGTGGTCATGTAGTACTCGTGCTCACCCACGCGCGTCGTCGTGCCGTCGTCGAACACGAAACCGTCCTCGCGCAGCATGAGCCCGTAGCGACAGCGGCCAACCGCCAGCGATCGCCAGCGGTTGCAATACACTTTCTCGAGGAAGGCGGCCACGTCGCGACCCTGCAGCTCGATCTTGCCGAGCGTGGAGACGTCGACGAGCCCCACCTGGTTGCGCACGTGCCGCGCTTCGCGGGCGATCGCATCGGCCATCGCCTCACCCGCTCGCGGGTAGAGCTGCGCGCGCTGCCACAGGCCGACGTTGACCCACAGGGCGCCGGCGCGGCTGTGCCAGTCGTGCAGGGGCGTGCGCCGCAGCGGCGCGACACGCCCGCCCACCTCGTCGGCCGCGATGGCGCCGAGCGG
Organism: Arenicellales bacterium; assembly: GCA_041550555.1. Classification (GTDB taxonomy): domain Bacteria; phylum Pseudomonadota; class Gammaproteobacteria; order Arenicellales; family JBFEOO01; genus JBFEOO01. Next base: position 19,375 of record JBFEOO010000029.1, read on the forward strand.
GACCGGCGCATAGGGCGGTCGGAATGTCGTCGTGCCGACGCTCGCCACGTCGCTGCCGAGGGCGGTGGCCAGGACGGCAAGACCGTTGACGTTGCCGGTGCGGCCCTGGTCCGTCCCCATGCCCAGCGTCGTGTAGCGCTTGACGTGCTCGACCGATGCGTACCCCTCACGCGCCGCCAGCCTGACGTCGTCGGTCGTGACGTCGTTCTGCAGATCGATGAAGCGCTTGCTGCGGCCGCGCGGGATGGGCGGTGGCTCCCACATCGCTTCGATGTGCGCCGCCGCGCTCTCCGCGACCTCGGGCAGCCGCGGCATGGCGCCGGCGAATCCGCCGGCCCGTGCCGCCGCGACACCGGCCGCGAAGCCTTCCCTCAGGCAGCCATGCAGCGTGAACGTGCCGGCGCAGGCCCCGACCACATGCTGGCCCGGACGCGGCGCGCCGGGCACGAACGCGGCGAGGGTCTCGTCGTAGCGCAGCCGGCCGCCGGACTGGGAAAACAGGTGCACCGTCGGATTCCAGCCACCGGAGACGCACACCACATCGCAGTCGATGCGGCGCTTCGGTCCCGCGAGCCGCCCGCCCTCGACATGCCGGATCTCGACGCCGGACACGGCGCGGCCACCCAAGGCGCGCGTCGCCACGCACCCGTACAGCCTCTCGGCGTCCGTCGCACACTGCGCGGCGGCCACTCCCGGCCCCCCCGCCCGCACGTCCACCACCGCCGCAACCTCGACGCCGACGCGGCGCAACGCGGCGATGGTGGCGTACGCCGAGTCGTTATTGGTGAAGACGCAGGCCCGCTGACCGCAGCGCACCGCATAGCGGCTGGCGTAGCCGCGCGCCGCCGAGGCGAGCATCACCCCGGGTCGGTCGTTGGCGCCGAACACGAGCGGCCGTTCCAGGGCGCCCGTCGCCAGCACGACGTTGCCCGCCCGCAGCCACCACAGGCGTTGCCGCGGCATGTGAGGATCGGGCGCGGGCTGGTGATCGGCGACGCGCTCGGCGACGGCGACGAGGTTGTGGTCGTAGTAGCCGAAGGCCTGCGCCCTGGTCAGCACGCGCACGTTGGAGCAAGCGGCGAGCTCCGCGGCGGCCGCTTTCACCCAGTCGAGAGCGGGTGCACCGTCGATGCGCGCCTCGGATTCGAGCAGACTACCGCCGAGGTGCCGAGCGTCCTCGACCACCACCACCCGTGCTCCGCTGCGAGAGGCCGCCAGCGCCGCGGCGAGTCCGCCGGCTCCGGCGCCGACCACCAGCACGTCGCAGTGCTGATAGCGCTTCTCGTAGCGGTCCGCATCGGCCTCCGTTGCCGCGCGCCCCAGTCCGGCCGCGCGGCGGATGAGCCGCTCGTAACGCATCCACCACGACGCCGGCCACATGAACGTCTTGTAGTAGAACCCGGCCGGCAACAGGGGTGAGAGGAGGTCGTTGACGGCGCCGACGTCGAGCGCCAGCGACGGCCAGCGATTCTGGCTGGTGGCGACGAGCCCTTCGTAAAGCTCGAGCTGCGTGGCACGCACGTTGGGCTCGCGGCGTGCTCCGCTGCCCACGGTGACCAGCGCGTTCGGCTCCTCGACGCCGAGCCCGAACACGCCGCGAGGCCGGTGATACTTGAAGCTGCGCCCAACGAGGCGAACGCCGTTGGCGAGCAACGCCGACGCCAGGCTGTCACCGGCAAATCCGCTCAGGCGGCGGCCGTCGAACCGAAATCCGAGCGGCCGGGTCCGGTCCACCAGCCCGCCGGTCGCGCTCCTGAACGGCTGGTCGCTCACGAGCCCTGGCCGGTCGGATGGTCGACCGGCGTGACCTCGAGAACGTCGTGGGTGAGCGTGTCGCGGCGCATACGCATCCAGCGGCGACATCCGTAAACGTGGTGCCACCACTCGAGGTGGGGACCCATTGGGTTGTCGCGCAGATAGACGTAGTCCAGCCACTCGTCCAGGGACACCGCCTGCGGGTCGGGCGGACGCCGCACGACGGCGTCACCGCCGTAGCTAAACTCGGTGTGTGGCCGGGCGCCGCACCAGGGACATTCGATCAGCAGCATCGGCGTTCGCTCTCGCGCCTGCTCAGTGCGCACCGGGCGTCGCGCCCGCGCCCTTCTCGTCGAGCAGCCGACCGCTCGCGAATCGCTCCAGGGTGTACGCGGCGTTCAGCGGGTGCGGCTGGTCGCGCGCGATGGTGTGCGCGAAGCACCAACCCGAGCCGGGTGTCGCCTTGAAACCCCCGTAGCACCAGCCGCCGTTGAAGTACAGGCCCGCGAGCGGCGTCCTGGCAATGATGGGGCTGCCGTCCATGGTCATGTCCATGATGCCGCCCCAGGTACGCATCAGACGCAGGCGGCTCAGAAAAGGAAACACGCTGATGGCCGCCTGCACAATGTGCTCGATCTGCGGCAGATTGCCGCGCTGCGCGTAGGAGTTGTAGCCGTCCAAATCGCCGCCGACCAGCACCTCGCCCTTGTCGGTCTGACTGATGTACATGTGAGCGGCGCCCGAGGTCACCACCGTGTCCAGCACGGGCTTCACCGGCTCGGTCACCATCGCCTGCAGCACGTGGGACTCGATCGGCATGCGCAGCCCGGCCATGGCCGCCAGGCGGCTGCTGTGGCCGGCGACGACGATGCCGATCTTGTCGGCGGCGATGTGTCCGCGCGACGTGTCGACGCCAACCACGCGGTTGCCGTCGCGGCGAATTCCGGTGACCTCGCAGTTCTGAATAATGTCCACCCCCCGGGCGTCGGCCGCACGTGCGAAGCCCCAGGCTACGGCGTCGTGACGGGCCACGCCGCCGCGCGGCTGCAGCAGCCCGCCCAGCACGGGAAAGCGCGCCCGGTCCGAACAGTCGAGCAACGGCAGCCGGCGCGCCACGGCATCGCGGTCGAGCCACTCGGCATCGATGCCGTTCAAACGCATGGCGTTGCCACGGCGGAGGAAGGCGTCGATCTGCGGGTCGCTGTGGGCGAGGTTCAGCACCCCGCGTTGGCTGAACATGACGTTGAAGTTGAGCTCCTGAGACAGCCCCTCCCAGAGCTTCAGCGAGTGCTCGTAGAAATGCGCATTGGCGTCGAGCAGGTAGTTCGAACGCACGATCGTGGTGTTGCGGCCGGTGTTTCCGCCACCGAGCCAGCCTTTCTCCAGGACGGCGACGTCGCTGATGCCGTGCTCCTTGGCGAGGTAATACGCCGTCGCCAAGCCGTGGCCGCCCCCGCCGACGATCACCACCTGATAGCGCCTGCGCGGGGTCGGGCTGCGCCAGGCGAGCGGCCATCGGCGATGACCCGTCACAGCGTGACGGGCGAGCGCGAACATGGAGTACCTGTTGGTCACTGCGGGGGAAAGCGAAGCGGCGCGCTCGACGCGACGTCGAGCGTCCGCGCGTCGCGGGGCCGCGACAACGTCCCCGCCTTGAACACCATCTCGCGTCGTCGCGCGTCGATCACGCGCCGCCCTCTCGGGCGCCGCCCGCGGCATCGGCCGTCACCGCCGAGCTCCGCGGCTCATGCGGTAGGCGGAACGGTCGCAGCGACTCGAACGCGCGTGCCGCCTGCAGCACCCGCGCGTCGTCGTGCATGGGGCCGACGATCTGAATGCCCATCGGCAAACCGGCGTTGGTAAACCCGCAGGGCACCGAGCATGCCGGCTGCTGGGTCAGGTTGAAGGGATAGCTGAAGGGCGTCCAGTCCGACCAGCGCCGCTGCACCGTCGGCGCGGCGGTCTCGCGACCGGCGTCGAAAGCGGCGATGGGAAGCGTCGGCGTGACGAGCAGGTCGAACGTCCGGTGAAACGCGCGCATCGACTCGCCGAGCGCGGCGCGCTGTGCGACGGCGTCGAGGTACGCCGACAGCGAGTAGCCCTCGGCTTCGACGGCGATCTCCACCAGCCCCGGGTCCATCTCGGCCCGTTGCGCTTCGCGGAATCCGGCGAGCAGCTTGGCGGCGCCGGTATACCAGTGCGTACGGAAGACCGCCGTCGGGTCATCGAACGGCGGCGGCACCTCCTCGACGTGCGCGCCCAGCTCCTCGAGCACACCCAGCGCGAGGCGCACCGCCTCCGCCACCTCGGGGTCGACGCGGGCGTAACCGAGATCGGGGCTGAGAGCGATGCGCAGCCCGTGCACGCCGGCCTCGAGGCCGATACGGTAGTCACGGCCGTCGTAGGGCAGCGCATGCCAATCCCGATCGTCGGGCTGGGCGAGCACGGTGAGCATGAGCGCGGCGTCGCTCACCGTGCGGGTGATGGGACCGACGTGCGCCACGGTGCCGAAAGGACTCAACGGCCACGCCGGCACCCGACCGAAGCTCGGCTTGTGTCCGAACACGCCGGTGAAACCCGCAGGGATGCGTATCGAGCCGCCGCCGTCGGTGCCGATGTGCAAGGTCCCGAGCCCGAGCGCGCAGGCAGCGGCCGCACCGCCGCTGCTGCCGCCGGGGGTCTTGGTAAGGTCCCAGGGGTTGCGGGTGACGCCGCAAAGGCGGCTGTCGGTGACGCCCTTCCAGCCGAACTCCGGTGTGGTGGTCTTACCCAGCAGTACCGCGCCATGCTCGCGCAGGCGGGACACGGCCGGCGCATCGTCGGGCCACTCCCGTTCCGGATCAATAGTGACGCTGCCGCGTCGCGTCGGCCAACCGCGGGTCAGCAGCAGATCCTTGACGGTGACCGGCACGCCGTCGAGCAACCCGCAGGGCGCACCGCGCAACCAACGCGCCTGCGACTCGCGCGCCGCCCGCAGGGCGGACTCCTCGTCGACGAGGCAAAACGCGTTTACCGCTTGGCCGTGCTCGCGAATGCGGGTGAGGGCGGCCTCGCTCACCTCCACCGGGGAGAGTTGCTTCGAGCGGTAGAGTCTGATTAATTCGACAGCCGAGAGGTAAGCAACGTCTTCCGTCATCAGGGGGTCCTCACGCCGGCATCCCATCGCAGAGAAACGGGGGCCCGGCCCCGTGCGTTGCTCTCGCCCGAGCACAGCCGGCACCGTCACCCGGCAATGGATCGCGCCGATGGAACCACTTATTCATGAGGTAATCAAGCAGCCGTGATCAAACGCTCGTATCTGTTCGTGCCGGGCGATCGGCCGGACCGCTTCCAGAAGGCGGTCGACTCCGGCGCTCATGCCGCGATTCTCGATCTGGATGACGCCGTCGCTCCGGAGCACAAAGAGGCGGCACGCGAATCGGTGGCGTCGTGGCTCTCGCCGGCACGCTCGGTCTACGTCCGCATCAACCGTACGACGTCGCCGTGGTATCTCGATGACATCGAGATGATCGCTGCCCGCCAGGGCGTCCTCGGCGTGATGGTGCCCGAGGCCGAGACGGCGGCGCAGCTCGGCGACGTGGCCGCCCGACTTGCCGACGCCATGGAGATCCTGGCGCTCGTCGAGAGCGCGGTCGGGATCTGGAACGCCCTTGAGCTGGCGCGCCTGCCGCGCGTCACGCGGCTGGCGTTCGGCTCACTGGACCTCAAGCGCGATACCGGCATCGAGGACGACGGCGACGGCTTGCTCTATTCCCGCTCGCGGGTTGTCTTGGCGTCGCGCTGCGCCGGCATCGATGCCCCCATCGAAGGCGTCACCACGGCGCTCGACGACACCGAGCAGCTGACGGCAGATGTCGCGCGGGCTCGCGCGCTCGGCTTCGGCGCCAAGCAATGCATTCATCCCAAGCAGGTGGCCGCGGTCAACGCCGGCTTCATACCCCGGGAGCACGAGCTGAGCTGGGCGCGCGGCGTGCTCGAGGCCGTCGAGCGACACGGCCAAGGCGCCATACGCTTCGAAGGCCAGATGATCGATCGGCCCGTCATCGAGCGCGCCCGCCGGATCATCGCCGCGGCCGCCAGCGCCGGCGCCGAGTAGCGCCGAATGGCGGCGCCGACGGGGCGCGGGCGCAAGGGCTCGAACCCCTATGCTTACGGCGTGAACGGCCGGCTCGGGGGCAGCCGGCTCGGCGCGAAGGGCACCAGATCGATCTCCCGCGAGACACCCTCGGCGATGAGCTCCGCCATGGCGTAGCCGCTGCCCGGCGCGTTGAGCATCCCCCAGCAGTTGTGGCCGGTCGCGACGAAGGCGCCGGCGATGCGCTCCAGAGCGCCCATCACCGGCAGCGCATCCCGGCATATCGGCCGGTAGCACGCCTGCCGGCGCCGCACGCGGGCACCGCCGAGAACACCCGAAAGCCGCGCCGCGACGGTGGCCAGGCGCGCGCACGCGCGCTCGTCGACGCCCACCTCGGCCGCTGAGGCCGGCACCGGCGAATCGTCGCCGAAGCCACACAGATACACCTCGCCGCTGGCGCGGGCAACGACCTCCGGGCCGTGCCACGCGCCGCGCTCGTCCTCGTAGTCCACGAACAGCGCCTGTGCCGGAACGTCGGCGCTCGGCGCGAGCGTAATGCTGTAGCCCTTCAGGCCGGCGACGTCCGGCAACGGCAGCCAGGAGGCGGCCAGCCCGGCCCACGGTCCCATGGCCACCACCACCGCGTCGGCCGCTATGCATTCTCCGTCGACACGCACCCCTGTGACACGGCGACGATCCCCATCGAGCACGATGCCCTCGGCGGTTCCCAGTTGCAGCCGGGCGCCGCGGGCGCAGGCGCCTTCGAGCAACGCTTCGGTGAACTGTGCGGGATCGAGCTGCGCGGTGGTCGTGGTGTCGCCGAGAACGTCGCGCACCACGCAGTCGCCGTCGAGCCAAGCCGGTCGACGTGACGCGCTCGGCGCCCTGGCGGCGCCACGCGCGGAGCAGGTCACCGCGAGCGTCGTCACGGTCCGGTAGCCGTAGTCGCGCCCCAGGGTGCGGGCGAGGTCCTGATGCAGATCGAAGCTGACGCGCGCCAGCTGCTCCTGCGGCTGTCCGTCGCACCAGTCTCGGGCCAGGAATCCGCCCGATTTCCCCGACGCAGCGCACGCAACGCCGAGCGCCTCGATCACCGTCGCGGCGATGCCACGCTGGGCAAGATAGTAGGCGATGGCGCAGCCGATGACTCCCGCGCCCAGCACCACCACGTTCATCTACTCGCGCACACCCAGTTCGCCGACAGCACCGTACCGACGTCGACGCTTTGCATCTCCGCCGTCAGGGCGCCGCGATGCGTCCGCGGAAAGGACACGTCGATCGTGTCTCTCGACGACAGCTCATCGCGACGACCGTCGCGACCGCTTACGTGGCGCCCCCGCGCTTGTTGGCCGCTTTCTTGCGGGCACCGCTCACCGCGGTTTTCTTCTTGGCCGCCGTTTTCTTTTTGGTCGTCGGGGCTTTTGTGGCGGCCTTCTTGGCAGCAACCCTCTTGCGCGTTGCCTGCTTGGCGGCGGGCTTCTTGCTGGCGCTGACCTTCTTCTTGACCGCCCGCTTTCTCGCCGGCGCCCTTACGGCACGCCGCCCCGCGGCGGAGACCTGCTCGCGCAACGCCTCCAGGCCCTCGCCAATGGTCTTCAACGATGTCTCCGACGCGCCTCTGACCTCCTCGATCAAACCGGCCAGCAGGTGCGGAATCTCGGTGGTGGCCATCCTTTCGGTCACGGATGCGGTGGTCTTCGTCGCGGCCGCGGTGACCTTTGCCACGCGATGCGACAGGCTGTCGAACGCGTCCTTGAGTTCGCTGGCCAGGGCCTCTGCGGTCTTCTCCGTTTCCGCGACGATACTGGCCGGTGTCACCGCGGCGGGCTTCTTCGTGGACTGCCTGCGTTTGGAACTTTTCTTCGTGGACGCCATGACGATGACTCCCGCGCAAAGGTTCGACATCGAGTGTTCGCGAAGTGCCGCGCTAGTATAACAACTGCTGAGCGGCGACAAGAGCAGGCGGCCGGAGAAATCCCGCGCGGGGACTGCCCGGGGCGCGATGCGCGCGCAGCATCCAAAGCGGCATTTCCCATCGAGCCCGCATCGCGGGAAGAGCTCCGGCGCCAAGACTGCGGCGAGGCCAGCCATGGCAATATGGACCGGACGCGATGGGACCTCGCTTCACTTGGCACGGCTGGCATCGACGCTTGGCGCCGCAACACGCAGCGGCCATACTCGATAGACACCCTTCCGGCGCTCGAGCATGAGTCATGAACTCGCAGACGGGAACCTACGCGCTCATTCTGTGCAGCGGCTCCAGCGCCACCGTGCAGGTGGGTCGCTGGGCTCGCATTGGCATTCTCCCCGGATACTACGTCTATGTGGGCAGCGCCTTCGGGCCGGGTGGGGTCCGGGCCCGCGTGCTGCGCCACTGTCGCAAGCACAAGCGCAGGCATTGGCACATCGACCATCTCAGCGCCGAGTTGAGCCCGGTGTGCGCGTGGTACTGCCATGCGCCGGCTCGACTCGAGCACCGCTGGGCACATGCGTTTGCTCAGATGCACGGCTTCACGGCCGTCCCCGGGTTCGGCTGTAGTGATTGCGCGTGCCATTCACACCTGTTCCACACACGCAGCGAGCCGTGTCGGGACGTGTTGACGCAGTCTGCCGGCTACGCCGTCGAATCCTGGGCGCCTGAGCGACAGGCGCGCCCCGCCGAGCGGCGATAGCGTCGCGCTGCGATGACGTCTCGTCTCGAGCTGGTGTTCACCCGCAAAGCCGTCGCCTTCAGCGGCGTGGCCGCGCTGGCGCTGATTGCCGCGCTCGCCGTGCTGCCCAACCTGATGGCAGAGTCGCTCGAGCCCGAGCGGGCGGCGCAGTGGATTCGCCATCATCTGAAACAGCTCGCGTCGGCGCAGCAGATGGCGGCGCTCGCGGCGGAGCAGCGCGCAACGCCGAATCGAGCAGACGCCAAGCGCTGGCGCGAGGCCTTGCTGGCGGCCGATCACACCGAGTTCGTCGCGGTGGAGGTGAAACACTTCCTGGTCGCGCCACCGGGGAGCTCGAGGCGGATCTTCGTCGCCAGGGTGATCACGCAGGAGGGTGGCAAGACGCTCCGGACGCGATACTTCAGCCTGAGCGCGGAGAACAACGCGTTCGATTTCTTCTGGGTGCGCGAGCAGTCCCGCTGGATGTGGCTGCTGTCGTTTTGACGCCATGAGCGCTGAGCCAGTGGGCAAGGTCCTGCGGGCCCCGCGGGGGCGCAGCCACTGGCGTCACGCGTCGGGAGAGGGGTCGACGGGCAGCTCGACGATCTCGCCGGCGATGCGGCCTCCGGCCACCGTGATGCGCCCCACTGCAATCGGCAATCGAAAGCGACGCGGACCGGCGCTGCCCGGGTTGAAGTAGAGCACCCCGCCGCGGACCTCGTTCATCGGGCGGTGCGAGTGACCGCAGACGACGGCATCGAAGCAGCCCTGCGGATCGAGGTCGATGTCGGCGAGATCGTGGAGCACATAGAGCAGCGCGCCCTCCGCCTCGACCACCTCGCGTCGCGGCACTGCGCGACTCCAGGGCGCGCTGTCGACGTTGCCGCGCACCGCCACCACCGGCGCAATCTCGCGCAGCGCCGCGAGCACTTCCGGCTTACCGATGTCGCCCGCATGCACGACCAGGTCACTGCCCGCCAGCGCGGCGAGCGCCTCGTCGCGGACCAGGCCGTGGGTGTCGGAGATGACGCCGATCCTCACGCCGATTCCCGTCAGCGGTCGCCGGCGCCACGCGGCCGGGCACGCTCCACCGTGTGCTCGAGCCCGCCGCGCAGACGGCTCATGTAGCTCCGGTACGCCGGCGATGTGGGCGGCCAGTTCGATTGAAACGCCGCCAGCCACGCCTCGTGATCGTAATGAACGGCGATGGCTTCGACACACACACCGGCGACGCGCGTCGCGTACAGCGCCCGCCCTGCGTCCGACGGCGTGGTCGACACCCGGGTCACGATGCCGTAATTGGTGTCGCGGAAGTTCGGCATGCCGGAGGAACCGTTGTTGACGACGACGCAGCGTCCCTGCGGAAAATCAAACATGCGGCAAACCGCAAGACAGGTATGCGTCGATGCGAAAATGCGAACCTCGGCCTCATCGAAATACCTCTGCAGCAAACCCGAGGCGGTGGTCTCCTCGAGCAGCTCGTAGGAGAAATTCCATCCGGCAAGAGACTCGGCGTCGCCGTGAACGATGCCTACCCGCACGCCACCGACCTCGGCGACGAGCCACATGGGCAGAGCAGCCAGTTCGGCGCACTGCTCGGGGAAGTTTCGTCCGGTCTCGCCAAGCCGCGCCATGATCGCATTCGAGAAACGCACCGCGGTGTCGTCGACCCAGTCCGGGTAACCGCAGCCGCAGCCGGCGCCCGGCGTTCCCATCGCGAGCTCCGTCTCGACGTTTCCGCGCAGGCAGCGATGTCGAGAAACCTCCTGCTGTATCGCAACGAAGCTCTCGGCATCGACGTCGAACCAGTGAAAGTCCCCGTTGAAGACGAGGCTCACCGGCCCGACCTCGCGTTGCGCAAGCGCGAGAACGGACTCCAACGCAAAACGGTTGCCGTAGAGCCCGCCGACGATGTAGAGCACCTCGGTCTGCACATCGGCGGGCTGCGCGAGCTGCCGGGGCGAATACCGATAGTGAAGGGGACAGGAGCGGCCCGGCCGCTCGTCCGCTGCTGAGCGCGTGCTATTCAAGGCGGGCACCGCCTGGCAGCGACGCCGGTCCGCGTTCGAATTTCTCCAGGGCCGCGACCGTGCCCGACCGCGCGCCCTCTACGACAAGCCCCCCGGCCACGCCGAGTCGATGCGCCGAACGAGGAGCATCCCCAGAAACAGCGCGCCGATGGAGCAGACCACTGAGACAAGGATATACACGGAGGCCAGAAACAGTGCGCTGCGTTCGTAGAGCACCGCAACGTCGAGCGAGAAGGTAGAGAACGTCGTGAACGCACCGAGAAATCCTACCACGAGAAGCAGTCGCGTAGGCGCGGCCACGTTCCAGTGAAGCGCCATGAGCTCGATGAGCACACCCATGACAAACGAGCCACCAACGTTGACGATAACGGTCCCGTAAGGGAAAGCCACTCCAAGATATTTCGTGGACAAGAGATAGACGAGGTACCGACTGACCGCACCTGCCGCACCACCGACACCGACAGCGAGGAGATCTTTGATCACCAGCGCACCCCCGCGCGGGCCCCGCGCCGACGGCTTGGAGCAGTCGGACCGCACGCGCGCCCGCAGTGCCCACACCGATCGCGAGCAGCACTCACCGGCTCATCTGCGATCGCCGCGCAGGCCGGCTGGGTCGCCTGACTGCTTGGTGGAAGGCCGCGATTACGACCGGGCCGCTACCGCTACGAAATCGCTCGAGCGTCGGTCCCGCGCAAGGCGGCACCGAATGTCGGTTTCAATGACCAATCATCCAGGGCCGCGATGCGCCGTGCGCGTGCCCGTGATGACCGCCCGAATGGCCGTGGCTATGTGTATGTGATCGACCGCCGTCCGAATGGTCGTGGTCGTGACCTGAGGACTTGCGGCTCACGAAGCGCGGCTCATGGGCACTCTTCTCGTTGCGCTGATGCGCGATGCGATTGTGCGGGTTCATATCGGCGAGGAACGGCGCCGTGACCATACGGCCGGACTCGCCGCCGCACTCCGGACACGCCACCGCCTCGGAGCTTCTGCTCATGCTGGCCCATTCCCTGAAGGAGCCACACTGGTTACAAAGGTAATCGTATAGCGGCATGGTTTCGGTCTCCTTTGGTATTCCCCCTATCTGCGCAGGAGCGTCGCGGGCCCCGAAAGGAAAGCGACACGGCGTCGGTCACTGCAACCGGCGCCGCATCGTCCTTCGTATGCCCGGATCAGCTCATATAGCCGCTCAATAGTAGATACCCGGGAAGCCAGCCCGTCAATATGCCTTGAATGCTCGTAACGGCCCCCGTCACTTTTCCGATCGGCTTGCCCACCACCAGCAGCAGGAAATACATGAACCAGAGAACTCCCCAAGCCGCCCAGCACAGACCGAACCAAACACCCCAGACCGTAGTGGCGCCGGCCAACGTATCCAACGCCACTGGGACCACGGTGATGGCCACGAAAAGACTGAACCAGCCGAGACCACGGCCGTCGACGTCGTGGAAACGGTTGTAGGCAACCCACAGGTAGGTAAAGGTAAACAGCAGAGTGAGTGCGGCGCCTTTGACCGAACCCAGATCAGCATTCGGACCGAAGGCGGAGTACAGCGCGACGAGCAAAGTGAGCCCGCCCACAAATATGTTGATGATGGCGATCTCGCGATCCCCGATGCGACCCATGAGCCAAAGGCCGTTGAGGAACAGTACAGCCCCCACGTACAGTAGCGCAAATCCTAGCAACATGATTCAGCTCTCCCACTGACCACGAGCAGGTGTCAGCCTCACGCGCTTGCTTGAGAAGTTGTGCGAGGCTCTCCGCTCTCGACTGAACGATTAGTAAAACGGGGGCGCGGCGCTGGCCGCACCCCCGACGTCTTAGTCGCCCAGCGAGATTAGCTGCACGAGGCCACGTCGACCCCCTTCGGGATCGACTGTGCCGGACCGGAGGCGCTCGGTCGAATGTCGAAATCGAATATCCCCGTCGGGATCGCGAGCGTGCAGCACGCGTTGGGAATATCGACGATGCCGCTTATCCTCCCCTCCACGGGCGCAGTGCCCAGGATCATGTAGGCCTGCTCGCCCGTGTAGCCAAACTTCTTGAGATATTCAACGGCGTTCAGGCAGGCGCGCCGGTAGGCGACAGTGGCATCGAGGTAGTGCTGGTCGCCGGTGTGCTCATCCACGCAGACGCCCTCGAAGATGAGGTAATCCGAGTAGTTCGGCTCGACCGGGCTGGGCCGGAATACCGGATTGGTGATGCCGTACTTTGCGACACCACCCTTGATCACGTCGACACCGATGTCGATCCAGCCGGCCATCTCGATAGCACCGCAGAACGTGATTTCGCCGTCGCCCTGGGACCAGTGGATGTCGCCCATCGACAATCCGCCGCCCTTCATATAGACAGGGAAATATACCCGAGAGCCGCGTGACAGGTTCTTGATGTCGCAGTTGCCGCCGTGCTCGCGACCGGGCACCGTGCGCGCTGCCTCCTTGCCCGCCTTCTCGCCGGCGGCGCCACTCATCTGCCCCATCAGCGCCGTGGTCGTACCCGCCATACCATCGGGCAATGTGCACAGCGGCGGAACGCGGTTTGGATCCGTCTCGAACAGTGCCGATTCGCGCCTGTTCCATGTCGCCAGCAGATCTGGTGAGGGCAGCGTGCCGATCAAGCCCGGGTGAATCATGCCGGGGAAGCGTACGCCCGGAATATGACGTGACGTCGTATACACCCCGTGGAAGTCCCAGCACGCCTTACGCGCCACCGGGAAATGCTTGTCAAGAAAGCCACCGCCATTCTCTAACGCGAAGATTCCGGTGAATCCCCACTGCGAGTCCTCGAGCCAACCGATGTCGTTGATGTCGACCACGAGAAGATCGCCGGGCTCGGCGCCCTGCACGCCAAACGGGCCGCTGAGATAGTGAACCTTCGACAAATCAACATCCCGGATATCGTTTGCAGAGTTGTCGTTCTTGATCTGACCGCCGGTCCAGTCGTAGCACTCGACGCGGAACTCGTCGCCGGGTTTAAACCATTCCACGATAGGAATGTCAGGATGCCAACGATTGTGCGTCTTGACGGCCTGCTCCTCCGGCCACTTGTCCATCTCAGCTCTGAAAACGGTCTTCGCCATGACATTCCTCCTGAAACCGTTAGGATTTATGACTTTTCGAACCCATGACACATCGGTCGCCACTCGGGCTCACCGCCCGCCGGGCGCCGCTGCGGTGCGACACTTCCTGCAGAACCCGGATGCTGAACACCCGCCGGTACTGGGGCTCGCGCTCCTTCGACCGCTCGATACGTCGACTCGGAGCAGAGCTTGCCGGTGTCACCAAACGGCTCGACCGGCCGTGCGCACCTGGCTAACCATAGTTCGCGGGCGAGCAAAAAAAAATCCCCGCCGCGCAGCACCAAACCTAACCTTTAACCCGTGCCGAGAGTTACTCGATTAGGTGATAAGCGTCTCACCTAAATAGGTGAAATGCACTCACCACTAAAGGTTAACTCTGACCAAGAAAGGTGGCCTGCGGTTGCGGGGATGAGGGGCACGCCCTGGGTCGGCATGGCGGCAGCGACACGCGACGCGAATTGCCCTGAGCCGCCCGGCAGCGCACGACTCGCCGCATCGCGCGGCGAGCCACCCGCGCCGTTCGCAGAGCTAGAAGTGATCCGTGCAAACGCGGCCGTGCAGCTGGACGAGCTGCAATTGGCCGTGGGTGTTCGTCTTGAGGAATATCTGCTTCAGGTGGCTGCGCACGGTGTTGTCGGACACCTCTAGGCGTTGCGCCACCTCGCCCAGGTTATGTCCCGCCAGGAGCAGCTCGGTCACACGGGCCTGCGTGGGTGTGAGCTGGTAGATGCTCGCAAACGCACATGAGGAACGATCGCGTCGACCGCTTTCCGGATTCTTGGCAACCAGCACGATGACCTCTCGGTAATCGTTGGTGTCTACACAGAAAAATGGTCCCGCGAATCGCGCCGACAGGACCAGCGGCTCCGCAACGCGGGGATCTCCCAACGTCACTACTCGAGCCCGCTGGTCTGCATCTGATGAGCTGCGGGCGATGAGATTGGCGAACATCTCCCGCAGCGTTCGATTATCGGAATCTCGACGTGCGACAAGACGGTCCTCGACGATCTCCAGACCCCCGTGACGCTCGAAGAATTCCTCCGATCCGCGATTCCTAAAGACGACTGTACCGTCGCGGTCCACCGCCATGACGCTGGCGCCGACGCGTTCCACGACGTCGCCGAGCAGGTTGACAAAACTGCGCTCGCGGAGAAGCGCCCAATCACTTTCCAGTCGTATCTTCAAGTGCTCGAGGATGGACCTCAGCATCTTCTTGTCGGCGGCGGTGAACCCCTCCTGTTTCCTGCCGCGGTAGATCGACAGATAGTGAATGACGTCATCGCGGCGCGACACCACGCCGCAGAGCCAGTGAAAGAGATCGTGGTGTTTTAGCGATCGCTGGTAGTAGTCCGTTCGCGAGAAATCCTTGTGGGTGAGCAGCTCGTCGCCGGTAACGACGCACGCCTCCTGGAAATCCAGGCTCGACATGAACCACGGATTTCGCGAGCACTGTTCACCGGTGTAAATCGCGCTGACGTCTGAGCTAGCGGGATACTGAAAACATCCTGCACCGCGTCCTGTCGAGAAGTCGTAGCGGGCTATAGCTACCGACCGCGCATCGTACAGCGCCAGCACACGACTCAATGCCTCGGCCCACTCCCCCTGCCCACTCGTCGAGGTATGGATAACGTGGATCAGCGAGTTGAGATCAAGGGCCGACGCCGGGGCCAAAGATTTCCCAGTGGTTGGCACAACACCATCCTCCTTGCTCGGGCACACCGGGCTGGCATCGGCTGGAAGCGCAGCACGGCGTCGGGCCGAGCTCCGTTCGATTCGTGTCGCACCAAGCCTGGGCAGAGGCGCCCAATCGACCGCATCGGGAGAACGGGTAGACCACCCGAAGTGCCCCGCACGGCTTATCGTTGGATCACGGCCGTACGTTGCGTCAAACGCGCCTTCGAGTCAAGACCCTCAACGTGCTCGCTCGCGCACTTCTCCACGTTTCCCGGCTGCGGCAGGCCACTTCTACCGTCCAGCGCCGGCAACATCGAGAATTGACAAGCCCTTCCACGCTATCCCACCATTCCTCGCGTACGACGACTGCTCCGCGTTTCGCTCATTACCCGCAGGCGATCGGATGACGGCTATTAGACTTAAGCGGAACTATCAAAGGTGGGTCGCCAACGAAACGTTGGAGGATTACTCACTTCGCTACGCGGCGAAGACCTACCGCAAATGGCCCTCACCATTGCTGGCCAACACCGCGCTGGGCGGGATTTCGTTTCTCGCGCTCGAGGCCATCGGCGGCGTGATCACGCTCAACTACGGCGCAGCCAACGTGTTGCCGGCGATTCTCGTCGTTTCTCTGCTTATCTTCCTAACGAGCCTTCCCATCACCTACTACTCGAGCCGATACAACATCGACATGGATCTGCTGACCCGCGGCGCGGGCTTCGGCTATCTTGGCTCGACGATAACGTCGCTTATCTACGCCTCGTTCACGTTCATCTTCTTCGCCCTCGAGGCGGCGATCATGGCACAGGCGCTGGAGCTCAGCCTGGGGTTGCCGATTACGATCGGCTACGTGGTCTCTTCGTTGGTCATTATTCCGATCACGTTTTTTGGTGTCACCCTCATCAACCAGCTGCAGCTTTGGACGCAACCGTTGTGGATCGTGCTCCTGGTGCTGCCCTTTGTCTACATTTTTCTAGCGGAGCCCGACATCATTCGCAGCTGGCTGGCTTTCAGCGGCCGGGGCGACGATGCCGGGCAATTCGACCTGCTCATGTTCGGTGCGGCGTGCGGTGTTCTTTTCTCACTGGTCCCGCAGATCGGTGAGCAGGCCGATTACCTGCGCTTCCTTCCCGACCGCACCGATCGCAACATGCGCAGTTGGTGGACTTCGCTGGTCGCGGCCGGCCCCGGATGGATCATCGTAGGTGGTCTCAAGATTTTCGCCGGCGGTTTGCTCGCATTTCTCGTTATCAGTCACGGGGGCGGCTACAGCGACGCCGTTGAGCCGATTCACATGTACATCAAGGGCTACGAATTCGTATTCGACTCGCCGCTGATCGTGCTGGGTGTTGCAACGATCTTCGTGCTGCTTTCCCAGATCAAGATCAACGTGACCAACGCCTATGCGGGGTCGCTCGCTTGGTCAAACTTCTTCTCGCGGGTCGCGCATTACCACCCCGGCAGGGTGGTTTGGCTGATCTTCAACGTGCTGATTGCCCTGCTCATGATGCTGCTCGGCATTTTCGAGACGTTGACGGCCGTCTTGAGCGTTTACGGCAATATCGCCATAGCGTGGATCGGCGCCATCGTGGCGGATCTGACCGTACTCAAACCCATCGGCATCAGCCCTCCCTACATCGAGTTCAAGCGCGCCCATCTCTACAACATAAACCCGGTGGGCTGTGGAGCGATGCTGATCGCCTCGGCACTCTCACTCCTCGCCTACGCAGGCGCGCTCGGCGAAGTCGCACAGGTGTATTCCGCCTTCCTGTCGTTGGCCACAGCGTTTACAGCCGCAATAGTCATCGGCATCGCCACGAAGGGAAAATACTACGTCGCCAGGGCACACGAGCGATATACGCCGAACGTCCAACCCAGCCGCCTTACCTGTTCGATCTGCGAGCACGACTACGAGCTGCAGGATCTCGCGCACTGCCCTTTCTACAAAGGTCCTATCTGCTCGCTGTGCTGCAGCCTCGATGTTCACTGCCACGACGTCTGCAAACAGCCCACCCACGTCGAGGGAAAGGACTTCGACGCAGCGCACACACTATTCACGCGGGCCACCGTCGAGCCTGGATTCACCCGCCGCATCAGCCGTTTCCTGGCGCTTTTCGCCTTCACTTCTCTCGCAACGGGCGCCGCTTTGCTGCTGTCCTATCAGCTTTTGGGAGCATCTCCAACGATTTCCAACCTCGATCTGCCCGGCATTTTTCTGCGACTCTACGCGGGGGCACTTGTGTTGATTGCCATCGGCGCGTTCTGGGTCGTGCTCACACACGAAAGTCGCGAACTCGCCGAGAAGGAGCTGCTGAACTCGATGCGCTACCTGGAGGCGACACGCGAGGAGCTGGTGCAATCGGAGAAAATGGCCTCGCTCGGCAACCTGGTCGCCGGTGTTGCCCACGAAATAAATACGCCCGTGGGCATCGTCGTCAGCGCAGCATCGTTCCTCGATGACCAGGTCAAGCTCGTACGGCAACGGATGACCGATGGCAAGTTCGACAACGGCGATTTCGAGACATTTCTGCGCGATGCCGAGGAATCCGCGCGCCTACTTCTGTCGAACGCCAATCGCGCGGCGGACATTATCAAAAGCTTCAAGCAGGTTGCCGTCGATCGCGCCAGCGACGACCGACGCCAATTCGACCTGCTCGACTTGCTGCGGGAGACGGTCGCGAGTCTGCAGCCGCAGCTCAAGCGATCGCCACACAGCGTCACGATAGCCTGTCCGGGGGGCATAATTCTGCATAGCTATCCGGGCCCGCTGGGACAGGTGCTCGGCAACTTGATCATGAACAGCCTCAATCACGGCTATCAGCCCGGCGACAAAGGACTAATCCGGATCTCGGCGAGGCGGGTGGAAGACGACGAGGTGGAGGTGCGGTGCTCGGACGACGGACGCGGCATAGCGGGAGATGTGCTACCGAAGATCTTCGAACCCTTCTTTACGACCCGCCGCAGCAGTGGCGGGAGTGGACTCGGCCTTCACGTGGCGTACAATGCCGTCACGGGCCAGCTCAAGGGAACCATCAAAGTGGAAAGTGTGCCGGGCAGCGGCACCACATTCATCATTCGGATTCCGCGGCAGGTCAACATTTCGCCGTCGCAGCTCGATGACGCGGCGCAGACCGTTGGAGGGGAACAACGTGGCTGAGCAAATCTCGAGAACAGCGACTCTTCGATCCGGTCCGAAAGCCCACGACATCGCCGGCCCGCCCCACTGGACGGTGCTCATCGTCGACGACGAACCCGAGGTTCACGAAGTCACGAGAATGGTGCTCTCCAATGCGCAATTCTGTGGCTCGGGCATCGAGATACACAGCGCGTACTCCACCGCGGAGGCGAAGAACTTGCTTGCGGAGAAACCTGACATGGCCCTCGTGCTGCTCGATGTGGTCATGGAGACGGATGATGCAGGCTTGGAGCTGTGTCGTTACGTCCGCGAAGACCTGCATAACGATGACGTGCAGATCGTCCTCAGAACAGGACAACCTGGGCAAGCTCCCGAGCACGATGTCATATTGCAGTACGCGATCAACGGATATTTTCTCAAGACCGAGATTACTTCGCAGAAGCTTCACTCCGTTTTGATCTCTTCGCTGCGCGCCTACGACCGGATGAGGCGACTCAGGCGTTTCGGTCGAACTCACGAGGCGTCCCGACCTGGAAAACATCCCAATATCACGATAGAGCGTCTGCGGCGGGCCATCGAGAATGACGACCTGACCCTCACCGCTCAACCTCAAGTCGAACTCGACGAGGGCGCCGTGGTCGGTATCGAGCTCCTGCCATGCTGGCAAACCGACAACCAGTCGATTCCGCTCGCCGCGCTGATAGCGATCGCAGATCGCTCGGGCCTGACAGCCCCTCTTTCCGATTGGGTGCTGAGCCGGGCCTGTGCCTTGAGCAGAGCATGGCGCAGTCTCGGGGTGGAACGGCTGCGTGTGGCAGTCAACGCTTCACCCGTGCAGCTTCACCGGGGCAATCTGTTTGCGTCGGTCGCGCACAGCCTGAGCATCAACGATCTGACGCCGGAACATCTTGAGCTGGAAGTAACGGAATCGGCTTTCATGGAAAATCTGCAGACCGGCGGCGACACCCTCCGCCGGCTCAAGGCGTTGGGCATTGGGATAGCCGTGGACAACTTCGGAATGGGCACCGCCTCGCTCTCACAGCTCAAACGTTTTCAGCCCGACCGGTTGAAGATAGACCCCTCTCTCGTACAAAGGGCCACCGAGGATACGCACAGCGGTGCGGTGACGAGAGCGATCATCGCCCTCGCGCACACATTGGGGATCGTCGTGGTCGCGGAGGGTGTCGGCACGCAGGATCAGCTCGACTTTCTCAGGTGGGAAGGCTGCGAGATCGCGCAGGGAGCGTATTTCTCGCCCCCCATTCCCGTCGCACATATCCCGACTCTGCTCGCTGCGCCGGATTCCAAAGTTCAGTAAGGCTCGCGCGGGACAGTCCGCGGCACCGCCGCGCGCCGCCGAACCGCGGTCCGCTGTGGCTTAGGTCAGGTCATCGAACGCGGCGGGCGGCGCCGGCGTTCTACCAGCCACCGCCACCGCCGCCGCCGCCGCCGCCCCCCGACGAGCCGCCGCCGCCAACGCCGGAGCTCGAGCCGGGCGCCACCGACGACGACGAGATTGCCGACGTCAGGCTCGAGCCCAGCGCCGACGCGAAGCGCGGCGCGCTCGCCCCGCGCCACGACGAGCCGCGGTACCAGCGGGGTCGGTAACCCTCGGGCTCGCGCGCCGCTCGGGCCAGCACCCCGGCGAACTTGTCCGACCACTGTTGGTCGACGCCGAGCGCGAGCGCGTAGGGCAGGTAGCGCTCGAACAGCTCGGGCGTGCGTTCGGGCGGGTTCAACACGTTCAGCCGATTCTCCTCGGCCACCTCCAGGTAGCGGCGAAAGCCCTCGATCTCGTCCATCGTCCGGCGACCGAGCCGGGTAGGCGCACGCAGCAGGTAGTAGAAGAGCAGGTTCACACCGACGAGCGCCAGCAGCAGGACCATGATCCGCGGCGAGATCAAATCGAACATGGCGGTGGCGATGGCAACGATCTCGATGACGGTGAAGATAATCGCCATGACGAACTGCCGTCTCATCCACATGAAGAACACGGCGGCGGACCACATCGCCACCCAAGCGGTCGAAAAGATCACGGGGGGCGACAGCGATCCGCTGAGCAGGGCGACGCAGATCACGACGAGTATGGCCCACATGATGCCGGGGAGCAGCAGACCGCTGTTGCGGCGGAAATACACCGTGTGGTACTCGGCATCGAAGTAGCGCTTCAAGGCGTCGACGGCGCCGGAGATCAGCCGGTGGTTCTGCTTGCGCAGCGTCAGCTCGTTGCCCGCGCCCAGCAGGCGATTGGCCAGCTTGCGTTCGCCGGGCGAGAGCCGCGACGGATCGGCATCGTCTCTGCGGCGCAGCGTGAATTCCTTGTCGTCCTCGTCGATGTCGAAGTAGCCCTTCACGGCCATGTTGATGACAGCGGCCGCGAACCCCTTGTGGTCGAAGCCCATCCGTCGTATGTAGCGGACTGCAGCCGGCGACAGCCCCCGCGGCGGCTCGAAGCGCGGGATGACGACCCCCGCTGCGGGGTCGCGCCCGAATCGATCCCACACGACGAGGTAGTAGGCGAGCAGCACGAGCAGCGCGACCACGCCCACCACCGCGATGGCGTTGTCGCGCAGGAGGTAGCCCATGCGCTGCGCCCGGCCCGGCCGCTCGACGAAGCCCGCCGGCCAGCCGACAGCGATGGTCAGCCCCTCGCCGGGAGCGAGCCGTCGGGTGGTGCGGAATACGGGCAGCCCGCGTTCGTGCGCCGACACGTCGTAGTC
>JBFEOO010000030.1:0-39574 GCA_041550555.1 Arenicellales bacterium
CAGGCGAATCTGGGCACGGGGGTGAGCAAGAACCCGCTCATCGGGATTCAGCTCAAGGGGGCGAAGTCGGGTGACACCGTCTCCGTCGCCTGGACCGACAATACCGGCGAGAGCGGCAGCGCCGAAGCTACCGTGAGCTGAAGCGGCGGAGGAACGTTCGCGACCGGCGCGCCACGGACAGGCGCACCGCGGCGCGGAACCGCCGCCCGGACGGTGTTACCAGCGCTCTCGGGGAGGTGTGCCGAACAATGCGGGAATTCAGAGGAGAGAATCGTATGAAGCGTATCGCGTCCACCGTTGTCGTCTGCGCACTGCTCGGCGCTCCCCTGAGCGCCGGCGCCACGAGCGTCGAGGACGAGATCAAAGCCTTCCAGGGCTTCTTTCAGCAGCGTTTCCCGGATGTCTCGCTGCAGGCCTACAGCGACGGCGTCAACGCGTTGCCGCAGTATGCCGAGCGTCGTGCAAACTGGGAGCTGCTGATGGAGTTTCCACCCTACGAGCCGGACCTGGAAACGGCGCGCGAGATGTGGGCGACGCCGTTCAAGAACGGCAAGACGTTCGCCGCCTGCTTTACCGACAAACCGCCGGCGACGCAGTACCCGTACTACGACGCCGAGGCCGACACCCTGCGCACCATCGAGGGTGACATCAACGACTGCCTGGCGGCCAACGGGGAGGAGCCGATCAAGAACTTGAAGACCGGCGACATCGCGCTGCTGGTGTCAGCGTTTCGTGAGCAGTTCAACGGCCAGCCGATGGCGGTGGACGTGAGCCATCCCGGTGCGGTGAAGTGGTACGAGCGTGGCCGGAAGTATTACTGGACAAAACGCGGTCAGCTGAATTTCTCGTGCGCCGATTGTCACGTTCGCAGCGCCGGCAACAAGCTCAGAGGCGACGTGCTGAGCGCCGGGCTCGGTCATACCACGGGGTTTCCCGTCTACCGCACCAAGTGGGCCGTCGCGGGCAAGCCCTGGGGAACGGTACACCGGCGCTACGGGGGCTGCAACGAGCAGGTGCGCGCCACGGCGTCGGCGCCCCAGAGCGATGAGTACAAGGCACTCGAGTTCTACGAGGCGGTGATGAACACAGGCGTGCCCGTCAAGTCGCCGAGCCAGCGCCAGTAGGGCACGACGACACCAACGCCGGGCCGGCCCCGCGAGCCGGCGAAGGGCAGCCAAGCCCGGTCCCCACCGACCGGGCTTTTTTTTCTCAGACGGGCGCGGACCGCTCGCGGCGGCCCCAGCAGCCGATACACTCAGAACACAGGTGGTCGCGGCTCCCCGCAGCGCCTGGCCGCAAACAGGAGCAGCAGCGTTATGAGTCTTTCGAGACGCGAGTTTCTTCACATGCTGGCGGTCGCCGGCGCGGCTGGATTCGAGCTGCCGGCGTTGGCGCAGTCTGAAACCGGGGCGCCCTACGACCTGCCTCCATTCGGCAACCTCTCGTTGATCCATTTCAGCGATTGTCACGCGCAGCTGCTGCCGGTGTACTTCCGCGAACCCAGCATCAACATTGGCGTCGGCAGCGCCAAGGGCAAGGCACCGCATCTGGTCGGCGATAAGCTGCTCGCCCATTTCGGCATTTCGCCTAACACCCTCGAGGCCCATGCCTTCACGTATCTCGACTTCGCCGACGCGGCGCAACGCTTCGGCAAAGTCGGCGGCTTCGCGCATCTCGCCGCGCTCATCAAGCAGGTGCGCGCGCAGCGCCCCCATTCGCTGCTGCTCGACAGCGGCGATACCTGGCAGGGGTCCGCCACGTCGCTGTGGACACAGGCGCAGGACATGGTCGATGCCACCAAGCTGCTCGGCGTCGACATCATGACCGGGCACTGGGAGTTCATGTACGGCAAGGAGCGCGTGCTCGACATTATCGAGAACGAGCTGGCGGGACACACGGAGTTCGTCGCCCAAAACGTCTTCGACATCAGCTTCGGCGAAGAGCCCGTGTTTCCCCCCTACACCGTGCGCGAGCTCGACGGCGTCCCCGTGGCCATCATCGGCCAGGCGTTTCCCTACACGCCCATCGCCAACCCGCGCTATCTCGTCGAGGATTGGAGCTTCGGCATCCGCGACGAGCGCTTGCAGGAGCTGGTCGACGAGGTGCGGGATCAGGGGGCTCAGGTGGTCGCCGTTCTCTCGCACAACGGCATGGACACGGATCTCAAGATGGCAAGCCGCGTCAGCGGGGTCGACGTCATCCTGGGCGGCCACACTCACGACGCCATGCCCGAGCCGTCCATCGTCGCCAACCCCGGCGGCAAGACGCTGGTCGTCAACTCGGGCTCCAACGGGAAATTCCTGTCCGTGCTGGACCTCGAGGTCAAGAGCGGCGCCGTTACGGACTACCGCTTCAAGATGCTGCCGGTCTTCTCCAACCTCATCGAGCCCGACGGCGAGATGGCCTCTTTCATCGAAAACGTGCGGGCGCCGTTTCGCGAGCAGCTCGACGAAGTGCTGGCAACGACGGAGTCGACGCTGTACCGCCGCGGAAACTTCAACGGCACGTTCGATCAGCTGATCTGCGACGCGCTGATCGCTATGCAGAACGCCGACATCGCCTTCTCTCCGGGATTCCGCTGGGGCACGACCGTGCTGCCCGGCGACACGATCACCATGGAAAGGCTGATGGACCAGACGGCCATCACCTACGCGACGGCTACCCTGAACGAGATGACGGGCGAGCAGATCAAAACCATCCTGGAGGACATCGCCGACAATCTGTTCAACCCGGATCCCTACTACCAGATGGGCGGAGACATGGTGCGTGTCGGGGGGCTACGCTACACCATCGACCCGCAGCAGAGCATCGGTTCGCGGATCTCGGCGATGGAGTTCAACGGCAAGCCGCTCGACCCGGCCAAGGTCTATCGCGTCGCAGGATGGGCCAGCGTCAATCCGCAGCCCCCGGGCAAACCGGTGTGGGACGTCGTCGCCGATTATCTTCGTGACGTCAAAGTGGTGCGCAACATCGAGCCGAACGTCCCGGTGGTCAAGGGCATCGCCGACAATCCGGGTTTCTCGACCGGCTAGTCCTGCGGCCTCCCGACGTCTCGCCCGCCGCGGTGATCTTCGACTCCGCACTGTCGCTGAACAGCCCGCTGGCCCGCCGTATCGGCGAGCACTATCGCGCCGACGAAAGTGCTGTGGTGGACGAGCTCATCGCCGTCGCGCGTCTGCCAACCGAGGTCGTCGAACGGATCACGGAAAGGGCTCGCGCGCTGGTCGCCGCCGTCCGCCGACGGCGGATCGGCGGGGGCGGTCTCGACGCCTTCCTCCACGAATACGAGCTGTCCACCCGCGAAGGGGTGGTGCTCATGTGCCTGGCCGAAGCCCTGCTTCGCATCCCCGATGCCGACACCGCCGACCGGCTCATCCGCGACAAGCTCGGCCCGGCCGACTGGGAGCGGCATCTGGGCCACAGCGAGTCGCTGTTCGTCAACGCGTCGACGTGGGCACTGATGCTCACCGGACGCATTGTCGCCCTGCAGGAGTACCAGGGCCAGTCGGTCCGTTCGGTGCTGGGCCGCCTCGTCGGACGCATGGGCGAGCCCGTTATCCGGCAGTCGGTGGTTCAGGCCATGCGCATCCTCGGTCGTCAGTTCGTCATGGGTCGCACTATCGAAGAAGCGATCGAGCGGGGTCGCGACGACGAGCGTGCCGGCTACCGTCACTCCTACGACATGCTCGGTGAGGCCGCGCGCACCGCCGCGGATGCCGAGCGGTACTTCGATGCGTACACGCACGCCATCGCGGTGCTCGCCCGGGCCGGGGGAGGGCGACGCTGGATCGACGGTCCGGGCGTTTCGATCAAGCTGTCGGCGCTGCATCCCCGCTACGAGTTCGCCAAACAGCGCCGCCTCGAGGCCGAGCTGCTGCCGCGGCTGACCGCGCTCGCGCAGGCGGCACAAGCCGCCGAAATCGGCTTCACCATCGACGCCGAGGAAGCCGACCGGCTGGAGATCTCGCTGGGGTTGTTCGAGGCGCTCTGTGCCGACCGCGCGCTCGCGGGCTGGGACGGCCTGGGCATCGCGGTGCAGACGTACCAGAAGCGCGCACTGCCCGTGATCGACTGGCTCGCCGACCTCGCGCTGCGCCACCGACGCCGGATAATGCTGCGTCTCACCAAGGGTGCGTACTGGGACGCCGAGATCAAGCGCGCCCAGGAGCGCGGTCTCGACGGCTATCCTGTCTTCACCCGCAAGGTATCCACCGACGTCTCGTATCTCGCCTGCGCACGGCGCGTGCTCGACCACGCGCAGGACTTCTATCCGCAGTTCGCGACCCACAATGCCCACACGCTGGCAGCCGTGGTCGAGATGGCGGGCGACGCGACCGACTACGAATTTCAACGTCTGCACGGCATGGGCGAGGTGCTCTACGAGGAAGTCCGTGACGCCGAGGGTCTGAGCCGGCCCTGCCGGATCTACGCGCCCGTGGGCAGCCACGAGGATCTGCTGGCCTATCTCGTGCGCAGGCTGCTCGAGAACGGCGCCAACACCTCGTTCGTCAACCGCATCATCGACGAGGATACGCCGGTCGACGAGATCGTGGCCGACCCCGTGGGGCAGGCTGCCCAACTGCCGCATAAGCCGCATCCTCGGATACCCCTGCCGCGCGAGCTCTACGGGCCCTCGCGGGCCAATTCGGCCGGCATCGACCTGAGCGATCCGGCACAGCTGCGGCCGCTCGCCGATCGCGTACGCGCCGCCGGGGCGGGCGACTGGCGGGCCGGTCCCATCATCGGCGGTGTGCTGCAGACGGGGACGGAACGCCCGCTGCACGACCCCGCCGACCGGCGCAGGCGGATCGGTTGTGTCGTGGAGGCGACGGCGGGCCACGTCGAGCAGGCGCTGGTCCGGGCGACGCGCGCCGCCGATGGCTGGGATCTCACCCCGGCGGCGACCCGGGCGGCCTGCCTCGACGAGATGGCGAACGCCCTCGAGCAGGACATGCCCACGCTCATGGCGATGGCCATGCGGGAGGCCGGCAAGACAGTCGCCGACGCGGTGGCCGAGGTGAGGGAGGCGGTCGATTTCTGCCGCTACTACGCGGCGCACTGCCGCACCCAGTTCGGCGCGCCGCTGACCATGGACGGCCCCACCGGCGAGGACAACCGGCTTTCCCTGCACGGCCGCGGCACCTTCGCGTGCATCAGCCCCTGGAATTTCCCCTTGGCGATATTCACCGGCCAGATCGCCGCCGCGCTGGCAGCGGGCAACGCCGTGGTGGCGAAGCCGGCGGAGCAGACGCCGCTGATCGCGGCCCGCGCCGTGCGGTTGTTCCACGAGGCGGGCATACCCGGCGACGTGCTGCAGCTGCTGCCCGGCGACGGCCCCGGCGTGGGCGCACCACTGGTCGCCGACCCGCGCATCGCCGGCGTCGCATTCACGGGCTCCACCGACACGGCGCGGGCGATTGCGCGCGCGCTGGCCGCCAAGCAGGGACCGATCGTGCCGCTCATTGCCGAGACCGGCGGGCAGAACGTCATGCTGGTGGACTCGAGCGCTCTGCCCGAGCAGGTTGTCGCTGATGCCGTGTCCTCGGCGTTTCAGAGCGCCGGCCAGCGTTGCTCGGCGCTGCGCGTGCTGTTCCTGCAAAGCGATGTTGCAGACCGGATACTGACCATGCTGCGCGGCGCCATGGCGGAGATCGAGATCGGCGATCCGGCTTCGCTCGCCGTTGATGTCGGGCCGGTGATCGACGGCGACGCGCTGCAGGCGCTCGAGCGGCACGCCGCGAGAATGGCGCGCGAAGCACGGCTCATCTACGAATGCCACGTGGCACCGGAGTGCAAGCACGGGACCTACTTTGCCCCACGCGCTTTCGAGATCGACGCCATCGATCGCCTGGAACGCGAAGTCTTCGGACCGATACTGCACGTGATCCGATTCGATGCGAAGGATCTCGACGATGTCATCGCCCAGGTCAACCGAACTGGCTATGGTCTGACGCTGGGCATACACAGCCGCATCGACGATACGGTCGAGCACATACGGGCACGCGTCAAGGTGGGTAACATCTACGTCAACCGCAATCAGATCGGCGCCGTCGTCGGCGTTCAGCCATTCGGTGGCGAGGGTCTGTCGGGCACCGGGCCCAAAGCCGGCGGACCGAACTACCTCAAGGCGTTCGCCACCGAGCGCACGCTCAGCATCAATACCACCGCGCAGGGCGGCAACGCGGCGCTCATGTCTCTGCAGGACGACATTCGCGGCGCATGATCGCACGTCCGTTACAGCGCCCGCCGGGAACCCGCTCCGTGCCGGCTTGAAATGGGTCATTGCGACACCCATATCGACGAGGTCGCGATACCGGATACCGGTCGATCGCCCAGCGGCGAGTTCACGACCAGGAGTAACTGAGATGAGTCACTCTCTTCGCGTGCTGGTTCTCGTGCCGCTCGCCATCGTCGCCGCCATTGCCGCGCGACCGGCGACGGCCAACATCCCGCTCCCTCTCAACGAAAGCGGACTGCCGACGCTGTCGCCGGTCTTGCGCTCGGTGACGCCCGCCGTCGTCAATATTGCGGTGGTATCGCGTGCGCCGGAGGTCGACAACCCGCTGCTGCGCGATCCGTTCTTCCGTCGTTTCTTCGATCTGCCCGAGCAGCCCGAGCCGCGCATGAGCGCCGGATCCGGCGTGATCGTCGACGCCAAAGAGGGCTACGTGCTGACCAACCATCACGTCGTCGAGGATGCCCAGGAGATCAAGGTTACCCTCACCGATCGACGTACCTTCGACGCCAAGCTCGTGGGCAGCGACGCCGGCACGGACGTCGCCTTGCTCAAGATCGACGCCGAGGCGCTCACCGCTCTGGAGTTCGCCGACTCCGAAGCCCTGCAGGTCGGCGACTTCGTCGTCGCCATCGGCAATCCGTTCGGCCTCGGACAGACAGTCACTTCCGGCATCGTCAGCGCGCTCGGGCGCGGCGGCCTCAACATCAAGGGCTACGAGGACTTCATCCAAACGGATGCCTCCATCAATCCGGGCAATTCCGGCGGCGCGCTGATCACCCTCGACGGCAGGCTCGTTGGGATCAACACCGCCATAATCGGACCGGCGGGGGGCAACGTCGGCATTGGCTTTGCGGTGCCGAGCAACATGGCGCGTGCCGTCATGGGCCAGCTGATCCGATTCGGCGAGGTGCGCCGGGGTCGGCTGGGCGTGGTCATACAGGACGTGACGCCCGATCTCGCCGAGGCGCTCGGCATGGCGCGCAGCGCGGGCGCGCTGGTGACGCAGGTCGAGGAAGGCTCACCGGCTGCGCAAGCCGGTATCGCGGCCGGCGACGTGATCGTGCAGGTCGACGACACGAAGATTGCCGACTCGTCCGATCTGCGCAACCACATCGGCCTCGTTCCCGTCGGCGAGAAGGTCAACATCACCCTGCTGCGCGAGGGCGACCAGCTGTCGATCACGGCAACGGTCGGCGCCCAGGAGCAGGCGGTCGCCAGCGGCGGCGATTCGACCGAACAGCTCGCCGGCGCCGAGTTTCAGAACATCGAGCGCGGTATGCCCCAGTACGGTCGGCTCGAAGGCGTTTTGGTAGCCAGTGTGGAACGCGACAGTCCCGCGTGGCAGCAGGGGTTACGCGAAGGTGACGTGATCACGGGCGTCAACCGGAGCGTCGTTCGAGACGTCGACGAGCTGCGCGAGGCGTTGAATGCGGCAAAACGCGCCATCGCCTTACGCGTCGTTCGCGGCGACGTGGCGCTGTTCATCGTCGTCCGCTAGCGATACGGAGGACGTGCTCGTCGCGGACGAACCGTTGCGGCTCATTTTTCCGAAGACATGCGAGCGAGGGAGGTGACACATGCTGGATGATTTCGCGGAGACCATGCGCGCGTTGGCGGCATTGCAAAGTCGCGTGACGGAGGCTTCACGGCGCAGCGACTGGTTCGGGGGCCGAACCGCCAGTCGGGGCGCGAACCCGCCCATCAACATATTCGAGAAAGACCACGACATCGTGGTTCTTGCCGAGATACCCGGCGCGGACAAGAGCGACTTCGAGATCTACGTTGAGCGCGACGTGCTGCGCATCACCGGACGGCGGGCGACCGAGCGTCCCGCCGGCGCCAGCGCCCATCGCCTGGAACGGCGGTCCTTCGACTTCGACCGCAGCATTACGCTGCCCTTCGCCATAGACGCCAACAGCGTCACGGCCGAGTACCACGACGGTATTCTGGCGATCCTGTGCCCGCGGGAGAAGGCGCACCGCCCCAGAGCGGTGGCGGTGAGCTGAGCGAGCACCCCCAACACCAACGGTGAGGAAACGGGAATGACCGACCGCAATGAAAGCGAAGGCGACGAGGTGCTGATCAAGCAGGAAGCGACGCCTTCAGGCGAGAAGACGGTGCCTGGGCGCTTCTACGTCCCGGCAACCGACATCGTCGAGACCGACGATTCGCTGATCATGATCATGGACATGCCAGGCACCTCCAAGGAGCGGGTGGAGATTCGCCTCGAGAAGGATGTTCTGACCATCGAAGGCTTCATCGACGCCGATGCCTACCGGGGCATGCATCCGGTCTACAGCGAGTACCCGCTCGGGCACTACTCGCGGCGCTTCGCCCTCTCGAACGAGATCGACCAGGACGCCATCGCGGCGGCGATGCACAACGGGACGCTGACCCTCACCCTGCCCAAGGTAAAGGCGCTGCAGCCCCGGCGCATCGCCGTGACGTAGCGCCGCCGGGGCGGCCGCTTGACAGCGCGGCTGCCCAACGCCTAAAACCCGGGGGTCAATCACGAGTCGCGCCATGACGCCCCGCATCGCCATCACGAGGGTCGAACGCAGTCGGCTGCCCAGCGTGGATTTTGACGCGCTCGGCTTCGGCACCGTCTTCTGCGACCACATGTTCAGCCAGGAGTACGCCGACGGCGCCTGGGGCCGCGCGGAGATCGTGCCGTACGCGCCGATCGCCCTCGAGCCCGGCACGGCAAGCCTGCACTACGGGCAGACGGTCTTCGAAGGCCTCAAGGCGTTCCGCGGCGAGGACGGCGTCTTCCGCATCTTCAGGCCGGATATGAACGCGGCGCGACTGCAGCAGTCCTGTCAGCGCCTGTGCATACCCGCAGTCGACGAGGCCGTCTTTACCGAAGCCCTGTGCGCGCTGGTCCGCATCGACCACGCCTGGATACCCCACCAGCGCGGGCACGCTTTCTACATTCGGCCGCTCATCTTCGCCAGCGAGAGTCATCTCGATGTCAGACCCTCGCAACGGTTTCGCTTCATCATCATGACATCACCGGTACGACAGTACTTCGACCCCGACGCCCCGGCGGTCTCGCTCCAGGTCGAGGAACATTTCACCCGGTCCGCGCCGGGGGGCACCGGCTTCGCCAAGACGGCCGGCAACTACGCGGCCAGCCTGTTGCCGGGCGAGGAGAGCCGCCGCGCGGGATTCGACCAGGTGCTCTGGCTCGACGGTCGCGAGCATCGTTACGTCGAGGAAGTGGGTCAGATGAACATCTTCTTCAAGATGAACGGCCGGGTGGTCACCCCGCCGCTGCGCGGAACGATCCTGCCCGGCGTCACCCGTGACAGCGTGATCACGCTGGTTCGTGACCGCGGCCTCGAGTGCGAAGAGCGACTGGTGCCGATCGCCGAGATTGTCGCGGCCATCAAGAGCGGCGCCATGGACGAGGTGTTCGGGGCCGGGACCGCGTCGGTCATCTCGCCGGTGGGCCGCATCGCCTATCGCGGCGAAACGCTGGAGATCAACGATCGCGAACCGGGCCCGTTGAGCCGATCGCTCTACGACGAGATACTGGCCATCCAGCACGGGGAGATCAAAGACCGGCACGGATGGACGCTGCAGGTCGCCGATTGAGCACCGACACCGTTTTGCGGGTCAGTACCAAAGACCGTGCATGTGCCAACGCGGACGTCCGTACACGCGTGGAATCCGGTCGAGATCAAGCGACACACCCAGATCCCGCTCGTCGGGCAAACGTCTGCCGGCGAGCGCGCGCAGGCGCCGCAGCCGCTCCGCCGTGGGCGGATGCGTGCGCAGCAGCGAAGGGTCGGGCACTCTCCTACCCGGCAGCATGATCTGCTCGAAGAGCCGACCCTGGTAGCGCTCCATGTGCGCCAACGCAGAGGCGAGGGCCTCGGGGTCGCCGGTCAGGGACACCGCCTCGAGATCCGCGTCGTACTCCCGCGTTCGCGAGAGGGCGAGCTGCATGAGGCTAGACACCATGGGCGCGAAGATCAGCAGCGCGATCGCCAGCCAGCTCACGGTGAAATCCGAGAAAAGCATCAGCGGCAGGTTCAGCACCAGCAGCAGCTGGCCGATCGTCGACAGCGAGCCGGTCATCCGGCTGAAGAGATCGGCGAGACCCATGACGAACATGTCGTTGTTCCGTATGTGACTCATCTCGTGCGCCAGGACCGCGACCAGCTGGCGGGGCGGCAGTCGCCGCAGCATTCCGTCGGTGACCGCAATAGCGGCCTGGTTTCGCGTGCCCACGGCAAAGGCATTTATCATGGCGCTGGGGAGATAATAGAGCTCGGGCACCGTCGCCAGCTCGGCTCGTTCGGCGAGCACGGCGGCGACCGCATCGAGCTCCGCCGAGGCCAGGGGACGCGCCCGGTAAAGATTGAGCACCAGACGCGGCGACATCGTGGGCGTCAGTAGCGGAAGCACGATTGCCGCCGCCAACGCCCACATGACGCCGGTGGCTCCCGCAATCGCCCAACCGAGCGCTGCGAGCAGAGCGGCCATGGCACAGAGCAGAGCCAGCGACTGCAGCGTGTTGCGCAGCTTGTGTTTGCGTAGCTCAAGCGGATCCATGACTGTCTCGAGGGAGCCGTGGAGGTGGCGTCCCCGAGACGCGACTGGACCGCGCGTCGCGAGGACGGTGCGCCCGCGCCCTGCCCGCGATGGCGCATCGGCGTCGGTCGGCGAGTGCAGTGTGTCACCGCTCTCGCGCGATTATCAAGAGCGGTGTGCCGCGCTGCCGCGCGTGACTGCATTCCGCGCTCCGCATCGCGGCGGCGCGCCGCGCGACCCCCAGCCCGGGCGCGACTGAACGGCGATGTGCGGCATCGCGGGACTGCTTCGCATCGGCAACACCGCGGTCGACCTCGAGACCGCTGTGCGCACCATGAGCGATCGGCTGTCTCACCGTGGCCCCGACGATAAAGGCGTGTGGATCGACGACTCGGCGGGCATTGGCCTCGGCCACCGTCGCCTCGCGGTGCTCGATCTCTCATCGAAAGGCCACCAGCCGATGACCTCGGCGAGCGGCCGCTTCGTGATCAGCTACAACGGAGAGATCTACAACTTCGTGGAGCTGCGCGCCGAGCTCGACCGACTCGGCCATCGCTTCGAGGGCGGCAGCGATACCGAGGTGCTTCTGGCGGCAATCGACGAATGGGGTCTCGCCGCTGCGCTCGAGCGGCTGATCGGCATGTTTGCCTTCGGGCTGTGGGACCGTCAACGTCGCGAGCTGGCGCTGGTTCGCGACCGGCTGGGTATAAAGCCCCTGTACTGGGGCCGCAGCGGTGGCTTGCTCGGCTTCGCCTCGGAGCTCAGCGCCTTCGCCGGCTGTCCGGGATGGCGCAACGAGCCCGACCCGGATGCCGTGGCCAGCTACATGCGTTGGGGCTATGTGCCGACGCCGGCAACCATCTACCGAGGGATGGAGAAGCTCCCCCCAGGAACGCTCGTCACCGTCGGGACGCAGGGGGAGCCCGAGCGAAAGGTCTACTGGGATCTCAGGCGCATCGCCAGCCGCGGCGTCGCCGACCCCGTGTCCTGCAGCGACGCCGAAGCCGAGGCGGCGCTGCACACGCTGCTGGGCGACGCCGTACGGCGTCGCATGCTGGCCGACGTCCCGGTGGGGGCTTTTCTGTCGGGTGGAACCGATTCGTCTCTCGTCGTTGCGCTCATGCAGGCGTGCGCCGCGCAACCGGTGCGCACCTTTACCGTCTGTTTTCCCGATGTGGAGTACGACGAACGGGTGTTCGCGCGAGAGGTCGCCACGCGCCTCGGCACCGATCACACGGAGCTCGAGGCGGCGCCACGAGACATTCTCGACCTCGTGCCAACGCTGCCCGAGCACTATGACGAGCCTTTCGCGGACAGCTCCCAGATCCCCACCGTGCTCATCTCCCGGTTCACGCGCGATCACGTCACGGTTGCACTCTCCGGCGACGGCGGGGACGAGCTGTTTGCCGGCTACACACGCTACCGTTGGGCCGATGCGGTGCTGCGCCGCGCCCGAATATGTCCGGCATCGCTGCGCCGCGGCGCGGCGTCCGTGATCGACTCGCTTCCCGAGAAGGTGTGGGACGGCGCGCTGCGCGCCCTGCCGCGCCACCGGCGGCCACTGCGCCTGCCGGAACGGGCGCGCAAGCTGGCCGATCTGCTGCGGGCCGGCGACGCAGCGGATGCCTACCGCCGCACACACTGGCATTGGCGCGACGTCGAACGTCTCGTCGCGAGGGGCCGCGAGATACCTGACATCCGCCACCAGAGCGCTGTCTTCGAGCAGATGCGCGAGTTCATCCCGGCACAGCAGCTGCTCGACATGCTGACCTACCTTCCCGACGACATTCTCACGAAAGTGGACCGCGCCAGCATGGCCGTCGGGCTGGAGGTGCGGGTCCCGCTGCTGGATCACCGCGTCGTCGAACAGGTATGGGCGCTGCCGCTGGGACTGAAGCTGCGCGAGGGCAGCGACAAGTGGCTGCTGCGCAGACTTCTCCAGCGCCAGCTGCCGGGCCACTCCTTCGAGCGAGCGAAGCGGGGCTTCAGCGTTCCGCTGCGACAGTGGCTGCGGGGACC
Source organism: Arenicellales bacterium (assembly GCA_041550555.1). Lineage (GTDB taxonomy): Bacteria > Pseudomonadota > Gammaproteobacteria > Arenicellales > JBFEOO01 > JBFEOO01. The sequence continues at coordinate 12,797 of JBFEOO010000030.1, forward strand.
GCTCGCGGACTGGGCGGAAGCGCTGCTCGAACCGTCACGGATGCGGGCGCAGGGCTATCTGAACCCGGCGACGGTGCAGTCCGCCTGGCAAGCCTTCAAACAAGGCCGAGCGGTGTCCGTCGACACCCTGTGGACAGTGCTCATGTTTCAGGCCTGGCTGAACCGAGACCGCTGAGCGGCCGCAACCCCCGTCATCAGACCGCCCCGGTGCGCAGGGCCAGACGCCGCAGTCGCTCGATCTCCTCCATCAGCTCCAATGCCAGCGCCGCCCCGGGGAGGTTTACGCCGAGATCCGCCTGCAGCCGCAGCGCCTGCTGCGCTCGGCGGATGGCGATGCCGTCGAAGCGCCACTCTCGCATGCTTGACCCCTTCGGCGTAACGATTCCCTCGCCAATCATCTCGACGATGACCTCCGCGTGCACACCGCAGCTGCGGCAGACTTCGTACAACGTGAAGCTGATCCCTTCGTCGAGCACCATCGCGGTGCACGACGACGTTCGCTCTTCCATCAGCTGCCTCGATTCGATGTCGACCGATGTGCCGTCACGGTCTGCTGCACGAGCAGGCACTCCGTCATGCGCTGTCGGCTATCGCGCTCGGGGTGCACTAGACATCCAGCGCAGCGCGGGGGTTGACGGGAAACTGCTGCGCCATTTTCTCATACAGAGCCCGTGCCTCGGGTGTCGTCGCTTTTGGAACCACCACCTTGAGCACCACGTACTGATCGCCGGGCGGCTTGCCCGGCAGTCCGCGGCCGCGCAGACGCAGCTTTTGCCCCGACTGAGCGCCGGCAGCAACCGTGAGATCGACCTTGCCGCCGAGCGTCGGCACCGTCAGCACGCCGCCGAGCGCCGCTTCCCACGGCGCAATGGGAAGCTCCACGAAGACATCGCGGCCGTCGGGCCGATACAACCGGTGGGGTCGGAATCGAATCTCGAGGTACAGGTCTCCCTTGGGAGCGCCGCCCCAACCGGATCCGCCCTGACCTTCGAGGCGAATTCGCTGCCCTTCACAAACACCCTTGGGGATACGCACATTGAGCGTGCGCTGCCGTGTGTGCACGCGACCGTCGGCGCCCACCTCGGGCATGCTCAGGGTGACGGTGCGCGCGCGGCCGTGGAAGGAGTCCTCGAGGTCGACCATGATCCGCGCATGGTGGTCTTCGCCTTTGGCGCGGAATCCGCGACCCGGACCAGGCCCGCGACCGGCCTCCATGCGTCCGAACAGCGCCTCGAAGAAGTCGCTGAAACCGCCGGCGTCCGTGAAGCCGCCGCCGCTGAACTCGAAGCCGGTGTCCCAGCCGGGCGGTGGCGTGAATTCCTGTCCCGCCTGCCAACCACCCCCGATGCGGTCGTACGCGGCTCGCTTCTCCGGATCCTTGAGAACCTCGTACGCCTCGCCCACTTCCTTGAAGCGGTTCTCGGCGTCCGGCTCCTTGCTGACGTCGGGGTGAAACTTACGTGCCAGGCGTCGGTAGGCCTGCTTGATCTGATCCTGGGTCGCGTCGCGCTCGATGCCCAGTATCGCGTAATAGTCCCTGAACTTCATCGACCCCCCGGAACGACAACGCCTTTCGCGTTGTTATGCGGTCCTGCCGCCGCTTTTCAAGCGACCGTCACCGCCGCGCGGCTCTGACGGTGACGATGGGCTGGCCACCGCCTGCGGTGGCCGCCCCGGGGCAGGACCCCGCGCCGCAGCACACGCGCTGGCGGCGCACGCGGCCGCTGCCTGACACTCCGCCTCGCCCCGGGCGTGCTCTGTTGACAGCTGCATCGGTCGGCAAGACACTGACGTTGATGCTGCAGCGCACGGGGCTCGAGCGTCGACCGCACTCCGGGTTGCCCTGAAAATGGTCGGATTCAGCGCCACACCCAGAGCGCCTCGGCCGCGAGGTCATCACCCCTGTATCCGTGTCCGTGCCCGGTGTCAGCCGAGGTCGGTCTCAGAGGTGGAGCAGCCGGCACGCAGCCCCGAACACGAAATACTTGCACCTGAAGGAAGCCGTCCATGTCCAAATATCGCCACATCATGCTCGCCACCGATCTATCGCCCGCGAGCGACGCCCCCGCGGCGCGGGCCAAAGAACTCGCCGCACTGTACGGGGCATCCCTCAGCGTGCTCAATGTCGTCGAATACGTCCCTCCCGGCTACATTCGCGCCGAGCTGCCGCGCGAGCTGGCGACGGAAGATGCGCTCGTAGCGCGAGCCCGCGGACTGCTGCAGAAGTGGGTGCTGGACCGCGACATCGACGCCAGCGCGCTGTGGGTGGAGGTGGGTCCACCAAAACACGCGATTGTCGAAGCAGCCAAGGCGCACGGCGTCGAGCTGATCGTTGTGGGGACTCACGGCGCCCATGGCCTCGATCTGCTCTTGCTGGGATCGACCGCCACCGGCGTGCTGCATCGAGCGCCCTGCGACGTGCTGACGGTAAGCTCCAAGCCGTCGTAACCTTCGACAGGCCCTCATCGCAGACCGGCCCGACGCACGATGCACCCATGGGGCGTTGCATAGCGCTGGTCGTCGCCGCCACGGACCGCTTTCGAAGGCGCTGCAATGGATAGCGGCAACCGCCAACGTCCGCGCCGCGGGCGCGTCGTCGCGGCCCTCGCCATCGCACTGCTCGGGGCGATCGCCGGCGCGGTATGGTTGGGCGCCGCGCCTCTGATGGCGCATCTCACCGTTCGTCTGCTTGCCGGCGTCGGCATCGCACCCGCCAGCGTGTCGGTAGAACACGTCGGCCTCGGCGAGCTGGTGCTGCGTGACGTGCGCGCCGGTGACGCCCCGGCGCTGACGGCGCGGCGCGTGCGCATCGGGTTCTCGCCGCAGAGCATCCTGCGCGGTACGGTCGATGAGATTGACGTCGAGGACATGATGCTGCACGCCGAGTGGGCAAACGGCCGCTTGTCCAGCCCGGTCATCGACGCACTGCTGACCCGGGGCAGGGGTGCACCGACCGCTGCCGCAGACTGGGACCGCTTACCCGCCGCCAGCCTCAACGGCGCGATCGCCCTCGTCACACCACTCGGTGCAGTGCAGGTCGAACTCGATGCGTCGATGCAGCGGCGCGACGACGGTGCCACATTGCGGGCGCAGGCGATCGTTCACCACGAAGACGGGCAGCTGGCGGTCGACGTCGAGCTCGACGCGGGTGCAGACGGACGCGTCGAGGCACGTATCGCGAGCGGCGGGGGCTCGGTCGTCGTCGAGCACGCCGCTCTGGACCTCGAGCGGCTCGACGCGAAAATCGTGCGCGGCCCCGAGGGCCTCGAGCTCGTCGACGCCAGTGCGCAGCTGCGCAGCGGGCGCCTGCGCGACCTGGTCATCGAAACAGCCGGCTTCAGTGCGATGCTGGACGGCCGCTCGCTGCGCTCGACGTTGACAGCGGTCAGCGCCGCGGGCAACCGGCTCTCCATTTCCGGCGCCACCGAAGATGTCGTCGAGGGGATGGTCTCGAGCCAGCTCGCCGTAGCGCTCGCTGCGGCGGATGAGCTGGCCGATCTCGGCACCGGCCTGCCGGCGATCAGTGGCGCGCTTCGTCTCGACGGCGACTTCGAGCTGCGCGCCACGGACCTTCTGGCGCTCGCGTCAGCGCCCCGCCACTGGCCTCGCGGCCGCGGCCGGCTGGTCTTCGAGACGAAGGCGGCGCGGTGGTCGGGACTGCGCTCCGAGCTCTCGGTGCACGGAACGCTCGACGCCCGCGTGAGCGACGGCGGGGCCGCCGCGGGGCGGCCCGGGAGCGGACGACAGCTCACTGCGAATGGAGTCATCACCACCGCCGGCGATGGGGCACGGCTCAGCTACGAGCTCGAGCCGCTGGCGCTGTCCGATCCCGACGCGGCGATCTCGGCACGCGCCGAGCTCGCGCTCAGCGACCCCGCAGCCCTGGCGCCGCTGCTGCCCAACGCCGATGTCCTCGGTCGCGGCACCGTGACGATGGCCTACCGCTCCAGCCGGGGGCAGATTCGCACTGCGCTTGGCAGCGGCCGCGTGGTGCCCGATGGCAAGGGCGAGGTCGTTGCGACACTGCGCGGCGTTCAGCCGGCCCCCACGCTGTCCGTCGATGTCGAGGGCGCGCTCGACGTCGACGTTGACCAGGGCGCCTTGGCGTTCACCACTCGCCAGCCGTTGGCGCTGCGGTCGGTAGCCGACGCCGACGTCGCGTTCAGCATAGAAGACGCCACACTGTCGGGACGGCTTGCCGAGACGAATCGGCTGAGCATCGACATCGCCCGCGCTACGGTGCGAGACACGACCGAGCCGCCCTTCATCGGGCCGCTGGTTGCTGACGGGACCATGACGCTGGGTGCGGTCAGTCACTTCGAGCTGCGGCTGAGCGACCCGGAGCGCGGCGAAGTGGCTGAGGTAAGCGGACAGCACGACCGCAACGCCGGTCGCGGCGAGGTGCGTCTGACGACACCGGTGCTGCAATTCGGACCGCAGGCGCACGATCCGACCCGACTGGTCCCCGCGTTGCGCGGCATCGTCACCGCGGTACGCGGTGACTTCAAGGCCAGCGGCGAGCTCAGCTGGGGGGTCGGGGGTGTGCGCTCTGCTGGCGTCGTGACCAGCGAATCGCTCGATCTGCAGACGCGTCTGGCGGACCTTCGCGGGGTCCGCGGCTCGATCCGTTTCTCCAGTCTGCTTCCACCGCGCAGCGAACCCGACCAGGTGCTCGAAGTGGCATTGTTCGACCCCGGGCTACCGCTGCAGAACGGCATTTGGCGTTTCGAGCTGCTGCCCCACGGCAGAGTAAGTTTGCAGGAGGCGCTATGGCCGTGGTCCGGTGGTACATTGCGCATAGCGCCGACAGTGTTCTCCCTGGGCATGGCTCGCCAGGACATGACGTTGAACGTGGAGGACGTGGACCTGGCGCAGCTGTTTGCACTGTTCGAGGTCGAACGGCTCGAGGCGACCGGACGCATCTCAGGGCAGTTCCCGGTGTTTCTCGAAGGAGGTGATCTCGAGATCCGGGGAGGCCGTTTGACAGCGCACAGTCCCGGAGGCACCATTCGCTACGCGGCGCCGCCGGGAATCAGCGGCGGCGAAACGGCGTTACTTAGCAAGGCCCTCGAAGACTTTCGCTATCAAGGACTGGATATCGACGTCGATGGCAAGGTGTACGGAGAGCTCAACATTCGCATGCACATTCGAGGGTCCAATCCAGAGCTCTACGACGGCTATCCCATTGAGCTGAACGTGGGTCTCGAGGGCGCGCTCGGGAAGCTGCTGCAACAGGGGCTGGTCGGATATCGCATACCGGAATCCATTCAGCGTCGGTTTAGCATGCCGTCGGAATAATGCCCCAACGTTTCCGGAGCAAAGACGTGATCATCAGAGCAAGCCGTATATGCAGTGCGGGAGCCGTGGCGCTGGCCATCTCTCTTTACGGTTGCCAACCCAAGGTGAAGATCGAGCCGCCCGACGAGCCGATCGTGATCAACCTCAACGTGAAAATCGAGCAGGAGATTCGCGTCAAGGTCGAGAGAGATCTGGAGCAGCTGCTCGCCGAAAATCCGGATATATTCTGAGGAGCACCGAGCTGATCATGAGCCTGTTAGCGACGATTCGTAAGCGTCTCATCCACTGTGCTGCCGCGGGCGTGCTTGCGGCTCTGCTCGTGGCGCCGGCATTGGCTGCCGGCCTCGACGCCGCCAAGAATGCCGGGACGGTTGGCGAGATGGCCAACGGCTACATCGGCGTCGTCGCCGGCAAGTCGGTCGACGCGGCAACCCAGCGCACGATCGACGAGATCAACTTGCAGCGGCAGCAGCAGTACCGAGTCATCGCCGAGAAGAACAAAGTGTCCGTGAACGCGGTTGCGGCGTTGGCGGGTAAAAAGCTCGTAGAGCGCGAGCCGGGTGGTCGCTACGTGCGCGACTCCACCGGCGCTTGGAAAACCAAGTAGCCCCGTTCCTGCTCAGCGGACGGCACGCCGCCTACGCGCAGCAGCGGATGGCGAGCGAGGTCGTCCCCAGGGCAACGACACCACCCGCCGTTGCCAGCCCACCTTCCCGCAGAGGTTGTCACCCTAGCGCAAGAGGACACGCACCGCGCGACGCTGCAGCGGGCATGTGCTGCCGTTCCGCTGCTCAGAGGGGCGCCGTCCGCTGCGCTGTGCTCGGTGTGCTCGCTCGCTTGAGCGTGCTGTCGCAGGTATAGGTGCCGGCGGCCGGCGCTCGACCATCGCCGGCGTCGCGGTCGAGCCGCAGCTCCGGTTGCGCGATCGGTCCCGTCAACGCCAACCGCAGCGGCGCCGGACGAGGCGCGCCCTCGGCCGTCTCGCGGGCGATCGCATCGAGCGCAACATGCAAGGTGCCGGCGCCAAAATCGATGGTGCCGCCACCGCCGATCACGGCGTCGTTGGTCTCGAGTGCAATGCCTGCGTCGCTGGTCAGCTTCCCGTCTGCGGCCCGGAAGGCGGCCACGACACATCTGTAGATCGTCGAGCGGGCCGCGGCGACCGGGGCGTCGCCGGTCTCCTGCGCGAAACCCCGGGCCAACACGCTCGCCACCTCCGCCCAGCGGGACGCGCTCGGCGCTTCGTGTACATCGAGCTTGCCCATTGAAACGACCACATCCCCCTGAATATCGGCGAGCAGCCGGGCCAGGGATCGCCCGCTCGCCGTCAACGAGATGGCGCCACGTGCGGGACCGCCACTGACAGCCCCCGCGCCGCGCTCGATCAGCGCGCCCAGCTCGACCGCGTCGACGAGCACGTTCAGCCGTATCCGCGGCACATCGCCACTGTCGTCGAGCTGCCCATCGACGCTCACCGTGCCCCCGGCGATACTGCCGCGCAGCGCGTCGACATCCAGGCGACGTCCACCTTGCCGCAGGTTCACGGAGACGTCACGCAGCGTCTCGCCGCCCGCGGAGAGCTGCCCAATATTCACGCGCGCAGTGCCGTCCACCGCCCGCAGCCAGCGGTAGACCGGTATCGTCGACAACGGTGTGTCGCCGTCGACGGCGGCGCCGGTCACCCATGGACGAGCAGCCGCGACAAGTCCCGCCGAGTCCATGCGCCTGCCCGAGAGCTCCAAGTCGAAGTGCGGCCGCCGCCCGCCCACGTCGACCTCGAGGTGACCCACCAGGTCGCTGTCGCCCAGCGCCACTTCCAGATTGCTGAGCTCGTAGCGTGCCCCCGACTTGACCACTCTCGCCGCTGCCCTCAGCGATCCCGCGGCGTCCACTGCGGACCCCGGGAGCGGGCTCAGCGCCTCCAGGCCGTCGACCCGCAGGGAGGCGTTCAGATCCACGCTCACGTCGTCGCTCGCGCTCATCGCCCCCGTGACGTCGATACGCAGCCCATCGTCGAGGTAGCTGGCCTCGAGCGCGTCTAAGCGATAGGCGTCGACGGTGCCGCGCACTAGCGCGCTCAGTTCGAGCGCGCCGGCTGCGGGAAGGCGCAGGCCCATGGCGCCGAGCATCGGCTCCAGCTCCGACGCGCTGTCGAGCGATGCGCTCAGGCGCAAGTCCGTGTGCGGGTTCCGCCCCAGCCGTCGGACGTCGCCACGGACGCTGACGAAGCCGTCTTCTGTCTGCCAAGCCGCGAACAGGTCGCTCAGGGCGTAATCGTCTTGATCAGCGACCAGACGGGCGCGCGCGCGCACACGGCCCGTTGCCGGCAGATCGCTCGCCGGCCAGCCCACGATCTCGCCGAGCACCGCCAGCCCGTCGACGCGCGCGCTCAGCTCCAGGCCGGACGCGGGCGCTTGCCCCAGGGCATCGACGTCACCCGAAGCGTCGAGGGCGAAGCCGTCTCCCTGCAGGCGCGCCTGCATGTCCTCGATGCGCGGCTGCTGCGGGGTGCCGCGCAAGTACGCCGTCACGTCGAGCCGCCGCATGCCCCGTGCGGGCAGCGCCAGCCGCGGCAGCACGGTGGCGATCAGCGATGGATCCATGAGCTGGGCCCGCAGCCGCAGCTCCAGCTCGGGCGCTGCCCCGAGCTCTCGCACCGCGCCCTCGACGTTCACCCGCATCCCGGGACGATCCGCCCCAATTTGCAGGTCCTCGAGCCGGAAGCGGCCGTTCTGTCCGCGCAGACGGCCCGCCAGCGACAGCGGTCCGAGCTCCGGCAGCACGATGCCGAGGCCGCTCGGCAGCCGCATCATGCGCGACGGATCGCGAACACGCGCCGAGACGACCAAATCGCCGCGCGGTCCTTCCGCTGGCCAGGCGAGTGATCCCGCCACCTCGGCGTCGGCCACACCCTGCCACTGGAGCTGCATCGACGCGATCTCATACGCCGCACCCGAGGCACGCAGGCGGCCGCTGCCGGTGACGGTGCGGACCGCCTCCTCGGGCAGCCAAGCCGGGGCGAGGGGCAGCCGTCCGACGTCGTCCAAGACAAAGCGCAGCTCACCGTCGAACACGGGCGTCCCGCCAAGCTGTTGCACGCTCCCCGCCAGGCTCACCTGCGTCCCACGGGTCCTCACCCTCAGGTCGAGCGCGTCGATCCGGTATGCGCCGCCGCTGCCGCGCACCGCGAACGACGCCTCGCCGCTGGCCGTCGCGGGAAGCGGCGCGTCGAAAAACCCGCCCATGCGGGCCAAGCTCACCATATCGTCCGCGCGTAACAGCACCTCCAGATCCACATCGGGAAGGCCCCGCCAGGCACCGCCGAGGCTGCCCCATACCCCGGCCTGCCAGCTCCCGGGTGCCGGCGCCGTCACGCCAGGGGCAAGCTCCGCAGCGGGCTCGCTCAACGACCCCCGCAATGACAGATTCACGGCGAGATCCTCACCGGCGCGTGCGAGCATGCCCTTGCCGGTCACGGCCAGCTCAGAGAATGACACCGAGAACGCGACGTTGGCCCGTAGACCTCTGCCGAGATGATCGACGGCGAGGCGATCTATCGTTGCGCGCTCGACACGCGCACCCGGGCCTCGACGCAGGTACACACGGCCTTCCTCGACGAGAATCCTGCTCAGCTCGAGCCACCTGGGCCACCTGTCGACCACGGTGCCGTTCTGCGTCGCTCCCGGTGCCCAGTTCAAACCCGCCGCATCGAGCTCCACTGACAGTTCGGACGAGCGCATCGTGACATCGAACCGCGCCCTGCCGCGCAGCAGTGAGCCGGGGTGCAGGCGCAGATCCACGACACCGAAACGGAGCAGAGCCCGAGACGAGTCCGGAGAAACGCCGGCAATCGTGACGTCGCGAAGCACCACCCCGGGTCGAGGCAGCAGCTCGATTCGCATATCCTCGCCGACGCTGACGGCTCGACCCGCGAGCCGCGTCAGCTGCGCCTCGACGCTGCGCCGGTAGAACTCCCCATCGACCGCGAACAGCGCCAGCGCGGCGGCAACGCCGACGAGGACCAGCAGAATGCCGATCGTGCCCGCCAGGCGACCCACGAGGCTCACGGTCGCACAGCGTCCCCGGTCGGCGAGTGCGGCGCGCGCCGGCGGGCGGACGTCGGCGGCTGCGGTGCGTTCCGCGGCGTTCCTCGCTTCGTCATGCGGTCGTGTTGGAAATCGGTGCGCTCGCCAGCGCCGGACTCGACAGTGCTCGCCACAGACGTTAACCTGGAATCCATTGGTCGCGGAAAACGGGATGAACGCAACACTCACCAAGCGGACGCGTCGGCAAACACGCGCGCTGCTCGCCGCCGTCGCACTCGGTCTCGGCAGCGCGTCGAATGCCGGCGACGCCGAGCGCGTTCAGCCGTTCAGCGTCAAGTACGAAATCGCCCGGTCGCTCGCGAAAGGCGAGGTGGAGCAGACTCTGCGACAGGGCGCGGACAGCAACGAGTTCATTTACGATTCGCGGCTCCGCGGCAAGGGTATCGTCGCCGTCGTGTTTCCGCAAACCCCCACGCAGACCAGCCGTTTCAGGCTCACCGAGCAGGGTATCCAGCCGATCGAGTTCACGCTCGACGACGGCACGCGGCGGGCTGAGCATGACGGAGCGATCGCCTTCGACTGGAAAACGAAGAAGGCGCAGACGCATTACGGGAGCAAGGCGGCCGAGCTCGATATCGAAGTCGGAACCCTCGACCCGCTTACCGTCTACGTAGCCGTCATGCAGGACCTGGGGCGCGGTGTGGACAGCCCACATTACACCGTCGTCGAGCGCAGCGACCTGCGCCGCTACGCTTTTCACCGGCAGGCGGAGGAAGAGGTGGACACGCCGGCGGGGACCTTTACCACGGTGAAGTACCGCCTGGAGCGCAGTCGCTCCAAGAGCATCACCTACAACTGGTTCGCGCCCGAGCTCAACTTCCTGCCCGTGCGCGTGGAGCAGTGGCGAAACGGCAAGCTCAAGACGACCATGCAGCTCACCTCGGTCGAAGGGCTCTAGCAGCGGGTACGCCGCCCACCGTCACCGATTGGGGTCGCGGCCGCGGGCCGGCTTCTTGTTCTGCCCCGTCGCCGCCCGGCGCCGCTCTGCGATGCGCTCCCGCGTCTTGTCGCACGCGAACTGCGACGCTGTCAGACGGCCGTGCAGACCCAGCGCGAGCACCGGCGCCGCAAGGGACAGACCGGCCGTCGCCGGCGCCAACGCCGTGCCGGCCGCGGCCGTAGCACTTGCGGCGGCGGCGCTCGCCGCCGTCGTGCCGGCGGCGCCTATGGCGCCCGCCTGCGCCAGACCCGCAAGGCTTCCGCCCAGCTGCGGATTGCTGAGCGTGCCCTTGACCTTGAAACCCCCGGTCATCGAGGAGATGCTCAAACCGAGGCCTTCCCGGGCTCGCGGTCGTATGTCGATGTCGATCTTCTCGGTATTGAGGTCGACGGCGCCGCTTCCCCCGACATTGAAGCGATCGCTCTGGAAAGCGATGCCTCTGTCGCTGACGACAACGCCGTTCTCGACGTCGACGCCGATTACGCCGCACTGGTAATGCGTGAACCCCGGCGTTTGTTTCGACCCGCGCTTGGCGCTGAACGGGTTCAGCGTGTGCAAGATGCCCGTCAGGATATCCGAGGACACGAATCCCAGCGCGGAGTCCGACACGCGCATCTCGCCGACTTCGAACAGAGCTTTTCCGGAAAGCGTACGCATGAGCTGCTCCGAGGAGCCACCCTCAGCGTTGAGATACAGCCACCCCCGTGTTCTCCCGCCGCTGATGACGCCGTCCGGCAGTCCCAGCAACGTCTTGGCTTCCACATCGACGACCTCGAGCACGAGCGACACGTGCGGCGGCGTGCGAACCGTGTCGAGACGCACTGCCGCGACGATGTCGCCCTCGCCTTCCCGAACCCGGAGCGACTCGGCCAGCAGTGCGCCCTCGCGAAGCTTCACCACGAGTCCGAAATTCCTCAACCGATGGTCGCCGGCGCGCAGCGTTCCTGCATGGTAGTCGACAACGACATCGAACCCGCGGAGCCCTTGCAGCGGCAGCGCCTCCGCGGAGAACACCCGCGTCGATTCGGCGGGTGCAGCGGACGGCGCGTCCGCCGCCGGCGTGGGAGCGTGGTCGCCGAGCGCGAGCGACTCCGAGGAGAGCGTGGCGGTGAATGCCGGCCGCGGCCCGCTCAAATCGATCGTCAACGCGCCGCCCACGTCGCTGTCCCCGATGTGGAGATCGAGATTCTCGAGCGCGTAGACGCTATCGCGGACACCCAGTTCGGTGCGGGCGCGCAGCGGGCCTGCAGCGGGCAGCGCGAAGGGCAGGACAGCCGCCAGCCGTGACGTGCGGTCGGCCGTAAGCTCAAGCGACAGCGCCGCGGCCGGGGTCGCCGGCACGCCGCTGACCGTGCCGCTGACGACGAGCTGCCACCCTTGTTCGGCGAGCGCAGCGCTGAGATCGCTGACCGTGTACGCGACGCCGTCGCCGGTTACCCGCGCCCGTCCGCTCACCGGACCGAGGGACGGCAGCGTCGGCGGCACCCAGTCGCCGAGGGCCGTCAGGGCGTCGAGTCGATCGGCTTCGACCGTGACGGTCACGTCCGAACGCAGCTGCCGCGTCACGTCCGCCAGCGTCCCCTGCAGCCCGAGCTGCACACCCTCGACAGTCAGCGTGAGATCGACGTCGGACGCGTCGTAGACGCCGGCGCCACCGCGCAGCGACGCCGTGCCGCGCAGCGTTGCCGCGCCCGGCAGCAGCGCAGCGAGCGGCTCGGAGAGATCGCGCAAGGCGTCCATTCGCGCCACATCCGCCGTCAGCCGCAGATCGACATCGCGACGGCCGAGGGCATCGTTGAGTTGACCGGCAACGGTGAGCGTCAATCCCTGGTACGCCAGCTCGGCGGCGGCATCGCGCAGGTCGAAGCGGTCGCCGGCGCTCTGCAGCCGGCCCTCGATGTGGAACGGGCCGACGTCCGGCAGCGCTGCCGCGCCCTCAGCGAAGGCGCGTAGATCGGCCAGGCTCGTCGCCGCGAGATCCACATCGAGCTCGAGACGACGTTCCCCGAGCAGATCGTCGACGGCACCCGCAGCCCGCAGGGTCAGCCGTTCCGACCCGAGCGTCGCGTCGAGCCCCGACAGCGTCAGCGAACGGCCTCGACCGGTTAGCCGGGCGCTCGCCTGCAGCGACCCCAACTGGGGCAACGCGAACGGCGAATCGCCCAAGAGCGCTGTCAGTCGCGCCAACGACGCGGTTTGCACCTCGAGCGCGATGTCGATCTCGGGACGTTCCGAGAGCGAGGTGGTCGCCCCCTTCGCCCTCACGACCAGTCCCGGCGTGTCGAGCTCCACGTCGAGCCCGGTCACATCCAGCTCACCTTGCGATCTCGTGACGCGGCCGCGGGCGACCACGGGACCGACGGCGGGTAAGGATGTCTCGCCGAGGGGCAGCCAATCGGACAATAGGGACAGCTCACCGAGCTCAACCGATACCGAGAGATCCGCATCGACGCGGCCCGGCAGACCGGTGACGGTTCCCGTCGCATCGAGTCCGAGTCGGGCATCATCGAGGCGCACCACAACATCCTGAACGACGTAGCCATCCGCACCACCCGACACGGTGCCGGATGCGGTAGCGGGCCCGAGCGGGGGCAACTCGGCGAGCGCGGGAAGCACGTTCGAGAATCTCGCGAGGGCGGGTAGTTGGGCGACCTCGACCTGCGTCGCTATGCGCAGCTCGGGCCGTGCGCCGATGCGGGGCACGCTGCCTTCGAAGGTAAGCCGCATGCTCTCGGCATCTGCGCTGCCGCGCAGCTCATCGACGGCATAGACGCCATCGGCGCCGGAGAGTCGGCCGCGCGCAACGACGCGGCCGAGGTCGGGCAGCGGCATCTGCACAAGCCGGCTCAGTTCCTCTGTCGAGGGCATCGTGACCTCGAAGCGGGCGTCCACGGCGTTGCCGCGGCTCGGCTCGACCGCCCCCGCTACGCGGGCGTCGACGCCACCTGCAGCCACGTGTGCGTCGACGACGAGCAGCGCGCCTTCGCGTTGCGCCGCGACCACGCCGTCCACCGTCACGTCGATACCGTTGTAGGCGCCGTCGAGCTCGAGCTCGAGCCCGCCGCCCTGTCGGTCGAGCTGCAGGTCTAGCGTGTCGAGCATCGTCTCAAATGCGAATCCCGAACGCGCGTCGCGGTAGCTCAGGTAACCGTCGGACACTCGCGCCTCGTGCACGTACGCCGGCAGCGAGAACGACGCCCCGGATGCGGGAGGCGTGCGCGCGGGCCGCGCACGCAGCGCCCAGTTCGGCTCGCCGCTCGCATTGATCTCGAGCAGCAGCTCGGGCTCGACCAGTTCGATGTCGAACCAGATCTCCCCGCGCAACAGTGAGGTAAGCTCGAGCCGCCCCGCCACACGTTTCGCCGTCAACATCTCGGGGACAGACCCCCACGGTGCATTGGAAAGAGAGACATCGCTCGCGCTGAACCGCGGTAGCAGCGAGCGCTCGATCCGGAATTCGCCGGCGATCGTAAGCTGCCGACCGGTCGACTTTTCCACCGCAGTGACGACACCGTCGCGATAGGTCTCGTCGTCGACGACTTTGACCAGCACCACCAGCGCAGCCCCCACCAGCGCAGCCGCGATCAGCACTGCTGCCGCAACAATCCGGGCCAGCTTCAGCAACGTCGCTTTCATGGATTCGAACCCGTGGCCGCCGCGAAAAAGCCCGCTACCCGACGCTCAGCCGAATGGGATCAATCGGGCCGGCGGCCGTCAGCGCGGCGCCAGCTCCCACACACCGCCACCGTCCGTGAGCACCTGCGGGCGCAGCCCCGGCCTCTCGTGCGCGGGGTGGCCCTCGAGGAGCAGCCGGCGCATGTCTTCGGTGACAACCGGATTGTAGAGATGATAGAGGTGACCCGAGACATCATAGACGCCGGTGGCAGAGACGTCGACAATCTCGATTCCCGCCATCGGCACGAGATGATCGCCCGCCTCACCGAGACGCGGGTAACCGTGCAGCTCACGCGACAGCTTCAAGGGCGTGTCGCCGTCGGAGGCGTACACCGTGATGCGCTGGGCCAAGGGGACCAGCCCCGCTAGCTGACCGCGAAACGTCTCCGCATCGATATCCGGCGCCGCGAGCACCAGCTGGTCCAGCAGGGGCGTCGCCGACCCCTGACCGCCCATGCGCAGCAGCGTGTTGACCACCCCCCTCGTTCCGAGGCTGTGTGCGAAAACGCTCAGCCGGCCCCTGCCCATGCGGTCGACGAGGCCCTCGATGAGATGTTGCATGTGCGCAGAGCTCCACGCCATGTCGGCCTCGTCCCGCGCATAGTTCAGCAGGTCACCGTCGGACGGCCAGGTAAACAGCAGCAGCCGGCCGGCGTCGCTCCACAGCCGTTGAATGACCGCAGCGCGCTCGCAGGCGCGCTCGAAGCTCTCGTTGTAGCCGTGGGTGGCCAGGACCAGCGGCCGACCCGCGGCCACCGTCACGGCGATCTCCGCCCAGAACGCCTGCTCGTCGTTCTCCGAGAAGGCGATCAACGAGCGGGTCTCGCCGGGCAGGTAGAACGGCGCCTTCTCCGCGATCTGGGCGAGTCCCGGTATGGCACTGAATCGAACCGTACACGTACCGAAGCGCAGCACACCGCGGCCGCTGCCGAAATGCTCCGCCCGCGCGCCGCCCGGACCCAGGTCTCGATTGGTAGCGAGCAACACCTCGACGTCGATGGGGCCCGATGGCGGTGGCGCGTCCGACGTGGTCGGCTCGGGGACGCCGTTCGCGGCCGCCACCACCTCGCACAGCACGAACAGCAGAGCGACCAGGATCGAGGCGCGTCTGACCTTCACTGCGCGGCCACACGTGGCGTCAGACTGCGGGCCCCGGCGGCGACGTCGATGCCCCTCGTGTCGTCGTATGCTTTCACTCACGGTTGCGGACTCTCGCTGCTCCCGCCGGCACGAGCGGGCGCGAGCGGGCGCGTAGAGAGGTGCGAGATCGGTGCATCGGGAAAGTCCACCGCGGCGCATCACGGCAAAGCGAGTCCTGAGCCCGGTCGCTGCGCAGCACCGCTCTGCCTGATGGCCGGCACGCAGTCTACCACGGGCGACGGGCGCACCGGGGAGCAATGGGCACGCACTGCGACCGCGGCGGTGCGCCGACATCCGGGCGGCGTCTGCTACCATGGCCGGCGATGATGCTCGGAATCGACCGTCTGCTCTCGGAGCCTTCGCTGCAACGCCGCCTGCACGGTCTGCGCGTGGCGCTGCTCGCCCACCCCGCATCGGTCACCGCCGAACTCGAGCATTCTCTCGACGCCTTGTTCGCGCACACGCCGCTCGGCGTCGCCTCCGCGTTCGGACCACAGCACGGGCTGCGCGGCGACAAGCAGGACAACATGATCGAGTCGCGCGACGAGATCGACCCCTTGCACGGCATTCCGGTGTTCAGTCTGTACGGCACAACGCGGCGTCTCACGGCGGAGATGCTCGGGACCTTCGACGTCTGTGTGGTGGACCTCCAGGACGTCGGCTGCCGCATATACACGTTTCTCACCACGCTGTGCTACGTGCTGGAGGATTGCGCCGCTGCGGGCAAGAGCGTCTGGGTGCTGGATCGACCGAACCCGGCCGGGCGGCCGGTGGAAGGCCTCGCGCTGCGAGCGGGTTTCGAGAGCTTCGTCGGCGTCGCCGCCATACCTATGCGCCACGGGCTGACGCTGGGTGAAGCCGCACGGTGGTACCGTGAGCACCGCGCCCTCGATCTGGATCTCGAGGTAATCCCCATGGAGGGTTACGATCCGAACAGCGCCCCCGGCTACGGCTGGTGTCCGACGCTCACCTGGGTGAACCCGAGCCCCAATCTTGCCACGCTCAACGCCGCGCGCTGCTATGCGGGGACGGTATTGCTCGAGGGCACTACGCTCTCGGAAGGCCGCGGAACGACCCGGCCGTTGGAGGTCCTGGGCGCACCGCAGCTCGACGTCCTGCAGCTCTTGGCAACCATGCGCGAGCTGGCGGCAGGCTGGATGGATGGCTGTCGGCTTCGACCCTGCTACTTTGAGCCGACGTTTCACAAGCATGTCGGAACACGCTGCGCGGGCTTGCAGATACACACCGACCACGCCAGCTATCAGCACAGCGTGTTCAAGCCGTTCCGACTGATCGCGCTCCTGCTGAAGGCACTGCGAAAACTGCACACCGGTTACACCCTCTGGCGGGATTTTCCCTATGAGTACGTCACCGGTCGCCTACCCATCGACACCATTGCCGGCAGCGCGCTGCTGCGTGAATGGGTAGACGATTCACACGCCACGCCGGCCGACCTCGAGGCGTTGCTGCGCACCGACGAGCAGCAGTGGTGTGAGCAGCGACGCCCCTGGCTTCTGTACTAGCATCGGGGCGCCAGCGCGACTCAGAATCGTATTCTGATTCCCCGCACGTTGTCTCCGAAGACATAGCTGATGCGCGGACCCGGCACGCCGATCTTCCACACCTTGAGCCGGGGCGACACATTGAACTCGAGGCCCAGCTCGAACTGATGGGACACCTCGAACACGGGGCCGGCGCTCGTCTCGAGCTCGAGGTCATCGATGAAATAGCTCGCTTTTGCGAAGGGCTGCATGATCAATTTGCGTTTGGCGAGCGTCGCACCCAGCGACTGCTTGAGGCTGGCGCCGATGGAGAGCTCGAGGTAATCGTCGATGTTCAAGCCGTCGTCTTCGAAGCGGGTGCCGTATTTGGCGCCGGCAGTCACCGTAGGCTCGCGCGGATCCCCGCTGCGGCGATAGCGCAGCGCTGCGGTGGCGGCAGCGCCGTAGTCGTTGCGCGCCCCGTCGAACACATGGTTGGCGACAAGTTCCACTACGGGGACGAAAGACACGTCTGACAAGGGCAGCGGATACTCGAACTCCAGCGACGGACGCAGGCCGACGGACTCGAGATTGTCGCTATCGGGGATCAGCAGCGCGTCGAGAGTGCGGAACTCATACAGCCCGAGCGCTGCGCGCACGCGCAGCTTGACCGCCCAGTCGTGCTCGGCCAGGCTGCGCAGCACCCTCGTGTATACGGTCCCGCGCAGCGACACGAACCGCTGTCTGACTGCCTCACCCTCCGGCGCCGTCACGGCCTCGGCACGAAGCGACAGTGGGAAAACCGTGCTCGACGCCAGCACCAGCAGCGCTGCGGCGATCAACGTTGGCCTCCGGCACCCCAATGGCTGACCCCTCAACCCCACGTGCAGCTAAGCCGAGACACCGGACAGGGAAGGCGTCTGGTGGGCGGGCGGCGATGCACCATACACATAGCCCCGGCGGACCCGCTGTGCGCCACGAATCGCCGGGAACGGCTGCCCGGCATGGCGGGCTGGCACCGCACAGCGCACACCGAAAATTACCAGCGCCCGTCGTCCACGAACGCATGCCGCTGCGAGACCGCGGCCGTCGGCCCTCGGGTGGCAGCCTTGCACGCGCGTCGGGGCAGTGTGCCGACGCCGTCGTTCGGCTCGGGGCAGGCGCCGGCGGTTGACAGCCGCGAAGACAGAGTTGAGCATAGCCGCCGTACACCCACAAGGGCGGCAACTGTGACGCGCGCTCCGCGGATCGTCATCGATCTGGCTGGCAGCCGGGACGCCGGAACCATTGCGGCCATGTCCCGCGATTTCATCGAGCACGGGCTCGGCTGGTCCTGGCGCGAGCGGCGCGTTGTCCGTCAGATCTCCCGCAGCGACGCGTGCGTCATCGTCGCGCGCGATCGTGCAGCCATACGCGGTTTTGCCATCATGCGGCTTCTCGATCGCTACGCGCGCCTTGATCTGTTCGCTGTGGATCCGTCGCACAGACGACTCGGCATCGGCACGCGACTCGTGCACTGGCTCGAAGAATCAGTTCGAACCGCGGGCGTCGGCTTCGTTCATCTGGAGGTCCGCGAGCGCAACGGCGGGGGTCGCGCCTTTTACCGCGCGCTCGGGTATCAGGAGCTCGTGAGCGTGCCGGGGTACTATGGTGGTGTCGAGGCGGCGGTGCGCATGTATCGGGACATCCGCCTTCGCCAGCGTGATGTCGCGCCCCGCTAGCCTGCGCCCCGCTCGGCGGCATCCGCGAGCCTGCGTTCGACGCTGACAATCTTGTCGGCCATGGTCTGCGCGCGATCCGTGCGCGTCCCGAGCTTGATGGTGGTCGTCACGCGGGGCGCGCCCATCTCGTGGATGACTTCGTGGCAACGTTTGATGGCCGCAAAGACCACGTCCCACTCACCTTCGATATTCGTGCCGTACGCGTGCAGGTGCGTTGTCAGCCCAGCCTCGGAAAGTATGCGCTGACACGCGGCGACGTACTCCGAGACGGAGACACCAACCCCAATGGGAACGACACACAGGTCGACGATAACCTTCATAGCTGCTCCTCGTCATTCGCTCGGGTAGAACCGTTGCCGGAGCCGACGCGGGCTGGCCGGCCACGCGAAGCCGCTCCACACACCCCTGGGCTCGGCGCCCGATCGGCTGCACAATAGGCGTCCGGCGAACAATCCTGCGGCAAACGTCATGCCAGCCACAACCCCACGCTCAGACACGCTCGAGGGCGGACTGCAGAGCCGGCCGCTGGTCGAGCCCATCGCCCCCGCCGAGCTGGGATCCGCGACCCTCGCCCCGACGGGCGACTTCACGGCCGGGTCCTACCAGACATTCACCCTGGTCTATACGGCCGGCAGACACGGCATCGACGACTCCGGCTCGCTGCGCGTGTGTTTTCGATTTGCAGCCGATCAGTCCCGACCACAGCTCGACGACCCGGCGGCGGTCGGTTACACCACCGTTACGGCATCGAACGATGCCGTGCTGCGTTGTCGCTACGACCCCAAGGGCAACGTCAGACCCTGGGATCGCACGCTCGAGGTTGCTGTCGTTCACGGCTTCCTGCGCGAAGGCGACACCATCACGGTGCGCTTCGGTGATCCCCGCGGGGGCTCTCCCGGTTTGCGGCTGCAGACATTCTGCGAGGACTCCTTCGAGTTCCACGTGCTCGTCGACCCCATCGCCACCCAAGTCTACCAGCCGCTCCCGGTGCAGCCGACGATTCGCATCATCGCAGGGCCGCCGGCGCGCTGGGTCGGCGTGCTGCCGACCGTGCGCAGGACGGGCGAGACGTTTGCGCTCAAGCTCAAGGCCGAGGACAAGTGGGGTAATCCCTGCGACCGAGTGACGGCGCAGTTGCACCTGCACAGCAACGTCCCCGTGGACGGCCTTCCGCACTCCGTGCGCTTCGCGCCCGGCGCTGCCGGTCTCGTCCTCGACGGACTCACGGTCGACACACCTGCCGATGTCGACATACGGATCGAGGACGAGCGCGGCGACGTGCTGACCCGGGCCAACGCCATGCGCATCGTCGCGAAAACGCGGCTGCTGCCGTACTGGGCCGACCTTCACGGGCAATCGGAGGAGACCATAGGCACCAACAGCGCGCGGGACTATTTCGTCTTCGCCCGCGATCGAGCGTTTCTCGACGCCGCCGCGCACCAGGGCAACGACTTCCAGATTACCAGCGGTTTTTGGACGACGCTCAACGCGCTCAGCGCGCAGTTCAACGATCCCGGCCGTTTCCTCACGGTGCCCGGCTACGAGTGGTCGGGCAACACCGGGCTCGGTGGTGACCGCAACGTCTACTTCGCTCGGGAGGGGCGACAGATCCGCCGCTCCTCGCATGCGCTCGTCCCCGACACGAGCGATCTCGATACCGACGCCACCACGGCCGCCGATCTCTTCCGCGTTTTGACCGACACCGGCGAGGACGTCGTTTGTTTTGCCCACTGCGGGGGGCGGTATGCGGACATCAAGCTCGCGCACGACGGCCGCATCGAGCGTTCGATGGAGATCCATTCCGCCTGGGGCACCTTCGAGTGGCTCGTTGAAGATGCCTTCGAGATGGGTTACCGCGTCGGCATCGTGGCCAATTCCGACGGGCACAAGGGCCGCCCCGGTGCCAGCTACCCGGGGGCATCACAGTTCGGTGCCATCGGCGGTCTCACGTGCCTGCTCATGCCCGAGTTGACCCGCGAGGCGCTAATGGATTGCCTGCGCAAGCGCCATCATTTCGCCACGACAGGCGCACGCATGGTCGTCGACATCGAAGCGCACTTTCCCCAAGGCGGCACGCGTTACCACGATGACCCCGCACTCGGCCCGGCGACCGGCCGGGCCGCAGACTCGGCGATCATGGGCGATATCGTCCGGCTCCCCCACGGTGAGTTGACGCTGCGTGTCGAGGTGCTGGCATCGGCACCCATAGAGCGCCTGGAGATCTTCAACGGCCTCGAGCGGCTCGAGACCATCCGCCCCTACGCGCCGGCCGCCCTCGGCCGCCGCATCCGGGTCCTCTGGGAAGGCGCGCAGTACCGAGGTCGATTTCGGCAGGTCGTGTGGGATGGCGAGGCGGTGCTGCGCGGAAACCGCATTCTCGACGCTGTCGCCATCAATTTCTTCAACCCGGAGAAGATGCTGGAGCGCGTCGATGCGCAGTCGCTGCGCTGGCGGTCGCTCACGACGGGCAATTTCAGCGGCTTCGACATGGAGATCGAGACGAGCGATGCCGGCGTGCTCGAGCTGAAGACGCCCCTGATCCGCTCGAGCGTCCCCCTCGAGAGCATCGGCTACGACGACCACGTCATCGATCGATCGGCGACGCTTCCGCGACGGCTGCGGCTGTTCCGACTGCCCACGCACAACCCGCACCGGCGATTGGCCGTGGAGCGCCGGATAGCGATCCGGCAGGATCGGGACAACGCTCTGTTCGTGAAGCTCACCCAGGAGGATGGGCACGTCGCCTGGACGAGTCCGATCTACGTGTTCCGTTGATCGGCATCGGCGATGGACGCGATCCGACCACCGGGCGCCGTCCGAGGCAATCCCCGAGCCGGACGCGTCAGCGACGTCGCCGTCGCGCTTAGGGCAACACCCGATACCAGGTGTCCGACAGCGTATAGCCCTCGGGAAAAGGATCGTCGGGATCCAAAGTGTACTGATGAAACCCCGTGATCCACGCCCGACCGGACAGACTCGGCACGATCGCCGGGCGGGTGCCGACGCGCGTCGTCTCGACGATCTCGCACTCGAAACGCGAGCCGATGATCGAGGTACTGCGGTAGGGCTCGCCGGGCGCAAGCTCACCACGTTCGCTGAGCAGCGCCATGCGCGCCGATGTACCCGTGCCGCACGGCGAGCGGTCGATCTTCCCCGGGGAGATGACGACGGCGTTGGCACCCGTGAGCACACCGTCGGCCGCGCGCCGGACCGGTCCCGCGATCTGCGTGAAGGTCACCCCGCTGATCTCGGGATTTTGCGGATGTGAGACCGGGATCCGCTCGACGACGGCCTGCTTGATCGCCTCACCCACCTCGACGAGCCGGCGCGCTTCCTCGGGAACGAGACGCAGGCCGAGCGCAGCCGCGTCGACGATGGCGAAGAAGGCACCTCCGTAGGCGATGTCGACGCCGACCTCGCCCAGCCCCGGCACGTTTACGCGCGCATCGCGCAGCGCGACGAAGCTTGGCACATTGCGCACCCGCACGCGCTCGCACTTCCCCGCGCGGCATGTGGCGAGCGCCTCCACCACCCCGGCGGGGGTGTCGAGGCGCAGCCGCGTCGTGGGCTCCTCCATCCGCAGCATGCCGGTCTCGAGCAGCACCGTGGCCACACAAATGCAGTTCGATCCCGACATCGGCGGATAGTCGGTCGGCTCCATGACGATGAAGCCGGCATCGGCGTCGTCGTGCACCGGCGGCACAACCAGATTGGCATGCACGAACGCACCACCGCGGGGCTCGAACAGCAGCCAGCGCCGCAGGGCGTCACCCCGCGACTCCAGAAAGCGCTTCTGCTCGAACAGCGTCGCTCCGGGAGGCGGCATGACCCCGCCGGTGATAACTCGCCCAACCTCGCCTTCGGCGTGACAGCCGACGACGTTGACCACACGATCGAAGCGCACTCTCTGTCCCAACCCATGCGACGCGCCGCCGCGGCGACGTCGCTGAAGACGATCACGAACGAAGAAGGCCTAGACGCCGGCACAACCAGGCGGCGGCCCATCGGCAATTTAGCATGCCCCACGGCTGCGCTCCTATCCGCGGCGCAGCACTGCTGGCCGTGCGGGCGGGCACTCCCGTAGAATCGGGACGCGTCAGATGAGCCAGCGCATCGCTCCGCGCGCACGCTTCGATTACCGCTGTCGGATACCATGCTGCAAACGTCACCCTCCCCGCAGAGTTGCTACGCCGAGCACATCGCCGAGCGTCAACGCGCGACGGAGGCGGCGTTGGCCGCAGAGGGCTATGACGGCATCATCGTCCATAGCGGTACCCACGCGTGCTACTTCGCCGACGACCAAACCGTGCCGTTCAAGGCGACGCCGCACCTGCTGCACTGGCTTCCCCTCGACGAACCCGGTCACGTGCTCGTGCTGCGGGCGGGCCAGCGGCCGCTGCTGCTGTATCGTGTCCGCAAAGACTACTGGTACGAGCAGGCCGAGCTCGGTGATCCCTTCTGGGCAAATCACTTCGAAATCGTCCAGACGCCGAGCGCGGCGACGGCGCGCGCGGCATTACCCAAGCAGGGTCGTCTGGCGTTTGTCGGGCCGACAGCAGCGATCGCGAGCGAGCTCGGCGTCGACGGCCCCGATGTAAATCCGGCGGGGCTGAGCGCACGCCTCGACTGGGGACGAAGCATCAAGACGCCGTACGAGATCGCCTGCATTCGCAGCGCCACCGCAAAGGCGTTGCCCGCACACGCGGCGGCCCGGGAAGCCTTCCTGCAGGGCGCCTCCGAGCTCGACATCCACCACGCATACATGCAGCGCCTCGGTGCCACGGAGTCCGAGCTCCCGTACCCGAGCATCGTCGCTCTCGACGAAAAAGGGGCCGTGCTGCATTACGAAGGCAAGCGGCACGGCGTTTCTGGTGACGTTCTGCTCATCGACAATGGCGCGCGCCACCTGGGCTATGCGTGCGACATCACGCGCACGCACACGGGCGCCGGCGTCCCCGCGCTGTTTCGTGATCTGGTGGCCGCACTGGACACGGCGCAGCGCGAGCTGTGCGCCCTCGTGGCACCCGGTGTCGATTTCGTGGATCTGCATCGCCGCGCCGAGGTCATGCTGGGAGAGCTTTTGCACGCCATCGGCGTGCTGCGAGTTCCCGGCGCAGACGCCGCGGCGGCGGGCTGGATGCGGCCGTTCTTTCCGCACGGTCTCGGTCATCTGCTCGGCCTGCAGGTCCACGACGTCGCCGGGCGTCAGCGAGCGGTCGGTGGCGGCACACGGCCGCCGCCCGACGGGTACCCGACGCTGCGCACCACTCGCATTCTCGAGCCGGGTATGGTCGTGACCATAGAACCTGGAATCTATTTCATCGACATGCTGCTGACACCCTTCATTGAGACGCCCGGCCGCGACGCCTGTGCGTGGGACCTCGTAGACGCGCTGCGGCCCTGTGGTGGCGCCCGCATCGAGGACAATGTCCTGGTGACCGCGAAGGGGCACGAAAATCTAACGCGCGCGGCGAGTCGCTGAGCAGCGCCCGTGGCCTGGACAGGCCGCGGGCGCGCTTGCATCTTCGTCACAAACACAGTAGAAGAGCCGGGAAACCGCGGCCGCTCAGGGGCTGCGCGCAAGTCGTGGCGCGCTCCGGCACCGCTGCACGAAAACAAGGTTATCCGTTGTGTACAGCGCTTTAAGGAGGATCCGATGAACAAGTCATCTTTCGCCCTGGTGCTTGGAGTCGCGCTGGGATTCGGTGCTGCGAGCACGGCGGGCGCGGCAAAGACGCTCGTCTACTGCTCGGAGGGCAGTCCGGAAGGATTCAACCCGGCGCTCTACACGGCGGGCACGACGTTCGACGCCTCGTCCCGGCAGGTCTTCAACCGGCTGGTGGAGTTCGAGCGCGGAACAACGAAGATCGTGCCTGCGCTCGCCGAATCGTGGGAGGTTTCCGACGACGGCCTGAGCTATACCTTCCGGCTCCGCAAAGGTGTGAGGTTCCACAGCACCAAGAGCTTCACGCCGACGCGTGATCTCAACGCCGACGACGTGCTCTTCAGCTTCGAGCGCCAGCTCGACCCTGATCACCCCTTCTACAAGGTGTCCGGCGGGCAGTACGAGTACTTCGTCTCCATGGACATGCCGGGCCTGATTCAGGCCATCGACAAGGTGGACGACCAGACCGTGCGCTTTCGTCTGAATCAGCCGGAGGCTCCCTTCATCGCGAATCTCGGCATGGACTTTGCGTCGATCCACTCCCAGGAGTACGCCGAGAAGATGGCGGCCGCCGGAACGCCAGAGAAGGTGGACCTGGAGCCGGTCGGGACCGGTCCGTTTCAGCTGATCGCCTATCAGAAGGACGCGGCGATCCGCTATGCGGCACACCCCGATTATTGGGCCGGCAAAGCGGCGCTGGACAACCTCGTGTTCGCCATCACGCCTGACCCCTCCGTTCGCTATCAGAAGCTCAAGGCCGGGGAGTGTCACGTCATGCCTTATCCGAACCCGGCGGACATCGAAACCATGCGCAACGACCCCGCCATCAACCTGCTCGAGCAGGAAGGGCTCAACGTCGGCTACCTCGCCTTCAACACGGAGAAGAAGCCGTACACCGACAAGCGCGTGCGCCAGGCGTTGAACATGGCGATCAACAAGCAGGCGATCCTCGATGCGGTTTTCCAGGGTGCCGGCAAGATTGCCAAGAATCCCATCCCGCCGACGATCTGGTCCTACAACGACGCCGTGCAGGACTATGCTTACGATCCCGACAAAGCCAAGGCCCTGCTGGCCGAGGCCGGACTGGCCGACGGCTTTGAGACCGACATCTGGGCCATGCCCGTGCAGCGTCCATACAACCCCAATGCCCGCCGCATGGCAGAGCTCATCCAGGCCGACTGGGCCAAGGTGGGCGTCAAGGCACAGATCGTCTCGTTCGAGTGGGGCGAGTACCTGAAACGCTCCAAGCTCGGCGAGCACCAGACGGTGCTGCTGGGCTGGACCGGAGACAATGGTGACCCCGACAACTTCCTGTTCGTGCTGCTCGGCTGCGAGGCGGCGAAGGACAGCGCCAACCGCGCGCGCTGGTGTAATCGGGAGTTCAATGACCTGCTGGTCGAGGCCAAGCAGACGTCAGACGTCGCCGAGCGCACGGGGCTCTACGAAAAGGCACAGCTCGTCTTCAAGCAAGAGGCCCCTTGGGTCACCATCGCCCACTCGGTGGTCTTCAAGCCCGTACGCAAGGAGGTAGTGGATTTCCGCATCGACCCCTTCGGCGGCCACGTGTTCTACGGCGTGGATCTCAAATGACCGTCAACGGTTTTACCGTCTGAGCACGTGCGGGAGGGGCGTTACGCCCCTCCCGCCGTGATGGAACCCGCTGTTGCTGCGTTTCGTCCTCACGCGCCTCGGCCTCGTGGCCCCGACCTTCGTCGGGATCACCCTGCTCAGCTTCGCGATGATTCGCCTGGTACCGGGCGATCCGATCGAGCTGCTGGTCGGCGAACGCGGACTGGACCCTCAACGTCATGCCGCGCTCCGCGCGCAGTTCGGCTTCGACAAACCGCTGCTCGAACAGTACTGGATCTACATCAAGGGCGTGCTCCAAGGCGACCTCGGCAAGTCCATCGTCACGAAGCAGCCGGTGATCGACGAGTTCCTCGCCTTGTTTCCGGCCACGGTTGAGCTGTCGCTGTTCGCGCTGCTGTTCGCCCTCGTCGTCGGTCTGCCCGCCGGCATCCTCGCGGGAGTGCGCCGCGGCTCCGTGTTCGACCATACCGTGATGGGGTCGGCGCTCACGGGCTACTCCATGCCCATCTTCTGGTGGGGGCTGCTGCTGATCATTCTTTTTTCCGGAATCCTCGGACTCACGCCGGTGTCCGGCCGCATCTCCCTCGTGTACTTCTTCGAGCCCGTCACCGGATTCATGCTCATCGACAGCCTGCTGTCGGGGCAGTCCGGCGCGTTTGCCTCGGCCCTCCGGCACTTGATTCTGCCCGCCGTCGTGCTTGGCACCATCCCCCTTGCGGTCATCGCTCGCCAGACGCGTTCGGCCATGCTCGAGGTGCTCAACGAGGACTTCGTGCGGACGGCGCGCGCCAAGGGTCTCGGCCCGTGGCGAGTGATCGGTCTGCACGCCCTGCGCAACGCGCTGATCCCCGTCGTCACCGTCATCGGCCTGCAGATCGGTGTTCTATTCTCGGGCGCGGTGCTGACCGAAACGATCTTTGCCTGGCCGGGCATCGGCAAGTGGCTGATCGATTCCATCTACCGGCGCGACTACCCGTCGGTGCAGGGCGGCATTCTTCTGATCGCCACCACCGTGATTCTCGTCAATCTGTCGGTGGACCTCATCTACGGTCTCATCAACCCGCGCATACGGCATCGTCGATGACGCACGAAGACCATTGTGCAGCCCGGCAGCGCACGGGCGGGAAGAGGTGAACCGGCCCGTGCCCGTAACCCTGCCGCC
>JBFEOO010000031.1:0-38378 GCA_041550555.1 Arenicellales bacterium
GTGGCATTGGTGGTCACGTTGGAACCGGTATCGAGTCATGCCTTGCTTGCTCATTGCAGGCGGAATCTGGCCAGTTTTAAGATGCCCAATCAAGTCGTTTTCGTGGATGCTTTACCTAAAGGGGAAGCGGGAAAGATCAAGCGATCGGCGTTGCCGTCACTGTTGCATGCCCGTTCAGAATATCGCCAATGACAAGTCTGACTTTGTCGCAAGCTCAACAACACAGTGTCGAGAAGGGCGATTTCCTCGCCAAGGCACGTGAGCTAGGATCCAAGTTGGCGGATCGCGCATCTGCCTGCGAGCGCAACCGACGGGTGCCCGAGGAGACCATAGCGGATTTTGTCGGCGCGGGTTTCTTCGATATGTTGAAGCCCCGTCAGTTCGGTGGCCACGAACTCGATCCCCTGGCTTTCTTGGAGGTGTGTATAGAAGTTTCCCGGCATTGCGCGTCGAGCGGCTGGGTATTGGGGATATTGGGCGCCCATGTCTGGCGTCTCGCTTTGTTTCCCGATCGGGCTGCCGAGGTCTGGAACAAGGAACAGTCCTTGCCTGAGTTGATTGCGGCGTCGTCGCCGCCACCGCCGGAGAGCCGGGTGCAAACAGTCGAAAATGGCTACAGAATCTCAGGCCAATGGGCCTTTGCCAGCGGTGTCGACCACTGCGGGTGGGCCTTGCTCGCGGCCGACGTCCCGGTCTCGGAAAACAGCAGACACACGTTTCAGTATTTCTTCCTTGTGCCCCGATCGGATTTCGAGATTCACGACGTCTGGCATGCGGCGGGTCTCAAGGGTACCGGAACCAACGTAGTCGTAGTGGACGATGCATTCGTGCCCGACTATCGAACGAGCTCCGAGGCAGAGGTCTTGATGCAGCGAATGCATTCGATGGACAACAAAGGTGCTACGTATCGCTACCCGTGGGGACTGATACTGTCGTACATTATTACCGCCCCGGTGATCGGTATGGCAGATGCCGCCTTGGATCGCTATGTCGAATTCGTCAAAGGGAAGTTGCGGGGTAGCGCACGCGACGAACAGGGTGATCCTTTCGCGCATTTACTCATTGCGCGTACCCGCACAACCCTCGATTGTGTTCAAATGAGGCTGCGGCAGAATTTCGATGACATGGCCCGGATCATCACAGAGGCTGTCGAAATTCCCCTCGAGCTGCGCGCGCGGTGTCGGTGGGAGGCGTCGTGGATGACGGAATGTTCTGTCGATATCATTCGCAGCATTTTTGATGGTATGGGCGGACGGGCCATCCTCGATGACAATACAATTCAACGACTGTTGCGCGACGCGCAGGCGGTGAAGGCCCATCGCATAAATAACACTGCATCGACCGGCAGTAACTTCGGTCGACTGCAGGTTGGTCTCGCCAACAAAGAATTCTTCTTGTGATCGTATTCATGAGGTCCGGCGCCTACCTGAGACCCCGATGGTGGTTTTCCCGACGATCGGCAGACGAGGGAAGTCGGACGATCAGTCTGGAGGAGTAAGTGCGAGCCTTAATCATCGTAGACATGCAGAACGATTTCTGCCCCGGTGGCAGGCTGGCCGTGCCCGGTGGTGACGAGATCGTTCAACGCATAAACAAACTGACCGAGTGTTTCGAGCATGTCCTGCTGACCCAGGACTGGCATCCACCCGGTCACCTGTCCTTTGCGTCGTCGCACGTGGGAAAAACCGCCTTCGACACCATAGAGCTGGATTACGGCACACAGGTCCTTTGGCCCGATCACTGCGTACAGGACACGCCGGGCGCGGAATTTCATCCCCAATTGAGGGTGGACAAGGCAGAGTTCATTGTCCAAAAAGGAACTCGGCACGGCGTCGATTCCTACTCGGCGTTCTTCGAGAATGACAAGCGGACCGCCACAGGGCTGGAGAAGTACCTGCGTGAAAGAGGCTATGGAACGTTATATTTGGCCGGTCTTGCGGCTGATTTCTGCGTGAAGTTTTCGGCTTTGGACGCCCGACTGCAGGGTTTTGACGTTGTGGTGATTGAAGACGCGGTGCGGGGCATCGATGTGCAAGGATCGTTGGACCGCGCCTGGGAAGAGATGGATGCGGCGGGGGTGCGGGTAGCTAGCGCGGATGAGGTGTAGCAACGAATACTCGCGGGTGTTCTGTAGGGCACAGCCGGCGATACAACAATCCGATTTGCCCGCCGTCGATCGCGTGCGGCGGCGCAGGGTATCTCGTCCGAGCCAATACATGCCGTCTGCCAAGGCGCGTGCGGTGGGCGGGCCAAGGATTGGCTCGTTTGCGAAAGCGGATCGCGTCCGCGCCGGACGGACGAAGTCCCCGTACCGACAAATGCGGTAGCTCGACGTCTTGGCTTACTTCCGTCCGGAGACGCTGGCGGAGAGTTTACGCCTGCTCGCACAGCGACCGCTCACCATTGTCTCAGGGGCAACCTCTCTTTATGCCCGCCAGGCCAAGCACAATTCCTGGGGAGAGACGCGACTGCACGATCTGCTCGACATCAGCGGGGTGGGCGAATTGCGTGGAATCGCCGACTATGGTGACCAGTTCCGCATTGGCGCATTGACAACATGGAGTGACGTTGGACGGGCACGATTGCCCGGTTATTTCGATGGTTTAAAGGCGGCGGCCGATCAAATGGGCAGCATCCAGATCCGGAACCGCGCAACCTTGGTGGGTAACGTCTGCGATGCTTTGCCTACCTCGGATGCCATTGTCACTCTTCTGTGTCTGGATGCAACCGTGGAGCTGACTTCACAGATTGGGAAACGGACTCTGCCATTGAATAAGTTTCTGCTGGACCAAGAGCTTACTGCCAAACGAAGTGATGAACTCGTCAGCGCCTTGCTGGTTGACAAGTTGTCCGCCACAACGCGCGGAGGCTTTCGAAAAACAGGTGCGCGTCGCGGCTTCGTTGTGTCCACCGCCACCGCGGCCGCCGTTGTTGAAGTCGGAAATGGCGGTCTGCTGGTGGATGTCCGAATCGCAATCGGTGCATCCTCACCGGTGGCTAACCGTCTGCACAAACTGGAAAGTGCGCTGAAGGGCAACAGGCTGGGGTCCTTCCTTCTGACACAGGTAAGTGATCCATTTCTCGATGGTCCATACCTCGCAGATGATATCGGAGCTGACGCTGCGTATCGGCGTGCGGTGTCGCTGGAAATGACGTGCAGGCTGTTGACGGAACTGGGGACCAAGACGACAAGCTGAGCGATGACCAGGTCCAACGACGATCTGATTGCCGTCGAACTAATCGTCAATGGTGCTCATCGGCGTATCCAGATTTTACCCCGCACGCCGCTGTCGGACGCGTTACGTGAGAAATTGCAGCTTACCGGCACCAAGATCGGTTGCGGAACCGGCAATTGCGGCGCCTGTACTGTGCTATTGAATGGGGAGTCTGTCTATGCCTGCTTGGTGCCCGTTGCACAATGCAACGGCGCTGAAGTCGTCACCGTTGAGGGCTATCGGCAAGACCGGGTGCTGCGCGTATTGCAGCAGAGTTTCTTGCGGAATGGCGCCGTGCAGTGTGGTTTCTGCACGCCCGGCATGCTGATCGCGGCTTGTCGTCTGTTGCGGCAGAACGCCCGCCCTGACCGATGCGCTATCGAAAGGGCGATGAACGGTGTGTTGTGTCGCTGTACAGGCTACGTGAAGATCATAGATGCGGTGCTGGACGCCGCGCGAGTTCTAGACGGCAGCCTCAGAGAAGAGTTTATCGACACAGACGGGCAATGTAGTGTGGGATTGCGTCTGCCGCGTGTTGACGGAATGGCAAAAGTGCAGGGCGCCGAGTGTTTTGGTGCGGACCGTGCGCCGGGGGCGGCGTTGTGGGTGCGCGCAGTGCGTTCGCCGTACGCGCGGGGCGCGTTCACAATCGGTGACTTGACGCCGCTGTACACCCGTTACCCCGGGTTGGTGAGGGTCCTGACGGCTGCGGACGTGCCCGGTACGAATCGCTTCGGTATCTACCCCGACCTTAAGGATCAGCCTGTGTTCGCCGAAGGCATTGTGCGTTATCGGGGTGAGACAGTACTCGCCCTGGTAGGTGAGCGGGGCGCTGTCGACGCGATAAACGTGGAGGAGCTTCCCATCGAGTGGGCGCCGGAACAGCCCGTGATCGGTATCGCTGCGGCGCAAGCTGACGGCGCACTATTGGTACATGCGCAATGTCCCGGCAATCTTTTGACCACTGGGAGTGTAGAAAAGGGCGACATTGGCGAGGCGGAGCGCCGGGCGGACGTGGTGGTCGAAGATGAGTTCGAGACCAGCTTTGTTGAGCATGCCTATATCGAACCGGAAGCGGGCTTTGCGCGGTGTGTCGCAAACGATCGCATAGAATTGATGGCGTCTACGCAGACGCCATATATGGACAGGGAGGAGACTGCCTCCATACTCGGTATACAACCGTCGCGGGTTCGTGTCGTACCAAGCGGTTGCGGCGGCGGTTTCGGCGGCAAGTTGGATCTTTCGGTCCAGCCGTTGCTAGCCGTTGCGGCTTGGGTCATCAAGCGTCCCGTGCGGATGGTCTATTCACGTGTGGAATCTATGACTGCGAGCACCAAGCGGCACCCAGCCAGAATGAAGGTGCGCGCCATGGCGCAGGCGGACGGTACGCTGTTGGGGTTTGGGTTTTTAGGTGACTTCAACACCGGCGCCTACGCATCGTGGGGCCCCACCGTCGCCGGGCGGGTTCCGGTGCACGCCGCTGGGCCTTATGTGGTTCCGCATGTGAAATGCACCGCGCGCGCCTACTATACGAACGAAACTCCGGCAGGTGCATGTCGCGGCTTTGGTACGCCGCAGGCGGCGTTCGCTAGCGAGACGATATATGATCAGCTCGCATACGCTCTGGATATCGACCGGTGGGAATTCCGCTATAGGAACGCTATTCGTACCGGTGGCACGACTGTAACTGGTCAAGTATTGAAAGCGAGTGTCGGTATGCGTTCGTGTTTGGAGGCGGTAAAGGACGACTGGCAGTCGTTCCTCACCGACGCGCTAGAGTTTAATCGCCAAACCGGTCCCGTCCGCCGAGGGGCGGGAATAGGTTGTATGTGGTACGGTTGCGGGAACACTGCTCTTGCTAATCCTTCGCGTATGCGACTGACGTTGGAGCGCGATGGCACACTCACGTTCCATAACGGCGCAGCCGAGATCGGTCAGGGCTCGAGTACAGCGCTTCTGCAGATTTGTGCCGATGCCGTGGGGCTCACGCCGAGCGCTTTCAAGATGGTGGTCGGCGATACCGATCATACCGAGGATGCTGGAAAGACCTCCGCTTCACGCCAGACTTTCATATCCGGGAAGGCGACTTACCTTGCGGGCCGGGCGCTGCGCACGAAACTGCTGAGCATGTGCGATGCAGATGAAGGCGCACAGCTGCGCCTTGATGGGCCGCGGTTGATCGCTCGCAACGGTAAAGTGGAAACCATCATAGCGCTGGAAAGCTTGCCCGGTGAAGCAAACATTGTCGCGGAAGCGGTCGGTACCTTTGATCCGCCGGTCTCTCAATTGGATGAAAAAGGGCAGGGGACTCCTTACGCGACGTATGCGTTTGCAACACAGATTTGCAGCGTCGACGTGGATGTACAATTGGGTACGGTGGCGGTGCGGAAGATTGTCGCCGCGCACGATGTTGGCAAAGCCATCAATCCTACTCTGGTGGAAGGACAGATCCACGGTGGCATTGTGCAGGGGCTCGGTATGGCGCTCATGGAACAGTACGTTCCTGGGAAAACTGAGAGTCTGCATACGTACCCGATACCCACAATCAGCGACGTGCCGGATATCACTGTAAAGCTAATAGAAGACCCCGAACCACTCGGGCCGTATGGCGCTAAAGGAGTTGGGGAGCCGGCGCTTGTCGCGACTCCCGCTGCAATAATGAGCGCGATACGTCACGCGACCGGGGTAGTAGTGCGCAAGATGCCTGCATTGCCGTACCGCCTGCATCGGATGTTGCATTCTTCCAGCGCAGAATGAACTATCAGGGTGAAACGCAGGTTCTCATTTGGGGGCTCTACCAGCGCGTGTTTCGATTAACAGTTCGCAGTTGGCGTGGGCGACGTTGCTGGAGACGAGACAAAGTCGCCTCGTCTGAGTCTGCTTTCGACGGAGAAGTGTGGAAAATGAAACCAGTGGGAACAGAGGTGGAAGTCTTTTCGACCCCTATACGAGATCATCAATCACGAAACCACCCAAGACTATTGCAGGACGGGGCCACCCATCGTGGCTTCGCGTTTTGTGCAGCCTTGAGCAAAGATGATCTTCGGATATGGCCGAAATGTGTCAGCGCCAGAAGCCGTTGTTGCGTTTGACGCGGACTTGTGGTCGTCCGTCCCCCGATGCGGGCAGCCTGTCGAGGAGTGCGAGATGAGCGGCAACGTCATTATCGGATTCGTGACGATGGCGGTCTGTGTGACCATTTAGTGCTTCGTCGTGGTGATCATGCTGCATACGCTGGGCCGTCTCGGCGGAAACGGCATGCACAAGATCACGGCGCTCGGCGCCTCGTCCGTACTCATCGTCGTCATGTTCATCATGGTGACCGGGAACCTCCTGCAGATCGCCTTCTGGGCGTGGCTTTTCCGCGCGTACGGCGAGTTCGAGGATTTTGCGACCGCGTTCTACCACTCCGTCGTGAATTTCTCGACGCTCGGCTATGGCGATGTGGTGATGTCCGAGCAGAGGCGGCTGCTGGGCGCGCTGGAGGCGGTGAACGGGGTATTGATGTTCGGTCTCACCACCGGTGTGTTGTTTGCCGTACTCAACGACCTCATCCAGCGCGCCTGGAAGCAGCGGCAGGACAAGCGCCCCTGAGTTGGCCGGCAGGCTCCCCGGAGCCGGCGCTGCGCGGCGGCCCGCGCCGAGCGTTGTTCCAGCCGCGTGAGCGCCCCCGGGCGTCCGCGAACGTGCCCCGGCGGGAGTCGATCAAGCGCTGCGTCGGGCAGGCTCGACGTCGGCGAAGTAGTTCGTCCCGCGCCACGTCGACATGCTTCGCTTGGGGTCGCTGGCGCCGGTGACGGAGATCGATCGAGAACGCAACGCCTGGCCGAGACTGATGTCACCCATCCACACCGCGGTGAGCGTCTTGAGATCAGGCTCGATGTGGAGATCGACATCGTGACCGGGATCTTTCAGGCAGACATCCACCTCGCCGCCGCGGATCACCGGCCACCATCGGCGAAACTTCGAGGTGTAATCGCTGAACTCGAACAGCAGCACAGTCTGCCTGGCGGCA
The DNA here is from genome assembly GCA_041550555.1 of Arenicellales bacterium. Lineage (GTDB taxonomy): Bacteria > Pseudomonadota > Gammaproteobacteria > Arenicellales > JBFEOO01 > JBFEOO01. Next base: position 7,231 of record JBFEOO010000031.1, read on the forward strand.
AAAGATCGGGCATCGAGGTTGCGGTGGATGTCCCACATGAGCAGCGAAGGGTGGAGGTCTTCTTCCGATAGGTCGTTGCGCACCCAACGGTGGCCCCACACGCCCGGCTGCTACAGGTCTGTGCGGGACGATGAGCGGGCCGAGACGACGCTGCGCAGGCTGACCGCCGACGAGTGGGTGATCGCGACCGCAGGGGCCAACGACTGGCTCGAATCGTCGGGTGACGCCGAGCGTGCGGAGGGCGGCTATCGCGTCAGCGCGCACAAGCGCTTCGTGAGCGGCGTGCCGGGCGCTCACGTCTTTCTCACCAGTGCCGGCCACGCCGCATCCGACGGCGGGCAAGTGATCCACTTTGCCGTTCCCATGGACAGCCCCGGCGTCGAGATCGTCGAGACGTGGAACACCCTCGGGATGCGCGGCACCGGCTCACACGACGTGAAGCTCGACGACGTCTTCGTCCCCGACAGCGCGATCGTGGCGCGGCGTCCGGCGGGCATCTGGCATCCGATGTGGAACGTGATCATTCCCACGGCCCTTCCGCTGATAACCTCGGCCTACGTCGGCATGGCCGAGGCGGCCGTCGGTCTGGCGACGGGCGCGGCCAAGCGCCGTGGCGCGGATCTGGCGCCGGTCGTCGGAGAGATGATGAACGCGCTGACCACGGCACAGATGACCCTTGCCGACATGATGCGCATCAACGACAACCATGGCTTTCCGGCGGCGCTGGATGTAGCCAACGCCATACTCACGCGTAAGGCGATCGCCGCGGACGCTGTCAAGAGCACCGTCGAGCTTGCCGCCGAGCTCGTCGGTGGTCCGGGATTCTTCCGCGGCCACGCCATGGAGAGGATTGTCAGGGACAGCCGCGCGATGCACTTCCATCCGCTGCCGGTCAGACGGCAGCGGGTCTTCAGTGGGCGTGTTGCGCTTGGCTACGATCCGATCGGGCACGGCGAGGACGGCGGCCACGCGTGAGCCGGCGAGAGAGAGTGGCGCCATAAGGAAACGCGGTCAGAATCCGTTTCGAGGAGAAATCGGTTCTGACCCCGTTTTCCGCCCTGGTCCGAAAGTCAAAACGAAGCCCGGCGGAGAGCCGGGCTGGGACACCTGCCCTCCACGCGGAAGGCTGCCGCCCAAATGCCTGCTAGAGACGGCGAGAGCCCCCGCAGCATCAGAAAAATGACGCCGATCACCGTCCACGCGACGGCGACGCTCGGGCTGCTCGCGGTATGCTCTGAGATGTCGTAGTCGGATGCGGTCCTGGCTGCATCCTCCTGTCGGGCGTAGCAGTCTCTCTCGCGAGCCCACGACGCGTCTTCGAAGATCGCCACGGCAGATCCTTGGCGTCAGGCCCCTTGGCCTCGCGCTGAGATAATCCGCCGCCGGATGAGCGAAAGGTGCTCGCTGGACGCGCGCGTCAGTCGTCCCATCTGCCGAACCCGGGTATGACGACCTGATGCTCGTTGTAGATTCCGCGCTCGGCATTGCGATGGCAGGCTTGGCAGTTGCCAAAGCCCCCCACCTCGGGATTGCCCTGAACGAATCGAGTCGGAATCTCATGGTGCTCGCGGCGGAAATAGCGTGTGGCGGTGATGCGGGGAAGCGCATCGCCCGACAGGTTGCCCGCCGCGAAGGCGCGGGCGCGGGACTGGCTTGCGCGGTCGGCGGCGTGATCGAGCAGATAGGCGCGGATCGCGGCCGCCGACTCCTCGTCGAGCGACGCATCGTCGCCGTAGTGCGCGTCGAGTGAATTCATGATTTGCTCCCATGCCCGGCGCGGCAGTAGCCCCGGCTGGTAGGCGAAGTGGCAGGCGCCGCACTCGTCGCGGTAGGTGTCACTGTCGACGGGATCGATGTCCGCGCGCGACTCGAACCAGCCGCCTGCGGAGGCAACGGAGCCGCGCATTTCGGAGTCGTGCTCGTCCTCGTAGCGATCGTCGTCGTCCTCGCCCATATCCGAAGAGCTTATTGCGGTGCTGATGGACACGATTGCAACGATGGCGAGCACAATGAGGGTTGCGGTCCTCTTCATGGCACAGTCCTCCTCGACTGACGTTTCATCTGTTGGTCATGTAGTCAATGAAGTCGCCCTTCTCCTGCGGCGTGCATTCGCGGCCGAACGTCCATCTGCAGTTTCTGAGAAACCACTTCTCGACCTTTTTCGGGTCCGACAGCCGTGTAGCATTGACGGAGACAGCCATCGGCTCGATCGGTTTTCCGGTCTGAGCGTGCCGACCGCCTTGGCGGAGATCCCGGCCATGGCAGCCGGCGCAGCTTCTCGGTCCGTCGCCTGCCGTGGTTCGATGCTCCGCCAGCCAAAGCGCCTCGCCTGCGGCGGCCGAGAAGGGTCCGGCGCCGGCGGCACGGTAGCGCGCGAGCAGGCCGTCGGCGCTGCCGAGCGCTGTGGTGGCCAACATCACTCCGCCGAGCGTGAGCAGCAGTGTGGGTTTCATGACGCCTCCCTCCGTTTCTCTCCCGTGAACATGGCCTTAACCAGGTTCTCTCGATGCAGCATGCTGGCCAGGGCAACGCCGGCGACGTGCACGAAGACCAACAGCAGTGTCAGATTCGCCAGGATCTCGTGAACATCCTCGAGGATGTGCGCCCACGCCTTGGGTGTAGCGCTCATCAGGGGGGCCAGGGGCCCGGACAGCTCCTGCGCACCGAACAGTGCGACGCCACTGAGGCCGGTGAGGGAGAGAGAGGCGAGCAGGGCCACCACCATGGCGCCGGCGGCAGGGTTGTGGCCGAGGTGACGCGCTGCCCTGAGCCGGATCGTGTCTCGCAGGTAAGCGAGGATTGCATGCGGTGGCTTCACGAAGTCGGACCAGCGCGCGTAGCGAGGGCCGACCACACCCCAGACGAATCGCACGGTGATGAGACCGAGGACGGTGTAGCCGGTCCACACATGCAGAGTCAGCAGGTCGTCTTCGGTCAGGTAGGCCACAGCGAAACAGGTCGCCAGACTCCAATGGAAGATGCGCACCAGCGGGTCCCAGACACGCACGTTCGCGGGTCCCGTGGTACGAAACGCCCGAGTCTCAATCGTTGTGGTATCGTGCATGGCAGACTTTCCCATGGATAACGCGTCCGACGGTAATCACCAATGAGCGTCGCAGCGGTCGCGGTGGCAGCTCCAGAGCGGCGCCTCGGCTTTCAGCGCAATGTCGGTTCGCAACGTTCTCGGCAGATGGTTGGCGATAATCCGCCGGCATTCGTGCCACCTCACTGCTCGCATGCGCTTCATCGTCCACCGCCGGGCTCGGCTCGTCTCTCAGGATTGCTACGCTACCGCACGGCGGCTGACCGACCCCTGACCACGGTTGTCAGCATTCTGTCAGTGATGGGGGAACGATAATCAGGACATGAGATACTCGCGCAAAAGGCGCGTCGCACGCACGGCGCTCGCTGTCGCGCTGATGGCCGTAAGCGCCGTCGCGATCGGCGACGGTCAGGAACGCCAGTGGGAGGACGATGATTACAGCTACGATCGCGCGCGCAAAGCGGTCAGCCGGGGGGAGATTCTGCCGATGGATGAGGTGCTGCGCCGGTTGCGCGATCACATCGACGGTGAGCTCGTCGACGTTGAGCTCGAACGCGAAGGGGGGCGTTGGCTTTATGAGTTCAAGCTGGTCGACACCACGGGGCGAGTACGGGAGGTCTACGTCGACGCCGAGAACGGCGACATTCTCTCCCGCGCGGACGATTGATGCGAATTCTGCTCGTTGAGGACGACGAGAAGACGGCGCGCGCGCTAATCGCCGCCCTGACGAGCGCCGGCTATGTCGTGGATCACGAGACCGACGGCGAGCAGGCTTGGTTCAAGGGTGACGTCGAGCCGTATGCGGCGGTCGTGCTCGACCTCGGGTTGCCGGGCATGGATGGGCTATCGATCCTGCGAAGGTGGCGCGAGAGCGGGCAGCGCTTTCCGGTGCTGATACTGACTGCGCGGGGCAGCTGGAGCGAGCGCGTCGAGGGCATCGATGCGGGTGCGGACGACTACCTGCCAAAGCCTTTTCAGATGCAGGAGCTGCTGGCCCGGCTGCGGGCCATCGTGCGGCGTTCCGTAGGACAGTCCGCGCCGGTGGTGACGGTCGGCGATGTGTCGCTCGACACGCGACAAATGCGCGTCAGCGTCGGCGGCGTTCCCGTCGGCCTCTCACCACAGGAATATCGGCTGGTCAGCTATCTCATGCTTCACACCGGCCGAGTGGTATCGCAGGCCGAACTCACTGAGCAGCTGTATGCCCAGCACGTCGAGCGTGACTCGAACGCCATCGAGGTGCTGGTGGGCCGCGTGCGCAAGAAGCTCGGCGTCGACCTCATCAAGACTCGGCGGGGGTTTGGCTATCTCATCGAGACACCGGGGTCGTGACACGGGGTTCGCTGCGCTTCCGCCTCTTCGTTGCCGCGCTCGTCGCCGTTGCGGCGGCGCTGTTGATCGCCGGGGCGAGCCTGATGGTGCTGTTTGGGCGGCACGCCGAACGACGCATCGGCGCGGAGCTCGAGAGCTACATCAGCCAGATCATCGCCGGTGTGGACGCGACGACGGATGGTCGCATCACCTTCGGTCGAAAACTGGCGGATCCGCGGTTCGAGCAGCCTCAGAGCGGATTGTACTGGCAGCTCCAGGACGAGGAGCGGCCGACGCTGCTGCGCTCACGTTCACTCTGGGATGCGGTCATCGCGCTGCCGCCCGACGCGCGCATCCCCGGTGCCGTTTACGCCTACACGCTGCCGGGACCGGCCGGGCAAGAGCTGCTGGTCCGGGAGCGCAGGATCATGTTCGGGGATGGCACGCCGGGACGTCGCGTCCGCGTCGCCGCGGCCATCGACAGACAGAACCTCATCGATGCGCGCAACGCGTTCGCGGCGGACATGCTGCCCTACCTCGCGGTCGTGGGCGTGGTGCTGCTCGCGGCGGCCTGGCTCGGGGTTCGGCTCGGGCTGGCCCCTCTCGACGAGGTGCGGCGCGGGGTCAAGCTGATTCGCTCGGGAAAGCAGCGCCGGCTCGTCGGTGTCTACCCCGAGGAAGTCATGCCGCTGGTCAACGAGGTCAACGGTCTGCTGGAAGCGCAGGAGCAGGCGGTCTCGAGGGCCCGGTCGTGGACAGCGGACCTCGCCCACGGACTGAAGACGCCGTTGACGGTATTGACGGCCGACGCCCAGCGACTGAGAGCGCAGGGCGATGTGACGATTGCGGCCGATCTCGAGGAGCTGGCCGACGCCATGCGCAGACGGGTCGACCGCGAGCTCATACGCGCGCGCGTTCGCACGGGCATCGACAGGGGGGAAGCGCGTGCCGACGTTGGCGAGGTCGTTCGTGGCGTGGTGCGCACGCTGCAGCGCACGCCGCGCGGAGCAGCCGTCGACTGGGCCGTGGAGTCGCCGGCAAGCGCCTGTGCGGCCATTGTCCCCGACGATCTCAGCGAGCTCGTGGGCAATCTGTGCGAGAACGCCGCCAGATGGGCCGACAAAGCGGTGGCGATTTCCGTTTCCGCAGCCGAGGACGTCGCCATTGCGATCGAGGACGACGGACCGGGTGTGCCCGGCGACCAGCGCGATCGCCTCGGCCTGCGCGGCGTTCGGCTGGACGAGCACAGGCGTGGCTCCGGGCTGGGTCTGGCGATCGTCCGCGATATCGTCGACGCCTATCGGGGTACCTTGTCGTTCGGTCGATCCGCGCGGGGAGGGCTGGCCGTGACCGTGCGACTGCCACGCGCCGGTTGAGCGGTACCCGCGACGCGACACTCTTCGGGCGCGGCCTCCCAGTGTCTGTCGGGTCGTTAGCCAAAGCGGCCGAGGGGACCGCCTGGCGGCCCCCTCGGGACTGAGCGGAGCGTCAGCCGCGCGCGCTCACGTCGTCATCCGCGCGACGGCCTCGTCGGTTGTCCACAAGGCATTGGCGATGTAGCGGAAGTTGATGATGGCCGCCAGATAGCCGTCGCCTTCCGGAATCTTGGCGGCGGCAGTTGCGTCGCGCACCACGGCTACCTCGAAGCCCTGCTCCAAGAGCTCGCGCAGGTGCGCCTCCACGCAGAGATTGGCGGACATTCCCGCGAGCACCACCTGGTCCACGTGGTTCTTACGCAGCTGCAGCACCAGATCATTGACCTCCGGCCCGTAGACCTTGTGCGGTGAGGTAATGATGGTCTTGCCGTCGAAAATGTACGGCTTGTACTGCGGCATGAAGTCAGCGCCGGAGTTCTCCTTCAGAGTGTACGGACTTTCCCGATCGAACATGCCGATGTGGTGCATGAGTTTCTCCAGCGCCCCCTCGAAGCGCCAGCCCTTGTCCGTCGGATAGTAATAGTGGGGCGAGATGGCCACCGTCATGTCGGTCTGCTTGGCCGCCTTGAACAGCCGCTCAAGGTTCGCGACGGTATTGTGCTCCTGGACGCTGTTCCCGACGACGCCCCAGGTGACGCCCTCGGGGCTCAGGAAGTCGATCTGGGGGTCGCTCACGACGAGCGCCGCGCGGCTCGGATCGAGCTTCATGTCCGAGGCGGGGAGGGCGGGCTCGGCGGGGTCCGCGTAGGGATTCTCCTCGGCGCGGGCTGTTCCCGCGCCCACGGCACCGGCGAGGGCTACAGCGGAAGCGGCCCCAGCCTTGAGGAAACCTCTCCGATCCACATCGTGGAAATGCGGCTGCTCAGCTGTGTCGGTATGGCCGTCTTTGCACATGTGCTCTCCTCAGCCCGTCCGGGCTATTCGTCGAGTTGATCTCGGAAGCCTCATATTGCAGCAAGCGTCCGGCCCGATCGTCTCGAAGCGGTGCGGAATCGTCCCAGCCTACCTATAATCGAAACCGGTCGGATCGTCGGACCGGGAATGGGCCATGCTGTCTCTCGACAAGCTATTCGAGAACCTGGACATCCATGTTCACCCCTTTGCCATCTGCTGCGTCGAGGCCGACACCGCGCTGTCGCTCGGCCCGCGCGAGGAATCCACTATCCACTACGTGCTCGGCGGCGAAGGGACGCTGAGCTTTACGGGCTATCCGCCAATGCATGTCAGGGCGGGAGCGATGATCGTGGCGCCCAGCCACTCGACGCACCGCCTCACCGGCACCGGATCGACCGCGGCGCTGCCCGCCGCCGTGCGGCAGTGTCAGGCCGTAAGCGCGGATCTCGTGGAGCTCGGCCGCCGTGCGGGGGATCTGACCGACGGCATCGCCATGGTCTGCGGCTCGGTCGACGCGACCTACCAGGGGCTCGACAGCGTGTTCGAGTATCTGCCCGAGCCCATCATGGTTCAGTCCCGAGAGGGCGACGTCATCGCGCGAAATTTCGAATCCATTCTCGGCGAGCTCACGCAGCCGCGCCCCGGCTCCAAGGCGATGCTGCGACTGCTTTTCCAGCAGTGTTTCATCGAGCTGTTGCGATTGCACGGCGCCTCCAGCGAATGCCGCCTGCCGTGGCTGCTGGCGCTCGAGAGGCCGCGGCTCAATCGCGCCGTCGAGCAGATCATCGACGACCCCGGCAGGCCCTACACACTCGAGCTGCTGGCGGACATCTGCGGGATGAGCCGTTCGAGCTTCGCCGCGCAGTTCTCCGAAGGCTTTGGGCGCTCGGCGATGGAGTTCGTCAAGGAGATGCGGATGCGCATGGCCGCACGCTTGCTCATCCATACCGATATGCCTGTCAAGACGATCGCCGGCAGGGTCGGCTACGACAGCCGCAGCCACTTCAGCCGCGCGTTCCGCGAATTCTTCTCGCTGGCGCCGGCTGCGTACCGCGATACCCACGGCAGTGCTCCGTGATAACGCGACGGCGGCCGGAGAGCCTCGCCTCTCTGCGCCGTGGACCGCGCGGGGCCGGGCCAGGTCGGAGGACGGCAGATGACGACGAAAGGAGATTCCGCGCAGACCGGCGCCGCGCAGGTGCGGGTCCGCGTCGGCGCGCGTCTGAGGGATCTGTCGTGGGCGCTGCTGGCGCGCGGCGTGCTGGCGGTCGTGGTCGGCGTGGCGGCGTTGTTGTGGCCGCAGGCGACGGTGGCGCTTGTTATTCGCCTTGTCGGCGTGTACGTCCTGTTCGACGGCGCCGTGACGCTGCTCGGTGCCTTCCGCGCGCACGAACTCGGCGTTTATCTGGCGCCTGGCCTGGTCAGCGTCGTCATTGGCCTGGTGCTGCTGCTCTGGCCCGATGCGACGGGCAGGTTGATGCTGGTCATCGTCGGGCTGTGGGCCCTGATCCAGGGAGGCATGCTGTTCTGGGCTGCGCGGGGGAGCGCCGTCGATGATCCCGAGCGCGGCTCCGCGATGACTATCGGCGCTCTGACGGCGGTCGTCGGTCTCGTCCTGGCGATTTGGCCTGGAACCGGGGTGGTCGCCATCTCGTGGGTGATCGGCATCGCAGTGCTCGTCATCGGATCGCTGCTCATCTATCTGTCCCGGCGGCTTAAGAACGTGCAACAGCGCGGCGAGAGCGCGCGCCGATCATAATGACTTCCACGAACGTGTCGGCCAGCCGCACGGGCGGTTTGCGGCCCGTGCTGATCGTGCTCCTTGCGCTCGCTGCCGCAGCCTGCGGCCGTTTGGGCACGAGGGTGGACAACAAGATCGAGACGGTCGGCAGCGAGCTCACCGGCGTTGCGGTCGTCGTCGAGCGCGTTGAGCTGCGGCCGGCCCGCGGCTTGCGAGAGATCACGGGTTTCACGGTAGCGAACCCCGCCGGCGACGCTGCTCCCTACGCGCTGCAGATGGATCTTTTGCGCCTGAATCTCGGGGTCGTCTCGTCGTTGGTTGGCGAGCCGCTGGTACTGGACGAGCTCGTCATCGATTCGCCGGCGGTGACCTTCATTCGCCGGCGGTGACCTTCGAGCGCAGCGCGGCGGGCGGCTCGAACTGGAGGGACCTCGCGGATAACGTCAGGGCGAACGACGAAGAGGCGGACCGCGCATCCGTGGAAGCGCAGCCGATGGCGGGTGAGACGCCCGATGCACCGTTGCGAAGCGTGATTCGCAGACTCGTCATCGAGGGCGTCATCTTCACCATTCGACGCCCAGACGGCACCACCGCCTCGGGCACCTTGCCGGCCATCGAGCTCGCGGATGTCGGCGGCGCGGAAGGCACCACCGCTGCGGGGCTCGGCAAGGTGGTCGTTCTGGCCATGGCCCGCGAGCTCTTCAAGCACCTCGCGGCGGAGAGGCTCCGGGACAGGCTCGGTCGCCTGGACGTCGCCCCCGCCGCGCTCGATGCGGTGCGAATACGCGCAGCCGTCGAGCAGAACGTAGCGCTCTCGAGTGAGCAGCGCGAGCGGGTGAGATCGATTCTCGAGCAGCAAAGCCGTGACCTTCGCGCTGCGATCGATGCGCTGCGTGAGCAAGGCTTCTTGACTCTCGGGTCATTGCCCGAGCTGTTCGCGCCGGTACTGTCGCGTGCGCGTCGGGAGCTCGCCGGGGTGCTCAGGGACGAGCAGATGGGGCAGATCGAGACCGTGTTCGAAACATTGCAGCAAGCCACGACCGAGGAGATTCGCGCTGCCATTGTCGATGAGTCGAGTCGCCGCCTCGTGCTGCGCCCGAAGCAGAGCGAGCGTCTGCGGCCGCTGCTTCTCGATGCGCTCCGGGAACGCAGTCAGCTGCCGACGCGTCTGGCGGCCACGCCCGATCTGACGTTCGACGAATTCAGGGCAGAGCTGCGCGTGCTCCAGGAGGCGACGCGGCAGAGGCTGCAGGAGACACTCGATCACGAGCAGGCGGCGGCATTTTCCGGACGTCAGCAGCTGTTCCGCGATTTCGTGCAGGAGGCGTACTTCGGCGGCGTCGAGCAATAGCTGCGCGACATCGTTCGTTCACAACGTCGAGGATCGCAACAGGTCGCGCAGGCCGTCGACGTTCTGCAGCGTGATAGTCTGACCCTGTACGTCGATGAAGCCCTTGCTGGACAGCCGGGAGAGGATGCGCGAGAACGTCTCGGGCTGAACCGCGAGCTGGGACGCCAGGATGTTCTTGGGCAGCGTGAGCTGGATCTTGGCCGCGCTGTCCGCGCTGCCCGGGGACTCGTGCAAGAGGTAGCTGACCAGCCGACACGTTGCGTTCTGCAGCGTCAATCGGTCGATCTCGTCTACCTGTCTGCGCAAGCGCCTGCTCATGGTGGCCATCACGCGAAGGCAGGTGTCGGCCGATTCGCGCAGCAACCGGCGAAATGATCTGGCATCGAACGACAGCACCTCGCTGGGGTCGAGCGCCTCGCCATTTACAGGGTAGCCTTCGTCCATGAACATGACCGCCTCGGCAAAGGTCTGTCCGCTACGGATCACCTCGATGATCTTCTCGTCGCCGCGCGCCGAGAGGCGATAGAGCTTGATGGTGCCCGAGCGAACGTAGAAGAACTGCGCTGCGTGATCGCCCTGACGAAAGAGCTGCTGGCCGGTCTCGAAGCGCTGCACCCGCGCGCCGCGCAGCACGGTATCGAGCTGTTCGTCGAGCAGGGCCGAGAAGAGATAGATCTCCCGAATCTCATCGCGCAGACTGTTTCGGGAAAACGGCTCCATGGCTGTGGTTTTCTCTGCAGTATGGTCGGGGATCGACGTCTCGCGCTGCCCTCGCGCCAGCCTCGGCCCGTGACGCCCGCGCATCTCAACCGACCGCGCTCCGCTATCCGTTGATCTCGGTCAAGAACGACGCTTGATCTACGTCAATGCCGGGACCCGTCGCGGGAGCTATCAATAGACGAAAATCCCGAGAAGCGTGGACGAGGAGTTCGATGCCGGTCGAGCCCAACATCGAGCAGCTCCGCAGGGCGGCCTTTCTCGCCGACAGCGCTCCCGCTGAGCTTACCGCCATGCTTCCCTTTACCGAAGCCCGCCAGGCGCATGCGGGTGAGGTGCTGCTGCGCCAGGGCGAGCCGGCAGCGCACGTTTTCGTGCTGCTCGACGGGGCGATCAAGCTCGTGCGCACGAACGGCCGGCCCCGCGAGAAAGTGGTCGACGCCCTGCTGCCCGTCGCGACGTTCGGCGAGACGGCAATGCTCACACGCCATGGATGCCCGTTCACGGCCGTTGCGCTCGAGGACAGCAGTCTGCTCGCGATTCGCGCCGAGCCCCTGCTCGAACTGATGCGGGGTCGACCCGTCCTGTTGTGGAGGCTTCTCGAGCACCTGAGTCAGCGCGAAGCCCATCTGCTCGAGCAGCTGGAGCGCTTCGGTTACTACAACGCCGCCCAGAAGCTGGCGGCCTACCTGCTGGATCACTACGACCGCGACCATCCCGTCGAGCCGCTGCTCGGGCTGCCGCCGCGACGCACCGATATCGCCAGCCTGCTGTCCATCACACCCGAGACGCTGTCCCGGGAGATCGGCAAGTTCAAGCGCCGCGGCTGGATTGCCGTGCGCAAGGGGCGCATTTCCATCCGGCGCCCCGAGCGCCTCAACGCGCTGCTCTGAAATCGATGCCGCGCGCCTGCGCCGTGCGCTCGCGCGTGGTAACGCGCGGGAAGGGAGGCCGCCGTCCGGTGCCGCCAATGAGCGCCGTCGCCCGCATCGTCACGGAACGACGTCCGTAATGGTCACTTTGACGGTGGCCGTGTCCGCGAGCGTGACGGACGCGATCTCGCCCTGCAGATCGCCGCTTTGCGCCTGAGCCTGGCCGGAACGCGAGATGCGCGCACCGACGCGGACCTGCTCGAACTGCGACAGTCGCATCGCGGGCACCATCGCCATGGAATCGTCGAGCGTCACCTGCAGGGGCAGCTCGCCGGCCCGCCGGCGCACCACCGCAAGCGGCATCGGCGGCCCATCGACGGCCCGTGCAAAGACGAAGACGATATCGCTCGGTGAGACGCGTGCGGCCAGCTTGTCGTCGAGCGCGACGGACACGGTGAGCGATTTCGCCGCTGCGGCAGTGGCAATGGCCGGTACGGCGGCGACCGCAGCGACGTCGCCGGTGCCGCCGGTCTCGGCGAGCTGCTGCTCCGAGTATGCCATGAGCTCTCGAATCTCGGCGAGCGATGCGACATCGTTCTCGAGCAGCGGCTCGAGTCGTCGCCAGTAGCCGAGGGCGCTGGCATGGTCGCCCTGCTCGGCGGCGCCCATGCCGGCCAACCACAACCCCTGCGGTTGGTTCGGGTCGACGGCGAGCGCGCGCTGAACGAGCTCGAAGGGGCGGCCGGCGATGCGGCCGCCACTCGCCATCGCGGCCGCGTCGGCGTAGCGGACCAGCATCCCTGGATCGTCCCCAACCAGGCGATGGAGATTCTCGAATGCCGATACCGCCTCGTCGTAACGTTTGAGGAACATGTAGCTGCGGGCCAGCACGAACCAGCCTTCGGGGTCATCGGGCGCGGACTGCAGCCGTTGCTCGAGGACGGTCACCGCTGCCTCGATCGACTGCGCATCGCCGCTGGACTCGCCGGCCTGCTGCGCGGCGACGTCCGCTGTGATCGCTGTCGGCGCGAGCGCACGCGGCTCGCCGAGCATCAGATACAGGCCGCTGGCCGCCACGGGCAACCCAAGCGCGACGGCTACCGCCCAGTAGCCGCTTGCGGTCGCCGCCGCGGGGCGTTGCGGCGTAGCCTCGTCATCGAGATCAGTGAGCAGCGCGTCTTCGATGTCCCGCCGGGCCTGGGTCAGCTCGTCGGCCGCGACGCTGCCCTCGACCTGCGCCGCCTCGAGCTCGCCCAGCCGCTGCTGTGCGATGGCGACGTTCTGCTGATCGCGGTCGATGTCCTTGAGATGTCGACGCCCCAGCAGCGCCGGCATCAGCAGCAGCACGGCCAGCGCCAGCAAGGTTGTGCTGAGCAGCCAGAAGACGATCACGGCGAGGGTTTCTCTTCGCCGGACGACGCCAGCAGCGCACGCGCACGCGCGCGCTCGGTATCGGTAGTGTCGGCGCGAGCGTCCCCGGCGCGTTTTCGGATGATCGTCACGAGAACCGCGATGCCCAGCCCGACCAGCAGGAACGGACCGACCCAGAGCAGCAGCGTTGTGGTTCGCAGCGGCGGCCGATACAGGACGAAGTCCCCGTAGCGGGCGACCATGAACGCGATGATCTCGTCGTCGCTCGCGCCGCGCTCGATCATCTCGTAGGTTTGCTGGCGCAGATCCTGAGCGAGCTCCGCATCGGAATCGGCGAGGTTCTGATTCTGGCAGACGAGACAGCGCAGCTCGGCGATGATGTCTCGGTAACGCTGCTCGTAGTCGGGATTAGAGAACTGCAGCAACTCCACCTTGGCATCGACGGCCAGTGTCACGACCAGAAGCAGGACCGCCGCGGCGGTCCTCATGCGGCCTCCTGTTCCAGCTCGCGAACGAGCGGAATCAGCTGCTCCTCTACGATGCTCTGGTCTACAGGACCGATGTGCTTGAAGCGAATGGTTCCGCGTTTGTCGATGACGAACGTCTCCGGTACCCCGTACACGCCCCAGTCGATGCCGACGCGGCCATCGGCGTCGACGACGCTCATCAGGTACGGGTCGCCGTAGCGCTGCAGCCACTCGCGTGCCGCAGCCTGCTCGTCCTTGTAGTTGAGCCCGACGATAGCGATGTCGCCGCGCCGGGCCAGCTCGACGAGGATGGGGTGCTCAACGCGGCACGACACGCACCACGACGCCCACACGTTGAGCAGCCAGACCCGGCCGCGCAGGTCGTCGGGACCGATCCGCGTGGCGGGGTCGTCGAGACGCGGCAGCGTAAACGTCGGCGCCGCCTTGTCGACCAGCGGCGACGGCACGAGGCGCGGGTCGAGCTTGAGTCCTATGCCCAGAAACGCCACCAGCACGACGAAGATGGCCAGCGGCACCGCGTAACGTGCTTTCATGCCGACACTTCCGCACCCACGCGCGCGGTGCGCTCGACTCGCGCGTCGCGCAACGCTGATCGGTATCGGCGGTCGCTCGCGCCGAGCAGCGCGCCGAACGCCATGAACAGTGCGCCGAGCCAGATCCAGCGCACGAACGGCTTGTAATACAGGCTGATGCTCCAGTCGCCGTCGTCCGAAAGCCGCTCGCCGAGCGCGACATAGATGTCGCGCGTGAGGCCGGCGTCGATGCCCGCTTCGGTCATCGGCGCCTGCTGTACGATGTAGAGACGCTTCTCCGGAGCCAGCGAGGCCACCACCCTCTCGGCACGGCTGACCACGATGCTGCCGCGCTCGGAGGTGTAATTGGGGCCTACCGAGCGGGTCACGCCGTCGAACCGGAAGCTGTAGGAGCCGAGCGTGTACGTGTCACCGGCGCGCATACGCACGTCCTTCTCCTGGCTGTAGACCGTTGTCAGCGTCACGCCGACGATGAAGGTGCAGATGCCGAGGTGGGCGACGCTCATGCCGAAGAAACCGAGCGGAGCGCTCGCCAGCCGACGCCAGCGGAACGCGAGCCCGCCGGCGCGATCGTAAAGTCCGGTCAAGGTGGTGAGCGCCACCCAGAACGCCGTCGCCAATCCAAGCGCAGCGCCCACGCTGTAGTGCGGCATCAAAAGCGGGGTGGCAAACCCCGCGCCGAGACTGACGACGAAGGTGACGCGGACGCGGCGTCCCAGTCGCGCAAGGCTGTCACGCTTCCACCGTGACAGCGCGCCCACGCCGACCAGCAGTGCCAGGGGAATCGTCAGCGGCACGAAGACGCTGTTGAAATAAGGCGGGCCGACCGAGATCTTGCCCAAGCCCAGCGCATCGAGCACCAGCGGGTAAAGGGTCCCGAGCAGAACCGTGGCGGCGGTGACGACGAGCAGCACGTTGTTGAGCAGCAGCCCGGCCTCGCGCGAGACGATCTCGAAGCCGGCCGCGCTGCGGATCTGCGGTCCACGCCATGCATAGAGCGCCAGTGAGCCGCCGATCACGATGCCGAGGAAAATCAGGATGAACAACCCGCGTGCCGGATCGGTGGCGAACGCGTGCACGGAGGTGAGCACTCCGGAGCGCACCAGAAAGGTCCCCAGGAGGCTCAGTGAGAAGGTGAACACCGCAAGCAGCACGGTCCACGCCTTGAACACGCTGCGTTTTTCGGTGGCGGCCAGAGAGTGCACGAGCGCTGTGCCCACCAGCCACGGCATGAACGAGGCGTTCTCGACCGGATCCCAGAACCACCAGCCGCCCCAACCGAGCTCGTAGTACGCCCACCAGCTGCCCAGCGCGATGCCGATGGTGAGGAACATCCACGCGATATTGGTCCACGGTCGGGTCCAACGCGCCCAGGCCGCGTCCAGCCGCCCACCGAGCATGGCGGCAATGGCGAATGCGAACGCTACCGAGAAACCGACGTAGCCCATGTACAGCATCGGTGGGTGAATGGCGAGCCCAGGGTCCTGGAGCAGCGGGTTGAGATCGCGGCCCTCGGCGGCGGCCGGCAGCAGACGTTCGAAGGGGTTGGAGGTCAGCAGCATGAACAGCAGGAAGCCGACGCTGATCATGCCCATGACCGACAGGACGCGTGCCGTCATGGGCTCGGGTACGCGGCGGCTGAACACGGTGACGGCGCCGGTCCATCCGGCCAGGATCAGACTCCAGAGGAGCAGCGAGCCTTCGTGGGCGCCCCATACGCCGGAGACCCGGTAGAGCAGTGGCAGCGCCGAGTTGGAGTTCTGCGCCACGTAGGCGACGGAGAAGTCGTGGCTCAGGAACGCGTAAGTCAGACAGCCGTAGGCGATGGCGACGAACAGCAGCTGCGCCTGTGCCGCCGGACGCGCCACGGCGATCCAGGCACCCACCCCGCGCGTGGCGCCGGCGAGCGGAAAGATCGACTGCACGACGGCGACGCACAGTGCCAGGATCAGGGCAAAGTGTCCGATCTCGGGGATCACTTCATTCGCTCCCCCACGGCGGCGTGAATGGCGTCCTCGACCTCCGGGGGCATGTAGTTCTCGTCGTGCTTGGCCAGCACCTGGTCGGCCTGGAACACGCCGTCCGGTCCCATGCGGCCCTGCGCGACGATACCCTGCCCTTCGCGGAACAGGTCGGGAAGGATACCCGTGTAGGCCACGGGCACGCTGGTGGCGGTATCGGTTAGCCGGAATTGCACGGTGAGACCCTCGCCGGGCCGCTCGACGCTGCCGGCCTCGACCAGACCACCGACGCGAAACGCCGCGTTGGCGGGCGACTCCCCGGCGGCGATCTGGCTCGGGCTGAAGAAGAGATTGATGTTCTCGTTGAGCGCCATCAGTGCCAGGCCCACGGTGATGCCGATGCCGGCGACGAGCAGGCCGACCAGCACGAGCCGCTGTCTGCGCCGGGGCGTCATCGTGAGCGGTCGGCGCGCTGCCGCTCGCGGGCTAACTCGCGCAACAATCGTCGGCGCCGCGCGCGCGGCAGCAGCACGTTGGCAATGAGAACCACCGCCGCCAGGCCGTACGCGGACCAGACGTAAAACGCATAGCCGCCCATGTGGAAAAACTCGCCCATGCTCATGAGCGGGATTCTACCAGTTCGCCGACCCAATTCGTACGGCGCTCCTGCACGAGCAGCTCGCAGCGCAGCCTGAGCAGCAGCGCCCAGAGGTAGTACAGCTGGAAAGCCAGGGCCATTATCAAGAGTGGAATGAGCATGCTCAGGTGAATGGACGGTTTGTCGAACTTGGTGATGGTCGCCCCCTGATGCAGCGTGTTCCACCACTCGACGGAGTAGTGGATGATGGGCAGATTGACGACGCCCACGACGGCGAGCACCGCGCCTGCCCGTGCCGCCGTGCGCCGGTCGGGAATGGCTGACTGCAGCGCCATGTAGCCGAGGTAAAGGAACAGCAGGATCAGCTCCGAGGTGAGCCGCGCGTCCCAAACCCACCAGGCACCCCACATGGGCTTGCCCCACAGCGACCCGCTGGCGAGCGCGAGAAAGGTGAACGAGGCACCCAACGGTGCGCTGGCGCGTGCCACGCTCTCCGCCAGCTTGACGCGCCAGATCAGCCCGATGGCGCCGGCGGCGGCCAGCACGACGTAGACGAACATCGACATCCACGCCGATGGCACGTGCACGAAGATGATGCGGTAGCTCTCACCCTGCTGGTAATCGGGAGGGGCGAGCACGAGCCCGCCATACAGCCCCGCCGCGAACAGGGTGAGGGTGACCCCGCCGAGCCATGGCGCGACGCGGCCGGCGAAATGGTAGAAGTGTCTGGGCGCCGCCAGGCGGTGCATCGCGTGCCAGAGCGCGAGCAGGCGTCCGGGCGCGGCTGTGGAGGCGTGTGCTCTAGACATCGTCTCGTGCTGCAGGAATGTGGACGACGAGGTCGCCCGAACGGGTCCCTAAAGCGGACCCCCTCGATGGTCTATTCTAGCGGAGTCGATCGCCTGATGACGTCACCAACGCTCGATGGGGCTGCCGGCGGCGTGACCGGCGTGACCACAGCTGAGACAGCGCTGGATCGGCAATGTTCCCCGGCGCGCCGACTGGGCGTGCTGAGCACCATCGCCCAGACGCATTATATTACTGGCCTATTATTCGCTGCCAAGGGCGGCGCGGCGGCGGGGGGAGCGGCGACAGCAGTCGACGCAGAGCGGGCTCCTGATGAGCCGGCTTTCCCCGCAGCCATGGGGCACTTTGCATCAGGATCTCGCTTGTGCAGGTGTTGGCCGACGACGAGCGCCGCGCACGCCAGGAGCCGGCTTTGCGGATTGCGCTCGGCAGCGCCGACGCGCAGGCGTGCGGGGGGAGCAGCCGCACGGCGGAGTCGATCGGAGCCGTCGACCCCGGGGCGCACGAGCTCGGCGATCGGCTCGGCGAGGTCCCAGAGCTGCTGCCTACGCTTTTTCACCGGCCGCCCGGTGAGTTCCTGCCGGTGGCGCCGGCGTGCGTGGAGGACGCCCGAGCGTGTCTCCGCAGAGCCCGCGCGCGTGGCACGCCGGTGGAAGGCCCGCTCGCGCGAGCTTCGGGCAGCCATGGCGCTTGCCGAGATGGACAGAGCGCGCGGTGCGGCGCACGATGCCGTCGCACTCCCCGCTGCGCTCTGGGGGCGGTTCACGGAGAGCCTGGCGACGGTGGATTCGTTGTAGCGCTCAAGCGCTGATCGACACCGTGCAGGGGGGGTGCAGGCACTGCGGCGGTCGGTGCGCCGGCGTCGGGGACCGGTCTCGCCTGTCGGCAGCCCCCTCGGCGTGACGAGGCCGATGATCTCTGTTAGATTGTGCGCGCTCGTAAGCTGTCGGTCAGGAAGGCTCCCGGCACGAAAAAGAGCCGGCGCTCGGCAGCCTGTGGCACCACGCCCGACCGAGCGCTCCTGACGGTATCGTTTTCATTATCCCGATCACCCTGCGCCTGGCCGGCGAGGGGGTGCGACGTCCACTAAGAGGAGGCTGTGATGAAAGAGAAGGACACGTCGAAAGACTCACCCATGAACACGCCCGACGCGGGCGCCGCGGACGAAGGCTCGTCCTGGGAAGGGTTCGGCCCCAAGATGAAGCGGCGCACGTTGCTGAAAGGCGCCGCCGCTGCAACGGCCTCGATCGCGGCGCCCCTGTATCTGCCGGGTATCGGTAAGGCGTACGCGGCGTCCGACGGGGGGCCGGTGAAGATCGGCCACATCGAGGATCTGTCCGGGAATCTCGCGGTGTATGGCGTGCAGAAGTATCACGCCGCCATGCTCGCCGTGAAGGAGATCAACGAGGGCAAGACGTTGAAGGGCGGCCCGGTCGGCTCCGGCGGTCTGGGGTCGCTTGCCAATTTTGCGACCAAGCCGCCGGTGATGGGCGACGGGGACAAGGATCTCAAGTTCATCGACGAGGGCGGAGATCGCTCCGGTTCCGGCATGGCGTTCGTCGAGGACGAGGACGTGCTGGTGGACTCGGGCGAGTCCGGATTGCTCGGTCGTGAGGTGGAGCTCATTGCGCCGGATGGCCAGTCCAACAACAACATCTGGCAACAGCTCACACGCAAGCTCATCCAGGAGGACGAAGTGGACTGCCTCGTGGCAGGGTTCACCAGCGCCGAGCGCGAAGCGATTCGCCCCATCGTCGATCAGTTCAAGCAGCTCTACATCTACACGAACCAGTACGAAGGCGGTGTCGCGGACTCCAACACGTTCTGCACCGGCGCGATCTGCGAGCAGCAGGTCATCCCTGTCGTCGACTACATGATCCGGCGCTTTGGTCCGCGCGTGTATACGATTGCCGCCGACTACAACTTTGGCCAGCTGACCGCCGCGTGGACGCGTGCCTTCGCGCCTCTGGTGGGCGGTGAGATCATCGACGAAGAGTTCGTTCCCCTCAGCGTGTCGGACTTCACCACGTCCATCGCGCGCATACAGGCGGCGAAGCCGGACTGGGTGTTCACGCTGCTGGTGGGCTCGAACCAGTCCAACTACTACCCGCAGGCGTCGGCGACGGGTCTCAAGTACCCCATGGCATCGACCGTGAATATGGCGCAGGGCTACGAGCATCGTCGCTTCAAAGCGCCTTCGCTGAACGGCATGTACAACTGCGTCAACTACATCGAGGAGATCCCCACCGCACGCAACCGTGCATTCGTGCAACGGTGGTACGAGATGTTCCCCGACGACCCATACATCGGTCAGATGGCTCAGAACACGTACTTTTCGATTCATCTGTATGCGATTGCGGCGCGACTCGCCGGCACGACGGAGCAGGAGGCCGTGAAGAAGGCGCTCGAGTCCGGGCTCAGCATCGAAGCGCCGGAGGGCAGCGTGTTCCTCGAGCCTTCGACGCACCACTGCTCGCACTACATACGACTGGCGACCGCCGACGCGGAGCACAACGTGAGCTTCGTGCGGGAATGGCCCAGCATTCAGCCCTGGTGGCTGCAGCGCATCGGTGTCAACCTCGTCCGTAACAAGGAGTACAAGCAGTACATTCCGGATGAGGATCCGTTCTTCACGATGTTCCAGTCGTAGGCGACGGGGAAAGGCATAGGTCGCAACGGGGGCCGATCGTGCCGATCGGCCCCTGGCGCGGTCCGACAGCAGAGTACGTCCAACCATGGAAGTCGATGCTCTCGCGCTGAGTCTTATCTACCAGCTCGGCACCAACGCTGCGTTTCTGTTTCTGGCGGCGGTGGGGCTCATCATCATCCTGGGCATGATGAACATCATCAACCTCGCCCACGGCGAGCTGATGATGATCGGGGCCTATGTCGCCACCATCACCCATCAGGCCGGCCTGCCGTTTCCTCTGGCCGTCATTGCAAGCTTCCTGGCCGTCGCCGTGTTCGGTGCGGCGCTCGAGCTGCTGATCGTGCGACATTTCTACGGCCAGGAGCTGGGCGCGCTCGTCGTCACCTGGGGCATCAGCCTTATTCTCGGCCAGGGCGCGTTTCTCGTCTTCGGCCCGTTCATGCCGGCGATCAAGATTCCGGGCGGCTCCTATTCGTACGGTAATTTCTCCTTCTCCGAGTACTGGCTTGTGCTGATCGGCATCTGCGCGGCGCTGATCATCGGGCTCTACTGGCTCTACCGGCACACCCGCTACGGGCTGCAGGCGCGCGCCACGATTCAGAACGCCGAGATGGCGCGGAGCCTCGGCGTAGCCACCGGTCGCATCTACACGCTGACCTTCAGCCTGGGGGCAGGTCTTGCGGGACTGAGTGGAGCTCTGCTGGCGCCGACGACGTCCATCGCACCGTTCATGGGACAGCAGTTCGTGGCCCCGGCGTTCATCACCGTCGTAGTCGGCGGTGCGGTGAACGTCATCAGCGGGGCGCTCGCCAGCAGCGTGCTACTCTCGGCGGTGAAGACGCCGGTCGGCATGGCCCTGGGCGCTTTCTCCGGTACCGTGGCACTGCTGGTGGCGGCGCTGCTCATCATACGCATCATGCCGAACGGCATCTCGGCATCCATACAGAAGATGCTCGATCGGCGGCGCGGCAGATAATGGCCACGAGCACCACGATGCGGCTGCTGGGCGGGCGCGCCGATATCGGCAGCTCCCGGCTGTTCTGGATCGGCTTCGCCATCGCCGTTGCGCTGTTCGCACTGTATCCGACGCAGGTGTCGGCGTTTCGCGCATCGAACGTAGCGTACTATCTTCTCAACGTTCCGCTCGGCCTCGGCATGGCGCTGCTGTGGGGTTACTGCGGCGTGCTCAGCTTCGGCCACGTGGCGTATTTCGGCATCGCCGGTTATCTCTACGGCATCATCGCCGGCAACATGATGGGGAACCCGCTCGGCCCCCTCGCCGGGGTGTTAGGCGGACTGCTCGGCTGTGCCGTGGTCGCCGGCGTGTTCGGCTACTTTGTCTTCTACGCCCGGGTGCGTGAGTGGATCATCCCCATTCTGACGCTGGTGCTCACGCTGCTGCTGGAGACCTTCCTCGGTCAGACGGCGGGCTACCAGTGGCGCGTGGGATCGGTTCTGCTCGGCGGATACAACGGCATGACGGGAATTCCGTCATTCCAGCTGGGCAGCTTCGTGTTCATGGGCTACTCGTTCTACTACCTGTGCTTGATCGTCGTGGTTGTGTGCTACCTCGCGCTCCGAATGCTGGTGAACTCCAGCTTCGGCCACGTCGTGGTCGCCATTCGCGAAGATCCGCTGCGCACCGAGATGCTCGGCTACGACATTCGCGCCCGACAGTGGTTGGTGTTCGTGCTCTCGGCGCTGCTCGCCGGGTTGAGCGGGTTGCTCTACGTGCAGTGGGGCAACTACATCACGCCCAGCCAGGTCGGTCTGCTGCAGGCGGCACTGCCGGTCATTTGGGCCGCCGTGGGTGGGCGGACCAGCCTGCTGGCGGTCGTGATTGCGACCATCGTCCTGAACTGGGTGACATACACGCTGTCGTCACAGGGTAACCAGTACGCCATGGTGATCATCGGCGCGGCGTTGGTCATCACGATGCTGTTTTTCCGGCGCGGCATCGTCGTGATGTTGGCTGAATGGCTGGGCAAGTTGACGACACGCTCGGGACGTGAGGCAAGCAGGTGAGCCGCGATGCCGAGTGAGCTTGCGCTCGAAGCGCGTCGTGTCAGCAAGCGATTCGGCGGCGTAGTTGCGGCGAGCGACGTCAACCTCCAGGTCAACACGGGTGAGCTGCGCTGTATCATCGGGCCGAACGGTGCCGGCAAGTCGACGCTTTTCGCGCTGCTCTGCGGCATCGAGCGCGCCGACAGCGGCGAGATTCTGATCCACGGCCACGACGTTACCCGCATGCACCAGTTCCAGCGGGTGCGGCTCGGTGTCGGGTTGACGTTTCAGACCAACCGCGCGTTCCAGCAGCTCAGCGTCCGGCGCAACCTCTCCATTCCGAGCGCGCATCTGGGCGTCGGCGACAGCACGCGAGGTAGGGAGCGACTCGCCATGGCTCTGCAGGGGTTCGGCCTCGACCCCGATGACGCCATGCCCGCGGGGGAGCTCCCGCATCACAAGCTGCAGTGGCTGGAGATTTCTATGGTGTTGGGCGGCTACCCCGAGACGATCCTGATCGACGAGCCGACGGCAGGGATGTCCCGTGACGAGACCGACCGGACGGCCGAGGTGTTGCGGCAGCTCAATGAAACCGGTCTGACCATCGTCGTGGTGGAGCACGACATTCATTTCGTCAAGTCCGTCGCGCAGAAGGTCACGGTGCTGCATCAGGGCCGTATCTTCATGGAAGGCAACGTCAGCGAGGTGACGGCGAACGAAGATGTCAAGAAGATCTATCTCGGGCACGGCCACTAGCGGAATGATGGATATCTTGGCTATCGAAGGTTTGATTGCCGGCTACAAGACGGCGAACGTGCTGCAAGGGGTGAGTATCTCGCTTCGCGAAGGCGAGATCGTTTCCGTCGTCGGTCGCAACGGCGTCGGAAAGACCACCCTGGTGCGCGCCGTCATCGGGTTGCTGGCGGCGCGCGGCGGGCACGTCCGCTTCGCTGGTGAGGACATCACCTCGTATTCGGCAGACCGCAGGGCTCGGCTGGGTGTCGGGTACGTGCCCCAGGGGCGCGGGATCTTCCCGCAGCTCACCGTGCTCGAAAATCTTCGCATGGGCGGCTTCATCGGCGGCGGACGCAGGAAGCTTGATCTGGATCCGGTGCTCTCATACTTTCCGTTTCTGCGTGAACGTCTCAGTCAGCGCGGCGGCACATTGAGCGGCGGACAGCAGGAGATGCTGGCGATCGGGCGAGCGCTCGTCAGCCGGCCGAAGCTGTTGCTGCTCGACGAGCCGAGCGACGGCGTTCAGCCGAGCATTGTCGAGGAAATCGGAAAGTTTCTGCTCGAGCTGAAGAACGGCGGCGGCGTCTCGGTTTTGCTCGTGGAGCAGAATTTCGATCTGTTGCAGGCCGTGTCCGACCGGGCCTATACCATCGAGAAGGGGGTCGTGTCGGG
This sequence comes from Arenicellales bacterium, assembly GCA_041550555.1. Taxonomy (GTDB): domain Bacteria; phylum Pseudomonadota; class Gammaproteobacteria; order Arenicellales; family JBFEOO01; genus JBFEOO01. The sequence goes on from JBFEOO010000031.1 coordinate 30,415, forward strand.
TGAATTGAGCGTGGAAGACATCCAGAACGACGACGTGCTCGCCGCGCACATCGCCGTCTAGAACGAGATTCAGTCGATTCCGACCGCGCGCGCCCCGCTGGTGCGCCGGCGCCGACGCCGTCGATATACGAGAGGAACAGAGGAGGTGTATCCATGGAAATGGTGATGCGTAGATACCCGAACGACTGGGTCAAGGATTCGGTCATGTACAGAAAGGGGGTCGGAGGTGGCTCGAGTGGTCGGAGCCACAATTTGACCGAAGAGGTTCAGGGCACGTACATCTACACCATCGGACCCTACTCCGAGCCCGTGATGACCGTCAGGCCCGGCGACCAGGTGGTGGTGGAGACGCGCGATGCGTTCGAGGGCGCCATAAAGACCGAGCAGGACAAGCCCTCGGAGCTGTTGAAGATGCCGTTTCTGAATCCGCAGTGCGGACCCATCATGGTCGAGGGTGCGAAGCCGGGGGATACGGTCGCGGTGCACATCGAATCGATGGTCCCGCGGGGACCTCAGCCCCGGGGCACCTGCTGCATGATCAAGGAGTTCGGCGCGCTGACGGGCACGTACTACACCGCGACGCTCAACGAGCCGTTGCCGGAGATCGTCCGCAAGGTCGTGGTCGACGAAGAGAACGTGCATTGGAGCGATCGTGTGACGCTGCCGTACCGCCCGCATATCGGCACCTTGTCGACGTCGCCCGAGATCGACTCCATCAATTCGCTGACGCCCGACAACCACGGCGGAAACATGGATCTGCCCGACATGGGCCCGGGAACGATCACCTATCTTCCGGTGCGCACGGAAGGCGCGCGCGTCTTCATCGGAGACGCCCACGCCTGTCAGGGTGACGGCGAGGTCTGCGGTGTTGCCGTGGAATATCCCACGGTCACCACCATAACGATCGACCTCATCAAGGATTGGACGATCGAGTGGCCGCGGCTGGAGGCCGACGACTTCATCATGGCGATCGGCAGCACGCGTCCGCTCGAGGATGCAACGCGCATCGCGTACCGTCAGCTCATCTATTGGATGGAGTCGGACTACGGCTTCGACCGTTGGGATGCCTACATGATGCTGAGTCAGTGCGGCAAGGTCCGACTCGGCAACTTCGTCGATCCCAAGTACACGGTCGGCGCCGCCATCCCGAAGAAGTATCTGGCTTGACAGGACGGGTCGCGCTCCGTAGGCAGCGGGCGCGAGCGTCGCTGAGGCAGGTGACGTTGACTCCGCTGGCCGGCCGCGTCGTGAGCGGCCGGCACGCAGCGCGTCGCCCTGGGAAGGATCGCACACTGTGCGCGCGTGTGACGAGGACGCGCTGCAGTGGACGTGGGGTGCGCCGAACGCGGTCGTGGCGCTGCGGGGCAGAGCCCGCCGCGCCGCCCGATGCCCGCGCTCGGAGATCAACACTATCGTAGCGGGCGGTCACGCGCCTCGCGAACGCAGCAACCACGAGTGAGCCATCATCATGCGAACCACATACGGCCGTAACTTCCTTTTCGTCCCTGGCCCGACGAACATTCCAGACCGTGTTCAGCGCGCGATGGTCGTCGCGATGGAAGACCACCGCTCGTCGAAATTCCCCGATCTGTCCAAGAGTGTGCTGGAGGACCTCAAGAAAATATTCAAGACCGACTCGGCGCAGACGTTCATCTTTCCCTCCTCCGGCACCGGCGCCTGGGAGGCGGCGCTGACCAATACGCTGTCGCCCGGTGACCGCGTTCTTGCCTCGCGCTTCGGGCAGTTCAGTCATCTGTGGATCGACATGGCGCAGCGGCTCGGTTTCGAGGTCGAGATCTTGGACGTCGAGTGGGGCGAGGGTATTCCGCTCGAGCGCACGGAGGAGGTCCTGCGCGGCGACACCGGGCACCGCATCAAGGCAATTCTGGCCTGTCACAACGAGACCGCCACCGGCGTGACCAGCGACATCGCCGGGCTGCGTCGGGTCATGGACGAAGCAAACCATCCGGCGCTGCTGCTGGTCGATGCGGTGAGCTCGCTGGCGAGCATCGATTTCTGTATGGACGGGTGGCGCGTCGATGTGGCGGTGAGCGGCTCGCAGAAAGGCCTCATGCTGCCCGCGGGACTCGGTATACTCGCCGTCAGCCCCAAAGCACTCGAGGCGATGTCCGCCGCGAGCTCCAGGCGCTGCTATTTCGATCTCGCTGACATGCTCGCCAGCAACCCGAGCGGTTACTTCCCCTATACCCCGGCGTTGCCGATGCTCTACGGTCTTCGCGAATCGATTGACATGATCCTCGAGGAGGGGCTGCAGCACATTTTCGAGCGCCACCGCTATCTGGCCGAAGGCGTACGCGCCGCCGTGACCGAGGGCTGGGGGCTCGACCTCTGCGCACGCCACCCCAAGTGGTATTCCGATACGGTGAGCGCGGTGATGCTGCCCCCCGGCATCGACGGCGCTCACGTCATCGACGTCGCCTTTCGCCGCTACAACCTGGCGCTGGGCACGGGCTTGTCCAAGGTGGCCGGCAAGCTGTTCCGCATCGGGCATCTCGGCGACCTCAACGAGCTGATGTTGATGGGCGCGATCGCCGGGGCGGAAATGGCGATGCTGGACGTAGGCGTCGACGTGACGCCGGGCAGCGGTGTGGCGGCCGCTTCCAATTTCTGGCGCAGCAACGACCCGGTGCCCAAGCGTCGTACCAGCAAGGAGGAGCAGTTCTACGAGGCCCATTCGACCGGTTCGATCCAGGGTTGAGCGCTGCCGATCTCGGCGCCCGCGCGCGGGCGCCGTGCCGGGAGGATGGATGGTGAACAAGGCTCGCTGATCGCCGGGGGCAGGCGTGATGCGCGCGACAAGACGAGCCGTCGCCCGACCCGGGCCCGTCGTTCCGGCGGCCGGCCCGCACCGCATCGCCGCCCGTTGACGCCTCAGCTGGCCGCGTGCCGCCGGGCGGCCGGGGCGCAACACCGACGGGAAGGTTCGACCGGCGAGTCGCTCGCGGCTCGCAGCGCATCGGCGCCGCAGCCCTGACTCGCGAGGCGCTGCTCTATAATGCAGGTGCTGGCTTGGGCGTCGTGCGCCGCGCGACGCCCGGGCTAATCGGGACGGTAGACGTCCCGTACTCGACTGGCATGGCCACGCCGCTTATCAGCAAGTACAACGTTCCCGGTCCGCGCTACACCAGCTATCCGACGGTGCCGTACTGGGACGCGACGACGTTCGGTGCGTCCGCATGGATCGCAAGTGTTCGGCGTGCGTTCTCGGAAAGCAACCGCAGTGACGGTATAGCGCTTTACGTTCACCTGCCGTTCTGCGAGAAGCTTTGCACGTTCTGCGGCTGCACCAAGCGCGTGACGCGCAACCACGCTGTCGAGTCGCCTTACGTCGAGACGGTCCTGAGCGAGTGGTCGCAGTACCTCAATCTGTTTGGTGACGAGCCACGCTTGCGTGAGCTCCACTACGGCGGCGGCACACCGACGTTCTTCAGCCCTGAGAATTTGCAGCGTCTCACCGAGGGGATACTGAGCGAGGCGCACCTGTGCCCCGACTTCGAGTTCGGCTTCGAGGCCAACCCGATGTATACCCGGCGCGATCATCTCGACGTGCTTCACGCGCTCGGCGCCCGTCGGCTGAGTTTGGGGGTTCAGGACTTCGACCCCCGCGTGCAGGACATCATCAACCGCGTTCAGCCGTACGAGAACGTATTGGAAATCACGCACGCGGCGCGCGAGGTGGGCTACGAGTCGATCGGCTTCGACCTCGTTTACGGGTTGCCGCTCCAGGAGCTGGCCAGCGTGACGGATACCATCGAGAAAGTCGTCACGTTGCGGCCCGACCGCATCGCTTACTACAGCTACGCCCACGTGCCGTGGATCAAAGGCGTCGGGCAGCGCAAGTTCTCCGAGCGGGATCTTCCGCGCGACGAGCTCAAGCGCCTGCTCTACGAGACGGGGCGCGACCTGCTCGAGGCCGCCGGTTACCGGGAGATCGGCATGGACCACTTCGCGCAGGAGGGCGATGCGTTGTATCGCTCCGCGCGCGACCGGTGCCTGCATCGCAATTTCATGGGCTACACGCCGGTTCACACACAGTTGTCGATCGGGCTGGGAATGTCCTCGATCGGGGACACGTGGTACGCGTTCGCCCAGAATGAGAAGACGGTGGAGCGCTACCGCGAGCGCGTGGCGGCGGCCGAGCTGCCGGTCTTCCGCGGACACGTGCTCGGGGCCGAGGATCTGATTTTGCGGCGGCACATTCTCAACATCATGTGCCGGCTGGAGACGTCGTGGCGCGATACCGCGCAGTGGCATCCGGTGCTCGACGACGTGCTGCCGCGCCTCGTTGGGATGGCCGACGACGGACTGCTGCACGTGCGCGACGACGGGCTCAGCGTGACGCCGGCCGGCCGTCCGTTCATACGCAACATCTGCATGGCCTTCGATGCCCGTCTCTGGCGGCGCGCCCCCGACACGCAGCTCTTCAGCCAGACCATCTGAGGGCGACGGTCGGCTCCGGGACGTCAGTTCAAGCTGATGCGCAGGGCGGCGGCGGCGGCGAGCGGTGACAACGACAGCGCCAGCATGAGCAGTGCCGCCAGCAGGTAGAACTGCCCGGCCGTATCGAGGCCCGCGGCCGCGTTGTGCACCACCGTCGCGCCGAAGATGAGCACCGGCACGTAGAGCGGCAGCACCAGCAGCGTGAGCAGCAAGCCGCCCCGGCGCACGCCCACCGTGAGCGCCACGCCGATGGCGCCGATGAGGCTCAGCGTGGGCGTGCCCAAGACAAGGCTGCCGAGCAGCGTGCCCAGGGCTTCCGTCGGCAGGTGCAGCAGCACCGCCAACAGCGGGGAGAGCAGGATAAGCGGCAGCCCGGTGACCAGCCAGTGGGCGATGACCTTGGCAAGCACGAGCACCGAGACCGGATAGGGCGTGAGCAGCATCTGCTCGAGGGTGCCGTCCTCGAAGTCCGAGCGAAACATGCCTTCGAGAGCGAGCAGCGTGGCGAGCAGCGCGGTGACCCAGATCACCCCCGGAGCGATGCGCGCAAGCGTGGTCGCCTCGCTGCTGATGCCGAAGGGAAACAGGCTGACGGCGATAACGAAGAACAGCAGCGGGTTGGCCAGCTCGCCGCGGTGCCGATACGCGAGCTTGAGGTCGCGCCTGAGCACGTGAAGAAAGGCGCCGCCGAGACTGGTTTCCATCTGTTCAGCGGGTATCCAGCGTGGACGGTGCACGACAGCGGGCGCTGGGCGCAAGGCGACGCCGCGTGCCGGCGTGCGTCGTCATGAGCCGAGGTAGAGGCGGCCGACGTCGCAGCCGGGGAACCGCAGCGTCTGATGACTGGTGAGGAGCACCAGGCCGCCTTGACCGACGTGCTCGACAATGAGCGCCTCGATGTCGGCAACGCCGCGCTGGTCGACCGCGGTCACCGGCTCATCGAGCACCCAGACGAGCGCCCGCGTCATGAGCAGTCGCGCCAGCGCGACGCGGCGGCGCTGCCCGGCCGACAGATTGCGGCACAACACGTCTGCCCGTGCGGCCAGTCCCGCCCGCTCCAGCGCCTGTTCCGGCGCCATCCCGGTGGTGCGGTGACACAGCGCCGCGGCAAGACGCAGGTTCTCGATCGGCGTCAGCTCGCCCTTGACGCCGTGGAGATGGCCAACGTAAGCGAGCTCCGCGAGATAATCGGCGCGGTTGGCGAGAATGTGCTCGCCGCGCCAGCGCACTTCACCGGTCTCGGGTAAGCTCAGGCCGCAGCAGATGCGCAGCAGGCTCGTCTTACCCGCACCGTTAGGTCCCTCGATCTGCAGAATGCAACCCGTCGCGAGGGCAAAGCTCAATCCAGAAAACAACACCTGTTCGCCGCGAACACATTCGAGACCATCGGCCTCGAGCAGCGCTGCCCGGGCCGCGGCCGCGTCGTGGTCGGGGACGGTTTGCGGGTCGCGATCTGCCATGTGCGCGCCATTGTAACCGCTCGGCTCGCGTGAACCTCGCGCTTGCCCGCCCGCTGCTGGCGGGCGTCGTCGCTAGCGGTCGATGCCGCGGTCGGCCCGCCGGAAGAGGTGCCGGCGGGGAGCGCGCACCGCCCGTCCGGGGCCGCGCGGGTATGACGACCAGGGCGGCCCAAGGACTGGCCTAGGCGCGACGAGCCGTGCAAGATGTCCGCATGCAATCGGGCGGGAGCCGTATCTCATGGCACAGCTGCTGGTCATCTTCGTAACGATCTTCCTGGCGGAACTGGGCGACAAGACGCAGCTCGCGACGCTGCTGCTGGCCTCCAAGGGCCAGCACTCGCGGGCGCTGGTCTTCGTTGCCGCTTCGGCGGCGCTGTGCCTGTCGACCGGGATCGCCGTGTTCCTGGGCTCGATGGCCCGCCACTATATGGCCGACTTCCCCATTCGGTTGATAGCCGGCGTTGGCTTCGTCGCCATCGGCGCCTGGACGATCATCGAGCACTTCCGCTCCGGGTGAGTCGCCGTTCACTCGCGGCGAGGGAGGCGGCTCACGACGCCGTGTCGTTGCCGCCGCCGGGATCGGCCGGTGGCCAGAACGCCTCGAAACGGCGTGTTACGATTTCCTCGAGCTGCGCGGCGGCCGTCTGCGCGCGGGCGTCGAGCTCGGCTTCGGCGCGTGCCTTGACCTGCGCGATCTCGCCAGCCAGCTGTTCCGCGCAGGCGCTCTCGAATCGACGCACCGCGACCTGCGTGCGACGTTCATTGCGCTCGACGATGTGCTTGGCGTCGATGCGAGCGTCGGTGAGCGCAGCCTCGGCGTCGCGCCGCGCCACCTCGAGCTGGCGTTGCGCATCGGCGTCGGCGTCGAGCACCGACTGTATAGGGTTGTCGCTGACCGAGGGCGACCGTGCCATGTTGCGACCCTAGCGCGCTTGCAGCGAGCGCGCCTTGACGACGGTCATGTGCGCAGCGTGTGACCGCCGTGGACGGCGGGAGAGGGTGGCAGGGCCCTGGCCCCGGCGCTGCCCCGCGTTTCGACGCCGTCGGGGCACGCGCTGCCGGAAGCACCCGTACCGGTCCGAGTTGACGCAGATCATTGCCGATCCGCGGCGCGACCCGGAACATCGTACACACCACAGACCGGTCCGCCTAGCGATGCTGCAGGTAGTTCGTTATGCCGAGAGTCAGGCGCGGGCGCGTGCTCGTATCGGCAGGATGCCGCGTCGGCGCCAATGGCGGCGCGTTGCGGAGGCGATCGATGTCGACGACGCCATCGAGCGGATGCGGAGCGAGGGCCTCGCGTTCTGGGTGGCCGACCTGCCGCGCAGCCCCGATCTGCTGACCATCGAGCGGCACCTGCAGGCGCGCAGCCGGCAGCTTGTCGAGGAGCTGTGCCGGCTCCTGCCGCGCGAGTGGACCGCTTTCAGAGAGTGGTTGCGGCACATGCCGGATTTGGTTTGGCTGCGGGCCGTGATGCGCGCCCGCGCCGGCAGCGAGATCGGCGATCTCGCCGGCGCGCTGGGCGAGTTCGTCCGCCTGCCGGCCGATCGGCGCGCAGCCGCAGTGGCCGCGACGCCGCTGCGGTCATATCTCGACGACACCGCCTCACCGGAGTCACTCTGGCTCGCCGACTTCGCCAGGCACGTGCGCCGTCTGCCGAGCGCCGACCGCTGGGCTTTGGCGCGCATCGCCGGACGCATCCGTAACCATCTCGAACGGGTGCGGGAGCTCAGGGAAAGCCAAACCGAGCGGCGGCACCCCTCGGGCGCGTCGACGCCGGCGGGTGCCGGGGCCATGTGGCAGCTGCGCGATGCGCTCGCGCGCGACCTCAGGGATATGCTGGCCGGCAGTCCGTTCAACGCCGGCGTTGCCGTCATCTATGGCGTGCTCGAGGTGCTGCAGCTCGAGAAGGTGCGGGCGCTGCTGATCGCCCGCCACCAGGGCTGGGCTGCCGATGCGGTGCTGGCCGAGAGCGGCGAGGACAGGGCAATAAATGTTTAGACCTGTCAACATGTTATGGGTGGATCTTCTCATTGAACGTGA
>JBFEOO010000032.1:0-36428 GCA_041550555.1 Arenicellales bacterium
CGTCTGGATGACGCTGCACTCACTTGTCCCACATGCAAAAATAGAGGGAACACCGGCATGAGTGCGACAGACGGAATCGATGCCTGCAACAGCGCGTTCTATCAGGCCTTGCGAGAAGGTGATGGGGAGGCGTGCGCCTCGTTGTGCGCCGAAGATGCCGTCATGATGCCGCCGAACGCGGCGCCCATCGAAGGACGTGAGGCCATCCGGCAGCATTTCGCCGGGCTCGGCCGATGCGGCCGCCTTCGCCGGCTTCGTTCTCGCTTTGTCAGGCCACCCGGCCGAAGCCGTCGCGCAGATGCAAAGGGCGATGACGCTGAGCCCCGTCCCTCCCGCCTACTATCTGGGCCATCTCGGGCAAGCTTACCGTCTGTCCGGCAGGCTCGACGAAGCCATCGCGGCCTTCGAGGCATACGCGCAGCGCAGTCCCGGCTTCGGTCTCTCCGATCTCGTGATTGCCTATCATCAGCAGGGTCGGCATGAAAAGGCCCGGGAAGCGGCCAGCGAGCTGATGGCCGTCCGGCCGGACTTCACCATCGACGCGTGGGTCAAGACGCAGTTTCGCCGCGATACCGCTCAGCTCGCTTCCGAGATCGCTGCGCTGCGCGGGGCCGGGCTGCCTGCGAGCTGAAGCGGTGACCGGTCGCCCGCCTCTCGGTCTGGCGGTTGCGGGAGCACGCGCTGGGCGTCACCGCGAATCACGTTCGAAAGTCGGGCGAGTCGCCTAGTCTCGCCCCTCGCTCACCGCGGCTTACGCCCCTTGACCGCTTTGAGGGTGCGGGAAATCGCGTCGCGCGCCCGCAGCAGGTCTTCCGTGGCACCCGACATGAAGATGCGGCCTGAGACTCCCATCATCTGCACGTCGTTCAGGATCGCTTCCGGGGCGGCACGCTCCGCCTCGTTGGCGGCCACGCAGGCGAACAGCGCCGGGCTCATCTCATACAACAGCAGCGATGCCCCCGGGACGAGCATGGATGCCGCGCGCGAGCGGTTCAGAATGATGGCGTGCTGATCGGAGAGGTCCTCGATGATGTCGTCGAACAGTATGGACGGGGCCAACTGGTCTGCTGCCTTTGCGCCAATGCCCCTGAGTATCGCCCGGCCGGCGCTGTCGAGCTGCGCGCGGTCCGACGCATGGAGCTCGAGCAACCCGTACTGTCTTTCGGTGAACAGGATGCCGGGCTCCATGTCCGGCGCTGCCTTCAGCGCCAGATCGGATATTCGGTGGATGGCGAGTGCGGGCGACACCTCGATGATCAGGCTGTGCTGCCCCGCGAAAGGGGGATAGCCGCGAGCGCGCAGGGGCGTGCTGAGGTAAGCCGCGAACTGCGGCTGCAGGTCGTGGATTGGCAGATAGACCCTCAGTTCGGTCATGTCAGTTTCCGCGCGGCTCGGCGGCGGCCGGGGTCACTTGCCGCCCGAGAGATTGAAATGGCTGCCGAGGTCCTGGTGTGGGCGCGGAATCACGTGAACGGCAACGACCTCGCCGACCTGGTTGGCCGCCTCGGCGCCCGCTTCGGTGGCGGCTTTGACGGCACCGACGTCGCCCTTGATCACCACCGATACGAGGCCGCCGCCGACCTCGTTGCGCGAGACGATCTCGACGTTGGCAGCTTTGACCATGGCGTCGGCGCTGGCGAGCGCCGGGACGTAGCCGCGCGTTTCGATCATTCCGATAGCCTGATTGGACATGATGACGTTCCTCTGCTGTTAGGCCACATGGCCTGTTGTAACGAGGCTGCTCGTGAGGAGTCAGCCGTGTTCGTCGATGGAGCCGATGATCAGCGCGTCGACCGGTGCTCGGATCTTGGTGAAATAGGCAGCCGCGACCGATCCCTGCGTGATCAGCACGGCCTCGCCTTCGGCGCAGCCGAGCGGATCGAACGCGATCAGGCTGCTGCCCGAGTCCAGCGTTACCTCCAGCAGCGCACCGTTGGGCATGGTTTCGATGTGCTTGGTAGACCAAACACGGCCTGTTATGCGACCACGAATCATGATTTCACCTTTTGCACTTTGATCCCCGCCTGGCGCAGGGCGTCGCTGGCCAACGGCGTGAGCCGGGCGCCGCCGGCGAGCGTGATCACCGTGACGTCGTCGGGGAGGTTGCGCACGTCGCGCTCCGTGACCAACTTGCGCTCGAAGTCCGCCGCCGGTGGGATGTGTCGGCGCGAAACCGTATCGGGTGTCGGCGATCCCGATCCCGATCCCGCCCCCAGCCTGAACACCAGCCGACCCGACTCGATGTCGGCCCGGATGCCGTCGTTCGCCGCCATGGACATGAGCCGTCTTACGAAGGCGGCGAGATCCCGGTCGCAGTCGATGCGGACCACCTCCTCGCGCACAGCGGATCCCGACCCCGCTTCGGCGCGTGTCCGCTGCGCCGCGAGCTCCTCGAGCAGAATGCTTCGTATCGTGCGTCGCAGCTCGTCCGTCATCGCTTATCTCGTCCCGCGATCCCGCAGCACCGCTTCGGCCACGCTGCGCGCGTTGCGGATCTCCGCCTCGTCACCGGCCAGATACAGCCGCCCGTTGGCGCCTATCATCCGATAGTCGATGACTTTGATGTTCGCTTCCTTCTCCGCTTCGTTGCAGGCGAGTATCGCGTACGACGCCGGCCTGCATTCGAGCAGGTACAGCGACTCGCCGCCGAGCACCATGGAGCCGAGCTTGTTGCGGTTGATGAGAAACGCATGCTGATCGTCGACCCGAGTCACCAGCTTGGAGCCGAGAATCTCGGGCGGTGTTGCATCGTCAGGGTGCGCTCCCAGCACGTCGAGCACCGCCTGGGCCCCCGCTTTGACCTCCGCCGTCGAGCGCGCGTGGAACTCGAGATACCCGTACTGGCGCTCCACGACCAGCAGGCCGACGCTGATGCTGGCGCCCTTGAGGGCCACGTCGGTCAGCGCCTCGATGTCCAGCCCTGGCGCCACTTCGATAATTTGCGCGGCCATGTTGCGGCGCGGCAGCGAGCCGCGCATCCACGTCGCGACGTAGGCCAGCGTCTGGGGTTGAAGCTGGTCGATGAAGATGAAGGAGCGGAGCTCGGCCATCGGCGCGTTTACCTCTTCAGCACGGCACGCAGCTCTTCGGCGATGATCCGGCGCAGCTCTTCCCGGCTCACCCCGGCGACGCTGCCGGCCGCCGGGCCGCTGACCCGCGCCCGGTAGCCGTTGGATCCGGGCACCCCGTCCGCGGGCGCCTCCGGCAGTGCGCCGGTGTACGCGGGCCCGAGGCCGTGGTAGTTGCCGAACGCTTCCGAAGCGTCGGAGTTGTAGGCCAGGCGTGTCCAGTGCACCAGGTGCTTGGGTCCGATGTTCTCGCCGATGGAGCTGCGGCCGAAGAAGCCGGTGCCGACGGTGAACGTCGGCGCGAGCGCCGTCTGAAACCCGGCGGCGCCCTGAGTGCACGGTGCGTTCACGACCACGCGGTACGCCTCCACTGCCGAAGCGAAAGCCATTGCGAGCTGCTCGTCGGTCGTGTGCACCGCTGCCGAATGACCCGCACCCGCGAGACGCAGCACCGCCCGCGCCTGGGTGATGGCCTGGCTGCGGTTGTCCACCACGTGATAGGCGAGCACCGGGCACAGCTTCTCGCGCGAGAGCGGCTCCTCGACGCCGATCTGCGCGATCGGCGTCAGCAGGATCAACGTGTCGTGGGGGACGCGGATGCCACACTCCTGCGCGATCCAGGTAGCGTCGCGGCCGATGCACTCGATGTTGAAGCCGCGGTCGTGGAACAGGTAGCGGCGCAAGCGCGCGACGTCGTCGGCATTGCAAACGTATGCTTTGGCCTGCTTGAAGGCCTGTCGCAAGCGCGCATCGACGTTCGTCAGGGTGAGGAGTACGCTCTCGTTGGTGCACAGCGCGGAGTTGTCGAACGATTTCGACTCGACGATGCGTCTGGCCGCCTTGTCGACGTCCGCCGTGGCATCGACGAACACCGGTGCGTTACCGGGCCCGACCCCGATCGCGGGGTTGGACGACGAGTATGCCGAGCGGACCATGGCAGTGCCGCCGGTGGCGAGAATGACCGCGGTCTTGGGCGACGACATGAACTCTTCCACCAGCGCAATGGAGGGGTCCTCGATGACCTGAACTACGCCGTCGGGCGCGCCCGCAGCCACCGCCGCCTCGGCAAGGGCGCGGACCGCGTCGACGCTGCATTCACGCGCCGCCGGATGCGGGCTGATGACGATGGCATTGCGCGTCATCAGCGAGATGAGAATCTTGTAATTGATGGTTGCGATGGGATTGGTGGAGGGTGTGAGCGCCATGATCACGCCGGCAGGGCGCGGTATCTCGACGATTTTGCGCGCCTCGTCGATGCGCGGATTCACGAAGTCGTCGTGGCGGTAGAAATCGACCAGCGGGTGGGACGTCATCTCGTTCTTGAGCTTCTTGTGGGCGGCGACCCCGAAGCCGGTCTCGTCCACGGCCCACTGGGCGTATCGGTCGGCGTGCTCGTGGGCGGCTGCGGCCACCGCGTCGGCGATCGCCATGGTGGTGTCGCGATCGTAGCGTCGGAATATCTCGGCGGCCCAGCGCGCTCGCTCCAGCACCATGTCGGCGCGACCGGTCAGCGCCGCGCGGCTCGTCGATATGTCCACCAGCGTCCTAACTTGGGGTTCCATCACGCGCTCTTCCTGTAGACGCCCATCACGTCGTCACGAGCCAGGCCGACGCCGATCTCGACCCGGCGCAGCACCTCCTCGCAGTCGGGCTGAGTCATCAGCAGTCCGGGCTTGAACTGCAGCACGCGGGGGTCGAGGGTGGAGAAGATCGCCCAAACGCCGTTGTTGTACAGGTGCTTCATCACCGGTTTGGCGCCCTGCTCGTGATTGAACTCGAGACCCATGACGACGCCGTGCTGACGGATGCCGATAAAGAAGTCGGGATACTGGCCCATGATCTTCTCGAGACCGGCGCGCATGTAATCGGCGATGTATCGGACCATGGTCCGCACTTCCGGTCGCTGCACGATTTCCAGCGTTTTCATCGCTACGATGCAGCCCAGCTCGGCGCCGCCACCGGTGGAGATATGGCCGAAGCCGTCTTCCTTGAGCCAGCCGCCGCATCGCTCGGTCATCATCGTGCAGGCGATCGGGTAGAGACCGCCGCCGATGCCCTTGCCCGTGACCATGATGTCGGGCTCGATCCCGTATTTGCTGCACGCCCACATCTCTCCGCATCGCATCAAGCCCGTCTGCACCTCGTCGGCGATGTACAGGGCGTCGTACTTGGTGCACAGGCTTCTCACGGTAGGCAGATAGCCTTCATGAGGCATGGGGAAGCCGTACGTGGCCGGAATCGTCTCGAGTATCACCGCCGCCACGTCACGGCCGCGCAACGCGTCTTCCATGGCGTTGAGATCGTTGAAGGGGACCTGGACGAACTCGCCGACGGTGTCCTCGGAGAGAAACAGCTTCGAGAAGCGATCGTCACCGGTCTTGAGGGCGAGCCCGGTATGACCGTGGTAGGCCTTGACGATCGATACGATCTTACGTTTCTGCGTGGCGTGGCGTGCGGTCTTGATGGCGATGTCGATCGCTTCGCCGCCGCCGGAGCCGTAAGCCGTGTAGACCATGCCCGGTGTCGGCGCGCAGGCGGCCAGCGCCTCGGCCAGCGCGGTCCGCGCCAGTGCCGGGAAGTGGTGGTTGCCCATGTCGAAGCGGGCGCTGCCGGCCTTCAGCGCCTCGACGAGCTCGGGATTGCGGTGGCCGAGATTGTACGTGCCGCCGTTGAGGTGCAGGTCGATGAGCCGTCGGCCGTCCATGTCGTAGAGGTAGTAACCCTCACGCCGGTCGATCACGAGATCGACCCCCATGTCCTGCCAGTCCTGTGTCTTGCCGGGATTCCAGAACGCCCGCGAACGATCCAGAAAATCGAGTTTGGCTTGGCTCATGGTCTCGTCTCCCGAAGCGAGACCAAGCCTCGCACGCGTGCGGCGCCGCCTGCTTGACAGTATTCGCTGGAAATTGACATCGGCCGCCGGCCGTGCGGCGGCGGCGGGAACGCCGCGCGCGCTCCCCAACGCGAGCCTCAGGCGGGCGGCGCGCCGGATCCCGGCGGCTGCACGGAGCCGACACTCCAGCGCCGTTTGGGGCGCCGGTCGCGGCAGGCCGGCGGGAACGTCGGGCCGGCGGGACCGCTCATCGTCTCACGGGCGGCGTCGCCGCGCCCGCGAGCAGCGCTCACCCCGCCTTGGCGAGAAAACGTTCAGCGAGCTCCGCTGTGACCGGCGCGAACCGCGGCGCCAGCTCCGCGGCGATGTCGACTTCGATGTGGGAGCCGATCCAAGCCAGCAGGGCGAGCCGGCGCAGCATGACGAACGTGTCGATCTCGTTTTCGTCCGCAACGCTGAGCGCGCGAGCCTTGCGATAGCCGCGCACCCACGCCTGCTTCAGCGCCGGCACCTGAGGGTGGTCTTCCATGAAGCTGATGCCGGCGGCGAAATCGTACATGAACCAGCCGAGCCCGCAGTCGTCGAAGTCGATGAGGCGGGTTGCACCGTCGCTGATGATAAGGTTGGCGAGCCGCATATCGGCGTGTATCAGGCCGAAGCGTTCGGGACCCTTACCGAAGTCCGTCAGCCTGCGCACTACCACCGACTGCAGCCGCTCGAGCAGCGATCGGATCTCATTGCTCACATTCGGTGCGTCGCGCCAGTCCCCCCAGGTGGCATTGCGGCCGAACACCGTGTCGAGATCCCAAACGAGCCGCTCGAAGTTCGGCGGACGTTCCCACGACACCGAGTGGTTGTGAGTGAGCGCCGTGATCTCGCCAAGCTCCTCGAAAGAGCCGACCAGGTGATCGGCATCCTCCTCGGGGTGATGGCCTTCGATGAACTCGAACATCACCATGTGACGCTCCCCCGGCAGACCCGCGACGGCGGCTGTCTGGATGTTGCTGCCGTCGCGACCCGGGATGATGCCCGGCGTGAGCACGCCGCCCTCGTCGTTGAGGGCATGCGACCACGCGTGCTCGCAGCTGATGGCGTTGCGGGTGTGATAATTCTCGCGGTGGATGCGCAGAATGGATTGGTAGCCGTTCGGCGCCTCGACCAGAAACGTGGCGTTCTCCGAGACGTTGATCAGGCGAGCGGCGGCGCCCTGCGGCAGCGCCCAGAGACCGAGCGACTGATTGGCCAGCGCCCCCAGACGCTCGAGCAGTACATCGTGTGCTACGGCGTTGTCTGACATGTCGACTCGTGTGCTCCGCTCAGTGCGCGGTCGCGCTCAGATTTCCTCGATGGCCTCGAGCGATTCGGGAATGATCTGCCCTCCGTCCACCACCAGCGTCTGTCCGGTGATGTAGCCGGCCTCGTCGGAGGCGAAGAACAGCGCCGCGTTCCCGATGTCGGCGACGTCACCGAGCCGCTTGAGCGGAATGGAGGCCGCCATGGTGTCGAGGTAGTCCTGGCCGAGGTCCTGCAGCCCCTCGGTGTAGATGTTGCCCGGCATCACGGCATTGATCGTTACGTTGTAACGGGACAGCTCCATGCACGCTGTCCTGAGGAAGCCGAGCTGGCCGGACTTCGACGCCCCGTAGTGCGACCAGCCCGGAAAACCGGTGATCGGCCCGGTGATCGAGGAGGTGAGCACGACACGGCCGCCGCCCGCCTTCTGGAAGTGCGGAATGGCCGCCTTCACGCACAGAAAGGCGCTCTTGAGATTGGTGGCCATGACCTGATCCCATTCCGCCGGGTCCATGTCGACGATCTTGGTCTGCGGAAACGCCCCGGCGTTCGCGCACAGGATGTCCACTCCGCCGAACGCCGCCGCCGTCTTGGCCATCATCCCCTGTACGGCATCCCAATGCGAGACGTCGCATGCGCAGAACTCCACCGTGCCACCGGCGGCGCGCAGCTCGTCGGCGGCCGCCTTGCCCGCCTCGACGCCCCGGGCTGCGATCATCACCTTGGCACCCTGCGCGGCGAATACCCGCGCGATGCCCTTGCCGATGCCCTTCGAGCCGCCGGTCACGACGACCGAGCGATCTTTTATGGATGTCAACATACCTCTGTCTACCTCCCGTGATGTGGTCAGCCTGTCCGCAGGCGCCGCGCGCGCACCGTGCGATACAACCATGCAATAGCGAATGCGAAGATCAGCAGCACCATCGATGTCGCTATGGAGAGAATGCCCACCGTGGGCACCAGCGGGGAATACCCTGACACCATCTTGGCGTAGAGCCATTCCGGCAGTGTCGAGTCGGCGCCGGTCGTGAACAGAGAGAGGGGAAAATTGCCCCAGCTCAGCAGAAAGGCAAACAGACCCGCCGATACGACCCCGGGCATCAGCAGTGGACCGGTCACCTCCTTCATGACGGCCCACGTCGATGCTCCCATGTCGCGAGCAGCTTCCTCCAGCGCGGGATCGAAGCTGTACGCGCGAATGGCGATGATAAGCGTGGCGATAGGCGAGATCCAGACCAGGTGCGCCAAGATCGCCGTCTTCCAGTCCGGAATCACGCCGAGCGAGTTGAACCACATCAGCAGCGCCAGGCCGAGCACCGCCTGGGGAAAAAAGATCGGCAGCAGGATCACCTTCTGGAACACGCCGCGGAAACGCCACTGGTAACGGGCGAACGCCAGCGCCCCGAAGAAACCGACCACCATGCATATCAGCGTTACGATGGCTGCGATCGACAACGACGTCCACAGCAGGTCATGGACCGTCTCGCTCTCGATCGCCTTGCCGTACCACCCGGTCGCGTAGTGCTTGATCGGAAAGGTCAGATACCGCGCCTTCGACACCGAGGCGAAACCCACAGACAGCAGCGGCAGATACAAAAATGCCATCGCCAACAACGCGTAGACGTACAGCGCGACGCGAGTCGTTCGGCTGGTCTGCATCAGCGCTTCCTGCCCATGAGTTTGTCCAGATTCACCTGGTTCACCCCGAACACCGCCAGTGACCCGATGATGAGGATCAAGATGATCGACAGCGCCGAGCCAAGCGGCCAGTTCTGGCCGTAGGTGAACGCTGTCTCGATCTCGTCGGCGATCACGATGACCCTCTGCCCGCCGAGCAGCTTGGACTCGGCCAGCGCACCTGCGCCGAGCACGAAGGACAACAGCGAGCCGATGACGATGCCGGGCGCCGACAGCGGCAGATCCACTTCCCAGAACACCCGCCACTTGGTCGCGCCCAGATCGGCAGCGGCCTGGCGCGCGTCCTCGGGAACCATCGATATACCCTGCACCAGCGGGAAAAGCATGAAAGGGAAATAGACGTAGACGAGACCGAAAACGATGACCGGCACGTTGTACAGCGCCCCGTCGAAGCCCGACCCCGTCCACGCCCGGAGATGTCCTTCGAAGAGCCCACCCTTCATCAGCGTCAACACCCAGCCGAACAGGCGGATGTTCTCCGAGACGAACAACGTGATCACCACGGCGACCGTGATGACCAGGGTGAATCGCTTGAAAATCTTGGCCATGGCAAAGGCAAGCGGCCAGCAGATCACGAACAGCAGCACCGTCGCGGCGAGCGCCATCCCCAGCGACCACGCGAGCGAGCGGTAGTAACCCTGACTGAAGAAGACGCCGTACGCGGAGAAATCCGGCATCTGTGCGAGGGTGAACACTTTGGGCGGCATCACCGAGAACGCCAGCACCACCAGCAGCGGCGCGGCGAAGCTGACCATCAACACCGCCGTGAGGGGCAGCGCGCTCAGCAGGCCGATCCTGCGGTCGGACCGCTCCACGGCCTCAGGCCTCCCTGATCATGTGGGTATTTTCCATGTCCCAGCCGAGCATCACTTCGTCCCCGGCCGTGCCCGCGAAGCGGTCTTCTCTCAGCTTCTCGACGGCCAGCTCGCTGCCGTCGGCAGCTTCCACCTTGTACTGAGTGCGCGAGCCGAAGGCGTAGTCCGCGCGCAGCACGCCGTGCACCATGAAATCGGCCGTCGCCCCGGGGCTCAGAAACCGGACGAACTCGGGCCGCACCATCAGCAGGCCCCGCTCACCCTGCGCCAACGCCAGATTCGCCGCCACGCCCGCTTCGTTGACGCGGACCTCGACGCCCGGGCCATCCAGACCCCCTGCAGCGGTGCCTTCGACATCGAACAGGTTGACCTCGCCCATGAATTCGGCGACGAAGCGGCTCACGGGCCGCGCATAGATTTCGTCCGCGACGGCGATCTGCTCGAAGCGGCCCTGCCTCATGATGGCGATCCGGTCGGACATCACCATCGCCTCCTCGAGGCTGTGGGTGATGTAGACGAAGGTTTTGCCTGTGCGTTCGTGCAGGTCCTTGAGCTCCTTCTCGAGCCTCTTGCGCAGTCTGAAGTCGAGTGCCGAGAGCGGCTCGTCGAAGAACAATATCTCCGGATCGAAGGCCAAGGCGCGGGCCAGGGCGACCCGCTGGCGCTCTCCGCCCGAGCACTGTTGAATCCGTTTGTCGTAAAAGTCCCGCGGGAGATGGAGAAGGTCCAGCAACTCGAGGGCCCGCTGCTTGCGGCGAGCCGCAGACTCGCCCCGGATCTTCAGCGGAAACTCGATGTTCTCGCCGACCGAGCGATGGGGAAAAAGCGCCAGCGACTGGAAGACCATGCAGGTCGGGCGCAGATTGGCGGGAATCTTCTCTATGCGCTTCTCGCGCAGCCAGATCCTGCCCTCGGTGGGCTCGTCGATGCCCACCAGCAGCCGGATGAGGGTCGTCTTCCCGCTGCCGGACGGCCCGACGATGGTCAGGAACTCGCCTTCCTCGATGTCGAGGTCGATGCCGTGAAGCGCTGTGAACGAGCCGAAGCGCTTGACGATGTTCTCCAGACGAAGGATCGGTTTCGGCCGCATAAGCGCCAGCGGTTTGCCTATATCAAAGGCCCCGGGCGGGCCGCGCCGGGCCCGACCGGGGCGAGCACGTCATCGAGCGAATCAACCGCGCTTGGCGGCGTTGTAGATTTCGTTGAGCTTGTCGTACGAGCTCACGACCTGGTAGTCGAGAGACCGCGCCATCTCCTCTTCGAGGCTGTCCCACTGAATGGCGTCAAGCTCCTCGGCGTCGTACTTCTCGAACACCTTGGGATCCCCCATTTGGCTGACCGGATTATAGGTCCCTTCAGCGAAGCTCACTGCCTTGCAGATTTCCGCATCCTGCACGAACTCGAGAAAATCCTCGGCCAGCTTGGAGGGGTCGGGATTGTTGACCGCCGAGGTGAGCTCGATCCATACCACGCCGCCCTTGCCGTCCACGGGGCCGGATCGGGGCGTGATCCCCCGCACGTTGGTCGCGCCGTCGAGCCGTGCCGGGGAGGCGGTGTAGGTGCCGCCCGTGAAGTAAGCGTCGATTTCGCCGTTGATCAACGCCGTGTTCATGGCGACGAGATCGTCGGTCAGAAGCTTCGCACCGCCAAAGATGGTCTCCGCCGTGCTCTTGAACTTGGCGAGACCGGCATCGTCCAGGGGCTCGAAGGGATTCTGATCGCCCGTCAGGCACATGTGCATGATGTTCCAGTTGTCGTACGTCAGGATGCCGTAGCGATCCTTCATCGCCGAGTCGAGAAACAGCTTCCAGCCTTGGTCCTCGGCCATATCGCGGCTGATCTTGTCGGTGTTCACCACGAAGCTGAAGGGACCGTATCGTTGCGGCATGCCGATGAGCTCGCCGTCGTCCGCAAAGGCCAGCGGGTACGGACCCGAGAACTCCGGCAGCATGCGCTCGAAATACGGCATGAAGCGCTCCTTGTTGAGCGGATTGATGAGCCCTTCCGGGTAGAGCTGCGCCCGCGCCCAGGGCTGGTTCACATTGATCAAGTCCCAAACGTTCACCTCGCCGGCGCGAAGCTTGTTGATCATGTCGGGGTCCGAGGTGCCGCTCTCTGCCCGCACGGTGGCGCCGGCATTGGCCTTGCGAAACGGCCCGAGCACCTCGTCGGAGTTGTAACCCTCCCAGCACAAGATGTTCATCTGGTCGTTGCGGTCGGCAAGAGCGCGCCCGATGGGCCCCATCGCGGCCAGCCCGGCCGCCCCAGCCACGGTCTTGTTGAACTGCCTGCGGGTAAGCTTCATTGCATCCTCCTGTTTCGGATTGGCTCGAGACATTGTTATGAAAACGCTGCCATTATTGAGCTTGCCCGCCTGATTGCAACCCCGCTTGACAGCATTTCGCGGAAATTTGACAGCCTCGGCGGGTCCGAACACGCTGGCCGCCCCGTCGGTTGCGGTTGATTTCGGCCCCGTCTTGGGACATGCTTTTTGCATCGAGCCTGTTTTCCGAACGACGGCAGCCGCACTCCCGCGGCGCACAAATGCCAGGCAGGTGCGATATGACCAGTATCGCCGAACCCTCCAAGATACTCGCATCCGCGGCGACCGGCGTGGCCGCCATGATCGAGGCGCATCACGGCGATCCGGATCGCGTTTTCGGCTCCGCCTCGCTGCGGGCCCAGGACCTCGACAGTCCGTTGCGGGAAATCAGCCTCGGGCAGTTCTGCCGGCTGTTCACCGAAGCTGCCAGACAGACGGGTAACGACAACTTCGGATTGCGCTTCGGCGCCCAGTTCGAGCCCAGGAAGCTGGGCGCCATCGGCTACGCCGCGCTGAGCTCACCGACGCTGTCCGCGGCGCTGCGCAATGTCGAGCGGTACTTTCCGGCGCATCAACAGCAGTCGAGCTTCAGCATCATCCAGGACGACGACATCCTCTGGCTCAGCTACCGCATCTACGACCCCCGCATCAGCGACAGTGACCGCCGGCAGGACGCCGAGCTCTCCATGGGCATGTTCTGGAACATATTCCGACGCGCGCTTGGCGCGGAGTGGTCGCCGCTCGAGATTCGATTCGAGCACCCGGAGCCGCAAAACGGCAGGGAGCACCAAGACGTATTCCGGGCGCCGGTGCAGTTCGGTAGACGCACGAACGCTATGGCATTCCGGCGCTGCGAGCTTGCGGCGCACATGCCCGACCAGGATCCATATCTGTTCTCCATTATCGAGCCCTTTCTCCGATCGCGCTGCGAGCTGCACGGCAATCCCGATACCTTCGCTACCGTGGTGCGCAATCAGATCAAGCTGAACTTGAGCACCACGCCCCCGACGCTGGCCGAGATCGCCCGTCTGTTTGGCCTCTCAGAGTGTCAGTTCCATCATGAGCTGCAGGCTCATGGTCTCTCTTTTCAGGATCTGCTTCGCGCCGCCAGGCAAGAGCTGTCGCTACACTACATGAACGACGCCGACATGCCGCTCACGGAGGTCGCCCTGCTGCTCGGTTACTCGGAGCTGTCCGCGTTCTCCCGCGCCTTCCGCAAATGGACCGGCATCAGCCCGCAGCGCTACCGACGTACCCACAAGGCGACTCCCCAGACCCGTACTACGGACGGCCAGCTCTGACGCCGGCGCGCGCGGCGCACGGGCTGCACGCCCGCCTTGGCAGCGGCGGGCGCAACGCCATGCGGTCGTGACCACCGCAGCGTCCGCCGCCCGCCGGTCGAAACCGACGATGAGCGTCGCGAACGAGAATTCCGCTGGGCATCGCGTCGACAGCGCTTCGCGGCGGTGAGCGGAACGAGACGAACTTCCCGCTCGCCCACTCAACGAGAGCCTGAACGTCGCCGAACGTTGCGCGACGAGCTCCCGCAACGGCCTGGCAAGACCAACGCACTCGCGCAAGCCGGTGCTGCGATCGGTCGGCGCTCAGCGGCTGGATCGACGCGCCCTGGACGTCAACCGTGCCGCACCCGTACACGACTGGCGTCGGGGCGCGGCCACCGGCGACTAGTTGTCAGCGGGCGCTACTTCAGCGCCGGCAGGCACCTCGTCGGTTGGCACCACCCGCCACAGCGCCCCTCTCGGCGGCGCGTCCGCGTCGTCCTCCTCGAGGTAGAACTTTGCGCTCACCACCACCACTCTGCCGCCTTCGTCGTAGCCGCCGCCCGTCAGATGCAAGTTGCTGCGCAGCACCTCCTGAAGCTGCCAGCGTGCTCCGTCCCAGCCGAGCCCGTATATGCTGCCGGTGCACCAGTCGCCCACCAGGTACACACCGTCCATGCCAGCGTAACGCGCCACGCCGAAGCCCTGCACCGAGGCGCACACGAGCTCGCCGGAGGATTCCGTCGCGCCAGCTTTTACTGTGGGGTGCGGATACTGCGCGGCGGGGAGAATCCCGGTGACAGAACACGCGGTGTTTTCCGTTTCGCCGAAAATCGGATAGCACGAGGAGCCTTCCATGCGCGGCCAGCCATAGTTCTCGCCGCCCTTCGATGACGCAGGCTGGAAGTTCAACTCCTCCCAGTGGCTGTCGCCGACATCGGCGACGAACAAGTCGCCCGTCGCAGGATCGAAAGCGAACTCGTAGGGGTTGTGCAGACCGTACGCCCAGATTTCCTTCTGGCGACCGTCAGCGCCGTCGGCGAAAGGATTATCCTTCGGAATGGTGTAGGCGACGTCGTCATTCTCGACGTCCACATCGATACGCAGGATGGTGCCCAGCCACCTCGATAGATCCTGTCCGGCGCCCTCGGGCGTGCTGAAGCCGCCGTCCCCGATGCCGATATACAGGTAGCCGTCGGGGCCGAACTCGATCTGCCCGCCGTTGTTGTTGTACGAGGGCTGCACGATGCGCATGATTTCTTTTTCGGTCGCCCTGGCGCGGGCCGCATCGACGACGTCAGGTGTAGCTGGGTCGACCTGGAAGCGCACGATTCTCCCGTCACCTCGGTAGCGGAGCGACGCGTAGTGAACGAAAAAGTAGCCGTTGTTGGAAAAGTCCGGGTGAAATGCGATGGAGTAAAGACCCTGCTCGATAAAGTTGCTTTGGACGTCGTTCCCCTGAGGATCTATGACAGTTGGATTGAGCATCGTTAGGTCGAGGAATGGCTCTTTTCCGACCGCGCCATCGGCGGAGACGATCCACACACGACCAGCACGCTCGACGACGAAGAGACGGCCGGTTTTGTCCCCCGCGTTGGTGACGTTGACCGGGTCGCGGAATCCGCCCGCCACCTTTACCAGAGCAAAGTCCGGCGGCATCGGAAGCACACCCCCTGGTCGTGCGACGTCAGCGCGATCGGCGGGTATACGGCTCGACAACGCCAGCGACGGAAAGATCATGCTCGCCGCGAGGCCTACGACTGTCCAAAAACGGATCATTGCTCTCCTCCTGTTGTACCAGCGCTTTACGTGCGCCCGCTGCGACGGCGCGTCGGAATTCGCGTTTTTCCGACGGCTACCGGTTTTGGCAACGAGACCAACCGATGCGTTCGGGGCGTTGCCCGAAGCAAGCAGCGTGTTCCGCTAGCGGCCCGTGACATTCGGTCACGGCGGCACGCGCTGCGCCGCCGTTGTGCTGCGAAAGTGATCATCGCCGGCTAACGCCGATGGTCGGGCGGGCACGCGGCGGGAGTATACGGCGACTTAGCGCACTGTGTCGCTCGGGATTTTCAACCGCTCGGCATCTCTGCACAATTCCCCGGGCTCCCCGCAGAGGACGGAAAACACGGGGCGCGCGGTCCCGCGTGCATTGGCGCCGCGCAGATTATTCGAGAAATATCATAGGCTTCTGCGGGCGCTACGGTGTCGGCGCGGCGTGTGCCTCACACGGGGGATTGTGACGACAACTTGCGGGTGGAATCGAACAACAATGCACAGCTCCGGTTTTCCTGGACAGGGGGGATCCATGAGGTGAAGCTTGTCGGATAGAAGTCGTGGGAAGGAAGTCGACGATGCCGCCAGAGCAACGGGCGCAACTGGTGCTGCGGTTGTTGAGCAAGCAGGAGCCGGAGGCCCAGATTGCCCGTCGGGCAGGGATCTCCGAGCAGACGTTGTATCGGTCGCGCGATGAGTTCATCGGCGCTGGCACGCAGGCACTCAGGGGACGTGGTGGTGTGGCCGAGCAGGCGAGGGAGCGCGATGGGCTGCCCGGATTGCCGAGCGCATCCACGGGCTGCTGGCGAGGAATCCGTTTCTGGTGACCGACAACGGCCCGAGCTTCCTCGCCCGGGCGTTTCGCCGGTCTATCGACGACGACTATGCCCACGTGCGGATCGACTACCGCGCGCCGACCCGGCTCGGGTTGCTGGAGCGCTTTCACCAGACGCTGAAGACCGAGAAGGTGTACTGCAAGCTCTACGCCAGCCCCGGGGAGGCGCGAGAGTCGCTCGAGATCTTCCGTCGCCGCTACAACGACATCCGCCCGCACCGGGCGCTGATCCCGCCCGACGGCAGCGATCCGCTCTCGCCTGCAGACGTCTACGTCCACGGCCAGGCCGTGGGGCTTCCGACATGGCAAGGTTGGGCCAAGGCGGCACGGAAGAAGCCGGCTCGGATGACCAGGGATGTACACCTCCCGCTGCCTGGCGACCCATCGATTCAAACGGCCGCCTGGCGCCCTCGTGAACACTCACGCAAAATCAACCCGGACGTATCCAGTTGATTTCGGTGCCAAGACATTGAGCCAGCACGCGCAACATGGAGACGGCACAATGAAACTCTCTGTCAGTGAAGTTGATCAGTGTGAAATCCTGACGCTGCAGGACAACTATATCGACCTCTTGGCCGCCGATAACACGACCACGCTGAGGAGGGCCCTGCCTTTGCAAGGCTCGGACATACGAAACAGTGTCCTCGCCGAACACGGTTTTTCTGCTCTTGTTACCCTTACCAGGCAGGAAACATCCCGCCAGGTGCTCTTTGATTTCGGGTTTTCCGAGCACGGCGCGGCGTTTAATGTTGATGCCTTGGTCGTCAATTTGAGGGGAGTCGAGACTCTGGTTCTCTCTCACGGTCATATCGATCATCTTGGAGGGCTCAGGCAGCTCGTAGAGCGAATTGGCAGGACGGGCATCGAACTTGTCTTGCACCCTGCGGGTTTCAGGCATCCACGCTACCTAAAACTCACGGAGGAATTGAAAGTCAATTTTCCACCCTTCACTCGCGATGAGCTTCGGGAAATGGGGGTCATCCCCGTAGAGAAAAAAGAACCCCATCTGCTTCTCGATGGGATGCTTCTTTTCTTGGGCGAGATACCCCGTACGTCACACTTCGAGAGGGGAATGCCGAACGCTTACTACGAGGAGAATGGGGAACAAAAGCACGATGACATTGAAGACGACACAGCGATTGTGGCCAACGTTAAAGGAAAGGGGCTGATCATTATCTCTGGATGCGCCCATTCGGGGATCATCAATACCGTCCGATATGCACGACAAGTAACGGGCGTCGAGAAGGTATTTGTCGTTATGGGGGGCTTTCATCTCACCGGACCCGACTACGCCTCGATCATAAAACCCACCACTGATGCGCTAAAGGACATTGCTCCGCGGCACGTTGTGCCCACCCACTGTACCGGCCGGAAAGCCTCGATGTACATTGAGAAAGAGATGCAAGATGAGTTTCTGCTCAACATGGCTGGAACGAAACTGACTTTCTCGGCGTGAGGACGAGGTATCGCAGGTCAAATTTCGCATTGCATGTGCGTATTGGCGTTGCGTAGGGACGAAAACGGGGAGGGGATATGTCGCCACCCGACGGCTCATCGATTCACGCGACTGCCCGACGTCCTGGCGGACACTCGCAGAAAAGCAGCTCGGATGTGTCCGGTTGATTTCGGTGCCAAGACATGAAGACGGTTTGGAGCTTCAGGCCGGCTTGCAAGAGGTTGGTGGATCTGAAGAGTGAATACGGTCAGAATGACCTGTTCCTGCTGAACCCCGATGCCAACCCAAGGGTCTAGTCAGGCAGGGAAGAATCAGGCGAAGGGCAGCGCCCCGGTACGGCACCGCCTTGCGCTTTCCCGTCTCAAGCAGCGCGGTCAAACGTATTGATGAGATTTTTCATCGAATACACCGGGTTTGAGATATTCTCGGTTCAAGTAGTACATGCCTGGTGAAAACTCCACACATTCGGCTGCATGGTGATCCTCCCGGCAAAGCCTTCGGGGAGTCTACGGCTGCTTAATGCGCTGTGACGCCCGGTGTTTTCAACTGCCCGGGATATCTGCACAATTCCCCGCGGTGCCCGCAGAGCACGGAACACGCAGGAGGGACGTCCGACGGCACCGCGTGGCAGAATCAGAGACATGTTAGGGACGTTCTGCTGCCGGCAAGTGGTCTGAGCGGCGCGTAGGACGATTACTTCGCCGCTGTCAACGACATCGATCCAGAGCCGTGTCCAACGAGCGTCTACCCCGAAAGCTGATGGCCATCCTGTACGCCGACGTATCCGGGTACAGCCGGCTTACCGCCATCGACGAGGACAGGGCCCACGCGCTGCTCTCGGAATCCCTCGATATCTTCGCGGCACTTATCGGTGCCTGGCGTGGGAGCGTCATGCACTACGCCGGAGACGCCGTGCTCGCCAATTTCGCAACGGCGTCCGACGCGCTCTCATGTGCGCTGCTCGTGCAGCGCAAGCTCGCCCTGCGCAACGACCGTCAAGCGCCACAGACGCGCATGGCGTTTCGCATCGGAATAAACGTCGGCGAGGTGATCGAAGCCCGGGGCGACGTCTACGGAACTGGCGTAAACGTCGCCGCTCGGCTGGAGGCCCTTGCGGAGCCCGGCGGCATCTGTGTCTCGGAGGCGGCGCGTGCCGCTGCCGCCGATCGTCTCGCCGTCGAGTACCAAGATCTCGGGGACTGCGAGGTCAAGAATATACCCGACCCGGTGCGCGCCTGGCGGGTCGTCCCTGCGGCGCACGCGGCGACTGCGGTCGGCGACGTGACCGTGCTGCGCGCCGAGGCGCGCAGCTTCGGCGTCATCATGGACACGGACTCGGCGCGCGCACGCCGGTGCCTCGACCGCGCGCGGTCCTGTGTCGAGAGCGAGATCGAGCGGGCCGGGGGGCGAATCACCGAGACACCGGGCGAGACCGTGGTGGCATGGTTCGGTGAAAGGCATGCCGGGCTCGTCTGCGCGCGTTCAGCGCGCGAGGCGTTGCGCAGCTTGAACGAGCGCATCCCGGTCGACGAGCGCGTGCACTTTCGGTTCGGGATTGATGTCGGGGAGTTCGCCGAGGGCGACGATGGACCCCGGGGCGCGGCCGTGTCGAAGTCCGCATCGTTGGCGTCCGCCGCTGCGACGGATGCGATTCTCGTGAGCGGGGCGGTGCTCGGAGACCGCAATGCGGAAGACATCGCTCTCTGCGAAGAGGATGTTTACGTCGTCGGGGCGGCCCCAGCACCCACGCCCGTGCCGCCGCAGGTCCAGTCGCTCGATCTGCCGACGCCGCAACGACCTTCGCTGGCGCTCATGCCGCTGACATCGCCGGAGAACAATCCGGAGACTGAAGCGCTGGCGGTTGGCATCCGGATGGACGTTCAGAACGGCCTCGTCAGGCTCACCGGCTTGTTCCTCATTGCCGCTGGGACCACCGCGGCACTGAGCCATTTGCCGCTCAACGAGGCTGCCGAACGCATGGGGGTACGCTACCTCCTCGAAGGAAACGTGCTGCGCTCGGGCGCTCGGGTGCGGGTGAACGTGCAGCTCAACGATGCCCTCGAGGGCACCGTGGTCTGGTCCGAACGGTACGACAGAGTGCTCGACGACGCTTTTGCGATCCAGGACGAGATCAGCGACCACATCGTCACGGCGCTCGATGTCCAGCTCGCCAGCGGAGAGCAGTCGCGTTTGTGGCGTCAGTGCCTCAAGCGCTCCGACGCCCGTCATGCGCTGTATCGCGGCTTCCACGCATTCTGGCAGATGAACCCGGAGTCGATGGCCACGGCGCTGCGGCGTTTCGAGCGCTGCGCTGCACTTGCACCAGAGGCACCCATCGGGGGCACCATGGCGGCCATGGCGTTATGGTTTCAGGCGCTGCGCGGCTGGACCGACGACGTCGCGGGAACCCGCCGTCGCGCGGGCGAATGGGCGGCGCGCGTCGCAGATCTGGAGGATGTCGACGGACAGGCGCACACCGTTCTCGGAAACATCCTGCTCATGGATGGCCGTTACGACGAGGCGCTCGAGACGGCGCGCAGGGCGGCCGAGATTCGGCCGGGCTGCACCAACGCGAACGGGTTCCTGGCCAACGTGTTGCTCTACTGTGGAATACCGGAGGAAGCCTTGGATCGGGCGCACAGGGCCATTCGTCTGTCACCGGTCTATCCGCCATGGTTCGTCGAAATTCTCGCCTCGGGGTATCGCGATACGGGTCAGACGAGCTTGGCCATTGCGGCAGCTCGAGAAGCGATCCGCATTGCACCGGCGTCGCTGCACGCGCGGGCGATTCTGATCAGCGCTTTGGTCAGAAGCGGCTGGTTAGCGGAAGCGCAACGCGTCGCAGAAGAGCTGCGCGACCGCGACGACGCGTTCACCGTGGGACGCTTCGCGGCTTCGCAACCCTATCGATCGCGCGATACGCTCGACCGCATTGCCGGCGAGCTTGCAGAGGCGGGGCTCCCGGTGTGAGAGCGCCTGCGTCTCCGCACGCGACGCGGCGACAGCGGCCCGTGAGCTTCGCGTAGCGTCGAGGCCGCACGTCGAGGCCGTCGAACGCGCGCGCCGCTTCACGACCTGCAGATCAGTGGAATCCGCTCGAAGGGACGACGTCGATCGGATGCGTCAGCCGGGGTCTGCGCAACCGCGACCAAGGAAGATACATGGTGGCACCGATCAGGAAGCCGAGGTCGTACCAGTCGCCCGAGTTCGGCGGGGCATAGATGGCGTGGTCGTTGAACAGACTGCCGATGAGGCTGAAGACGATCAGAAGCCCGTGGCAAATGCCCCAGAGGAAGCCGGTTGGGCCGTCAGCGGCGGGCTGCGGCTGCGTTGCATAGCCGGCGGCGAGCAGCGCCACCGCGCAGAGCGCGACGAAGCCGAAGATACGAAGACGGCTGCCCCAGATCCCAGCGGTCACTGTCCGTTCCTTGTGCCTCGACCCACGCGGCGCCGGTCAACGGCGCAGCCGCGCTGTCAGTGCGACGGCCGGCCGCAGTCCCGCACAGGGCGTGTTCAGAGCCGCGGCTGGCTCGGGGTGGCGGCCATGTTCGACGGACGACGCATGCGACGATGGGCGCGTGCCGCCGACGGTCCAAAGATGCGGCTCATCTATCGGCAAAGAATAGCCGTTGGTCGGTGAAATTCAAGGGTAGGCGGCCCGAAATCGGGCGCGGCGAGCGCCGGACGAGCCGTGCCGACAGCGATCGACGGATTGACCGTTCCTGAGGGGTGCGCTTGGGCGGGGCCAGCCGCGCGAGTCAGCTGCTCGGTCCGTGGGGCCGGCGACATGGCGGCAGCCCAGGGCCGTGGCCGGCACGGCCCTGGGCGCCGTCGTCACCACGGCGGTGAGCAGATCCTTGCTGATGAGATGATTTAGATGACTAGCCGG
Organism: Arenicellales bacterium; assembly: GCA_041550555.1. Lineage (GTDB taxonomy): Bacteria > Pseudomonadota > Gammaproteobacteria > Arenicellales > JBFEOO01 > JBFEOO01. The sequence continues at coordinate 21,264 of JBFEOO010000032.1, forward strand.
GGATCACCGTCGAGGTCACCGATCGCCCGGCTCTTCCGACCGTAGTCGGGGAGGTCGACGCGCCGGCCCGCCGTGCAGCCCATGAGCCGGTTCTGCCATCGGGGCGCGGCGCCGCGCACCAGGCCGCCGTGCCGGTGTTACCGGCCGCAGCCGACAAACCTGTTCGGAGCTGTCACGCCGCATCCGTTGCCGGCCCGCAACGCGTTACCCCCATCTCCGCCAGCGTCTCGCGAATGGTCTCGACAGCGCCCTGCATCTGCTCCTCGCCGAGGCGGCCTATGCAGCCGATACGGAAGCTGTCCGCCACCGTGAGCTTGCCCGGATAGATCACGTAGCCGCGCGCATTGAGCCGGTCGTAGAACGCCTGGAAATCAAACTTCGGATCCACCGGCATGTGGAAGGTCACGATGATCGGCGCCTGCAGCGCGTCCGGCAGCAACGTCACGAAGCCGAGCTTGCGCATACCCTCGACCAGGATTCGGCAATTGCGGCGATAACGGCTGCCGCGACCCGCGACGCCGCCCTCCGCCTCGTGTTCGAGAAGCGCCTGGTGAAATGCCACGATGACGTGGGTCGGCGGCGTGAAGCGCCACTGGCTGTTCGCCTCCATGGCCGTCCACTGGTCGTAGAGGTCGAGGCTCAGCGAAGGGGCGTTTCCGCGGCAGCGCTCGAGCGCTTGCCGCTGAATGATGGCGTAGCCGAAGCCCGGCACGCCTTCGAGGCATTTGTTCGAGGAGGCGACGACGGCTTCGAAGGCCGTCTCGCGCGCATCGAGCGCAATGGCGCCGAATGCGCTCATCGCGTCGATGATCAGGGCGCGGCCGTGTGCTGCGGTAACGGCGGCGATGTCCTCGATGGGATTCAGGATCCCCGAGGTCGTCTCACAGTGCACGGCAAGCACGTGGGTGATGGCGGGCTCGTCGCGCAGCGTGCGCTCGAGCGCTGCGCTGTCGCTCGGTACGTCTTCCGCTGTCTCCAGCGTCACGTACTCGCGCGCGTAGTAGTCGCAGATCGTCGCCATGCGCCGACCGTAGGCGCCGTTGACCAGGATGACGGCCTTGCCGTCGCGCGGAATCAGGGTGCCGAGGGTCGCTTCCACGGCGAAGGTGCCGCTGCCCTGTAGGGGCACGCAGACGTGGCTGTCCTCGGCGCCGGCCATGGCGAGCAGCCGCTGCCGGACGGCGGCGTTGATGTCGATGAACTCGTGATCACGCGAGCCCCAGTCGTGCAGCATGGCCTCCTTCACGGTGGCCGATGTCGTCAGAGGACCGGGGGTGAGCAGCCAGGGGTCGTGTTGCCGCATCGTCTCGTTTCTCGATCGCGCGTGTCGGTGGTGGGGTGGCGGCCGCCCACTGTGCCCCGTCCTCCGTGCTCCGTCAATTCCGGGCGCTCGCCCTAAGCCTGGGCCTCGGCGATGGCGCCCTCCAGTATGTCGAGCGCACGATCGATTTCGTCGTCCGTCACGGTGAGTGGAGGGGCCAGCGTGATCACATTACCCATCGACACCTTGAAGCTGAGCCCGTTCGAGAGCGATCGGTACATGACGTCCTCGGCGAGCTCGACGGCGCGGGCGCCGGTGGCGGGGTCGCTGAGCTCCACCCCGAGCAGCAGACCCAGCCCGCGGACGTCGGCGACCACCGGGTGACGGCTGCGCAACGCCTCGAGGCGCGAAAGCACCTGCCGCCCGAGCGTCTGCGCGCGCCCGAGCAGACCTTCGCTCTCGATGACCTCGATGGTGGCCAGCGCCGCAGCGCTGGCCACCGGATTCTTCTCGTGGGTGTAGTGGCCGAGAGCGCGCTCGGGCGCGACGTCGAGCCCCTCGCGCACCACGAGCGCCGCCAGGGGGAAGATACCTCCGCCGAGGCCTTTGCCGAGCACGACCATGTCCGGAACGATGTCGTAGTGCTCGCAGACGAACATCTTCCCGGTCCGGCCCAGGCAGTTCGGTATCTCGTCGAGGATGAGCAGCGCGCCGTGGCGGTCGCAGGCGGCACGAATGCGCTGCCAGTACTCGGGCGGCGGTATCAGCGGCGTGCTGCGCACGGTCTCGGCGATCACCGCGGCCACGTCGCCCTCCTTCTCGAGCACGTACTCGACGTAATCCGCGCAGCGCAGCTGGCAGCGTCCGCGGCAGTCCCACGGGCAGTGCAGGGCGTCGGGCGGCGGCACGTGCTCGGTGCCCGGCAGCAGGGGGCCAGCGTCCTTGCGGAACATGGCTTCGCCGCCGACCGAAATGGCGTCGAGCGATGCGCCGTGAAAGGCGTCCCACATCGACACCGTCTTGTAACGTCCGGTGGCCGCGCGTGCCAGCTTGAGCGCCACGCCGACGGCGCTCGCCCCGCCGGTGGTGAACAGCACCTTGTTGAGGTCGCCCGGGGACAGCGCGGTCAGCTTCTGAGCCAGACGAATCGCCGCAATGTTGGTGTAGCGGCGCGTGCAGAACGGCAGCCGGGCCATCTGCTCGGTGATGGCGGCGACGACGCGGGGGTGGCCGAAGCCCACCTGATGCACGCTGTTACCGTGGAAGTCGAGAATGCGTCGGCCCTGCAGGTCCTGCAGCTGCGCGCCCGAGCAGCCGTCGAGCACGTCGAGACAGGGCGTCGACAGCGACTGGTGCAGGAAGAGCCGGGCGTCCTCGTCCAGCCAGCGACGGGTCTCGGCGTCGATCGACGACTCGATCCAGGCCTGCCGGCGCGGAGAGAGATTGATGTCGCCCTCTGAGCGCAGCGCGTCGAGCGCCTCGGAGCGCGTGCCCCGCTGAGGATCTTGTGGGCGGCCCGGTTTGGCCATCGGTCATCTTCCCTAACGCGGTCCCCGTGCGAAAGCGACGGGAGCTCGGCATGGTAGCAGATCGCTCGCCCGACCCGCCCCGGACGCCCAGGCCATGAGCGCCGCCACGGCTTGCTGCCCGAGCGCGAGAGGGTGTAGCGTAGCGAGGTCCCGCGTCGATTCACCGCCAGCAGACGGAGACGCCCCCTCCCGGAGGGCCCGCGATGACCGCACAGACCGCCGACGCGGCGCGTCACGGCGCCGCCATCGAGACGCTTGCCGAACGCTTCGGCGAGCGGCTCTCTACCGCTGCCAGCGTGCGCGAGCAGTTCGGCAAGGACGAGTCGTTTCACGCGTCTGCGCCGCCGGATGCCGTCGTGCGGCCGTCCAGCACGCAAGAGGTGGTCGAGATCGTCCAGGTGTGCGCCGCGCACCGCACGCCGGTCATACCCTACGGCACCGGCACCGCGCTCGAAGGCCACGTCGGGGCGCTGCACGGCGGCGTGTGCATCGACCTCAACACGATGAACGAGGTCCTGCAGGTCAACAGCGAGGATCTCGACTGTGTGGTGCAGCCCGGCGTCACCCGCAAGCAGCTCAACAACTACCTGCGTCACACAGGTCTGTTCTTCCCCGTCGATCCAGGCGCCGACGCGTCGCTCGGCGGGATGGCGGCGACCCGCGCTTCGGGCACCAACGCGGTGCGCTACGGGACCATGCGCGAGAACGTGCTGGCGCTCACCGTGGTGCTGGCCGACGGCCGCGTGATCCGCACCGCGCGGCGCGCGCGCAAATCCGCCGCCGGATACGATCTGACGCGACTGTTCGTGGGCTCGGAGGGAACGCTCGGCGTGATTACCGAGCTGACGCTGCGCCTGTACGGCATCCCCGAGGCGATATCCGCGGCGGTGTGCTCCTTTGCGACGCTCAAGGACGCCGTCGACACGGTGATTCTGACCATCCAGATGGGCGTGCCGGTCGCCCGCATCGAGCTGCTCGACGAGGTGCAGGTGGACGCCGTCAACCGCTACTCCGGTACCGGCTACCGGCCGGCGCCGATGCTGTTTCTGGAGTTTCACGGCAGCGAGACGGGCGTCGCCGAGCAGGCCGCCACCGTGCAGGCGATTGCCGACGAGCACGGCGGCAACGAGTTCCAGTGGACGGCCAACACCGAGGAGCGCAACCGTCTGTGGCAGGCGCGCCACGACGTCGCCTACGCATGCAAGGCGCTGCGGCCGGGCGGGGAGATCATGGCCACCGACGTGTGCGTGCCGATCTCGCGGCTGGCGGAGTGTGTCACCGAGACCCGCCGTGACGTCGACGAGTCCGGGCTGCTCGCGCCCATCGTCGGTCACGTCGGTGACGGCAACTTTCACCTCAGCGTGCTGGTCGACCGTGGCGATTCCGATGAAATGGGGCGCGCGCATGCGCTCAACGAGCGCCTGGTGATGCGGGCGCTGGCCATGGAGGGCACCTGCACCGGCGAGCACGGGGTCGGCTACGGCAAGCTCGATTTCCTCGTCGCCGAGCACGGTGAGGCGGTCTCGGTCATGCGCGCCATCAAGCACGCGCTCGACCCGCACAACATCATGAACCCCGGCAAAGTGGTGCGCGCCTGAGCCGCAGGCCTGCGCGCGGCGCGGTTGACGCGCGTCAGCGCAACGCAGCGCCGCTCCGTAGTATAAATAAGGTCATACCGATAGGCGGGCGCGTGCGGGGCGCCGGGGAGAGCACCGATGACACAAGCCGTTCGTGAGCCGCTCGTCTCGATCGAGCCCGGCGACGCTCTTTGGGAGCGCTTCTTCACGGTGGCTCCGCTGGTCCTGGTAGGGACCCGTGAGCCCGACGGCGGCTACGATCTCGCGCCCAAGCATATGGTCATGCCGCTGAGCTGGCAGGGACACATCGGCTTCGTCTGTGTCGAGCGTCACGCGACCTACCGCAATGCGCGGCGCGAGGGCGCCTTCACCATGAGCTACCTCAGGCCGGGGCAGATCATGGATGCCAGCCTTGCGGCGGCGCCGCGCTGCGAGGACGATTACAAGATGAGCCTCGACGCGGTGACGACCTTTCCGGCCGCCCGTGTCGACGGTGTGCTGGTGGCCGGCGGCTACGTCTATCTCGAGTGCGAGCTCGACCGCATCGTCGACGGGTTCGCCGAGAACAGCCTGGTCGCCGGGCGCGTCGTCGCGGCGCGGGTTCACGAGGAGGCGCTGCGCGCGGAGGACCGCGACGATCAGGACCTGGTCCGCGATGCACCGCTGCTGGCCTACCTGCACCCCGGTCGCTTCGCCGCCGTCGGCGAGACCCGATCGTTCCCTTTTCCCGCCGGCATGAAGCGATGAGAGGCGGCCATGAGCGGAGCTGATGCCGCCGAGCTGTTGCGCTACCTGCGCGAGCAGCGCTCGGCGTTCGTCGCCTTTCTCGAAACGCTGACGCGCTGCGAGTCGCCCTCGAATACGCCTGCGGCGCAGGCCCCACTGCGCGACTTGCTGGCGGCAACCTTCGACGAGCTCGACTTCGACACCACACGGCTCAGCGGCCGGCGCAGCGGCGGGCATGTTTTCGGCCGCTCGCGGGGGCGCCGCGGCGGTGCGCCGGTACAGCTGCTGCTCGGCCACTTCGACACCGTCTGGCCGTTGGGGACGCTCGAGCGCATGCCCTTCGCCGTCGATGACGACACGGTGCGCGGCCCCGGTGTCTACGATATGAAGGGCGGCATCACCCAGATCGTGTTTGCCCTCCGGGCGCTGCGCGAGCTGGGACGGCGTCCCGCCGTGGCGCCGCTGGTGTTTCTCAACTCCGACGAGGAGATCGGCAGCCCCGAGTCGCGCCGGCATATCGTGCGCCTGGCGCGTAACGCCGATCGCGTGCTGGTTCTCGAGCCCTCGCTCGGCCCCGGTGGCAAGCTCAAGACCACCCGCAAGGCCGTGGGCCGCTTTACCGTTACCGTGCACGGCAAAGCGGCGCATGCCGGGCTCGAGCCCGGCAGCGGCGCCAGCGCCATTCTCGAGATGGCGCATGTGATCCAGACGCTGTTCGCGCTCAACGACCCCGCACGGGGCATCACCGTGAACGTGGGCACGGTGGACGGTGGGCTGCGGCCCAACGTGGTGGCCCCGCTGAGCACCGCGGCGGTGGACGTGCGCGTGCAGACGCAGGCGGACGCCGAAAGCGTCGAAGCGGCCATCAAGGGCCTTGCGCCGACCACGCCCGGCGTGCGCATCGAGGTCGAGGGGCGTATCGGTCGCCCGGCGCTCGAGGCGACGCCGCGCAACCGGGCGCTGTGGCGGCTCGCCGAGCGGCTCGGCCGCGATGTCGGCCTGGCGCTCGACGAAGGGCTCGCCGGCGGCGGCTCCGACGGCAACCTGACGAGCCCGTACGCGGCGACGCTCGACGGGCTCGGCGCGGTGGGCGACGGCGCCCACGCCCAGCACGAGTTTCTGTTCATCGACAAGACCCTCGAGCGGACGGCGCTCTTGGCGCTGCTGCTGCTGGCGCCGGCGACGGCGGCCGCGTCGTGACGGCACCCTGCCGCTGACGCTTCCAGACCCGTGGCCGTGGCACCGCGCTACTTCTTCACGTCGCTGACGCGCATCGCCGATCTGCGTCAGCGCCCCTTCGAGGTCGCGACACTTGCTCGCGCGCGCTGGCGCACGGGCGACTACGTGGTCGCCGAGGTCCTCGCTCCGCGCTCGCCTCTGTATCGGGCGGAGCTCACCAGCGGTCGCTTGGTCGACGTGGTGCCGGGAGATCTGCTGGTCGGCGCGTTCGGGCATCGCGCGGCCACGCTCGAAGGCGTGGGATCGTGGCAGCGCATCGGCCGCGACGGCAAGATGCAGGCGCTCACAGGCGCCGGGTTGTTCGGCAAGGCGACATCCGTGTCGCCGCTGCTGCCGCCGCTGATGTCGCTGCGCTACGTGGGCCATGTCATGCGCAGGCGGCGCGCGCTCGGCATGCGGGATTTCGTCGCGCCGGTCGCGGATCGGGCGCTGCGGGCGCGGGTCGTGTTGCTGGTCGGCACCTCGATGTCGGCCGGCAAGACGACCACGGGCCGGCTCATCATTCACGAGCTTTCCCGCGCGGGGCTGCGGGTGGTCGGCGCCAAGCTGACGGGGGCAGGCCGCTATCGCGACGTGCTGAGCTTCGCCGACGCGGGTGCGGAGCGCGTCTTCGACTTCGTCGACGTCGGCCTGCCGTCGACGGTGTGTCCGGCGGCTGAGTTCCGCACCGCGTTGCGCGGGTTGCTCTCGCGCATCGCGGCGGTAGAGGCCGACGTCGTCGTCGCCGAGTGCGGGGCGTCGCCGCTCGAGCCGTACAATGGCGACGAAGCGATCGCGGCCATTCGCGACAACATCCGCTGCACCGTGCTGTGCGCGTCGGACCCCTATGCCGTGCTCGGGGTGCAGGCGGCCTTCGACATGCGCCCGGATCTGGTGACCGGACCGGCCGCCAACACCAAGGCCGCCATCGCCCTCGTCGAGAAACTCACGGGCGTGCGCGCAATGAACCTGATGGCTGCCGGCGCCGTGCCGCGGCTGGCGGCGTTCCTGCGCCGGCAGCTCGAGCTGTAGCCCCGAGCTGGGTATGCCGAGCGCCTCGCCGCTCTCGGCGCCGCTCGACGCGCTGTCGCCGTCGCCATGACCGCGTGCTGGATTGCCACCGCGGCACGCGGGTACGTTATGGTCTAGCTCTCGAAGAGGCGTCAAGCATTGGCCGAGCCGAACCGCGAATCCTGGTCCATTACCAAGCCGGCGTTGACAGCGGCCGGCGGGGTCGTGGTGTCGCAGCACTCACTTGCTTCAGAGGTCGGCGCGCGGGTGCTCGCGAACGGTGGCAATGCCGTCGACGCGGCGGTGGCCGCAGGTTTCGCCATCGGCACGGTGGAGCCGTGGATGAGCGGGCTCGGCGGCTGCGGCTACATGGTGGTGTACACGGCCGCCGAGGACCGCACTCACGCCGTGGAGTTCGGCGTGCGCGCGCCGCTCGAGCTCGACCCCGCGGACTACCCTGTCGTGGACGGGGTCGGACCCGATTTGTTCAACTGGCCGGCCGTGCTCGATCATCGCAACATCCGCGGCCCTTACTCGGTGGCGGTCCCGGGCATGGTGGCCGGCATGGCGCTGGCGCTCGAGTCGTTCGGCACCCTGAGCTGGAAGGAGGCGTTGTCGCCGGCGGTGGCGCTGGCCGACGGTGGTCTTGTGGTGGACTGGTACGCCACGCTCAAGATCGCCAGCGCCGCCCGTGAGCTGGATCGCGACGAGGAGAGCCGCCGCGTCTTTCTGCCCGGCGGCTTCGTGCCCGTCGGCGAGTGGAGCGGCGCCGTGCCGCGCGTGACCCTCGGGCGGCTGCCGCACACCCTGCGACGCTTGGCCGACGGCGGCGCACGGGCGTTCTACCACGGCGACATCGCCGACGACATCCTCGCCGACGCGGAGCAGCTCGGCGTGCGCCTGAGCGCGGCGGATCTGGCGCAGTACGAGGCCCACCTGACGCCGGTCGAGGCGATCGGCTACCGCGACGCCGAGGTAGACATCGTGCCGGGGCTGACCGCCGGGCCGACGCTGCGCTACGCGCTCAATGCCCTCGAGACCACCCACCGCCCCACCGGCGCGGCGCCCGCTGCGGCGGCGTACGAGGCCTATGCGCGTTGCCTGACCGACGCCTTCCAGCACCGCCTGGCGCGCGTTGGCGACGTCCCCGACGCCATGGGGACGTCCTGCACCACGCATCTGAGCGTGACCGATCGCCACGGCAACCTGGTGGCGTTGACGCAGACGCTGTTGTCACTGTTCGGTGCCAAGGTGACACTGCCGCGCACGGGCATTCTCATGAACAACGGCATCATGTGGTTCGACCCCCGCCCGGGCCAGCCCAACTCCATCGAGGCCGGCAAGCGGCCGCTCTCGAACATGTGCCCCGCTGTCGTGCACCGCCCCCACGGCGAGCATTTCGCGGTGGGCGCCGCCGGGGGACGCCGCATCATGCCCGCCGTGTTCCAGCTGATCTCGTTTCTCACCGACTACGGGATGAGCGTCGATCAGGCGATGAGGCAGCCACGCATCGATGTCAGCGGAACGGGTGTCGTTACCCTCGACCGCGACCTGCCCGCGGACGTCGTCGACAAGCTGTCGGCCGGCTACCGGAGCGTCGTGGCGCAGCGCGGCGTGTATCCCAATCTGTTTGCCTGTCCCAACATCGCGGCCCACTACGACGCCGACGGTACCTCTGTGGGCGGGGCGTTCATCGCCTCGCCTTGGGCCGCGGCCTGCGCCGCACCGGCGCGCCGGCCGAGTCCCGATTGAGCATGCCGAGCGAAGGGGGGGTAGGCGCTGCGCGTTTCGCTCCGCCGGCCAGGCTCGAAGTGCTGCGGCGCCGGCTGGCCCGCTGCGCGTTTCCGCATGGTCTTGACGAGCGCATCGGTGGGCTGGTGAGGGTGTTGGCGGCGTCGAAGGCGGGCGGCGTGGCCCTGCTGCTCGGCCGGGGCACCGTCGAGTACGCATCGTGGACGCTCGACGGCATGGATATCCTGAGCCGGGTCATCGTCAACATTCCCCCGCAGGCACCGCCGCCGCAGGGACTGCTCGCGGACGATTTGCGCGTCGCGGTGCATGCGCAGACACCCGCACAGTTTCTCGCGGACATTCATCGGCACCGCTTCGATCTGCTCGTGGTCGATGTCGCCGAGGTGGGAGCACGGACCACGCGCGCCGCGCTGGCCATGCTGCGGGTCGGCGCCTTCGCGGTGCTGCTCAATGTCGACGAGGCTGCCGTGAAGACGTTGCGGGCGGCGCTGGCGGGCGATGCCGTCGTCGAGCTCGGCGCTGCGGCGCCGTGTCTGCTGATCACGCGTCGTGCGCCCGAAGCCAAACCCGTGCGCCGGGGCGGCAGCCGCGGGCGTCGCCGGCCGCGGTGACCGCGCCGTGGACGCCGCAGATATCGCCGCCGCGCTCTGCCGCATGGGCCTCATTGCCTCCGCCGCCGAGATCGAGCGCATCGAGCCGCTGCCGGGAGGCGTCTCCTCGGACATCGCACGGGTCGTTCTCGCTGGCCGGGAGGTATGCGTCAAGCGTGCGCTGCCCAGGCTCAAAGTGCAGGCGGAGTGGCGGGCGCCGGTCGCGCGCAGCCGCTTCGAGTGCCGCTGGTACGAGACGGTGGCCGGTCTGGTCCCGGGCGCGGCACCGCGGATCCTCGGTGACGACACCGACATGGGCCTGTTCGCCATGGAGTACCTCGATGCGCGGCGCTACGTGCTGTGGAAGGACAAGCTCCGCGCCGGCGATGCGGACGTGGCCGACGCAGCTAACGTCGGCCGCCGGCTCGGCGAGATCCACCGGGCCACGGCGGACGACGCGGCGCTGGCCGAGCGCTTCGACTCCGATGCGATCTTTCGAGCCATCCGTCTCGAGCCCTATCTCGAGGCCACGGCTGCCGTACACGCGGACCGCGGCGCGGTCCTGCGAGGGCTCGCGGCGACGACGGCCGCCACGCGGCGCGCGCTGGTGCACGGCGACGTGAGTCCCAAGAACATCCTGATCGGAGCGGCTGGCCCGGTGTTTCTCGATGCCGAGTGCGCCTGGTTCGGGGACCCCGCCTTCGACCTGGCCTTCTGTCTCAATCATCTGCTGTTGAAGTGTCTGTGGGTGCCGCGCTCTGCCGAGGCGTTCCTCGGCTGTTTCGATGCCCTGCACGACGCCTACATCGCGCAGGTGAACTGGGAGGCGCGCGCCACCTTCGAGGCGCGCGCGGCGCACCTGCTGCCGGGGTTGCTGCTCGCGCGCATCGACGGCAAGTCGCCGGTGGAGTACGTCACCCGAGAGCAGGACAAGGATGCCGTGCGGCGGGTAGCGCGCACGCTGCTCGCCGCGCCGGTGCAGTGGCTGGCCGACGTGGCGCACGCGTGGCGGCGCGAGCTCGCGCGGTGAGCACCCGCATCGAGCGGGTGCGCGGCCGGGCGCTGTGGGATTCGCGCGGGCGGCCCACCGTCGAGGCCGAGGTGCATCTGCGCGGCGGCGCTGCCGGCCGCGCCATGGCGCCGGCCGGTGCCTCGACGGGCACCGGTGAGGCCGTCGACCTGCGTGACGGCGGCGAGCGCTTCGGCGGCTACGGTGTTGCGCGGGCCGCGGCGGCGATCGATGCCGAGCTCGATGCGGCGCTGCGCGGCATGGACGCCGCCGACCAGGCGGCGGTCGATGCAGCGCTGCGGGTCTGCGACGGCACCGCGTCGCTGTCGCGGCTGGGCGGCAATGCCGTGGTCGCGGTGTCGATGGCAGTGGCCCACGCGGCGGCCGCGGCGGCTGCCGTGCCGCTGTGGCGCTATCTGGGTAGCGGCGATGCCTCGTTGCCGCTGCCCGAGGTGCAGATCTTCGGCGGCGGAGCGCATGCCGGCGGCCGGGTCGACATCCAGGATTTCATGGTGATCGCCATCGGTGCGGGGGACTACCGCCAGGCGCTCGAGTGGACGGCCGAGACGTACCGCACCGCCGGCGCCGTGTTGGCTCGCCGCGGTCGCCTGCGCGGCGTCGCGGACGAGGGGGGCTACTGGCCGGAGTTCGACAGCAACGAGCAGGCGCTGACGTTATTGGTGGAAGCCATCGAGCAGGCCGGCCTGGTGCCCGGGCGGGACATGGGCATCTCGCTCGACGTCGCCGCATCGCAGTTCGGCCGCCAGGGTCGCTATCGGCTGAGCCGCGATGACCGGGAGCTCGACAGCGACGGCTTGATCGCGCTGTTGAGCCGCTGGATCGAGCGCTACCCCATCGTATCGATCGAGGATCCACTGGCGGAGGACGACGCGGCGGCGATGGCGCGCTTCACGCGTGCGCTCGGCGATCGCGTGCAAGTGGTCGGCGATGACTTTCTGGTCACGCGTGCAGAGCGCATTCGGGCGGCCGCGCAGGAAGGCGCCTGCAACACGGCCCTCATCAAACCGAACCAGGTGGGCACGCTCACCGAGGCGCGGGCGGCGCTCGAGGCGGCGCGCGCGGCCGGCTGGGGCTCGATCGTCTCGGCCCGCTCGGGCGAGACCGAGGACGTCACCGTCGTGCATCTGGCTGTTGGCTGGGGGGTGCCGCAGCTCAAGGTCGGCTCGTTCTCGCGCTCCGAGCGCATGGCCAAATGGAACGAGGGGCTGCGCATTGCCGAGCAGCTCGGCGGCGGCGGGCGCCTGCCGGATCCCGCGAGCTTTCCCTGGGGCCGGCTGCGCGGCGGGTCGGGCTCCGCCGCGCCGGCGCGCAACGCAAGTGCTCCGACGGCGGTGCAGCGCCGCGCCACGGCCCGAGCCGCGGCGAGCGGGCGCCGTCCCCGGCCGTGAGCGGTCGAGCTCATTTGCGCGGTTCATGCTGGTAGCCCTCGACATCCCCCGGGCGCACGTCACCTATGACGCGGCCTTTCTCGACGCCGCCGAGGCCGACGCGCTGCTCACGGTCCTGATCGACAACGTCGCCTGGCAGCAGCCGTGCGTGCGCCTCTACGGCCGCGACGTGCACTCGCCACGCCTGGCAGCCTGGTACGGCGATCCCGGCGCCGTCTACAGCTATTCGGGCAGCGCCAACATGCCGCTCGCGTGGACGCCCGAGCTCAGTGCGCTCAGGCGCCGAGTCGAGGCGCGGGTGGGGTGTGCCTTCAACAGCGTGCTCGTCAATCTCTACCGCGATGGCCGCGACAGCGTCGGCTGGCACAGCGACGACGAGCCCGAGCTCGGCGCGGAGCCGGTCATCGCCTCGCTGAGCCTGGGTGCCCGGCGCCGGTTCCTGCTCAAGCCGAAGCGGCCGAAGGGTGCGCCGTCGCGCAGCCTGTGGCTGGATCGCGGGTCGCTGCTGGTCATGCGCGGCCCCACCCAGCGCTGCTGGCGGCACTGCCTGCCGAAGACCGCCAGGCCGGTCGGCCCGCGCGTGAACCTCACCTTTCGCCAGGTGAGGCTGGCGCCTGTCACAGCGACGGGCCAGCGGGGGTGAGGGGCCGGAGCGGTCCCGCAGACAACGGCGGCTCAATTGAACGGCACGCGCTTCCCGCCTATGATGCGGGGCCGCAACGCTCGGCAGCGGCCTCTGTCCGGTGGCCTGCCGGCCTGGGAATTGCTCGACAAGGGTCGGCGCCGAGCCCGCGTTGCCGGCAGCCCCTCGCCGGCGTCAGCCGTCATCGACATCTCCGGGGACTCCTAGCATGAACGACGTCAGTGAAGCACAGAAGCTTGAGCGCTACCGCATGCACATCGGCGGTCGGTGGGTAGAGCCCGCGTCCGGCGAGTATTTCGAGAGCGACAATCCATATACGGCGAGGCCGTGGGCGCTGGTGCCCCGCGGTACCGCCGAGGACGTCGAGCGCGCCGTTCAGGCTGCCCGCCAGGCGTTCACGACGGGCAGCTGGCCGACGCTGACGGCGTCGCAGCGCGGTGCCCTGCTGCGCCGCTTGGGCGATCTGGTCGCCGAGAAAGCGCAGCATCTCGCCGAGATCGAGGTGCGCGACAACGGCAAGCTCATTAGCGAGATGGCCGGTCAGCTCAACTATGTGCCGCAGTGGTACTACTACTTCGGCGGGCTCGCCGACAAGATCGAAGGTTCGGTGATCCCCGTCGACAAGCCCGGCAACTTCAACTTCACCCGCCACGAGCCGCTCGGCGTCGTCGCCGCCATCATCCCTTGGAATTCGCCGCTGCTGCTGACCGCGTGGAAGCTTGCGCCGGCGCTGGCTGCCGGCAACACCGTCGTGGTCAAGCCCTCGGAGTTCACGTCGGCGTCGATGCTCGAGTTCATGAAGGTGTTCGACGAGGCCGGCTTCCCGCCGGGGGTCGTCAACGTCGTCACCGGCTATGGTCCGGAGGCCGGCGCGCCCCTCGTCGAGCACCCCCTGGTCGCCAAAGTCGCGTTCACCGGCTCGGACGTCACCGGGACGCGCATCTACGAAGCGGCAGCGCGTGGAATGAAGCGGGTCAGCCTCGAGCTCGGCGGCAAGTCGCCCAACATCGTCTTCGACGACGCGAACATGGACAACGCGGTGAAAGGCGTCATCTCGGGGATCTTCGCCGCCACCGGACAGACCTGCATCGCCGGGTCGCGCCTGCTGGTCCAGCAGAGCATTCACGACGAGTTCGTAGAGAAGCTGGTGGCTTTCGCCAGGACCGCCAAGATGGGCAATCCCATGGAGCGCGAGACGCAGGTCGGCCCGGTCACGAACAAGCCGCAGTACGAGAAAGTGCTCAAGTACCTCGACATTGCAAAGAGTGAGGGCGTCGAGACCCTGCTCGGTGGCGATCGCGCCAGCCGCCCGGAGTGCGGGGAGGGCTGGTTCGTGGAGCCGACCATCTTCGGCGGCGTGAGAAACTCGATGCGCATCGCGCAGGAGGAGGTGTTCGGTCCGGTGCTCTCGGTCATCCCCTTTGCGGACGAGGACGAGGCGGTGGCGATCGGCAACGACGTCGTCTTCGGGCTCGCGGCCGGCGTCTGGACGCAGGACATCCGCCGTGCGCTGACGCTCTCCGAACGGCTGCAGGCGGGCACCGTCTGGGTCAATACCTACCGCGCGGTGAGCTACATGTCGCCCTTCGGCGGCTACAAGCGCAGCGGGCTCGGGCGCGAGAACGGCCAGGAGGCGATCCGGGAGTACATGCAGACCAAGAGCGTGTGGCTGTCGACGGCGACGGAGGTGCCGAACCCGTTCGTCATGCGCTGATCGGCCGCGCGACATTGCGGGGCTGCGTCGGCACGAGGGCAACGAGAGGCTACCGAGGCGGTTCGCGCGGCGGCACCGAGCGGATCACGCGCTCAGCGTGGCGGCAGGGGTCGGCCGTCGATGCCCGTGATCGGCAGCTCGAGGTGCGTCAGCACCGTGGGGGCGATGTCGACGGCGCGGCTCGCGTAGTCCGTGGGGCCAGGCGCGAAGCCGCCGCCGCTCACTTGCAGGAACGGGTTGCTCTCGTAGGGACCAAAGCCGCCGTGCTGCCCGCAGCCGGCCGCGTCTGTGGTGGTGAAGAGATCGGCCGCAACGTGGCCGTGACCCCGAACGCCATGACGGTTCGGCGCGTCGCGTTTGGCCAGGCCGAACAGTATGGCGAGCGGCGAGTCGATGCGATGGCCGGCTTCGGCCAGCTGGCCGTGAGCGTACAACCGATCGACCCACTCCTGGCGGCGCAGCCACTCGGCGATCGCGGTGCCGCGGTCATAGACGTCGTCGGCGACGTAGACCAGCGCGCCCATGCCGCTCGACGCCAATACGACGTCGCTCGAATCCGTCGTGTTTTTGAGCCCCGCGTCGACGAGCAGCTCGGCGACGGGGACGATCTCCTCGACCGTCTCGTGGCCGTGATCCGAGCACACCACGAACAGCACGTCGTCCCCGGCGGCGCGTCGCTGCTGCACGGCTTGCAGGACGCCCGCCACGCAGGCATCGGCGGCACGC
>JBFEOO010000033.1:0-36352 GCA_041550555.1 Arenicellales bacterium
GGGGACCGGCCTCGTCGACCGCTACGCGGCGGTGAGGGCACAATGTGCACTATCCCATATCTCAAAAACGCTGTGCGCGACGCTCGTTAACGGACTCCCCCACATCGCCCCGGAGCCGGGCGAATGGCTCGTAGCGCAATGCATCGGCCGCACCCGCGGCAGGCCCTATCATCCGCTGCGCATCACTTATACTCTTGTCCAGACAGACCCGGGCTATCCACAAGTCCCGTCGCATTGCCCGGTTGGAAGAAACATTCACATTATGCGCTGCATCGAGCGGAACCCGGCCAACGACGATCGTGTAGACTGCTCGGAGAGTGTATGCCACGAGCCGCCGTTCGCGTGACTGGAAAAAATCGATACTGCCTCATGCACTGATTCCGCTTCTACGTGTGTTGTCTGATCGAGCCGACGCGATGTACCGACGAAAAGTGGAAAACTCCCGATAACCCATGAACAGCCCAGAATCTGAATTCGTCGAACGTTGCGCTCTCGAAGATTTGCACGACGCGGCAGATGAAAGCGACCGTCGCACTATAGGGCTGGCCAACCTTGTCGTCGGTTCCGCATTGTTATCCGTGGCTTCTCAGCTGCCGTCGAGCGCCATCGTAATCAACCGTGTGCTCGGACTCGGGCTCGGCACGAAGGCGTCGAAGGACGACGTCCGACGAATCGTATCCGCTTTTCGCGAACGCAATGTAGGTCGATATTTCGTTCAGATTCACCCGCATCATATACCCGGCACGCTCACGGCGTGGCTTGAGAATGAAGGTCTCAGGCTGGGTCGTGGCTGGCAGAAATTTTCGCGAGGTCGCAATCCCGTTGCCACATCGAGCTCAGACTTGACCGTTCGTGAAATCGACTCCACCCATGGACGGGAATTCGGAACAATCGTCTGCGACGCGTTCGATCTCAGTGACACGGCGATTCCCTGGATCTCGAAATTGCCTGGAAGGCCGGATTGGCACGTGTTCATGAGCTTTGACGGTGATACTGCAGCTGGTGTCGGTGCGCTTTACGTAAAGGATAGCTACGGGTGGACCGATTTCGCGGCAACCGCACCAGCTTTTCGCCGCCGCGGAAGCCAAGGCGTATTAATGGCGGCGCGGCTTGAACGTGCACTTGACCTTGGTTGCAAGAAAATTTTTACCTGTACGGGGGTAAATGTTCCGGGCGATCCACAACACTCCTACAGCAACATTTTGAGGGTGGGGTTTATTGAAGACTATGTAAGGGACAATTACGAGCCGAACTAGGCGTTTGGTGCCCTGTTGAACAATTCACGGAATTCAGTCATGTCTAAGGAGCTCGGATTACAATTCGTGCGCGCTGCCGCCGAGAATAATTTTGAGCTTTTGAAGGAGCTGCTTACGGATGATATTGTCTTTACCGCTGCAACGCCTACGAAAACTTACCGAGCGATCGGAAGGGCCGAGACCGAAAAGACCTTACGGGAACTTTTTCCAGCCCGGGAAAAGATTTCTAACGTGGAACGGGTAGATCACTATCTTCTGCCTGGACGTTCGAGAATATCTTATGTTTTCCGTGGCCACGAAAAAGAATTCGGGGCGTTTCAATACGAGCAGCAAGCGTATTATCAGATCGACGACAATAAGATCAGCCATCTGCGAATTCTGTGCTCCGGGTTGTACAAATCCTGAGGGCACGATGTTTCCCGACCTCGGAATCTTACGGCACAGCCACCACTGCTCGATCGGGGCACACAGTCCGCCCAATAGTGATCTCCGCTATTCGCCCTGAAGGGGTCTCACGAGCGGGACGATGACGCTCCATCCAACCAACGTGGGGTGTTGTCAATGCAAATATCTTCCTATTGAGAATTCTTCCAAGCACATTTGGAACAAAGGGACACCGACTGAGAAAAAACCGCCGTTTAAACTTGAGGAGGGCCGGTCGATCCGGACCCTACTTCAGCGCTCAGCTCGCGTTCGTGACTCGGCGCTCTTCAACCTCGCCGTCGACCGCAAGCTCCGTGCCGGTGATCTCGTCGAGCTCAACGTCGGCGACATTTCGCACGGACGCCAGCCACCGCACCAAGCGATCGTCTTGCGACAGAAAGCCCAACCACCGGCGCCGTTCGAGATCCCGATCAGGCACGTACTGTATCGCCCCTTGTTTTCCGGCCGAAAACTGGGTCCCATCGAAGTGCTTCAGCGTTGTCGGCCAATCCCTTTCTCGCCCTTGACGCAGTGGACCGAGCCCCAAAAGAAGGACCCCGCGACGTCCGCCTGCCGCAAGCTCTTTACCGAATCGGTGAGCATTACAGCCGGTTGTAGACGATCTTCCCCCGCAACATCGTCACCCGCACCACGGCGACGCCCGATGCGTTTTCATGTCTGGAACGCCACCCGCAGCTCAAACGGCGATCGACAGAAATCTACAAGCTCAAAAGCCTTGCTTTGACGTAGATCAAGGCAGCTCGGTCTAAGCACGTGATAAAAAATCTGCGTTGGTGGACAGCTGGCTCGTTCACAGTAGAGCGACCCCTCGGGGCGCAGGGAGGATAGCCCATGAGATTCATTGCATTACTGCTAGCTTTCTCGTTCTCGTTTCCCGGGCCCGCCCCGGCCCAGAATTTTTCCTACAGCGACACGGTGTTCCTGGGTGACGGGCAGCGGCGGGCCGGCGGCGTCGCCTGGCGCGGCGACCAGCACGAGTCATTTCCGGTGCTGTCATACAGCGAACGGCTCGGACCCGGGGCCATCCATTTCTCCTTCACACAGGGTGCTGATGACAGCGATCAGTCAGTGCTGGGGCTGTCACTGGGCCGCACGACGCTGTCGCTCGTGGACGGCGATGCGAGCACACAGTCCGCCCCAGCGACGGCTTTCGTCGGCGTTGAGCGGAATTTTTTTCACGGCCAAACAACCAGTGACTACACCTTCAGTGGTGCCGCATTCGACTACCAGATTTCCGATCGTGCTCACGTGCAGCTCGGCCTGGTGAACATCGCAGCAGCCGGCTACGCCGACCGCAAGGTTTACCACTCCGGGCTGCACGGCACCTGGCTGTCCGGCACCGTCTACGCCGTGCAGCGCGAGTCGGAGACCGTGGGCGGCGGCCTAGACCTGACCGTACGGCTCGCCGAGGTCAGTGCCCACTACCAGGAGCTGCGCTCGATATCCGATGCGAGCTGGCGCCGGGCGGGCGTCGGCTTCGAGGTGACCCGCTCGGACTCGCTTGCGTTCAATGTGGACTGGGCGACGAACCCGCTCTACGAAGACGCCGGCGACAAACGACTCATGGTCACATACCGACGCGATCTGGGTAAACGTCGACCGGCGATTGCTAGCGCCGCGACGGCAAACACCCTCTCTGCGACGGGGAACCAATTCCGAGCGCTGTCGGCGACGGCGACGAATGCCGCGCTGGCCGGCGCGATGTTGAGCTCGGGCTCCGCACGCCTGGACAGAGCCGCGCGATTCGGGTCACCGTGGAAAGCCGCTTATGCCGCGCTCTCGGACATCAACCCGAAATCTGTGCGCGAGAATCGGGAGTACGGCGGCGCCGTCTACGCCAACCAGGACGGTACGTTCGGTTGGGCGGGCCACGTCAAGGGCACCGTCAGCAGCGTCGCGTTCAATCCCTTCGAGCTCGCCCCGAAGGGTACCCGGGTGCGTGCGGCGTACCACACGCATGGCGGCCCTGATCCTCGGTTCGTCAACGAGATGTTCTCCCCGGCGGACATCAGTGCTTCACGATTCTGGGGCATCGACGGCTTCCTCGCCACGCCGGCCGGTCGATTCTTGCGTTACGACCTCCGACGCGACACGATCTGGCAGTACACCATCAATGGCAACTCGTTTCCGATACCGAAGTGATGCCAGCCCGGCGACGCCGATACACAGCGCCCGAACCGGCCCCCGCCGATCCGTGGTCGCAGCAAAGGGTGCGTCTGTTCGCGTTCGCAGGCCTTGCGGTCATCACCACGGTGCTTTGGCTTGACAGCGCCGTGGCACAAGACGCGCTAAAGCAGAGCATGGAGTACGTCGGCCGCCTCGACGACGGCTGTACGTACACCGATGGGTATCGGTGCGCGGACATCGAGGAGGACAGCTTCCTTCACGCGGATTCCGTCCAACGCATGGTTCCGGCTCGTTATCTCCTCGCCTGGCAGTCAGCCTATGCCGACTTCGTCCGAATTGACGATCTGACAGCGGAGCAAAAAGACCTCCGCCACTACCGGGTGGGCTTCACGGAGGACGAGCACCACTACATCGTGCTGCTCAACGGGCTACTGCTGCCGTGGATCGGCCCCGACGGTCGGCCGCAAGGGGTGACGCAGGCCGTGTACGGTCGCTCGACGAAGTACTGGGTCGACAAACGAACGCTCGTGGTCGTCAAGCGACTGTACATGCGGTGACGCGCCGGCACATTGCTGTTCGCCAGTGGGCGCCCGCACGGCACCAGCCTCGGCGCCATCACCGGCAACGCACCTGTCGATGAGCAAACACCACCACCGCCGAGCCGAAGCCATCCAGTGAATTCTGGTACGCAAGGGCCCGACGACCTCCCGCCGCGTTGTCTTGACCCTTGGCCTGATTGTCGCCGGTTTACTGCTTCGATTCCGACGACAAGGCGACGAACGTCACGTCATGCCATGCTTGATTTCCTTGCAAAGATGCACGAATTGGTAGTCCCGTGAATACCAAGCGCGCAGATTGGCGGCCGCTTCCTCGTCCAAACGCGTATCGAACCGAGCGGGCGTTCGGTGCGTTTCGCGATCATCCGTCGGCAGTCTCGTCGTATTTGGCAGACCCAGCTTCCCTTTGAGCATCTCGAAGTCACTATCGAGCGTTTCTTGAAAACCGATAAAGAAGCAATCATCACGACGCGATAGAAAGTAATCTTCGTCCCCGAACCAATCCCAATACGACGAATTGACGTGTCCAATGCTCTTCATTGCCCCCATCGCCCTGTCCCTTTCGGCATCCCCAGCAGCCCCGAGCGCCAAGGCGAGCTCGTTGGGTGTCGTGAAGACTCCGAACGCACGGGCTTCTTCGGGTGTCCACGGTATGTCGTGCCGGGGCCTGCCTCGTCGGAACCGAGAGTAAAAACCACTGACAAATCGCGTTACCGGATCGCGAACGAAAAAGACAACTTTTTCGCCCGGCGCGATGTCCTTGAGTGTCACGCTGTGATTATGAAGCGCTAAAGCGTACTTACCGGTACTTGCGTGCTGATGAAGCACAACCCGCAAAGCCGTTCCACCCGTCTTGGAACAATGAAGAAAATGCACCAGCTCTTTGCGAAGCTTGGCATACTGCAAGATCCGCCTGATTCTTCTCCTGGAATCGGACGAGAGCCGCGACTTGAGAGACACCACGAGGTTCTTCGAGATCATACCTTTCTCGGCCCTCGATACGGGACCCGACTGCGCAGACCTCATTGTAATCGTAAGGACGCCAGCACGGCACGGTCGCGTCGTTCTTTCAATGCAAGACCCTATCTCCGCCGTTTGCCACCCGGCAATGATTCTCCCGACGTTGCCCTCGCTCGCGCCTACTTCGGTGGTCCTTCGCGGAACTGAGGCAGCGAATCGGTGACGTCGAACCATGCCGCTTTGTGAGCGACATAAATGTGGGACGCGGCTGCTGTTCGCGGATCCACATCCAGCGATCCGTAAGGTACCACTGCCACATCGCGCTCGGCGTCGAGCTTCGGCATGATGGACCCGCACGTGCGGCAGAATACCTGCGCGAAGAAGCGCGCATCCGGAACCTTGTATCGCTCTAGGTTTTGCTGCCCGCTTACGAAGCTGACCGCCGCCGCAGGCACAAAGCCGTTGGTCGCGTGAGCCGCCGCACGCCCCTTTCGGCATCGTCCACAATGACAGTTGTACGCGGTCCTGAATGACGTCGTAATGTGGAACACGACGGCGCCGCAAAGACAGCTGCCCGTCACGACGTTCGGTGGGGCCGCGGGCACAGGCGGGGGTTTCACAGCGGGCAACCGCCGCCTCTCGGGGTATTCGTCATACCGGACGAGTGCATCGGTAATCTCAAACCATGGCGGTTTAGACGCAGAGAACATATGGAACATGGGGCGCGTCCCCGGGTCGCTGTCCAGACCCCCCGCAGGAACGGCGATCCATCCGTCCACGGGCGACGGACCCGCTGACCCACACCGTGGGCAGAATGTCCGGTCAAATTTCGAGTCCGAGGTTGCCCGATAGCGAATCAGGGCCTGCTCGCCGGTCAGCCACTGAAAGCTCGTGCTCTTGACCGAGACGAATGTGACAAAGGGGCTGCCGTGCGCTTTGCGACACATTGAGCAATGACAGTGGCCCATCTCCGACTGATCCTCCGTCACCGCCTCCCACCGTACATATCCGCATAAACAACCGCCGGTACAACGCATCGCCTGCTCCAATCTCTGTCGATTCGGTTCTGGGGTCATTCGGCGACTCCCCCGCGTGGTCGCCTACCGGGGGATCCCGCCGCTCGCGAACTATCGTGGGAAGATCGTACGTCATACCGGCAGCGGGTGCCGTTTCTTTCTGCTCGCACCTGGCTCACGGCGACGCTCACCTGCCGCAGCGTAGCGTCGGTCTGGAGCAGCCATAGGTCCCCGTCGGCGGACGCCATCGCTGCTCCGCCGATCTCCCCTCGCATCGGCTGAACCCCTGAGACGTCGGAGCCGTGGATGTCAGTCGGGGAGCCCCGCCTTCCGAAGACCATCCAGATAGTGCTCGAGGTCGGACGAATCGCGATAGCTGAGGATGCTCGACAGCCGCTCGATCGAGAAAGCCGGCTCGAGCTCGAGGATCTTGGCAGTCTGCTCGGCGGCGGCCTCGTCACGACCGAGTTGCGCGTAGCAGGCGGCCAAGTGGCGTCTGGGCGCGATGAAGCTGGGATTCTTCTCGATGGAGCGCCGCAGCGGGGCGATCGCCTCATCGTATCGACGCGCGGAATAGTAGGCTAGGCCGACGAACCACAGGTACCAGGTGAATTCAAAGGGATTGCGCTCGGTCGCTCGCTCAAGCGCGAGCAAGGCTTCCTCGGGTCGCCCGGTGTAGATCAAATACAACCCCTTGTACGCCCACGCATACGGGTCGTTGGGATTCAGAGCCAAGGCTTTGTCCAGATGCATTTCGGCGAGGTCGTATTCGCGGCGCCAGAGTCGCTGGGCACCGAGACGGGAATGCGCCTGGCTGTTGTCATCGTCAAGCGCAACTGCCTTGAGCGCGTAGCTGAGCGCCTGCTCGAACGACCGTTCGGGTGATTCCGACCACCCGCTGTTGTAATCCATGCTGTGCGTCATGGATATCCCGCAGCACGCTGTGGCGCTGCGGGGATCGACTTGCAGAGCCGACTCGTACAGCTCCCGGCAGCGCCTGTTGCTTTCCGCGCTGTCGCAGATCATGGCCCGGGCTTGAAGAATGTAGTCATAGGCCCTGAAGTCTTGCTCGACCTTGTGAATCACATTCTCCAGGCCGTGTCGCTCCAAGCGGGCCGCCACCGTGCGGACGATGGTCTCGACGATCTCGTCCTGAACGGCGAACAAATCGCTGAGCTCACGATCGTAACGCTCCGCCCACAAATGACTGTCGTCGGTTGCGTCTATGAGCTGGGCGTTGATGCGCACACGCCCAGCGGCTCGCTGAATGCTGCCCTGGACGATATAACGCACGCCGAGCTCACTCGCTACGCTCTGGATCGTGGTAGAGCTTCCTTTGTAGGAAAACGAGGAGTGGCGGGCAATCACGAGCAGCTCCTTGAACCGCGACAGATCGGTAATGATGTCTTCCACGACACCGTCGGCGAAGTACTCCTGTTCGGGATCGTCACTGAGATTGCGAAAAGGCAGCACGGCGATCGACGGCTTGTCCGAGAGCCGCAGGGCCGCCTTTTGCGATGGGCTGCTCGACTCAGGAGGCGGCACGATCTCGCCAGCCTTCAGGACGACACCGTACGCCCGGACCGGCGCCTCGAATCCTTTCAAAGTCTGTGCTCCCCGATCCTCGCACTGAAACGGCAGGCGCTTCGGCACGATCTCGTATACAGCCCCTTGGATGCAAATCCCGCCGGCGTCCGCGATCTGCTCCAGGCGCTGAGCCAATACCACTCCCTCGCCCGTGATCGTGTTGTCGGCGACAACGACCTCACCCATGCTGATCCCGATGCGGAGCTCAGGGCGAAAATCATCCCCGAGCGCGGCGTTGAGTGCCGTGTTCTCGTTCTGAAAAGCGATCGCCGCACACACGGCATCCGAGGCACGACTGAACGCGGCAACCAGTGCATCGCCGCGAATCTCGTGCGTCGCGCCGCCGTATGCGTCGACTGTTTTCGACAGTCGGCCAAAAGCGGCTTGGATGCGATCGTGCGCGAGCGTTTCATCGCGCCGCACGAGCGAGGTCGAGCCCACGACGTCGGCATGCAGGATGACAGCAAGTTTTCGTGATTGCGGCTTTGCCATCAGAGCTCCGCGACGGACTGTGTCCAAGCGGGAAATACTATCGCGAGATCAGCCAGAGCGCGACCGAACGGAGCGATTCGAGGGGACACGCCACGGCCACCAGCGGATGCCGATCGGCCAGCTGCTGATCAACAAACGAAGGTGGGACGAGCTGCCCGATCGATACCGGGCGATTACCGGGATCGCCTTCGGCAACAGCCTCCACTACGACTTTGCCCAGACCGAATACGTCAATCCCTGCGCCATGCTCGAGATGGGTGAGAAATTCGGAGTGAGGACGCACCGCTCGAGCGATTCGCAGATCGCCTATACGAGAGCGGGGACTGCGTCGAGCGACGCCACACCTTCATGGAACATTGCACGCCAATGGTCAATACGCGCAGGCGATCCGCTTCCGGCGCGGCGCTCGCCCCTCACTGCCGACTCGCGACCTCCGGCAGCCCGGCGCGGCGCAGCGCGGCGAGAATGGTTTCGACCTGCTCGCGGTCCCGATAACAGGCGAGCAACTGCGCGGTGCTCTGCACGTCGACGATACCATTCGCGATCATGTCCGCCGTCGCTTTCGCCGCCTCTTCCGTCCGTCCGGCTTGTTGCAGCAGCGTCACCACGGTGCCGCGGATCTGCGGCATCAGACCGCCCTCGAGTCGTTGCATGGTCTCGAGCGCCGCTTCCCGTTGACCGGCGAAGAACTGACACTGCATGAGGTTCTGGCGGTAGTAGGCGGGGGGGTGCGGATTGAAGCGCAGGGCGCGCTCGGCCCAGGCAACGGCCTCCTGCGCGCGTCCTTCGTACAGCAGCGCCAGCGCATACATGACCAGCACGTCGCCGTCGAACGGGTTCAGGGCCAGCGCCCGCTCCGCGTGCGCCAGCGCCTCGGCGTGCCGCCCGAGCAGCGAGAAGAGCCGGGCCGCCAGCCGGTGCACCGTCGGATTGGCGGGATCCTTCTGCAGCAGCTCCTCCGTCAACGCCAAGACGCGGCTGCCGCATTGGTCAGGGTCGTCGGCCAGTCCCCAGCCGAGCTCCAGCGCCAAAGTGAACGCCAGCAACAGCTTTGCATGCAGCGACTCAGCGTCCAACCGCAAGGCGTTGCGGCACGCCGCTTTGGCTTCGATGAAGCCCTCCCGATTCAGCCGGTGAACGCAGGCCATGGCCTCCATGCACCAGTCCGCGGCGTTGTAGTCGGATTGCCGCTTGCCGGCCAGCGCCCGCGCCGCCTGCTGCCAGATCGCTTCCCCAAGGTAGGCAGCGACGATAGCGCTGATCTCGTCCTGGAGCGCAAACACGTCGTCGAGCTGCCGATCGAACTTCTCCGACCACAGCTTGCGACCGTCGCCGGCGCTGACCAGCTCCGGAGCGATGCGAATGCGCCCACCGGCGATTTGTAGTGTCCCCCGCAGCACGTAGTCGGCAGCTTCCGACTCGCCCTTGCCGACGACCTGGTATTCACGAAAGTGCGTCAGCGCGGCGCCGACACTCTGGGTGATCGCATCCGCGACGTAGGCATGCGGCCCCGGGTCGCCGATGAAACGGAAAGCCTCGATCGCCACGGTCGGCGCCGCGCCGGGAGCCGTGCCGGAGCTGGGTGCCCCGCTCGCGAATCCCGACACGTCATCAGGAAGAAAGCGTACGTGGAAACAGCGCACCGCCGCGGCGATGTTCTTGACCGTCCGCTCACCCATGTCTTCGTACTGAAAGCCGGGCTTAGTGCCGATGGCAGTGCGCACGGCATCGGAGACGCAAACACCGCCGGGCTCGGCAAGGCTCTCCAGACGGGCGGCCACGTTGACCCCCTCGCCATAGATCTCGTCGCCGTCGACGATCACGTCGCCCAGGTTCACACCGATGCGGAACTGCACTCGGCGCGCCGGCGGTACCTCGGCGTTGTGCCCGGCGAGCTCCGTCTGGATCGCCGTGGCGCAGCCGAGCGCATCGACCACCGTCGAGAAGTCGGCGAGCACCGCGTCACCGGCGTAGTGCACCACCCGCCCGGCGTGCTCGGCAATTCGCTCGGCCATCAGGGTGAGGTGGGCCCGCAGCATGCGATGGGTGCCGTCCTCATCCTCGCCGGTCAGGCGACTGTATCCGGCCACGTCGGCGTAGAGAATGGCAGCCAGCTTTCGCGGCAGGCGTTCTTCGGGCACGGGCGGAGGATCAAGGTGAGAAACGATTGTTATCGTACTACATACGCGTCTGGGCAGCAGCATCTCGCCTCCGCACACTGGCACCGCATTCCTTGGTAATGCCGCGCGCGACGCTAAGCCCTGCTACCGGGCCTGCTCATCGTTCACCAATATGAGCGAATAAGCATTCGCGTACTTGTAGATGTTCGAGACGTAGCGCACCGGCTGCTGACCCACCTCGTGCGCCACCAGTGCTTGCGTGGCGCTCGGCAGGCTTTGAGCCAGTCCCCCGAGATTTTCGAGTACGCGGGCATCGCGTCGCGGGTGACACGGCGCCGGGATCCTCGAGGCTTAAAAATTCGACGATCATTGTCGTTCTCTGAACTGCGCCACGCCGCCGTAGGCAACGCCCGCGCGTTGCGCCATGTCGGTGTTGAAGGTGGTCAGATCGTCGACCGTGAAATCCCGCAGGTGACGATGACCCGCGGCGCGCGCCAACACGCTCATCAATTCTACGGCGGCGGAGAAAAAACGCGCGAGCCGCTGCGCGGCGACATCGACGGGTAACCGGGCGCGAAGATGGGGCTTCTGGGTCGCGATGCCCACCGGACAGTTGTTGGTGTGACAAGCGCGCATGCCCAGGCAGCCAATGGACTGAAGGGCGGCATTGGCCACGGCTACACCGTCTGCACCCGACGCCATCGCCTTGGCAATGTCGGCGGGATGCCGGAGTCCGCCGGTAATGCTCAGCGTGACGTGCTTGGCGGCGGAAGCGTCCAGGTGCCGCCGCGCCCGGGCCAGCGCCGGAATCGTGGGCACGGAGATGTTGTCGCGGAAGATCAGCGGGGCCGAGCCCGTGCCCCCACCGCGGCCGCCGAGGATGATGTAGTCGACGCCAACCTTCAACGCGGCGTCGATGTCCTTCTCGATGCGCTGAGCGGAGAGCTTGAAGCCGACGGGGATGCCGGATGCAGGGGCTTCTCGGCCCCCGCGCCGATGATCAGATCGGTGCCGACGGGTTCTGCATCGAGCAGCGGCAGCGTGTGCAACTGGGCCACCACGAACTGCAGGTCGTCCCACTTCGGCAGCCGCTCGCGCGGCACACCCCTCGCGGCGGACGGTCCGTGGTGCCCGCGCGTGCTCCGCCCTTCGCTGGCAAGCTTTCGTCTGAGCTTCACATGGGGCTCGTCGACGGTCCCCGTCGGATCCTGATAGAGGCCTTGGTAGCTGTCACGCCTGAAGGGCTGCGGGTGCTCGTCGGCCCAGGCGGAAATCTCGCCCTCGTCGACGAGCTGACCGTCCTCGACCCAAGCGCCGAACTTCGGCAGCTTCTCGCTGTTGTTGTACGCGCTGATTCCGGTGTCGACTCGACAGTCCCAGCCGAGTACCCCGCAGATGATGTTGTCGCCTTCGATGTGGCCGTCCGCTGTGAGAGCGCCACGATGCGCGCAGCGGCCGTAGAGCACGTTAACGTTTTGATCGCAGCGCACGATGACCCGGTCGACATCGGCAACCAGGGCGTACGCCGGCGACCGGTCGCGCAGATCGGCCCATTTGGCTGCAGCGACTTTCTTCATCTAGATACCTCTCGTGGTTCACTCGCGTGGGGCATATCGCGCCGAAGCGACACCTGGCAATACGGGCTCTCGGCTGAGCCGGTTCTTGACCTGTGGGTACTGCGTAGTGGCGCCGCCACTCGCCGGAACGCGCACGCGCGCGCATCACGCCGGCCGTGCTTACTGCCGGCGTGGCCGCCCCACTTCCATCCGCACGGCAGACACGGTTGGCTCGCGAGCCCGCGACTGCCCGGGGTGGAGGGTGCCGGCCGCGGCTCCCTGCAGACCCGGAAAATAGCAGGGGCGTCAAAGACGACTGCGACGGGGCCCGCGCCACATGCCCCGGGACGCGGGCCCATGCATAACACCAATCGGAAACGGCAGCCGACCCGTCGCTAGCCGGGCAGCGTTCCACCGCGCGCCCATGCGCTCGAGCCGAACGGGCACTTGCCCTACACTTCAACATTCCGAAGCGTGCAACCCAAATCATCGCATGAACACCATCAAGCTTGCCTATTTCGACATCGATGGCGGCCGTGCCGAAACGACACGGATTATCATGTCCATCGGCGGTATCGATTTCGAAGACAACCGCATCTCTTTTCCAGAGTTCAGCGAAATGCGCGCCGCCACGCCATTGAATGCGGTACCGATCGTGGAAATGAACGGCGTCGTCTATACCCAGTGCAATGCCATGAATCGCTATTTTGGCAAGCTTGCCGGGCTGTACCCCAGCGACCCGTGGCAGGCTTTCTTGTGTGATGAAGTCATGGACATCGTCGAAGATTCATATCATGCGGTGGTAAGTACTTTTGGCTTGCAGGGCGATGAGCTGAGACTCGCCCGAAAACGGCTCAGCGACGGAATGCTCACGCGGTGCCTCAAGCTCCTGGGCGAGAGGCTCGACTCGGCTGGGGGAGAGTACTTCGCCGAGCGTCGTCTCACGGTCGCCGACATAAAGGTGTTGGTGTGGCTACGGCACCTGAAATCAGGCGGTCTGGACCATGTTCCCGCTGACCTGCCCGAGCGTGTCGCGCCGCGCCTGCTGGCCCACTTGGAGCGAACGGCTGCGGAGCCCGGTGTGGCGGCGTATTACGCAGGCCGGGGGAAGTAGCTGGCTAGGCGGCGATCGACGGCGGTGATCAGACCGGACCGTCAGGACTGCTCCCAGGGCAGGCCGTGAAAGCGCCAGCCGCCGAGGGTGCCGCGATGATGATGCTCGTCGAGCTCGCCTTCGAAACCTTCGCTGACATTGTAGACCTCGGTAAAGCCGTTCTCGATCAGCAGTCGGCCGGCTTCTTCCGAGCGTTTGCCGCTGCGGCAGATGAGCACTACCGGTGCGGCGCCGTGACCGCCATCGACCACGCCGCCCAGCATCAGCTCCCGAATCCGCGTGACGAAGTGGGGGTCAACCGTCCAGTCGGGCTCGTCTATCCATGATATGTGAACGCAGCCCTTGGGATGACCGACGAACAGGTGCTCGACCGTGGAGCGGACGTCTATGAGCACCGCCCGCGGATCGGTCTGCAAGAGCTCGTGCGCTTCGAGCGGCGTCAAATGCTTCAGTTCCGTCATGGCATGCGCTGATCAGGCCGATGCGTCATCCGTTGGCATTACAGTGACGGACCACCTCTCCGGCGATGGCGGCCGGAACGCCGACACTCTTTTTTTGAATTCTGACGTGTTTCCCCGCCGTTTTGAAGTTTACCCAGCGCCAGCGGCCGGGAACCCGCACCCGGCGCCCGGCCAGGCGCTTGAGCGGCCGCGTCGTCAGCGGCAATCTCGATGACGTGCTCCCTGATCTCGTAGTCGTCACCGAGCCGCTGCAAGCGTTCTTCGGCCAGTCGGCGCTTGCCCGAATCGGATCCGAATACCTCGACAATGCGCTTCGTTCCGGCGTGCTGGATGTAGAAGAAATGCAGGGCCATGTGAGCCGCCCCCAATAACTGTATATATATACAGCATTGTAGGCCGTCGCCGCGATCGCGGCAAGGCCGCTGCCCCGGTCGGGGGCGGCAGCGCATCGCGGAGAGCGATCCCCCGCCGAGGCGGGCTCAGCCGTCGCCCCTCGCATGCTCCGATCCGAGCGGCGCCGGCGCAAGGAACGGTGGCACGCCGGCCCTGCTGCGAATCCAGTTGATTGCCGTGAACACCGACTTGCGGGACGCGATCCAGCGCTCGACACGATATTTGCCGGGAAAGTCGACCAAGGCGACGCCGATCACCAATGTCAGCAGGCCTTGTCCGGGAAGGACGAGCATGGCCAGGCCGGCGACGATCAGCGCGAAGCCGGTTACATCCTTGAGCACACGCAGCGCGATGTACTGCAGGGGATGGAGCTTGCGCATCTTGCTCTTGTGCCGTGTGGGATCGGAGAAGTAGTCGACGGGCAGACGCGCGACCAGCCACGGGATGACGACCACCGAAGCGAGGAACAAGCCTACGGAGACGATAACCGACCATCGAAGCAACTCGGGGTGGCCTTCGAGCCAGGTGATCACGGACGGCACCTATTCGTGTATCGTTGTCGTCGTCAAGCGCAGCGCGCCACGTCCGGCAGCGGCGTGTGCCCGTCGCACACGCTGCGCGGCCTCCCAGGGCAAACCCGTCGCCCGCGCGAGGCGATGCTGCAGCGGGCGATTATAGGCGGACCACGATCCGTCGAATACGCCGAGTTACCACGAGTGGCGCATCGCCGCCGCCACGCTCACGCACGATGCCAGCGGCCGTCGACGGCCGCGCGCGCTCCCGTCTCGATGGGCGTAACCCGCTGAGAACGCGCAGCCGCTATACTGCTCCTGCGGTCGAGCCGGCAGGAGCCGGCCGGGCCATGCGCGAGGAGGCATCGTGAACGTCACACAGGATTTCCGCTACGTCAGCCGCCTGACGCGGCAGACGCTCGCCCTGGTGCTGGCCGGCGGACGCGGCTCCCGCCTGCACGAGCTCACCGACTGGCGAGCCAAACCGGCGGTACCCTTTGGCGGCAAGTTCCGCATCATCGACTTCGCCCTCTCCAACTGCGTCAACTCGGGCATCCGGCGCATCGGGGTGCTCACCCAGTACAAGGCGCACTCGCTCATCCGGCACCTCGTCAAGGGATGGAGCAATTTTCAATCGGAGCTCAGCGAGTTCGTCGAGATCCTGCCGGCGTCGCAGCGAACCGGCGGCGAATGGTACGCCGGCACCGCCGATGCCGTCTTCCAGAACCTCGACATCATACGCACTCACAAGCCCGACTACGTGCTGATCCTCGCCGGCGACCACATCTACAAGATGGACTACGGTACGATGCTGGCGTTTCACGTCGAGCGACAAGCCGATCTCACCGTCGCCTGTCTGGAAGTGCCCATCGAGGAAGCGGCCGGCAGCTACGGGGTGATCACCGTCGACGCGGACCAGCGCATCAGGGCCTTCGACGAGAAACCACAGGCACCGAAGCCTATTCCTGGACAGCGCGGGCTGTGTCTCGCCTCCATGGGAAACTACGTCTTCAATACGGGCTTTCTCTACGAGCAACTTATCAAGGACTCCGACGACCCGCGTTCGCGACACGATTTCGGCCAAACCATCATTCCGTCGGTGCTCGACCGCTACCGCGTCTATGCCTTCCCGTTCCGGGACCCGCAAAGCGGGGACCGCGCCTACTGGCGCGACGTCGGGACGCTCGACGCATTCTGGGAGGCCAACATGGAGCTGGTCGCCGTCTCTCCCGAGCTCAACCTCTACGACGACGACTGGCCTATTCTCACACACCAGGCGCAGCTGCCACCGGCGAAGTTCGTCTTCGACGATGCCGAACGTCGCGGCATGGCGACCGACTCCATGGTGTCGGGCGGCTGCGTCGTGTCGGGTGCGCAGCTGCGGCGCTCGCTGCTGTTCTCGAACGTCAAGGTGCACTCGTTCAGCGAAATCGAGGACACCGTCGTGCTGCCCGACGTCGACATCGGGCGTCACTGCCGCGTGCGCCGCGCTATCATCGATCGCGGGGTGAGCCTCGCTCCCCAAACCGTCATCGGCCACGACCTGCAGCACGACCGTGAGCGCGGCTTCCGGGTCACCGACAAGGGAATCGTGCTGGTCACTCCCGACATGCTCCGTCAGAGCGTGCACGTGGTGCGCTGATGCGACGCCGACATCGCCTTCATGTCCTGATGGCCGCCGCCGAGAACGACGCGCTGCCGGGCGGCAAGGTCGGCGGCATCGGCGACGTGGTGCGCGACGTGCCGGGGTATCTTGCGCACCTCGGCTGCACAGTGAGCGTCGTGACGCCCTCGTACGGCGTCTTCGCCGGGCTGCCCGGCGCCCGCCGCCTGGCGGCGGTCGAGGTTCGGTTCGCGGGCGCCCGCGAGAGGATGGCGGTCCACGAGATACCGGCCGCGGCCCCGGTGGAGCGGGTGCGCCACTTCACGCTGGATCATGCCCTGTTCGCCGCCTGCGGGCGCGGTCACATTTACTGCGAGGACCCGCCGGAGCGACCGTATGCCACTGATGCCAGCAAATTCGCCCTGTTCTGCGCCGGCGTCGCCACGGCGGTCAACGACGGCGTGTTCGGCGCCGTGGACGTGCTGCACCTGCACGACTGGCACACCGCATTGGTGCTCGCGCTCAGACGTTACGACGCCGGCTACGCCGCGCTGCGCGAGCTACGTTGCGTATTCACCGTGCACAACCTCGCGCTGCAGGGCGTGCGGCCTTTCGCCGGCGACGAGTCGGCATTCGAGCGTTGGTATCCCGGGCTCCGCTACTCGCGCACGGCGCTCGGCGACCCGCGCTGGCCCGACTGCGTCAACCCGATGGCCGTCGGCATTCGCCACGCCGACGCCGTGCACGTCGTCTCGCCCTCCTACGCCGAGGAGGTCCTGCGGCCGAGCACGGTGGAGAGCACGGGCTTCTACGGTGGCGAGGGGCTCGAGGCGGATCTTGCCAAAGCGCAGCGGGAGGGACGCCTGTTCGGTATTCTCAACGGCTGCGAGTACCCTGCTGAGCCTCCGCCGACGCTGAGCACCTGGCCCGAGCTGCTGGGCGAGATGCGCGCCGCGGTGCTGCGCTGGAGCGCCGAGGCACCGAGCCTGGCGAGCGCCCATTTCGTCGCCCACACCCGTCTCGCTCGCCTCCCCACGGCGCGGCCCGAGACGCTGCTCACCAGTGTCGGGCGGGTCGCACCGCAGAAGCTGCGCCTGCTGCGCGAGCCCACCGACGACGGCCGGCCGGCCTTGGAGCGGATGCTGGAGACGATCGGCGCCCAGGGTGCGTTCGTTCTGCTGGGAGGCGGTGATCCCGATTACGAGCAGTTCCTCACCGCCGTGGCCGCGCGCTACGACAACTTCATCTATCTGCGCGGCTATTCCGATACCCTCGCCGGTGCGCTCTATGCGCAGGGCGACTTGTTCGTCATGCCGAGCTCGTTCGAGCCCTGCGGCATCAGCCAGATGCTCGCCATGCGCGCCGGTCAGCCGTGTCTCGTGCACGGCGTCGGCGGGCTGCGGGACACCGTCGACGACGGCGTCACCGGCTTCGTCTTCGACGGCGCCGACCCCGCGGCGCAGGCCGACGCGCTCGTGGCGCGCCTCGCTGCCGCACTCGCGCTACGCGCGCGGCACCCCAAGCGCTGGCAGACCATGCGGCGCCGGGCCGCGGCGCAGCGCTTCGGTTGGCAACGCAGCGTGGAAGCGTACCTGGAGCACCTCTATCGGACCGGCAGCCGGCCGCACGCGGTGGCGCAGCCAGCCTGACCGGGACACAGCAGCGAGCGCCGCACATGGACACGCGCATCAGCGCCCCGCCCCCGCCGGGCAACACGGCCGAGAGCGTCGCGCGCGACTTCACACGCTATTTTGCTCACACACTGGGTCGCGACAACGTCGAGACATCGCGCAGCTACCTCTTCGAGGCCCTGGCGCTGGCGCTGCGTGATCGCTTGACGACGGCGCGCAACGACACGCGCCACGCCCACGAGCTCTATGACAGCCGGCGTACCTGTTACCTGTCCATGGAATACCTGCTTGGCCGCACGCTGCGCAACGCGGCGCTGAACCTCGGTATCGAGGATGCCGTCTCTCGCGCCATGGAGCAGCTCGGCCTAAGCCTCGAGGAGATCGCCGCGCAGGAGCGTGACGCCGGGCTTGGCAACGGAGGTCTCGGTCGCCTGGCCGCCTGCTTCCTCGACAGCTGCGCAACGCTCGGTCTGCCCGTTATCGGCTACGGGATTCGCTACCGCTACGGGATGTTTCACCAGCGCATCTGCAACGGCTACCAGGTCGAGGAGCCCGATCACTGGCTTCGCAGCGGCTACCCCTGGGAGCTCGAACGCCCCGAGTTCAGCCAACGTGTGCACTTCGGCGGCCGCAGCGAATCGTACGTGGATGATACCGGCCGCCGACGCTTCCGCTGGGTGGATACCCACGACGTGCTCGCCATACCGTACGACATCGCCGTTCCGGGCTACCGCAACGGTATCGTCAACACGCTGCGGCTGTGGTCGGCGGACGCGACGGACGAGTTCGATCTCGACGAGTTCAACGCCGGCAGCTACGACGAAGCCGTACGCACGAAGAACGCCGCCGAGAACCTCACCATGGTTCTCTACCCGAACGACGCCAGCGAGAACGGCAAAGAGCTTCGCCTACGGCAGCAGTATTTTCTGGCGTCGGCCAGCCTCAAGGACACGCTGCGCCACTGGAGGGTCCATCACGGAGACGACTTCCGCACCTTTGCGGAGAAACACTGCTTCCAGCTCAACGACACGCACCCGAGCCTCGCCGTCCCCGAGCTCATGCGTCTGCTCACCGACGAGCACGGACTGGATTGGGACGACGCCTGGGACATCACCTCGCGCACCGTGGCCTACACCAACCACACACTGCTGCCCGAGGCGCTCGAGCGCTGGCCGGTGCGTCTGCTGGGCGAGCTGCTGCCGCGACTGCTCGACATCATCTACGAGATCAACGCGCGCTTTCTGGCCGAGGTGGCGCGCACTTGGCCCGGAGACAACCTCCGCCAGCGGCGCATGTCGATCATCGAGGAGGGACCCGAGCCAATGGTGCGCATGGCCTATCTGGCGCTGGTCGGCAGCTTCTCGGTCAACGGCGTCGCCGCACTGCACTCGGCGCTGCTCAAACACGGGCTGTTCAGCGATTTTTACGCGCTGTGGCCGCACAAGTTCAACAACAAGACCAACGGCGTGACCCCGCGCCGCTGGCTCGCGGCGTGCAACCCCGCTCTGCGCCGGCTGATCGGCACGACGATCGGTGAAGGGTGGCTCACCGATCTCGACCGGCTCGAGCAGCTTCGCGAGCACGCCGACGACGCCGGTTTTCGCCAGCGCTGGCGCGAGGCGCGACGCGCCAACAAGCAGCGTCTCGCAGCGCTCATCGAGCGCGAGTGCGGCGTGACGGTGCCGACCGACGCCCTGTTCGACGTTCAGGTCAAACGCATTCACGAGTACAAACGCCAGCTTCTCAACGTTCTGCACGTCATCCATCTCTACTGCCGCATCAAGGACGGCGATGTGAACGGATGGATTCCGCGCTGTGTGGTGATCGGCGGCAAGGCCGCCCCCGGCTATCTGATGGCCAAACGCATCGTCAAGCTGATCAACAACGTCGCCATCGTCGTCAACGGCGATCCGGACACCGAGGGCCTGCTGAGGCTCGTGTTCCTCCCCGACTATCAGGTCTCTTCCATGGAAATCATCTGCACGGCCACGGACCTCTCGGCACAGCTCTCCACCGCCGGCAAGGAGGCTTCGGGGACCGGCAACATGAAGCTGATGATGAACGGTGCGGTCACCATCGGCACGCTCGACGGCGCGAACATCGAGATCCTCGAAGCGGTCGGACCCGAGAATTTCTTTGTCTTCGGGCTCGACGCCGAGCAGGTGCGCGCCCTCGAGCCCGACTACCAGCCGCGCGCGTTCATAGAGGCTGATCCAGAGCTCGCCGCGGTGATGGATCTGCTCGAAAGTGGGCACTTCAATCAGTTCGAGCCCGGCCTTTTCGAGCCGCTGATCGACGCCGTGAAACGTCCCGAGGATCCGTGGATGACGCTCGCCGATTTTGGAAGCTTCGTGGCGGCGCATCGGCGCGCCGCGGCTGCCTATCGGGATAATGAGCGGTGGACGCGGATGAGCATTGTCAATACCGCCGCCAGCGGGCGCTTTTCAACCGATCGCACGATACGCGAGTACAACGCAGACATCTGGCGCCTCACGCCGCTGCAGCCGGCGGCGCCGGAGCGCTGACCCGAACGATTTCAGGAAGCTCGCGGTCAGCGGCGCAGGATGCGATTCGGGCAGGACGTGCTCCGATCGGGCTGCGCACGGAGAAGCAGCTTGAAGTTGCCGGGCGTGTTGCCGACCAGTGACGCGTAGTAACAGCACGACCCCTCGGCGGCGTTGATCTCGAGATTGCCGACCTCGGCGCAGATGCCCGGCATGCCGAAAACGTAGTCACCCTTGCGCGCGCCGGGCAGCAGCGACGTCACGAGTCCGGTGGCCTCACGGTAGCCACCGTCGCCGTCGAATCGTACGGTAATCCCGCTGTCGTCGCGCCACCGCCCCTCGATGACGGCCGCGTCGCCGCCCTGCAGTGCGCGCTGCGGGCGCCCCTCCGAAGCACCGGCCTGCCCCGAAATGGCCAGCGAAGCCGTTCCGACACACAGCGCGGCGAAAAGCCCGCCCACCCATTGGATCCGCCTCGGCCGCCTAGCCACTGCCGCGTCCTCCCCGTGATCGTTGCGGCCCGCTAACCGTGCCGCTTCCGGCCATTATACGCCAGCCCCGCCCGGCGTCGCAGCTACATCGCAGGGCGCTGCCCGACGGCCGCCTGGGCCGCGCTCGGAGAAGGGCCGTAGCGCCGCTTGACGGGTGAGCGGCGCGCAGGCTATCTTGCACAGGCTTTCCGGGGGAAGGACTCGTTGATAAGAGGTCTGTGGAAGGAGGATGTATGTCGTCGCCGGTGCCTGCCAACGAAGTGGTGTACTTCGTCATCTGCTCCGAATACGCGGAAAACGGTGAACCCGTGTGCCACGTGCCGTTGAGCCCAAAATTCGCCAAGGTCGAGACGGCCAAAGCGGCGCTGCTGCGGCTGCGCCGAATTTTTCCGAGCTGCCGTGTCTGGCGCTACCGACTGCGCTTCGACCCGAGACAGACCGCGGCCATGGAGCGTCGCAGTCAGCTGCTCGCCGAGCTTCTTTGAGGGCCGCCGACGCCAGCCGCGGTCGGGGACGACCGCAAGCCGGCGAGGACGCGGCCGTAGCGGACGCCGTCGCCCTTCGGGCGAGGAGACCCCGACCATGAACACCCTATGCCGTCTCGGAGCCGCGTGGCTCATAGTGGCTGTCGTCGCGACAGCCGCCCACGCCGCCGGCGCGAACCTCGAGCCCTTCATGGGCGAATTCACCGGAGAGTCCGTGTTAACCACGGAGGACGACTGGGTGACCAAGCGCGACATCAACGTCGCCATCGGCCCCTACAAGGATAACGGCTTCATGGTCAACTGGATAACGGCGACGTACAAGCCTGACGGTCGGGTCAAGCGCAAGGAATACACCATCAACTTTCAGCCCAGCCGCCGCGAGGGACTCTACGAAGCGGCGATGCGCGCCAATCTGTTTGGCGGCTTCGAGCCGCTCGATCCCATGAAAGGCGACCCTTACGCATGGGCAACGGTCATCGGACGAACGATGACCGTCTACGTCATGCTCATCGATGAGGCGGGTGCCTACGAAATGCAGGTCTACGAGCGCACGCTCACCGACGAGGGAATGGACCTCAAGTTCTCCCGCGTGCACG
This sequence comes from Arenicellales bacterium, assembly GCA_041550555.1. Taxonomy (GTDB): domain Bacteria; phylum Pseudomonadota; class Gammaproteobacteria; order Arenicellales; family JBFEOO01; genus JBFEOO01. The sequence goes on from JBFEOO010000033.1 coordinate 21,906, forward strand.
AGGGCCAGGTGCTCGCCGACGTTCAGGCCAAGCTGGTGCGCAAATAGCCCCCGCGCGGGCACACAGCTGCCAGCGATGTTGGCCGCCGTTTCGGGATGCGTAGGCCCGACGACTTCGACGAAGCGTACTACCGTCGCTTCTACCTCGATCCAACGACACGGGTAGAGACACCGCGCGAGACCGCCGCGCGCATCGACTTCGTCGCGAGCTACGTCCGCTACCTCGGCCTGCCCGTGCGGCGCATCCTCGACGTGGGCTGTGGTCTGGGTCAATGGCGGGCCCCTCTCGAGCGGCATTTCCCACGTGCGCGCTACCTGGGCGTCGAGGTGAGCGAGTATCTCTGTGCGCGTCAGGGCTGGCGATGCGGTTCGGTCGTCGATTTTCGCTCGCGCTATCCTTTCGACCTCGTCATCTGTGCCGACGTTCTGCAATACCTCGACGACGCCAAGGCGAGCGCGGCCATCGCCAACCTCGGTGCACTGTGCCGGGGGGTGCTCTACTTCGCCGCACTGACTCACGCGGACTGGGCGCAGAACTGCGACCGCGAGCGCTCGGACGGCGCTGCGCATCTGCGCTCGGGGGCATGGTACCGCAGGCGCCTGCGGCGTCATTTCATCGCCGTCGGCGGCGGCGTCTTCATCGAGCGCGGCGCGCCTGCCGTGCTCTTCGAGCTCGAGCGCCTCGACTAGCGGACCGCCGAGCCTCAGCCAGCCACGCGGGATCGACAGCACCCGCTCGCTGAGACCACCCGACGCTGCCTAGCGGTCGGCGTCGACCCGCCGACGCCGGCAATGCGCGGTGCCTTGAAAGGGGGCCGATGATCCCCGTTCTGCAACGACGGGCTAGGCCCCGGCGGCCGCTGCTGCCGGCGCTGCCTCGTAGGCCAGCACCGGTGCAAGCCAGCGCTCGATCTCGGCGATGGCGACACCTTTGCGCATGGCGTAGTCCGCCACTTGGTCGCGATCGATCTTGCCGAGGCCGAAATAGCGGCTCTGCGGGTGAGCCAGATACAGTCCGCACACGGAGGCGGCGGGCAGCATGGCCATCGACTCCGTCAGCCGAATACCGGCACGGGCCGTCGCGTCGAGCAGCCGGAACAGCGTGAGCTTCTCGGTGTGGTCGGGACAAGCCGGGTAGCCGGGCGCCGGACGGATGCCCTGATAGGCCTCCCGAATCAGCGCCGCGGTGTCGAGCTGCTCGTCGGCGGCATAGCCCCAGAATTCTCTGCGCACGCGCGCGTGCATCCGCTCGGCGAACGCCTCGGCCAGCCGATCCGCCAGCGCCCGGGCCATGATGGCGCTGTAGTCGTCGTGGCCGCGCTCGAGTTCGGCGACAATCGGGTCGAGACCCTCGCCCGCCGTGACGGCGAACGCCCCGACGAAGTCGTCGATCCCGCTGGTGCGCGGTGCAACGAAGTCGGCCAGCGCCAGGTTGGGGCGACCGGGCTCGCACACGCCCTGCTGACGCAGCGTGTGCAGCGTCGCCACGCACTCACGGCGCCCGTCATCGGCATAGAGCTCGATGTCGTCGCCGGCGACGTTTGCCGCCCAGAAACCGACCACCGCTCGCGCACGCAGCCAACGTTCGTCGACGATCCGCGTCAGCATCCGTTCGGCATCATCGAACAAGGCGCGCGCGGCGGCGCCCACCTTGGCGTCGTCGAGGATGCGGGGAAACGACCCGGCCAGCTCCCAGGTTCTGAAGAATGGCGTCCAATCGATGAACGGGACCAGATCGCCGAGATCGTAGTCGTCGAAGGCGCGCACCCCGAGCCAAGAAGGCCGCGTGGGCGCGAACACGCTCCAGTCGATGGGACACCGATTGGCCCGTGCCTGTTCGATACCGAGACGCTGCGCCGTCTGGCGTTCTTGTTCGCGACGCTCTCGCAGTGCGCGGTACTCGGCCCCGATGCGCGCCTGGTACTCGTGACGCTCGGCCCCGAGCAGGCTGGCGACCACGCCCACGGCGCGGCTGGCGTCCGGCACGTACACGGTGGCCCCGTCGTAGCACGGAGCGATCTTGACGGCCGTGTGGATGCGGCTGGTGGTCGCCCCACCGATCAGCAGCGGTATCTCGAACCCCTCGCGCGTCATCTCGCGGGCGACGTGACACATCTCGTCGAGGCTCGGCGTGATGAGGCCCGAGACGCCGACGATGTCGGCGCCTGTCTCGCGGGCGGTGGCGAGCAGCTTGGCACTCGGCACCATAACGCCCAGGTCGACGACCTCGTAGCCGTTGCAGCGCAGGACGACGCCGACGATGTTCTTGCCGATGTCGTGCACGTCGCCGCGCGCGGTGGCAAGCACCACCTTGCCCGCCGCACGACGACCGCCGCCATCGCCGGTCCGCTCCATGAACGGCTCGAGATACGCCACCGCTTTCTTCATGACGCGGGCGCTCTTTACCACCTGGGGCAGAAACATCTTACCGGCGCCGAACAGATCGCCCACGCGCTTCATGCCGTCCATCAGCGGTCCTTCGATGACGTCGAGGGGACGACGCGCCTCGGTGCGCGCCTCTTCGACGTCCTCGACAATGTGTTCGTCGAGGCCGTGCACGAGCGCGTGCACGAGGCGCTCGCCGACGCTCGCCCCCCGCCAGGCGTCCTCGAGCACCTTCGGCCCCGTCTCGCGCCGCACCCCGTTGGCCGCCTCCAGCAGGCGCTCGGTGGCATCGGCGCGCCGATTGAACAGCACGTCCTCGATGCGCTCGCGCAGCTCGGCGTCGATGTCTTCATAGACGGGAAGGCGGCCGGCATTGACGATGGCCATGTCCAGCCCCGCCTCGATGGCGTGGTAGAGGAACACGGCGTGCATGGCCTCGCGCAACGGGTTGTTGCCGCGAAACGAGAACGACAGATTCGACACGCCCCCCGAGACGCGGGCGTGCGGCAGAGCGGTTTTGATTCGACGAATCGCCTCGATGAAGGCGAGCGCGTAATCGTTGTGCTCCTCGATGCCGGTGGCAACGGCGAAGATGTTCGGGTCGAACACGATGTCTTCGGGCGCGAAGCCGACCTGCTCGGTGAGGATGCGGTAGGCGCGTTCGCACACGGCGACTTTGCGTTCGACGTCTTCGGCTTGACCGCGCTCGTCGAACGCCATGACGACTACGCCCGCACCGTAACGCTTGACGAGGCGGGCCTGCTCGATGAACGCCGCCTCGCCCTCCTTGAGGCTGATGGAGTTGACCAGCCCCTTGCCTTGAATGCATTTGAGACCCGCTTCGATGACCGACCAGCGCGAGGAGTCGACCACCACCGGCACGCGGCTGATGTCCGGCTCCCCGGCTATGGTATTCAGGAACCGGCGCATGGCGGCCTCGGAGTCGAGCATACCCTCGTCCATGTTGACATCGAGCAGCTGCGCGCCGTTCTCCACCTGGTCGCGAGCGATAGCCACCGCCGTGTCGTAGTCGTCGGCGGCGATCAGCTTCGCGAACTTGGCGGAGCCGGTGACGTTGGTGCGCTCGCCGATGTTGACGAACAGCGAGTCCGGCCCGATCTCGAGCGGCTCGAGGCCCGCCAGCCGACAACGCACGCCCAGCACGGGCGGGCGCCGCGGGGCCGCGCCCGCCACGGCGTCGGCAATGGCCCGGATGTGCTCCGCCGTCGTGCCGCAGCAGCCGCCCACCAGATTGACCAGGCCGTCGCGGGCAAACGCCCCCACCGTGGCGGCCATGGCGTCGGGCGTCTCGTCGTAGCCGCCGAGCTCGTTGGGCAATCCGGCGTTGGGATGACAGCTCGTGAACGTGTCGGCAACCCGCGAGAGCTCGTCGACATAGGGTCGCAGCTCCCGCGCCCCCAGTGCGCAGTTCAACCCGACGGCGAAGGGTCGCGCGTGTCGCACCGAGTTCCAGAACGCCTCGGTCGTCTGACCCGATAACGTTCTCCCGCTGAGATCGGTGATGGTCCCCGATACCATCACGGGCAGGCGCACGCCGCGTTCCTCGAGAAGCTCATCGATGGCGAACAACGCTGCCTTGGCGTTGAGGGTGTCGAACACCGTCTCGACCATGAGCAGGTCGACGCCGCCGTCGATCAGCCCGCGCACCGCCTCGGCGTAGGCGACCCGCAGCTCGTCGAACGTGACGTTGCGGCATGCCGGATCCTCGACGTCAGGGGAAATCGATGCCGTGCGGTTGGTTGGTCCCAGCACCCCGGCCACCCATCGCGGACGCTCGGGCGTGCGTTCGGTCATCGCGTCGGCGGCACCACGGGCGATGCGTGCCGCCGTCAGGTTGAGCTCGTAAGCGGCGTGCTCGAGCGCGTAGTCCGCCTGAGCGATGGCCGTGGCGTTGAACGTATTGGTCTCGAGGATGTCGGCGCCCGCATCGAGGTAGGCCGCGTGGATGGTGCGCACGACGTCGGGCTGCGTCAGGTTCAGGACGTCGTTGTTGCCGCGCAGCTCGCGTGCATGATCGACGAAGCGATGCCCACGATAGTCCGACTCGGCAAGGCCAAGGGTCTGGATCATGGTGCCCATCGCACCGTCGAGCACCATGATGCGCTCGCCGAGCGTGCGCGCAAGCGCCTCAGTGCGCGCGTCGCGCCGGCTCACCGTGCTACCTCCGCCGCGCCACCATCCGCACTCGGCGGAGCAGCCGTGCCTATGCCGAGAATGCGGCAGATTGCTGCCGTGAGCTCGGCACGGTTGAGCGTGTAGAAATGAAACTCACGCACGCCCTGCTCACAGAGCTGAACGCACTGCTCCGCCGTGACGGTGGCCGCGACCAGCTGACGCACGTCGGGGGAGTCGTCGAGCCCGGCGAAGAGCTGTGCAAGCCACTCGGGCACACTGGCGCCACACTGAGCGGCAAACTCGCGCACCCGGGCAAAGTTGGTCACCGGCAGAATGCCGGGCACGATGGGCACGTTGATGCCAGCGGCGCGGGCGCGATCCACAAAGCGAAGATACACGTCGGGATCGAAGAAGAACTGGGTGATGGCGCGACTCGCCCCGTTATCGATCTTGCGCTTGAGGTTGTCGAGATCGACGCGCCAGGATGCCGCTTCGGGGTGCGTTTCGGGATATGCCGCAACCGTGAGCTCGAAATCCGCCACGCGCCGCAGCCCCGCCACCAGCTCGGCCGCGTTGGCGTAGCCGTCGGGATGCGGCACGAAGCGCGCCGCGCTCCGCGGCGGGTCACCGCGCAACGCCACGATGTGGCGCACCCCGGCGGCGTAGTACGACCGCGCGACATCCTCCACCTCGTGGCGTGTCGCGCCCACGCAGGTGAGGTGAGCGGCCGGCGTCAGTGCCGTGTGCTCGATGATCCGGCGCACCGTCGCGTGCGTGCGCTCCCGCGTGCTGCCGCCGGCGCCGTAGGTGACGGACACGAAGCGCGGCGCAAGCGGCGCCAGCCGCTCGACGCACTGCCAGAGCTTCTCGGCCGCCCGCGCGTCCGCCGGCGGAAAGAACTCGAACGACACCGCGAGCTCGGCGCTGATTGGAACGAAGGGCGGCCGCGGCCGCCGCCGCAGCCGCGCCGCGGTCTGCTCGGCGATGGTCCGCAGCGCCCCGCTGCGCGAGTGACTATCCGACATCAGGCGACCTCACGGTGAAAGTGACGGGCCGCGTCGACGCCCTTGACCGCCGTCCACAGCGATACGGTCAATGTCTCGCGCGGTTTGCTGCGCACCGGCCTGAGATGACGCACGCGGACGTCCTGCAGTCCCGCCGCCCGACACCAGCCCGTGACTTCCTCGTCACGGAAGCCGAGGCGACGGTGCTCGTGCTCGGCGCGCAGGAATTCAACCTGGTGCGGGGCGAAGTCCACGACGACGAGACGCCCGCCCGCCGCCAGCACCCGCGCCGACTCGACAATCGCCGCCGCGGGGTCGGCAAGGAAATGAAGCACGTGGTGCACGGTGACCAGATCGACAGCGCCGTCGGGGAACGGCACGTCGTAGATGTCCCCTTTGCGCACCCGGCAGTGGCGCAGCTCGCGGCGCTCGAGATTTACCCGCGCCACGGTCAGCATCTCCGGGCTCGAGTCGATGCCGGTGCCGCGCCCGACACGTGCGGCGAACACCTCGAGGATGCGCCCGGTGCCGGTCCCGAGATCGAGCATCTCGCCGATTGGACCGGCACCGGCGGCGCGCAGCATCGCCTGCTCGACACGTCGCTCGTCGACGAGCAGCGAGCGGGTTCGATCCCACTCGGCGGCGACGCGTCGAAAATAGCCGCCGGCGGCGCGCGCTTTCGCTTTGCGCACCACGCCGAGCCGCGCCTGATCTCGCTGCAACTCGCCGTCGTCGCGCGGCACGAGATCGACCAGCGTCCGCGCCACCTCCGTCATGCCGGGCTGCGTGGTCAAACGGTAGAACACCCATGTGCCTTCCTGATGTCGCTCGACCAGACCGGCATCGTTGAGCAGCTTGAGATGGCGGCTGACGCGGGGCTGGCTCTGATGAAGCACCTGGGTCAACTCGGAGACGGTGAGCTCGGTGCGGGCCAGCAGCACCAGAATGCGCAAGCGAGTCGCCTCACCGGCCGCGCGCATCGCCTCCAGCACGAGGCGCATGCTTCTGCTCGCCATCCCGTCCGTCGTCGACACCACTTGCGGCGCTCCGGTGACCCCATCTCATGGGTACGATTTATAAATATATAACAATTTTATTATATGGACAACCCCAACGTGGCCCAGCTAGCCGCCGGAGATTGTCCGCTATAATGCGGCGCAACTCAGACTGATCGCCGGCCCGCTGCGCCGGGCCAGGCCCGCCCGAAAAACCAACGGAGGTGCACCGATGCGCAACGCAACGAAGACATGGGCCAGCGTGGCGGCACTGGCGCTGCTCGCCGCCACTCCCAACGCCCTGGCCGCGGAAGCGGACATCCCCTGCAGCACTGCACGGCTCATCGTACCCTGGTCTGCAGGCGGCGACACGGACGTCATCTTTCGCATCATCGCCGACGCCGCCAACAAGGGCGGCGCCAAACCCGAGATTCAGGTTGTCAATATCGGCGGGCAGGGCGGCAACAAGGGGGCCAAAGAGGCGCTGGCGGCAAAGCCCGACGGCTGCACCCTCTTCGCCATCCACCAGAGCGCTATCACCAGCTACTTCACCGGCCGCGTCGATTTCACCTGGGACGCGTTCGAGCCGGTCGCTCTGCTGACGCGTACGCCGCCGATCTACGGTGCCCACCCCGACGCGCCGTTCAACAACGTCACGGAGATGATCCGCTACGCGAAAGACAATCCCAACACCGTGCTGGCAGGCGTCACCATGGGCTCCACCAGTCATTTCTGGTACCTGCTGCTGGCTGACGCGGCGGGCATCGAGCTCAAGTACGTACCCTACGACGGCACGCGCGAGCGCATGACGGCAATGCTGGCCAACAACATTCAGACCGGCGAGGTAAATCTGGCGGCGACCAAGAAATACCTGCAATCCGGCGAACTGAAAGCGCTCGGCATTCTGATGGCCGAGCGACACCCCGACATCCCCGACGTCCCGACGCTGCGCGAGCAGGGCCTCGACCTGGTCGGCGGAACGGACCGCGGCATCGTGGCTCCAAAAGGAACGCCGCCGGGCATCGTCGAGCACTACGCCTCGCTGCTGAAGGCCGCGGTGGAGGATCCCGCGTTGATACAGGCCATGGCCAACAAGGGCACCTCGATCATCTTCAAAGATCCCGCCGCTTACCAAACCTACTTCGCGGACATCCAGGCTACGTGGGAGAAGGTGGCGCGCGAGGTCGGCGTCTACAAGCGCGCCGACTGACCGCCCGCACAAGCCCGTTGCGGCGCTCGCTGCGGCAGCCGCAGCACCGGCCTTTGCACGCCCAGCGGCCGTGAGCGGTCCGAACCGAGATACCGTCACCGCGCTCGTGCTGCTCGTCGCGTGCGGCACCTTCTTCTGGGCGACGACACGGATTCGTGATCTGGGGTTCGAAACCCTCGGATCGGCCGTGTGGCCCCGTGCCGTGCTTGTCGTGCTCACGCTGTTTACGCTCGTCTACCTGGTGCGCTCACTGGTCTCCGGCGCGCCCCCGCCCGCGCTCGAGGAAGCGCCCGCGGGATCGGGGATACGCGGCTGGCTCAGCCACTACCGCAACGTGCTCGTCTGCTTCACGCTGTTCGGTGTCTTTCTGCTCACCCTCCCCTACCTCGGCATGCTGATCGGCGGCGTGCTGTTCGTGTTCGCGAGCCTCGTCCTGCTCGGCCCTCGGCGCCCGCGCCGACTTCTGCTGCACGGGATCATTGCCCTGGCGGCCGTCGGCGGCATGTGGCTCATCTTCACCTTCGGGCTGAAGGTGATATTGCCGCCCGGCGAGCTGCTGCGGCTCGGCTGACGCGACACCGCTCCGGCATGCTGCTCGAGAACGTCCAGCTCGCCTTCGGCGCCGTCTTCGATCCCTACACGCTCGTGCTCATGGTGCTCGGCGTCGGTGCAGGACTCCTCGCCGGCGCCATTCCCGGCTTCACCATCGCCATGGCCATCGTCCTGACGCTGCCTTTCACGTTCGGCATGGACCCGGTGCGCGGCCTCGCGACCATGATCAGCGTCTTCGTCGGCGGTCTATCGGGCGGTCTAATGGCCGGCATTCTCACCGGGATCCCCGGCACACCCTCTTCGGTGGCCACCACCTTCGATGGCTTCCCTATGGCGCGATCGGGTCGGCCGGGCCTGGCGCTCGGCATCGGCGTCTGGTCGTCCTTCTCCGGCGGCATCATCAGCGCCATTCTGTTGATGACGCTCGCACCGCGACTGGCCCGTATCGGCCTCGAGTTCGGTCCCTGGGACTACTTTGCGCTGGTGCTTTTTGCGCTGACGATCACCGCCAGCCTCGCCGGCAACACGCTGCTCAAAGGCGTTATCGCGGGAGCGCTCGGTGTGCTCGTCGCCACCATCGGCGAGGACGAGATCAACGGCGTCGCCCGCTTTGATTTTGGCATCGACGCGCTCAAGCAGGGTTTTGCCTTTCTGCCGGTGCTGGTCGGTCTGTTCGCGTTCAGCCAGCTGCTGAGCGATGTTCGCGACCGCGTCAAGGCGACCCGCGCCATCGCCGATACCGGCGATTTCGTCGTGCGCATCGAGCATCGCAACGCCATTCGAGAGGTCGTCACGTACTGGGGCGTCGTGCTGCGCTCCGCGCTGCTCGGCGTCTTCACCGGACTGCTGCCGGGAGCCGGCAGCTCGGTGTCCAACATCCTTGCCTACGACCAGGCGAAGAAGACCTCCCGGCGACCCGAGAAATTCGGCAGCGGGGTTCCCGAGGGCATCGTGGCGCCCGAGTCGTCCAACAACGCCACCGAGGGTGGCTCGCTCATGACCATGATGGCGCTCGGCATTCCCGGCGACGTCGTCACGGCGATCATGCTCGGCGCCCTGCTCATCCACGACGTCGTTCCAAGCCCATCGTTCATAGGCGACGAGCCGGTGCTCGCCTACTCGATCTTTCTGTCGTTCTTCCTGGCCAACTTCATCATGCTGGGGCTGCAGGCGATCTGCCTGCGGGCGTTCGTGCTGGTGACCCGGCTGCGCATGTACATCCTCGCTGCGATCATCCTGGCCTACTGCGCGTTCGGCATCTTCACGCTGAACAACGTCGTCTTCGACCTGTGGACGCTGTTCATCTTCGGCATACTCGGCTTCACGATGAAGACGCTCGGCTTTCCCCTGGCGCCCATGATTCTCGGTGTCGTGCTGGGCGACATCGCCGAGCTCAACCTCTCCCGCGCCTTTGCCATCAGCAGCGATCTCACGCACTTCGTGCTGCGTCCCTGGTCGCTGTTCTTCCTGCTGCTCGCCGCCTTCTCGACGGGCTTTCCGCTCTACCAGCGCGACCGCCAGCGCCGCCGCTGGACCCGAGGCTATGCCCCGCTGATGGCGGCCGCGCTGTCGCTGCCGATGTTCATGATGGGCGGCGCCGTACGCCCTACCATTGGCACCGCCCTGCTGCTGTGGGCGATGTGGACGGCGTGGCGCCGTTTCCACGCCGGCTGGGCGATACCGGGCGACGATCGGCGCGCAGGCAGCCGCTAGCGGCGGGGGCCGGCGGGCCTCGCCCGTGGAACCTTGTTGCCCGGCTGTTAGACTAAGATCACGGATAGGTACATCCCCAGCAAAACAGGAACCCGACTCATGACCTCAGTACGAGCCACGCTGTACCCTCTCGCCTTCGCGACGCTGATCTTTCTCGCCTCGGGTGCAAGCGCCCAGACGCCAAGCGCCGAGCCGGCCTTGACCCCCGAGCAGGAGCAGCTCGTCGAGCGCCTCAAGGCGGAGATCATGAAGGAGCTCACCGAGGGCGAGTTCCTGCAGCAGCAGATTCAGCTGGCCATCGAGGCGTTCGTACAAAAACAGCGCCAGGCCCAGGCCGATGCGCAGGCCCAGCAGGCCGAGCAGGCGCAGGCCAGAGCCAAGAATGTCCGTCGTGTAAGCGCCGAGCGCGATCACATCTACGGCAATCCTGACGCCGTGGTGTCGCTGATCGAGTATTCCGATTTCGAATGCCCGTATTGCAAGCGGTTTCACGCGACAGCACGGTCGCTGGTAGAGCAGTACGACGGCAAGGTGAACTGGGTATACCGACACTTTCCCCTTAATTTCCACAATCCCGGGGCGCAGAAACAGGCCGAGGCGTCGGAGTGCGCGGCCGAGCTGGGCGGCAACGACCTGTTCTGGAAGTACACCGACACCATCTACGAGCGGACCACCTCGGGGGGGCGCGGGTTTCCCATCGACGCTCTGGTCCCCCTCGCCGAAGAGCTGGGCCTCGACGGCGGCGCATTCAGGACCTGCCTCGACAGCGGCAAGTACACGCAGCGGGTCCTGGAGGACTTCGCCGAGGGCGGGCGCATCGGTATAACCGGCACCCCCGGCAACGTGCTGCTGCACAACGAGAGCGGTGACGTCCAGGTGCGACCCGGCGCCGTGCCGCTGGCGTCGCTGAAGGCGGACGTCGAGAAGCTTCTGCAGTAGAAAACCCGGAAACGGCGCTACCGGCGCGAACGCCGCCCGCAAATCAAATAAAGCGCCCGCCGACTGCAGCAGTCGGCGGGTTCAACCCATGATGGTTTGGGACTGTGACACGCTGGCGTCCACGCAACTCGCCAGCGCTTAGAACTCTACCGGGCGCGACGGGCAAACTGGTGACGTAATCATGGCATTTTCGCCATGAGTCACGCCGGGCTCGCGGCGTCGCTGCCGCACCGCGCGCAGGCGACCTTCTACGCTACTCCGAGGCCTCGAGCTTCACGTTGGTATCCACGTCGCCCTTGAAACCCCCGCCCTCGGCGAGGGCGATACGGGGTGAGAGCAAACTTCCCTTCACGTCGGCCCCTTTGGCGATGACGATCCCCTCCTGACCGTAGAGCTTGCCTTCGCTGTGTCCTTCTACCCGGATGCGGCGCGCATAGATGTCGCCCTTGACCCGGCCCGTAGGACCGATGGTCACGGTGTTTTTCGGCAGCCTCACCGTTCCCTCGATGCGGCCGTGGACGACGAAATCATTCTCGGCCCGCACGTCGCCGATGATGACGGTGGACTCGACGATGATGCTCAACGATTGATTGTTCAAACGTGCTGGCTCCCGTGTACGTTGTCGTTGTGCGGTAGGCCGCGCGGGCGGCACGGCGCCTGCCGCGCGTGCTGCGGTCGGGCGTTACTGGACGCTGCCGAAACCGAGATCGCGGGCTCCCGCCGGCGGCTTCAGCCCCGCGATGCGACATCCCTGTGCAACCGGCCCCTGCGGAAACAGGAGATAGAGGTATCGCATCCCGCCCCGGCTGTGGAACCGCTCCTCCAGCGCATCGTGCAGCCGGCGCGCCTTGATGTCGGTTGACTCGCGGCGAGCACAAAACTCCTGCAGCGCCCGCACCGCCTCCCAATGGTCCTCGCCGAGCTCAATGCCCTCCTCGCGCGCAAGCCCTTGAGCGCTCTCCGGCGTCCACTCGGCCGGCGCGTGCGGAAAGGCCGCATCGTTGCCACCCACGCTGCGCGGATGCAGGATGTCTCCCAGTGTCTTGGGCATGCTGTGTTCTCCCCGGCCGGCGATCGGCAGCGACGCGCAGCACGACTCCATGGCATCGAGGTTGCGACGACCCCGACCGGCGCTGCGCCCGCGGCTAATGTTACCGCAGGCCCCGTCCGAACTCACCCACAACCCGCGGGCGACACAAGGCCGGCCCGCGTGCTGCGCGCGTGTGGCCGTTGCGCCCAGCCAACGTCGCCGAGATGTGAGCGTCGCGACGGCGCCGTGATCGACGGGCACCGCACACCGACGCGGCCGTGCGAACCACCCGGTCGGCCTCCTTATTTGTCACGTTAGAAAGCCGACGCAACACCGCCGGCAACATCACGGCAACAAAGCGCACCCCTAGAGGCGGTTACCGGGGCCGCAGGCGGTGAGCCGTTCCGTCAACCGGCGCGCGCGTCACGCTAATCGCTTCGTCGCGGATCGGGCGAATGTGCTCGCCGAGGCTCCATCGCGCTCAGATGAGCTACACTGCGTCACAAGCCGAACAAGAGTAAAAGACAAAGTTGGTCATAATAACAATACGTTATAATTTTAATCTAATAAATAACATTAACTATCATGACGTTGGCTGCCAACACACGGCACCGCCCTGCTCGTCGATGAGCACCGCCGGTCAGAGCGCCAGGCTGCATCCCACGCGGCGCGCGTATCTGCTGCTCACAGCGACGAGCGTGTGCTGGGGCGCCAACGCCGTGCTCGGGCGTCTTGCGGTCGGCGAAGTCTCGCCAATGGCGCTGGTCGCCCTACGCTGGTCGGGCACCCTGTTGCTGCTGCTGGCATTCGCCAACCGCGCCGTACGCCGCGACTGGAAGATCCTGCGCGCCCATCTGGTCTTCGTAGCGGCCATGGGCACGGTCGGCTTCACGGCGTTCAACGCCCTGTTCTACGTCGCCGCCCATACCACGACGGCCGTCAACATCGGCATCATTCAAGGGGCAATGCCCGTGTTCGTGCTGGTCGGCGCCTTTGCCGCCTACCGCACCCCCGTCGGCGCCCTGCAGCTGATCGGCGTCGTGGTCACGCTCGCCGGCGTAGTCATCGTGGCCTCTTCCGGGAGCGTAGCGCGCCTCGCCGCGCTAGCAGTGAACCACGGCGATCTGCTCATGGTCTTGGCGTGCGGTCTGTATGCGGGCTATGCCGTCGGATTGCGCCGTCGGCCGCCGGCTTCCTCGCTGGGGCTGCTCACCATGATGGCTGCCGCCGCCTTCACGGCCTCGTTGCCGCTCGCCTTGGGCGAGGCCTCCCTGGGCCGCTTCCAGTGGCCAACGGCGACCGGCTGGCTGATCGTCGCTCTCATCAGCGTTTTCCCCTCGTTCCTGGCCCAAATCTTTTTTATCCAGGGCGTCGCGCTCATTGGACCGGGCCGCGCCGGCGTCTTCGTGAACCTCGTCCCGGTGTTCGCTTCGCTGCTGGCAGTCACCTTTCTCGACGAGTCGTTCGAGGCGTTTCACGCCGTCGCGCTGGCGCTGGTTCTGGGCGGCATCTGGCTCTCCGAGCGGGGAAGCGCGGATGAGAGCGGCGCGGTAACACTGCGCCGATGACCGGCGCGGCGACTGCCAGCGACGCGTCTGACGATCGCCACGCTGAGCGGCGGCCGCACATGGTACGATGGCCAACCGTTGCGCAGCCGCACGTTGCACAGCAGCCGCTCGGCTCGCGCGCGAGGCCCACGGGCGGTCGTTGGAACGCGGCGATCGAGCTCGCTGCTCTGCGGAGATCCTTGATTTGAAATCTGCGAATCAGCTCTTCTGGCTGTGGACCGCCGGAGCCGTTGACAAGGTGAAGCATCGGGTCAAGGGCTCGCCACATTTGCATGCCATCCCTTTTCTGCACGCGACATACCTGCTGGAGATCCCCAAAGCCATCGACGTCGCGGAGCTCAACATGATCTATGTGCCGATCGCGAAGGTCGCCAATCGCTCGATAAAGGCTGCGATTGCCGAGCGCATCGGCCTCACCTACCGCAACCATCCGAACGAGGCGGCGTGGCGCTACCTCCCTTTGCCGGCGGTGGCGAAACGCAGCGATTGTTTTCGATTCAGCATCGTGCGCAATCCGCTGGATCGACTGCTCTCGTGTTACACTCAGAAGATCGTCGTCTATCGAAACACGCCCACTGCGCGATGGGAATTCTGGCGCTATGGAAACCGCTTTCACGGCGACATGCAGTTCGACGAGTTCGTCAGCGTCGTCGCCAACATCCCAGACGCGTTGTCGGACATTCATTTTCGGTCTCAACACACCTTTGTCTGCCACCGCGGTCGACTCGTGCTCGACTCCCTGGGCCACTTCGAAACCCTGCACGACGATTGGCGTGCGCTTCGCGAGCGCTTCGACCTACCCCCGCTACCGCATCAGAACAAGTCTCCCCACCGCGACTACCGCGACGTCTACACGCCGGAGCTGGCGCGCATCGCGGCGGCTCGCTACGAAAAAGACATTCGGCTGTTCGGCTAC
>JBFEOO010000034.1:0-36252 GCA_041550555.1 Arenicellales bacterium
GCGGGTGTCGCTGCTCGGCAGCGAGCGCCACAACCCCTTCACCGACGGCGGCCGCGAGCTGTTCGACTGCGCCGCGCAGGGCCGTATCGATGCCTTCTTTCTCGGCGGCGCACAGATCGACGGCAGCGCCAACGTCAATCTCGTCGGCATTGGACCCTATCCGCGCAGCCGCGTGCGTCTGTCGGGCTCGTTCGGCTCGGCCTATCTCTACTTTCTGGTGCCGAAAGTCATTCTGTTCGTCTCCGAGCACTCGCCACGCGTACTGGTCCGAAAAGTGGACTTCATCAGCGCGCCCGGTGTGAGCGAACCCGATGTCTATCGGCGCGGCGGCCCTCGTGCGCTGCTGACACCGCTTGGCCTGTTCGAGTTCCTGCCGGCCGCGGGCCGTTTTCGGCTCGCCGCCGTGCACCCCGGGAGCTCGCCCGCCGAGGTTGCCGCGAGGACGGGCTTCGATTTCGAGCTTCCGGAAAGGGTACCGATCACTCCCATGCCCGATGCGGCCACGCTGCGTCTGCTGCGTGGGCCCGTGGCTGCCGCGGTGCGCGAGACGTATCCGCGCTTCGCTGAGAGGCTTTGGGGCGGTGTCCGGGCGGAGCCCTCAAGCAAGGCTGGTGGCGCGCCTCGGCCGCCCGGCGCGGCGCAGCATCAGCCGGCGGACGCGCCCTCGTCGACGTCGCCCACGATGAACCGATAGAGATCCGCATAGCGTTGCTCGACCACGCCGCCGAAAAGCGGATCGGTGCCGAGAGCCTCTGGGTCGGGCAGCTCGTGCGCGGGCCGCGCGGCCAGCGCCTGCTCGGCACGAGGGATGAGCTCGCTCTCCTCGGTGTGTAGGTGCGCGCGAAGCGAGTCGATGTAGCGGCGGGCTTCCGCCTCCATCGCCGCCCAGGGGATCAGCCGCTCGTGCACGACGGCCCCCAGGTCATCGAGCAGCTTCTTACCGACGGCCGCAATGTGTTGGTGCTGGGCGAGAAGGTCGTCCACCAGCGGTTGCGCCGAGCGATCGATGTCGACGAGAACCATGAAGAGCTTGTCCTCGAACGGATGGTGGAACATGTCGGGATAGTGGGCCATGTAGTGCATGATGTCGCCCATCAGCTCGTAGTCCGGTCGCACTCCCGACGCAGTGCTATCGAGGTGGCGCTCGAGAAGGTCGAGCAATCGCCGGTAGTGGCCGTGGTCTCTGAGAATTCGTTCGATGATGGGCTTCATGTGGGTCCCCGAGTGGATCGGATGGGGCGGAGGCGGCGGCCGCGCCGCGGTGGTCGGCCGAGCAACGGTCATCGACAGCCGCATTCAATTGTACCCCCGATTGTGCCGTCGGTCGCACAGGCGGCGCGGCAGCACAGGGAAGCGCCCCCGTGACGGCAGCGTGGGCGCTTCGCGGACGCGGCGCGACCTAGCCGTTCGCCTGCAACGCTCTGGCACCAGGACCCCGAGCGCGTCGTGTCGCCGTCGGCCGGCGGGGCGGGGACGGGCGGCGGCGTCGCCCCGACACAAGCCGTCATTCACCGTTTGGCATGCCCGCGATTCCCGGGAGCGAGGCCGTTCGACGGTATACTGTGAGACGAGCCAACCAACGGAGACTGCCGTGAACGAGTCTTTCCTCGACGAGCTGGAACGCCGGACCGAGGAACTGCGCGCGCGTGGGTTTTACAAGGCTGAGCGTGTGATCGCGTCACCGCAGCAGGCCTCGATTGCAGTGTCCGGCGCCGAAGTCATCAACCTGTGCGCCAACAACTATCTCGGTCTGGCCAACCATCCCGCGCTGATCGCCGCCGCCAAGGCGGCTCTCGACCGCTACGGCTACGGTATGGCGTCGGTGCGGTTCATTTGCGGGACGCAGTCGGTGCACAAGGAGCTCGAGCAGCGCATCAGCCGTTTCCTCGGCACCGAGGACACGATCCTCTACTCGTCGTGCTTCGATGCCAACGGCGGGCTGTTCGAGACGCTGCTCGGCGAACACGATGCGGTAATCAGCGACGAGCTCAATCATGCCAGCATTATCGACGGTATTCGTCTCTCGAAGGCCAAGCGTTTCCGTTACCGGAACAACGACATGGATGATCTCGCGACCAGGCTCGACGAGGCGCGCGACTGCCGCGTAAAGCTCATCGCGACCGATGGCGTGTTCTCCATGGACGGCATCGTGGCCAACCTCAGCGATATCTGCGAGCTGGCCGATGAGCATCAGGCGCTGGTGATGGTGGATGACTCCCATGCTGTGGGCGTGGTCGGCGCCAACGGTCGCGGCAGCCCGGAGTTCCACGGCGTCACCGATCGCGTCGACATCGTCACCGGGACGCTGGGCAAAGCCCTGGGGGGGGCGTCGGGCGGCTACACCGCGGGTCGCCGGCAGATCGTGGAATGGTTGCGGCAGCGGTCGCGGCCGTATCTGTTCTCGAACACGCTCGCGCCGGTCGTCGCGGCGACCTCGATCAAGGTGCTCGACATGCTCGAAGAGTCGACCGCGCTGCGCGAGAAGCTGGGTGAGAACAGTCGCTATTTTCGCAGCGCGCTCGAGCAGCTTGGTTTCGAGCTGGTGCCGGGGAGTCATCCCATCATCCCGATCATGCTGGGGGACGCCAAGCGCGCCGGTGCGATGGCGGATCGGCTGCTTTCGGAGGGCGTCTATGTGATCGGTTTCTCCTATCCAGTGGTGCCCGAAGGTCAGGCGCGCATTCGTACCCAGATGTCCGCGGCGCTCGAGCGCGAGCATCTCGACGCGGCGCTGGGGGCCTTTGCGCGCGTCGGTCGGGAACTCGGCATCATTGCCCGCGAAGGCATCGCATGAGGGCCCTGGTCAAGGCACGACCGGAGATCGGCGTGTGGCTCGAAGAGGCGCCGGCACCCGAGATCGGCCCCAACGACGTGCTGGTGAGAGTACGACGCACGGCGATTTGCGGGACCGATCTGCACATCTTCGAGTGGGATCAGTGGGCGCGGCGCACTATTGCAGTGCCGATGACGATCGGTCACGAGTTCATGGGCGAGATTGCCGGGCTCGGCAGTGAGGTGAAAGGATTCGCGGTCGGTGATCGGGTCTCCGGGGAGGGCCACATTACCTGCGGTCACTGCCGCAACTGCCGTGCCGGGAAACGACACTTGTGCCGCAACACGATCGGGATCGGCGTCAACCGCCCGGGGTGCTTCGCGGATTATCTGAGCATACCCGCCTCGAACGTCTTCGCCTTGCCGGACGCCATCGATGACGATATCGCCTCGATCCTGGACCCGTTCGGCAACGCGGTGCACACCGCGCTGTCGTTCGACCTGGTGGGCGAAGACGTGCTCATTACCGGTGCCGGACCCATCGGGGTCATGGCCTCGGCCGTGGCGCGGCACGTTGGCGCGCGCTTCGTCGTGGTCACCGACGTGAACGAGTATCGGCTCGGGCTGGCGCGAAAAATGGGGGCGACGCGCGCCGTCAATGTGCGCGGGGAATCCCTGAGCGACGTCATGACAGAGCTCGGCATGCGGGAGGGCTTCGACGTCGGCATGGAGATGTCGGGCCAGCCGGCCGCTCTGCGGGAGATGCTCTCGACGATGAACAACGGCGGCCGCGTGGCGCTGCTCGGTATTCCGTCGCGGGACATCGCCATCGACTGGAACGAAGTCATCTTCAAGGGGCTGACACTGAAGGGGATTTACGGGCGCGAGATGTTCGAGACCTGGTACAAGATGTCGAGCATGTTGCAGAGCGGTCTCGATATTGCACCGGTCATCACCCACCACATGCCTGCCGAGTCATTCCAAAGCGCCTTCGAGACGCTGCGTTCCGGGCGATCCGGCAAGATCATCCTCGACTGGAGCTAGCCAGCCCCGATACGGCGCTCGCTTGACGACCGCCACGCCGCGCCCGCGCGCTGGTGCGCCTCGACGTGAGCGACTCTCGCCGGCGCGACGTACGGGGGGCGCGACGGCCGGGCGCCGGTGCCTCTGCTCGTCTGCCGTCTCGTCACGCGACGCCGTCGGCCGGCCCTCACGCCGCATTCCGCGAGCCTATGCCGCTGTTCGCAGAGCCGGGCGGCGAGATCCTGCGGCAGGCCTTGCGTGCAGCAGCTACCTCATTCGGCTTTCGGGGCGTTGCTGTGCGTGTCCGCGGAAGACGAGCGCGGCTACTTGGCCTGACGTTTGAGCGTGGTGGCTATGTTGCGCAGTCGCTCGCCGTTGCGAATGCGGGAGAAGTCGAGCTCCAATCCTGCTTCGGAGAGCGTGCGGTCGTAAACCTGCATCTGGTAACCGCCCTCTTCGAGCACCAACAAAGCGTAGATCGTCAGCGTGTCGCCGACGATACGCGCCCATACAAAGGGATCACCCTGCATCGGGTCGTGGGCGACGCGACCTCCGAACACATTTTTCTTCATGGCCGACGAGTAGATCCCTTCGCGTTTCGTCAGCACGAAATCGATGGAGTATTTCTTGGTCTTGGCCTTGCCCGAAGCGCGGACGACGCTCGTCGTCCAGGCGACGTTGAAGCCTTCCTTCGTTTCCTCGATGGTGACGCTCATGTCGCGCCTTTGCTCAGCGCCGTCTTCGTCGACCATCGCTTCCCCGGTAAAAGTGCCGTAGAACCGGCTGTGGTCCGCCGCCGCGTTGACGGCGGTGGGGGTGGCGACGGCCGCCGCCAGCGCCAGAAGCGCCGCCGCGACGCATGGGGGGAACGAGTATGTCGACGCCATGGTGACCCTCCTGTTGGGTTGCGCACGCACCATTATAACCATTCTCAGCGTTGCCACATGCTCGGGCGCGTTTTTGGCGTCGTTACTCGCCCTCGAGCAGCTCGAAGCGATCGGCGTCGCCAAGCGTGACGGCCCGCCCGTCCAGCGTCTCGAAGCGTCGGCCCTCAATATCCTTGCGGTAGGCTTGATAAGTGGCGGCCTCGCCCGTTGCGCTGTTGATGACGCGGATGGTAACGAGGCGGTGTTCGTCGGACCAGTGCAGGTAGTAGAGCAGACCGGAGACGGTCAAAATCACACCGACGAACAGGTAGGCGATGAGCTGCGGGGTGATCCAGGTCTGCGTGGCCGCGCTCGCTCTCGGCGGTTTGGCCGGTGTCGACGCCGGCATGGCGCGACGGCGCTTCTCGCGAAAGACCAGGCCCACGATGACGATGACGAGGGCGGTGAAGAGGATCTTGGTCAGCATGGGGCGGCGTCGCCTGCCGGGTGGCATCGGCGCGGACGCGGCCGTGTCGGCACCCTGCGTCCGCAGCGGCGCGAAGACGGTGCGCCTGAGGTCGCCCGCCTCATCGGCGCCGGTTCTGCGTCGGTCGGTCCCCCCTCTCAGACGGCGCCGGGGCTTCGTGCAGACGCGGCATGGCCTCCGTGCCCGACGTGTTTTGTACGTGCTCCCACGTCGGGCGCGGCAGCCGGAAGCGGGTGCCCAGTCGCGCGTAGCCGGAGCCGGAAAGGCGGCACACGGGGTCGAGAAGGTAGGGGTCGACGCGGCCGTCACGCCATACCGAGTCGTCGACGTGGATGTGCAGCACGCGGCCTAGCACGACATGACCGTTGCCGGCCTTGGTGATTTGCACGGCCTCGCACTCGAAGTGCGCCTTGGCCTGCGCCACACGTTTTGGTCGTATTCGCCTCGCGGCGGCCTTCTGCAGTCCCGACCACGCGAATTCATCCTCCGCCGGCGGAAAGTCCGTGGCGGTGAAGTTCATGTGCTCGACGAGGTCAAAGGTGACCAGATTAACCACGAATTGGTTGTTGTCACGGATATTCGCCACCGTGTCCTTCACGCCCACGGAGCTGAACACGACGTGCGGAGGACGATGGGCAACGACATTGAAGTACGAGTGCGGAGCGACGTTGTCGATACCGTCGCTGGAAACCGTGGATATCCAACCTATGGGCCGGGGGATCACGAGGGCCGTGACGAGATGATAAACATCGGTCGCGTCCCAGTCCTCCGGCGCGATCTCCAACGCAGTTTGCAGACGCTTTGGCGGTTTCGCGGGTGTGCTGCTCATTGACTGTTGGCCGTGGGACGACGCGCCGGCCCATGCTTTGCGTAACAGGGGGCGCGCCAAGCGCGGCCGCCAGTATAACTCGCGAGGCAGGCTGTTGTACTCTCGCACACCATGCGCCGACCGGTCGTGCTCGTTGCGATGATGTGCTTTGCCGAGATACTCGGCATGCTGGCGTTCGCTACGTACCCCACCCTGATTCCGACGTTCCAGAGCGAGTGGCGATTGACCAATACGGAGGTTGGCTGGATTGGCGGGATCTATTTCGGGGGCTATGTGGTGGCGGTCGGGGCGCTGACCGCGCTCACCGATCGCACCAGTGCCAAGCGCATCTATCTTGCGTCGATGGCGCTCAGCGCTCTCGCGGTCGCGGGTTTCGCACTGACCGCACAGGGGGTCGCGACGGCGAGCGTCTGGCGCTGCCTCCAGGGCGTCGGCCTTGCCGGTACGTACATGCCCGGGCTCAAGGCGTTGACCGACGCCTTGCCGGAGCGGTTGCACAGCCGGACCGTCGCCTTCTATACCTCCTCGTTCGGTATCGGCACCAGCGTGTCGATTTATCTGTCGGGACACCTGAACGATGCGATAGGGTGGCAGTGGACGTTCGGGCTGAGCGTCCTCGGCCCCGTGCTCGCTTTCCTGATCGTGCTGGTGATGCTTCCCGCGACGATGCCCCAGACCGCGGCGCCGGCGACGCGGTTACTGGATTTCCGCCCCGTGCTGGCCAACCGGCGGGCGCTGGGCTTCACCATTGCCTACGCGGCCCATAACGCCGAGCTGTTCGGCTTCCGAAACTGGATCGTGCCCTTCATTGTCTTCAGTCAGAGCCTTGCCCCAGCCGGGGTCGTTGGTGCGGATTTGAGCGCCGCGACCATCGCCGCCGTCGTCATGCTGTTCGCGCTGCCGTCGAGTGTGATCACCAACGAGTTCGCCCAGCGTTTTGGCAGGGTGCCCACGCTGGTGACGGTGATGAGCGCGTCGGCGTTGTTGGCGACGGTGCTCGGTTTCTCGCCGTCGGTGAGCATGTTGCTGGTGCTCGTGCTGCTCGGATTGTACGGGCTGACCATCACCGCCGATTCATCGACGATCACCGCCGGGCTGGTCGAAGCCGCCGAGGCCGGCTACCGCGGCACCACCATGGCAATGCACTCACTGATCGGGTTCATCGGATCCTTCCTGGGGCCGATCGTCTTCGGCGTCGTGCTCGACTGGGGAGGCGGCGAGACGACTCAGCGCGCATGGGGCCTCGCTTTCGCGGCCATGGGACTCACCGTGCTGATCGGCCCGATCGCCGTGATGGCGATGTGTCGCGGCCCGGCCGGGCGCGGCAGCGCGCCGGCCCCCTGATCCCGCCGAGGATGCGGTCGCCCTGCGCCGCCCTGGGCGGGCGTCGATTCGGCGCGGACCCTTATTGGCCCTTGGAAGCACCGCCCCACAGCCAGCTCCAATTCGGCTTCTGGCTGTGGTTGCGTACGTCGACCGCCGTGAACTTCCGCTCCTGCTCACCGGTGTAGAGCTGCCGCGGTCGTCCTATCTTGTTGTCGGAGTTGCCCAGCATCTCTTTCCAATGGGCGATCCAGCCCACGGTGCGGCCTATGGCGAACAGCACGGTGAACATGTTGGTCGGGAACCCGATCGCCTTGAGAATGATGCCGGAGTAGAAATCGACGTTGGGGTAAAGCTTCTTTTCGACGAAGTAAGGGTCTTCGAGGGCGATCTTTTCGAGCTCCATGGCGATCTCGAGCAGCGGCTCACTCTCTATCCCCATTTCCTGGAGCACTTCATGGGCGGTCTCCCGCATGACCTTGGCGCGAGGATCGTAGTTCTTGTACACGCGATGCCCGAAGCCCATCAGCCGGAACGGGTCATCCTTGTCCTTGGCGCGCTCGATGAACTCGGGGATGCGTTCCTTGCTGCCGATCTCCGCAAGCATGTCTAGCACCGCCTCGTTGGCGCCGCCGTGGGCGGGTCCCCACAGCGAAGCAATGCCGGCCGCAATGCACGCGAACGGATTGGCGCCCGAGGAGCCGGCGAGACGCACCGTCGAGGTGGACGCGTTCTGCTCGTGGTCGGCGTGGAGTATCAGGATGCGGTCCATGGCTTTGGCAAGCACCGGGTTCACCTCGTACTCCGCGGTGGGCGTGGCGAACATCATCTTGAGCAGGTTCTCGGAGTAGCTCAGATCGTTGCTCGGATAGATGAACGGTTGGCCCAGCGAGTATTTGAAGGCGTACGCACCGATGGTCGGCATTTTGGCGATCAGCCTGTGGGCGGCGATCATGCGCTGCATCGGGTCGCTGATGTCCGTGCTGTCGTGATAGAAGGCCGACAACGCCCCGACTACACCCACCATGATCGCCATCGGATGCGCAGCACGGGTGAAGCCGCGGTAAAAGGTCGAGAGCTGATCATGCAGCATCGTGTGGTAGGTGATGGAATGCTCGAACTCCGTCTTTTCCTCCGGCGAGGGTAGGTTGCCGTGCAGGAGCAGATAGCAAACGTCGAGGTAATCGCTGTTCTCCGCCAGCTCGTCAATGGCGTAGCCGCGATGGAGCAGAATGCCCTGCTCGCCGTCGATGAAGGTAATCTCGGAGCTGCACGACGCGGTCGAGGTGAAGCCCGGATCGAAGGTGAACATACCGGTGTCGCGGTATAGAGTGCGGATATCGATGACCCGCGGCCCCATGGTGCCTTCCATGATCGGCAGCTCATACGACTTGCCTGTCATGTTGTCGTAGAGCGTGACGTAGTGCTGACGCTCCAGCTTCTCGGCGGTGTGCTCTGTCATGGAGAAACCTCAACCTGTCCAATAATAAGTATTGAGTGAACTTATAATTGTCATCGCGTCTCTCCTCAGTATATTTATCTTTTCGCTGCACGGCTAAGTCGTCGTCGGCCAACATCGCGTCGTCGAACGCCGCCGTCGGCGCCCGGCCGGCGTCGGCTGGCCCCCGGTGGCCCGCCACGGTCGACCCCGCTCACGCAAGCAAAACAAGAGCTTGGGCGCGTTCCCCGAGGCCTGGAGCTGTCCACGGACGGGGGCGAGCGACCCCTTTCGTGCATGGCGCGGCGCCAGCCGACCGACGGTCCTGGGGAGGTCCCGCCGGGCCCGGCGGGACGCGTCGCGGCTGCCGGCCATGAACGGGGCCACGGGGTGGCACGGGCACATCATGCCCACCCTGCGGCTCGCGCTGCCGGTGATGCTCGCGCGCGCCGGCGCACTGGTGCTGATCGCCGTCGACGTGGCGATGACGGGTCGCGCCGGCGCCCGCGAGCTCGCCCACTACGGCCTGGGCAGCGCGCCGCAGGTACCGCTGATGCTGATCGGCATCGGACTGCTGCTTGGCATCGTCATCGTCACGGCCTTTGCCGACGGCGGCGGCCGATCGGCGGAGTGCGGCATGGTCTGGCGCGTGGGTCTGCTCCATGCCCTGGGCTATGGCGTGCTGCTCGCCGCCGCCTGCCAGGCCGGGGAGTGGTTCCTGCTGCAGGCCGGACAGCCGGCCGATCTTGCCGCAGGCGGTGGTCGGGTGATCGCCATGTTCGGCTGGGGCATGCCAGGCATGCTGCTCTTCATCGCAACGGTCTTCTTTCTGGAAGGCATCCAGCGACCCTTGCCGGGCGTCGTGGCGATGATAGTGGGCAATCTGTGCAACGCCGCACTGAACTGGCTGCTGATCTTCGGACACTGGGGATTCGACGCCATGGGGGCTGAAGGGGCGGCGTTGGCGACGTCACTGGTGCGCTGGCTGCTGTTCGCGTTCGTGGCGGGGTATGTGGTGCTGCGCGTCGACCGTGAGCGCTACGGCCTGGTGCACCCCTCTGGAGGTTTTCGCTCGGTTGCGCGACGGGTGCGCCGCCTCGGCTACCCGATGGCGCTCGGACACGGCCTGGAAGCGTCTGCGTTCTCCACCATGACGCTGTTGGCGGGTCTGCTCGGCGCGGCCCAGGTGGCGAGCTTTACCATCGCCATGAATGCGGTGGCGCTGGTGTTCATGCTCGCGCTCGGCTTCAGCACGGCGGCGGGCGTTCGCGTCGCTAACCACGTGGGGCGCGGCGACGGCGTCGGTGTTCGGCTCGCCGGCTGGGTCGCGGCGGGCCTCGCCGTGGTGCTGCTCGGAGCCGTGAGCATCGGATTCGCCAGCGCGCCGGTCTGGCTGGCGCGACTTTTCACGACCGATGTCGGCGTGCTGGGTCTGGCGTCATCGACATTCCTGGTCGCCGCGCTGGTGCTCGTCCCCGACGGCCTACAGGCAGTGTTGCTGGGCGCGTTGCGCGGGCTCTCCGACGTTTGGGTCGGTACGCTGGTCCTGTTCGTTGCGTTCTGGGTGGTGATGGTTCCGCTCGGCTATTGGATGGCGGTGCGAGGTGGCGGCGGGGCGCCACGGCTGATGGTGGCCGTCGGTGTCGGCGCGCTCGTGGCGGCGACCCTGCTGGCGCTGCGCTTCCGCTGGCGGGCGCGGCGGGCAGCCGCTGAGGCGCCCGGGCCGCAGATATAATCGGTTGTCATGGGCGCGTTGAATAAGGAGACGTCGGAAGCCGGGCAGGCGGGCGCGCGTAGCATCGGCGAGAGCTACGAAGGCGTTGTGCTGACCCGCGACTGGCGCGACAGGGCGGAAGGGGTCGAGCTCGTGTTCTGGATCGCGAGCGACGCTGGACCGCTGCGGATCGTCCTGACGAATCAGCGTCCCGTGTGCTTCGTCGAACGTTCGGCGGTGCTCGGCGACGCGCTCCGGGACCACGCGCCGCTTGCCAGACGGCCGCTTGCTCTGAGCACGATGGCCGGCCGTGCGGTCGACGCCCTGTATTTTTTGCGTCAGAGCGATCTGCGCGCAGCACGCGAGCAGCTGAGGACCCGCGGTGTCGCGCTCTACGAGTCCGACGTCAAGCCCACCGATCGCTTTCTCATGGAGCGGTTCGCCACCTCGTCCATCGCGGTGTCGGGTCGAGCGGTTCATCGGGACGGCTATCGAGAGCTGCACAACCCCATCGTGCGGCGAACGCAGCACCGCCCCGCGCTTCGGGCTATGGCCATCGACATCGAGACCAGTCGCAGCGGTCAACGGCTTTACTCGATCGCCGGCGCGACGCAGGACGCCGAGCGGGTCTTTGTGATTGGCCCCCCCGAGTGTGCGAGCGGATCCGATCTATGCGCGTGCGCCGACGAGCGGACTCTGCTCAGCGCTTTCCTCGCCTGGGTTCGCGAGATCGATCCCGACCTGCTGCTCGGCTGGAACGTGGTCAATTTCGATCTGCGCCTGATTCAATCCGCGGCTGCGCGGCTGGGGGTGCCGTTCGCGCTGGGGCGCGGCGGCGAGCTGGCCAGGTTGCTGCCGGCGAGGGTTCCCGGACAAAGGCACGCTGCACGCGTCCCGGGACGCGTGGTGCTCGACGGCATCGACACGCTGCGCGCGGCGTTCTGGTCCTTTGCGAGTCTCTCGCTCGACGCGGTTGCGCGCGAGCTGCTGGGACGCGGCAAGCTGCTTGAAGGCTCGCCCGACAAGCCCGCAACCATCGAGCGTCTATTCGAGCAGGACAAGCCGGCGCTGGCCCGCTACAACCTGGAGGACTGTCGGCTCGTTCTGGATATCTTTGCCGAGGCGCGCCTGATCGACTTCGCGATGCGGCGCAGCGAGCTGACGGGTCTGGCTCTGGACCGACACGGTGGGTCGGTGGCGGCCTTCGACAACCTGTATCTGCCGCGGCTGCACCGCCGCGGCCATGTGGCCCCCGACGTAGGCGAGCGGCACTCGGACATCGCCAGCCCGGGGGGCTATGTCATGGACTCGCAGCCCGGGCTGTACGAGAACGTGATCGTGCTGGATTTCAAGAGCCTGTACCCGAGCATCGTGCGTACGTTCCGCGTCGACCCGCTCGGACTCGCCACCCCGGGCGAGCATCCCGTCGCGGGTTTTCTGGGGGCGCGCTTCTCACGCGGGTGCGCCATCCTGCCCGAGCTGATTTCCGAGCTGTGGGGGCAGCGCGAGCAGGCGCGGGAGCGGGGCGACCGCGCGATGGTCCAGGCGATCAAGATCATCATGAACTCCTTCTACGGCGTGCTCGGCAGCAGCGGTTGCCGCTTCCACGATGCCCGCCTCGCCAACAGCATCACCCGGCGCGGGCACGAGATCATCACCCGCAGTCGCAGACGGCTCGAGCGCGACGGCTACCGCGTGATTTACGGCGACACCGACTCGATCTTCGTGCTCCTCGGCCCGGGACCCACGGAGGAGGAGGCGCGCGTGTGCGGGCAGCGGCTGGCGGCGATGCTCAACCGCTGGTGGCAGGCGGTGGTGCGCGACGAGCACGATCTGGAGAGCTTTCTCGAGGTCTGCTTCGAAACCCACTTCGCACGGTTCCTCATGCCCACGGTGCGCGGCGCTGAGAAGGGTAGTAAGAAACGCTACGCGGGGCTGGTGACCAGCGCCGGAGGCGGCAGCGAGGTCGTCTTCAAGGGTCTCGAGTCGGTGCGCACCGACTGGACGCCGCTCGCGCGCACATTCCAGCGTGGGCTCTATCGACGCGTCTTTCTCGATCAGCCCTACGAGGAGTTCCTTCGCGATACCGTCCGGCGACTCGAGGCGGGGGAGCTCGATGCGCAGCTCGTCTACCGCAAGCGCCTGCGCCGGCCCCTGGACCAGTATTGCCGTCAGACGCCGCCACACGTCCAGGCCGCGCGCAAACAGGCCAGGACCGGCGGCTGGATCCGCTATGTCATCACCCGCGCCGGCCCGGAGCCGGAGGACGCCATCGGGCACGCGCTCGATTACGACCATTACCGGGAGAAGCAGCTCAAGCCGGTGGCCGACGCAATTCTGCAGTTTCTGGGCACCAGCTTCGAGCGTGTCACCGGTGCGCAGCTGGCGATCTTCTGAGCGCCGTGCCCGCGACCCCCTCATGACGCCTCCCTCTCCGGCTACCCCTGAGACGGCCTCGCGCGGCGAGGAGATTCGCCTGCGGGCGGCGCACCTGCGGCTGGCCGCTTTGGCCTGGGGCTCGCCGAGCGCGCAGTGGGTGCTGGCGTTGCACGGATGGCTCGACAACGCGGCCAGTTTCTCCCCGCTGGCGCCGCATCTGACGGGGGTGCGCTGCGTCGGTTTGGACCTGCCCGGTCACGGTCGTTCACAGCACCGCCCGCCGGGCACCGCCTATCACTTCGTTGACTATGTGCCCGCCGTTCTGGACGCGGTCGATGCGCTCGGCTGGCAGCGCTTTACCCTGCTCGGGCATTCGTTGGGGGCAGGCATTGCGACCATGGTGGCCGCCGTTGCACCTGAGCGTGTCGAGCGGCTCGCGCTGATCGAGGGGCTGGGACCGCTCACTGCGGAGCCTTCGCAGGCCCCCGACCGATTACTGCAATCGCTGGAGCAAAGCCGGGCGCTGGCTGCCAAACAGCCGCCCCTCTATCCGCATGCCGAGGCGGCGACGCGCGCCCGACACGCCGTGGGCGGTCTTAGCGAGCACGCGGCGCGTCTGCTCGCCGCGCGCAACAGCCGGTCGCGCTCGGGGGGTGTGACGTGGCGCACCGATCCGCGGCTGCGCGTCGGTTCGCCTTTGCTGCTCACCGAGCGCCACGTGCTGGCTTTTCTCGAACGGATCGAAGCGCCGGTGATGCTGATACGAGGTCGCTCGGGACGCCTTCATGATCGACCCTTCATGCAGGCACGCTATGAAAGCGTGCCACGGCTCGATGTCGTCGACCTCGACGGTGGTCACCACCTGCACATGGACGATCCGCAGGCGGTCGCCGCGGTTCTCAACGCGTTCTTTGCCGTGGCGTAACCCTGCGCGCCGGGTGCCGGCTGCCTGCGTCGTGCCGGCAGTTCGCGCCCGCCCGCGTCGTTACCGCTACTGCTCGTACACCCAGCGCAGAAATGCGTTCTGGACCTCGGTGCCGCTGTCGCGGCCAAGCTGCTTGTGGTTGTGCAGAAGCACCGCAATATACCAGCGCCCGCTTTGGGCGTAGACGTAGCCGGCGAGCGCGCGCACGTCGTCGAGCAGGCCGGTCTTGACGCGCGTGCGGCCGGCGAGGGGCTCGCTGTGGAAGCGTCTGGTCAGCGAGCCGTCCATGGCGGCAATCGGCAACGAGGACATGAACTCCGGTCGCAGCGCCCCTGTGTAAGCGTTCTCCAGCAGACGCGCGAGACTGCCGGCGGAGATGCGCGCGTTCCGTGACCGACCCGAACCGTTCTCGACGACGAGCTCCGGCATGGCGAGCCCTTTGGCGGCAGCCCACTCGGCAAGCGCGCGCGCGCCTTTCTCGACGGTGCCCGGCGCGCCGTAGACCTCGGCGCCCAGCGTCAGCAGCAGCTGGCGAGACATGACGTTGTTGCTGAACTTGTTGATCGATCGGACGATCTCCGCCAGGGTGGGTGACTCGTGAGTGTGTAGCAGGCGGGCGGTGGGCGGAACGGGCGCCGGCCTGATATCGCCCGCTAGCGTGCCGCCGAGCGATTGCCAGAGCGATTGAAACAGGCCGAACAGGTACCGGCTCTGAGGAACGACCGATCGCGTGAGGATGAACTCGCCACATGCCCGCGGGTAGCTGCCGCTGATCGTGACGATGGTTTGATCGGCCTGCTTGACGTCGAAGGTGACGGCGTGGTGAAGGTTGCGGCAGGGGCCGGCGAGTGGCCGCAGTCGATTGTCTATCGCGAGGCTCCGGCCGGGCGGGTCGGCGAACACGCGAATGCGCCCCGTGTCCAGCTCCGGGAACACGACGAAGCGCGTGGCCCGGAAATTGACGAGCAGTGCGCTGGGGGACGCGTTGTACGCCCGGTAGGGCTGTCCGTCGAAGTCGCCGGCGGCCTCCGGGGCGAGGTCGAAGTAGCCTTCATCGACGAGCAGGTCGCCGCCGATGTCGCGCACTCCCTTCTCGCGCACCATCCGCAGCATGGTCCAGAACGCTTCGGTGACCAAAAACGGGTCGCCGCCGCCCTGCAGCACGAGGTCGCCTGTGAGGCGTCCGTCCGCCAACTGGCCGTTGACGTAGGCGTGCGTCTTCCAGGTATAAGCCGGTCCGAGCAGCTCGAGCGCGGCCAAGGTGGTCACGAGCTTCATGGTGGACGCCGGGTTGCGGGGCTCGTCGGCGCGATAGGCGACCACCGGCTTGGCGGCGCCGGGCTCCCGGACGACGACACTGACGCTGGCGAGAGGCAGGTTGTGGCGGAGCAGGGCGTCGCGGATCGGCGCCGGCAGCTCGTCTGCGAGCGTGGACGAGGAAAGCCCGATCAGGGCGACCAGGCTCGCGCGGACAAGGCGCAGGCGCGTCACGTCTCTCGCTCAGCCCGTCGGCAGCGCATCCAGGGTTGTCACGGTGACGTCGGCATAGTCGGTCCAGCGGCGTTCGTCGCGGACGTCGAGATACACCGTGGCAGTGCCTGCGGCGCGCCCCGCCTGAAGGTCGAACACATAATCGCCCACCATGACCGAGCTCTGCGGTGCGGCGCCCCACCGCCGGAGAAGCTTGTGAACGCCCTCTGGATGGGGCTTCGGCAGAGCTTGCTCGCGTCCCATCACGCAGGCGCTGTCGAAGAAGCCGTCGAGCCCGCACACGGCCAACGTCGTCACCGCGTTGTCCAGCGTATTGCGTGTGAGGATCCCTACGCGACTGCCTCGCCGGGTGAGCCGTTGCAGCAGATCGACGGCGCCCGGCCGGGCTCGCGAAACCATTGCCAGCTCGCGCTCGATCTGCTCGAGCCGTTGGTAGCGGTCGAGCGCAGCCTCTGCAGGCAGTCCGTCGAGGTACTCGAGGATGGGCTGGCCGGGCGGGACATCCAGCGCCTGTCGAATGGCGTCGAAGTCATGCACGGTCTCTGTCAGCGTTCCGTCCATGTCGAAAATCCAACAGGATCGATCGTGCAGGCGCATCATGGGGTCGCCGCGGCCGTCACGGGGCGGAGTCGATGCCGCGCCGATGGCGGCGCACCGGGCCGCGCGCCCAGCGTCGCGCCGGGGACCGTGGTGCACGGCCACGAGGCTCGGGATATGGACATCGTGATACGGGCACGATTAAATCCGCGGCCGAGCGGGTGATCCACCAAGTAAGGGAGCATCGACCATGGCCGGGACGAGGATACCAAAATCGGATCCGCTGATGCGGCGCCGGGACGCCCCGGGCTACATCGTCGCCTGGAAGTACAAGTACCGGCACGAGGCCGGTCGCTTTGCCGACGAGGAGATGAGCTACGGCGAGGCCCAGAAGCGCTGCGAGAAGCTTGCCGCCGATGAGCCGGACAAAGTGTTCTGGCCGGAGCTCACCTACGAAGATTGAGACACCCCTACAGCCTGTCCACTTGATTACCGGAGCGATTGCCCCCAACCACACGGAGGTGAGCGCGCCCGGCGGGGTCCGGGTCGCTCGCCGTGGAATACACGATGGCGAACAAGAGCATCTACAGGGTCATTTTTCAGAGCCAGGGCAAGCTCTACGAGCTCTATGCGCGTGAGCTCAGCCAGAACGCGCTCTTCGCCTTCGTAGAGGTAGGCGAGATCATTTTCGGTGAACGCTCCAAGCTCGTCGTCGATCCCAGCGAGGAGCAGCTCAAGGCCGAGTTCTCCGGCGTGAAGCGCACCTATCTGCCCTTGCACTCCGTGGTGCGTATCGACGAGGTCGACAAGGAGGGCGTCAACAAGGTCACCGCAACGTCGAGCGAGAAGGGTAACGTTACCCCGTTCCCCGTTCCGATGACCCCGCCCGTCAAGTCTGACTGAGCCGGGTGCGGCCGCTCGGGCCGTCGCGCTGGCCGAGAGGGAGAGGTTCCTAGACGCGCCGGCGGCTTTCGCCGGCGGTCACGCCGCCGGCGATCATGTGGGCCACGCGCAGCGGCTCGGGCATGCGGCCGTGAACGGCGAGTCGTTCGATCAGCGCCGTCGCCTCACCGAGCTCGATCCCGGCGCGCTGGACGAATACACCCGCGGCCGGCTGCATGGGGCCGAGCCGTTCGATCAGACGCCATTTGCGGCGTCCCCCCGCCACGCGTGTCAGCAGGGCGCGTTCGACGGCGTCGAGATTCGGCTGCCGGCGGGCGACGACGAGCACTGGCATCCCCAAGGCATCGTGAAGCGCTTCGATGTCGATCACGTTGAAGCCCGCCAGCGCGATGCCCTGCAGCAGCACCAGCTGCAGATGATCGCTGAAGCGCGATCCCGACACGGACGCAATGAGCTTGGCGGTGGCGTTGGCCCCATCGCGGCGCACTTCGGTACGCAGAACGCCCTCGAGCCGCAGACCGCTGAACACGGCGCCGATCACCATCACATTGCCCCGGTGGGAGCGAGCGAAAGCTCCGTCGTCGAACCCGACCACGTGCGAAAGCCGCCGTTTCATCGAATGCTTGCCCGATGCATGCGCGCCTCATGCCCTCGGATTTTGTAGTACCATCACTGCAGCTGACCTCGTGGAGAAGGAACGTGGACGTCGAGTCGGCAGTAGCCCTGATGAAACGCAGCGAGGTGTTCGGCGGCTTCGACCACGGCGTATTGCGCCGGCTCGCCGAGCTCGCCGAGCAGGTGCAGTTCGCGGCGGGGGGCACCGTGTTTACCAAGGGTGAGCACGCGGAGCCGTTCTTCTACATGATTGTCTCCGGGTCGGTCGATATTTTGCTGTCGACCGGCGAGCGCGTCACCACGCAGGGCTCGGGCGACATCATTGGCGAGATCGGTCCCGTCAGTCGCTCGAAGGTGCGTATGCGCACGGTGGTGGCGGCGGAGCCCACCGGGCTTTTGCGGTGGGATCTCGGCGCGATCGAGCAGCAATCGGAGGACCTCTACGGCGCGGTCCTCGGTGCCCTCAAGAATCTCGCCTGGTCACGCGCCAATCCACTCATTCGCAAACTCGCCGGCGAGCCGCGCTGACGCGCCCCGCCCGCCGGGGCGTCGGCTCAGTGTAGGCGGCTCGCCGGCGCCGTCGTGCTGTCGGCGGTGGCCGCGGAGCGCGGCACCGACACATCGCCGCTGCGCTGAGCGGAGTCGGGCGCCTGGCCCGCGGTGCGCGTCGTCGCTTCGCCGCCGCTGCCCCGATCGGCCTGCGCCGTATCGACGGTGTCGCCGGGCTCATCCGCGACATCGGGCGCCGCCTCCATGGCCGTCTTCGTGTCGGTGCTGTCCTCCGTCGTTGCCGTTTCGGTCGCCTCCATCTCCATGGTTCCGGGCTGTGTCTCTGAGGGGTGATCGCCGCTCGTCAGCAGCGGCTCGGAGTCGAGAGCCAGCCGCGCCGGCACGGTGTCGGGATCGCACAGCCCCGTCGCGCCCTCTGCGAGATGCTGGTAGAGGCTCCTGTAGTGCTCGGTCATGCCGTGGAAGAGCTCCGAGGTTCTCGAGAAGTGCTCGCCTACCCGGTCGCGGTAGCCGTCGAACTCCTGGCGCAGCTGCTCGAGTGCCTCGCGCTCCTTGGCTGTGTCTTGCCGCCGCCCGAATCCGACCGCGAAGCCGATGACGGCGCCTGCCGCCAGCGCGACAAAGGCGATAATCCACGTTGCGGTGATTCCGATCTCAGTCATCGCATAGCCTCCGTTGGTTTTCGGTCGCGCCGGCACACCGGCATCGCCAGGGCATGCACGCATGCCGGCTGCGGTGCCCGGGGGCACAGCATGAATGCCCCGGGGCGTGGCCCGCTCGCTGGCCAGGTGGCCCGGTTCATGTCGCGTGCGGCGCCGCTGTCCGTCCTGGCGCGGCGTTGCGGCCGGAAAACGCCATGATGGGTCAGGCGGCCGAGGCCGCAGAGTTTGGATAGGGGACACCGGTGCCGCCGAGCCCGCAGTAGCCCGCCGGGTTCTTCGCCAAGTACTGCTGGTGGTAGTCCTCTGCGAAATAGAACGGTGGCGCGGCGGCGATCTCGGTGGTGATCGGGCCGAAACCTGCTGCCGTGAGTGCTCGCTGATAGGCGTCGCAGGACGCACGTGCCGCCGTCATCTGCGAGGGCGAATGGGTGAAGATGGCGGAGCGGTATTGTGTGCCGACATCGTTGCCCTGACGCATGCCCTGGGTCGGATCATGAGCTGCCCAAAACACCTCGAGCAGCTGCGCGTAGCGCAGCCGCGACGGATCGAAGACGACCTGCACCACCTCCGCGTGGCCGGTCAGCCCTGTACACACTTCCTCGTAGGTGGGATTGGCGGTGTAGCCGCCGGCGTAGCCCACCGCCGTGGAATACGCGCCTCGTAGCGGCCAGAAACGGCGCTCCGCACCCCAGAAGCAGCCCATGCCAAACGTTGCGATTTCCAGGCCCGAGGGGTACGGCGGCGCCAGGCGCGAGCCGTTGACGAAATGGCGCTCGGCGACGGGCATCGGGTCGCTGCGACCGGGCGGCGCCTGCTCGGGGCGAGGCGTCGCGGTCTTTCTGCTGTTGAACAGTCCCATGCTCTGTGCTCTCCTCGGCCAGTCGGCGACGCGCTGTCGCACCGCTGACGGCCGCCCACGTCCAACTTTAACGCGGGCGCGCGCTCAAATGAAACCCGCTGCTCGGCGGTCCGCAGCGGGTCGCGGACATCGCCAGCGGCGACTCAAGACGCTCGGCGCGCCCGGCGTGCACCGATGAACGAAGCGGATCCACCCAAGGACGCGGCCTGCCGAGGGCTCCGGGTCAGCGGAGAGACGGCGAGCACAAGCATGACTGATTCGAGTCGCTCGCGCCGCATCGCGCTCGCGTGGGCGGTTGCCGGGCTCGCTGGCGCGGGGCTCGCCGCGACCGCCTCGGAGGTACGGCGTTACGAGCTGCCAGGGTCCGACGGCGTGCCGGAGCTGCAGGTCGTAGACCTCGACGCCGGTGCGCTCGTGCAGGCGACATGGCCTGGTGGCCGGCGCGCCCACCTCGTCTGGGGTGATGGTCGCCCGCTGCTCGCTGCCGCGCCCGCGGGCAGCGGCGATGTCGACCCCGGCGCGGCCAATGCCATTCCGCACAGCCGACCCGGCTACGGCCGCGGGCGCATTGCGCGGGCGTGGTTGGTGGACGCTACCGGCCGCTACGCCCACGGTGTGCTCGGAGACCGGCTCGAGGCGTCGGGGCTGCGCGTCGAGCTGCGCGACGGCACCCGCGCTGCGCTGACGCTCGATGACGGCTCGGTGTTCGAGGATTTGCTGCCGAGGGTCGCCGACGTCGACGGTGACGGCTGGGAGGACGTGGTGCTGGTGCGCAGCTATCGCGATGCAGGTGCGGCCCTGGCCGTCGTCGCGCCGATCGGGGGGACTCTCAGCATCATTGCGGAAACGCCCGCCATCGGCGTGCCGTATCGCTGGCTGAATCCGGTCGGTGTCGGCGACGTCGACGGCGACGGCCGCCCCGAGATCAGCTACGTGGAGACACCCCACATCGGGGGTGTGCTGCGCGTGGGGGAGCTCGATCGCGATGGTTGGCGCGAGGAGGGCGCGCGACGCGGATACTCCAACCATGCCATGGGGTCGACAGTGCTGGAGATGGGCACGGTCGCTGATCTCGACGGTGATGCCATCGCGGAGATCGTGCTGCCCACGCAGGACCGCCGGTCGCTGGCGGTCCTGAGCTTCGCGGACGGGCGTTTCGCCGAGCGCCAGCGTTTTCAGAATCCGCGGCCAATCGCCACCGCGGTGCGCGTCGTCGATCTCGACGACCGCGGCGGCGTGGATATCGTCTACGGCCTCGACGACGGGCGGCTCGTCGTGATTCGTCGCTGAGCATGGTCATCGTCGACGGTGCCCGCGGCGAAGGCGGCGGCCAGATACTGCGCACGGCGCTCGCACTGTCGATGTGCTTCCAGAAACCGTTCCGCATCGACAACATCCGCGCGACGCGCAGCCGCCCGGGTCTGCGCCGCCAGCATTTGACCGCCGTGCAGGCAGCGGCGCAGGTGAGCGCTGCGCACGTCGAGGGCGCGGTGCTCGGCGGCACGGCCCTCGAGTTTCGTCCCGCTGCCGTGCGGCCGGGCAGCTACCGCTTCGACGTCGGCACGGCGGGGAGCACCGGTCTTGTGCTGCAGACGGTGATGCCGGCGCTGCTCTCCGCGACCGGCACCTCGCGGCTGGTCCTCGAAGGCGGTACGCACAATCCCCAGGCGCCGCCCTTCGAGTTCCTCGAGCAGGCCTTTCTGCCGTTGGTGAACCGCATGGGTCCGCAGGTTACGGCGCGCCTGGTCCGCCCCGGTTTCTACCCGGCCGGGGGCGGTTGTGTCGAAGTGACAGTGGAACCCGCCGAGCGGCTCGCGCCGTTGGCGCTGCTCGAGCGAGGGCCCGTGGTCGGGATGCACGCCGCGGTGTGGCTATCGGGCTTGGCGCGCCATATCGCCGAGCGGGAACGCACCACCCTCCGAGCCGCCCTCGGGCTCGGAGAGCGGGACGTCGTCGTCCGAGAGGTCGAGGCCCCGCGCGGTCCCGGCAACGCGGTCGTCGTGACGGTGCAATGCGCCTTCGTGAGCGAGGTGTTCGTGGCCTTTGGCCAACGCGGCGTGCCCGCCGAGGCGGTGGCCGCCAACGCGGCTGAGGCGGTGCACACCTACGTGGCCGCAGGGGTGCCTGTGGGCAGCCATCTGGCGGACCAGCTGCTGGTGCCGATGGCGCTCGCCGGCGGCGGCAGCTACATGAGCGTGGCGCCGAGCTCCCACACGCGCACCAACATCGAGGTCGTTCGCCAGTTCGCCGACGTTGAGATCGACTGCCGGCCGACGTCGGCGAGCGGCTGGCGCATCGACGTCGGCTGAGCGGTCGGCGCGCCGCTCATGAGCGGGGCAATGCCCGCAGCTGCTCGTACAGTGCGCGCTGCTCGGCGGTGAGCGTCTGCGGCACCCGCACGCGCAGCCGCAGCTTGAGATCCCCGCGACCGCTCGCGCGGTAGCGCGGCAAACCCTTGCCGCGCAGCCGCAGCACCTCATCGGGCTGTATCCCGGGCGGCAGCGTGACGCGCACCGTGCCGGAAAGCGTCGGCACCTGGATCCGTGTGCCGAGCACCGCGTCGACGAGGTCGACGGTTTGCGTGCGCCACAGATCGGCGCCGTGGCGTTGGAAGCGCGTGTCCGGTTCGGCATAGACGTCGACCAGGAGATCGCCGGGGGGGGCCTCGCGCGCGCCTGCCGGAAGTCCATGTCCGGGTACCCGCAGCACGGTGCCGTCTTCGATGCCTCGTGGAATCTTGAGCTTCAGGGTCTCCTCGTGCTCGAGCTGCCCGCGGCCGTCGCAATCGCGGCACGCGGCGCCTACGACAGTGCCGCGGCCCGCGCACGAAGGGCAGGTGGTGACTTGCTCGAAACGAAAGCTCCCGCGGTTGCCGCGCGTGCTCACCTTGCGGCCGGTGCCGGCGCAGTCCTTGCACGCTCTAGGGGGCCGGCCCGAACGGGTACCGTATCCGCCGCACGTGGCGCAGGTCACGGGTCGGACGAAGCTGATCGCCTGCGCGCCGCCCTGATCGACGCGCTCGAGCGGCACGTGCACGCTGACGCGCAGGTTGAGCCCCCGGCGAGGCTCGCGGCCGTGGAAGAAACGATCGAAGATGCTGCCCCGCTCGGCGCCCACACCGAAGCCGCCGAAGACCTCGCCCAGATCGAGGTCGCCGAACAGGTCGTCGAAGCTGAAGTGAGCGACGCCTTCGAAGCCGGCGCGGTCGTAGTGGGCGCGCTTGTTCGGATCCGAGAGGATGGCATAGGCCTTGGCGATCTCTTTGAAGCGCTCCTCCGCCTCCGGCGCCGGGTTACGGTCCGGATGCCACTTCATCGCCAGGCGATGATAGGCCTGCTTGATGGCCTTGGCATCGGCGTCGCGCGCAACGCCGAGCACCTCGTAGTAGTCGCGTTCTTGTTCAGGCATAACCGCGTCCGTGGCACGCACCGCCGCGCTGCCATTAAACTGGTCGGGGTGCCGGATTTCCAGTGGCAGGTTGAAGCTGGCGCCGCTGCCGGCGTGGACGGGCGTCGGGCGATCGTCCACCCCGGCCCACGCGATCTACCCGATCGACGGCGGCTGTGCCCCGGAGAAGCGACATGACCATCGCCACTATCGCCGATTTCCCGCGTGAGCGCCTGGCGCATCTGCCGACGCCGCTCGAGCCCCTGCGCGCGCTCAGCAATCACCTCGGGGGCCCGCAGATCTATGTCAAACGCGACGACTGCACGGGTCTTGCCGGTGGCGGTAACAAGACCCGCAAGCTGGAGTTCCTCGTCGCCGACGCATTGCGTCAGGGCGCTGACACGCTGATCACGGCTGGGGCCGTGCAGTCGAACCACGCGCGCCAGACGGCCGCTGCCGCCGCCCGCTTCGGTCTGCGCTGCGAGCTCGTACTGGCGCGCTCGGTGCCGTGGTCCGACCCGGGCTACGAGACGCTCGGCAACGTGCTCTACGACCGGCTGCTCGGCGCCCGATTGCACTTCGTTGCGGGCGACGTGGATCGAGCCGAGGCGATGCAGCAGCTCGCCGAACGGCTGCGCAACGCCGGTGCACGGCCTTATGTGATTCCGGTGGGTGGTTCCTGTCCGTTGGGCGCGCTGGGCTACGTCGAATGTGCCGCCGAGCTGTTGGCGCAGACGGACGCCCAGGGCTGGTCACCCGACGCCCTGGTCCTCGCCAGTGGCAGCGGGGGCACGCAGGCCGGGCTGGTGGTGGGGTGTCAGGCGCGCGGCGCGGCGTTTCCCGTAATCGGCGTGTGTGACGAGACGCCGTGGGAAGCGGTGGCGGGCGCGGTGCGACCCATTGCCGATGGTGTGGCGGATCTGCTCGGCGCCGTCGCGGACATCGACTGGGGCCGGGTCGAATTCCTCGACAGCTACGCGGGGCCCGCCTACGGTGTGCCGACCGCTGAGACGGTGGCAGCCATCTCGCTGGTCGCCCGACTCGAGGGCCTGCTGCTCGACCCGGTCTACTCCGGCAAGGCGATGGCCGGGCTCATCGGTCTCGTGCGCCAGGGTCGATTTGGCGAGGGTCAGAGCGTCCTCTTTCTTCACACGGGCGGCAGCGCGGCCCTGGACGCCTACCCTTCGGCGTTTGTCAATCTCGAGCCGTGACGCCGTTCAGGGGGTCACGATGGGATAACCGTCCTGGATCCAGCCAGCGATGCCGCGCATCACGTTGTAAACCTGCTTGTAGCCGAGCTGGTCGACGAGGAAGCGGCTGATGGCCTCGCTGCGCACGCCCTGCTGGCAGATCAGAGCGAAAGGCTGGCTCTTGTCGGCAATCGCGTCCAGCTGCGCAACCCACGAGCCCACGTCGTAGCGGCCCTGCTCGTCGAAGAACGTCAACGGGTGACTGCCCGGGACGACACCGGTGTTCGCCCACTCCGGTGGGGTGCGCACGTCGACGACCGGCACGCCTTCCTCTAGCAGGGTCTTGAGCCGTGCACTGTCGACGTTTTCGACCTGGGCGTGCGCCGACGTCGCCGCCATCAGCGTCGTGACCAGTAAAAGCAGTTTTTTCATAGCGCCAGTCTCCTCATTCCTACTCGGTTGATCCCTACGAACCGACGGGCGTCGCGCCGAAAGGTTCCGCGGGCCGCGCGTCGCCTGCACCTCTCGGGGGCGCGCCGGCCCGTCTCGTCCCCACGCCCAGCCATCAGCTTCGTATGCCGTAGCCCCTGTTGAGCAGATACAGACTCAGTGCAAAAAGCACGGCGATGAAGCCGATAATCAACGTGTACGACACGAGCAGATCGATGTCCGAGATGCCCAGAAAACCGTAACGGAACGCGTTGATCATGTACAGGATCGGATTGGTCAGCGAAACGTTTTGCCAGAACTCGGGCAGCAGCTTGATGGAATAAAAGATGCCGCCCAGATACGTGAGTGGCGTCAGCACGAACGTCGGCACGATGGAGACGTCATCAAAACTGTGGGCGAAGATGCCGTTGATAAAGCCGCCAAGCGAAAACAGCACCGAGGTGAGCAGGACGATCGAGCCCACCACGAGCGGGTCGTGAACGCGGACGTCGCTGAAGAACATCGCCACGACGGTGACCAGGATGCCGACCAGGATGCCCCGGGCGGCGCCGCCGGCGACGTACCCGAGCAGGATCAGGTAGTTCGGTACGGGCGCCACCATCATCTCCTCGACGAATCGCTGAAACTTGGCGCTGAAGAACGACGAGGAGACGTTGGCATAGGAGTTCGTGATGACGGCCATCAGAATCAGTCCCGGCACGATGAAGTCCATGTATAGAAATCCGTCCATCTCGCCGATTCGCGGGCCGATGAGATTGCCGAAGATCAGAAAGTAGAGCGCCGTCGTAATGCCCGGCGGCAGCAGCGTCTGCGTCCAGATCCGGGTGAATCGCGTGATTTCCTTGATGACGATGGTCTCAAACGCGACGTATCGCTCGGCGAGTGTCATGACGGCGATCGGGCCTCGCCTTCGCCGTTCCCGACCAGACGCATGAACAGCTGCTCCAAGCGGTTGCTTTTGTTGCGCATGCTGACGATGCGTATGTCGTGTGACGACAGATCGGCGAAGACGTGATTTATGGGCTGGTCTCTGGAGACGTCCACCTCGATGGTCGTGGGATCGATCAGGCGGATGTCACGATCGAGCGAGTCGGGAAGCGTGTCGACCGGCCGCTCGAGATCCAGAATGAAGGTCTCCGTGTTGAGCCGCTTGAGCAGCTCCTTGATGCTGGTGTCTTCGATCAGCTGGCCGTGGTCGATGATGCCGATGTGCCGGCACAGATGCTCGGCCTCCTCGAGATAGTGCGTGGTGAGGATGATGGTGGTGCCGCGCGCGTTGATCTCGCGCAGAAAGCGCCACATGGAGTGGCGAATCTCTATATCCACGCCGGCGGTCGGTTCGTCGAGGATGAGCAGACGCGGTTCGTGGACGAGCGCGCGGGCAATCATCAGGCGGCGTTTCATGCCGCCTGAGAGCATCCGCGAGCTCACGTCGCGCTTCTCCCAGAGGTGGAGCTGACTCAGGTACTTCTCGGCGCGCTCGTGGGCGCGCCTGCGATCGATGCCGTAGTAGCCGGCCTGATTGACGACGATCTGCAGCGGGGTCTCGAACATGCTGAAGTTGAACTCTTGTGGAACGACGCCGAGGCACGCCTTCGCCCGGCCAAAGTCGCTGTCGATGTCGTGGCCGAAGATCGCGACGCGGCCGGCGGTCTTGTTGATCAGCGAGCAGATGATGCCGATAACGGTGGATTTGCCGGCCCCGTTCGGGCCGAGCAGCGCGAAGAAGTCGCCTTCGGACACGTTCAGGCTGATGCCCTTGAGCGCCCTCAACCCGTTGGCGTAGGTCTTCGTGAGCTGCTGTATCGAGAGCGCGTGCGACATGGGGCGCGTTGAAAGGGTGTCATCCGGTCCGAACCCGGTCTCGTTCTGGTGGCGGCGCGGCGGAAATTCAACCGGCGTCGGGCGCGCCGCCCTGCGCTGCGAAGCAGCTGGTGGCGCGACCCCGCCGGGACCCCGGGCGCAACGGCATCGCGCTACGCCCGCCGCACGCACTTCTCGTAGAGATCCGCGAAGACCGCTTGGGGGTCGTACTTTTGTTTCAGCGTGCGGTAGGCCGGCTCGTTGTAGATCTGCCAGAATTCGTCCGGCGCGTAGTAGCTGTCCGAGTAGAGCGATTTTACACCGCCGAGCTCGCGGACCATGTGCTCGATCTTGCGGTTGTGGTAGCCCTCCGGTAGCCGTTGGCGGCTGCGCACGGCATCCCAGAAGCCGAAATTCACGTAGAGCTTCTGCGGATCGAGCGCGTAGAGATCGA
This sequence comes from Arenicellales bacterium, assembly GCA_041550555.1. Taxonomy (GTDB): domain Bacteria; phylum Pseudomonadota; class Gammaproteobacteria; order Arenicellales; family JBFEOO01; genus JBFEOO01. Next base: position 26,618 of record JBFEOO010000034.1, read on the forward strand.
ACCTCGCAGACGTGTCGAAGCTGCCGATGGGGCAGATCCAGATTGGCAGAATGCCGATCTCGCGGTGAAAGAAGTCGAGGAACCGTGCGGCGTTCTCGATGGGGATGTCGACATCCTGGATAACGGATTCCGACTGAAAGCCAAGCAGCTTTTCGATGCCTCGGGTAAGCCCCCAGCGGCTGTTCCAACGCATGACCTTGGTATAGGTGATCGAGTTGAGATGGCGTCGACCGACGAGCCGGCGCACGAGCGGGTTCTGGACGAAGAGGTTTCGCGAGCACCAGAACCAGTCCGTGTCCCAGCGCCAAAGGTAGTCGTAGGTCGTCAGATAGTCGCTCGGCCGTCTGCGGATCGACTGATAGTAGATGTCCATGTAGGTGTAGTCGCTCGTGTAGGGCGCTTGGTCCGCGAATCGGCCGACGGTGAGATAGAGCTCGTCGGGGCCGAAAACGGAGCCGTCGAGGAAGTCGATCTCCTGGGCGCAGAGCTCTTCGACGCGGCGGAACAGCGCCGCGGCGTCCGCAAAACGGATGTGCTCGAGAGCGACGTACGGTGCGGCCGGCACCGTCCGCGCCTTGACCTTGAGTGCGTAGCCAATGGTGCCGTAGGAGTTGGGAAAGCCGTAGAAAAGATCACGATGCTCGTTGTCCGGCGTGCAATGCAGCACGCGCCCGTCGCCTACCAACACGTCCATCTCGAGCAACGTCTCGTGCGGCAAGCCGTATTTGAACGACGACGACTCGATGCCGATGCCCGCTATCGCCCCGCCGATGGTGATCGACTTGAGCTGCGGAATTACCGCGACCATGACACCCCGAGCGAGAGTGGCGTCGGTAAGATCGGCATAGGTCGTCATGCCTTCCACCTCGACCCAGCCCCGCTCGGTATCGATGGCGAGCACGTTGTTGAAGTCGTGCACGTCGAGGCGCCGAGAGGGCGCCTCATCGCGGTCGCGAAACAGGTTCGAGGTCGGCTTCGCGAGGCGCACGCCGCCCTCGCCCAGCTGGCCGATCAAGCGTTGTTTCTTGGCTTCGAAGGTGCTCATCAGCGTCGGCGTGCGGGAGTGGTCGGGGCGTGGTGGCGTTTCGGCAGCGCGACGCCGATTATACTGCTCGGTCCGATGGCGAGTGTGCGCAGCGACCGGCAACGCTCGAGGGCAGCTGGCCTGGCGCACCCGCTTTGGCGGCCGTGCCGGCGCTGCGCAGCGACGTCAGCCGCGACCGGCTCTCGCCGCCCGCCTACTCGATGGTCCAGTGATGGCCACAGCGGCGGCAGGTGGCGGGAATCGGCCCCGCGCCGTCGGCGACGTCGAACAGCCCATAGGCGCCGCACTGCGGGCAGCTCGCACGATTGGCGCAATGCTGTGCGTGCGAGAATACCGCCCAGAAACGCCGCCACGCTGCCACGCCCATGAGGCCTATCCCGTACAGAACGAGCAAGGTAATCATGGGCGTGAGCCCGGGTGTACCGAAGCCGATGAACTCCAGAATCGTTGCGAACAGGATCCCGCTCAGCAGGCACAGCGTCAGCCAGGCGAAGCTCTCGAGCAGCTGGCGTTCGTGCCAGCGCCGAAACCCGGGTTTATCGCGTGCGGGCAATGTGCTCGTCTCCCCCGTCGCCGGCTGCGCTGATGATATCGGGCATCGACCACCGGCGCTTCATGGTGCTCGGATTTCTCGCCGAGCGGCACCCCGGACCTCCTCGGTGCGCCGGGCAAGCGGTTGGTCGAAATCGCCGGCGGGGCGAACAGCGATCGTGCGGAATGCCGGCCCCAACGCAAGCGCGCTATTTTAGGCGGCACGGCGCGTCGGTGTGGAGACGGCGCGTCGGAGCTCGCCCAGCATCCGATCAGCGCCTTCGTCGGCCGTGGGGCGAATCACATTGCCCCGCAGGCACGATCATGGCGGCTGCGAACACGCCGCCGGTGTTCCAGATCATCTCCGCCGGCCGAACGCCGCGCCGCGCCAAGGCGGCCGTCGTTGACCCACGTCAGGGTTCGCTACGGCCAACGGCGTGCGAGGGCTGCTAATATCGGCTCCTGTCATCAACCGGCCGCGGAGCCGACCCCGCAGACACCATGCCCAGTCGTTGCGTCGTCTCTGTCGCTCTCTTGCTGGCGATGTCGCCCGCCGCGCCGGCGGAGGACTACGAGCGCAATAGGGCGCGCATGGTCGAGCTCATCCGCCAGGATGTCGCCGATACCAGCCGCTACATCGGCAAGGCGTCGCTGGATGACCGGGTCATGGACGTCATGGGTCGCGTGCCTCGCCACCTGTTCGTGCCCCAGGCTCAGCGCAGACTGGCCTACGAGAACCGACCGCTGCCGATCGGTCACGGGCAGACCATCTCGCAGCCCTACATCGTCGCGCTGATGACAGACCTGCTCGAGCTCACGCCCGAGCATCGGGTGCTCGAGCTCGGCACGGGATCGGGCTATCAGGCGGCGGTGCTCGCGGAGATCGCCGCGGAGGTGTATACCATCGAGATCATCGAGCCGTTGGGCAGGGAGGCCCGGGCGCGGCTCGGCCAGCTCGACTACGCGAACGTGCACGTGGAGATCGGCGATGGCTATTACGGCCTCGAGGCGCAGGCCCCCTTCGACGCCATCGTCGTCACGGCGGCGGCGAGCCATGTGCCCCCGCCATTGGTGCGTCAGCTCAAGATCGGAGGACGCATGGTCGTGCCGGTCGGAACCGAGTTCATGGTGCAGCAGCTGCTGCTCGTCGAAAAACAGTCCCCGGATACGATTACCACCCGCCAGATTCTGCCGGTGCGTTTTGTCCCGCTGACCGGTGGGCACTGACACGACCACCTTCGATACGACCGGGCGGCCGCCTTTTCTCGCCATTTCGCTCCTGTCCGCCGCGGCCATCGCGTACGAGGTTCTCCTCGTCCGCCTGCTGGCCATCGTTCAATGGCATCACTTCGCGCACATGGTGATCAGCCTGGCCTTGCTCGGCTACGGCGCCAGCGGCACCTTCCTGACGCTCTTGCGACCGCGACTCGCGGGCCGTTGGTCGGCGGCGTTCATCGCCAATGCCATGCTGTTCGGCGTCGCCGCCGTGGTCTGTTTCAAGCTGGCGCAGCGGGTGCCGTTCAACGCCGAGGAGGTGCTGTGGGACGTACGGCAACCGTTGCGAATGGCATTCAACTACCTGATTCTGGCGCTGCCGTTCTTCTTCGCCGCCAATGCCGTGGGCATCGCCCTGCAGTGGTTCGGCGGGCGCATTGGCCGCGTTTACGCCGCCGACCTCGCGGGCGCTGCAATCGGCAGCGCTGCCGCGGTCGCCGCACTGTTCGTGCTGTTCCCGGTTGCGGCGCTTGTCGTGGCCGGTATCGTCGGGATCGCGGCGGGGGCGGTTGCCGCCTGGGAGCTCGGCCTCGCGCGACGCTGGCCCGTCACCCTGGCGGCAGTCGCCGCCGGGGCGTTCGCTGCCGCCGCGGGCGTCGGCGAGCGGCCGGCGCTCTCGCCGTACAAGTCGCTCAGCCAGACGTTGCGCATCGGCGGCACCGAGGTCGTTGCCGAGCGCGCGAGTCCCCTCGGCTGGCTCGCCGTTGTCGAGAGTGACGCGGTGCCGCTCAGGCATGTGCCGGGTCTGAGCCTGACGGCACGCGCAGAGCCACCCGCTCAGGTCGGCGTCTTCACCGACGGCGACGGTATGACGGCAATCACGCGTTGGACGGGCGATGTCTCGGAGCTTGTCTATCTCGAAGCCGTCACCGCCGCACTGCCGTACCGCGTGCGGCCCATTGAGCGTGTTCTGGTGTTGGGCGCCGGTGGCGGCGCAGAGGTGCTGCAGGCGCTTCATTTCGGTGCGACCGCCGTCGACGCCGTCGAGCTCAACCGGCAGATCGTTGAGCTCGTGCGCGGTCGATACCGGGAGTTCTCCGGTCGTCTTTACGATCGGGCTGCGGTGCGCGTCGCGGTGGCCGACGCGCGGGGGTTCGTGGCCGCCGCGGGCGAGCACTACGATCTCGTTCAGCTCGCGCTCGTCGATTCGTTTGCAGCTTCCGCAGCCGGCCTGCAGTCGCTCTCGGAGAGCTACCTCTACACCGTCGAGGCGCTGCAGTCCTATCTGGCGCACTTGCGGCCCGACGGCATGCTCGCTATCACGCGTTGGATCGCGGTTCCGCCCCGGGACATGCTCAAGCTGGTCGCCGCCGCGGTGGACGCGCTGCGCGCCAGCGGGGTGGCCGATCCGGGACGCCGTCTCGCTCTGATCCGCGGCTGGCAGACCGGCACGCTGCTCGTCAAGAACGGCGAGTTCACCGCCAGCGAGATCGATCGCCTGCTGGCGTTCTGTGCCGAGCATCTATTCGATGCGGCGTATTTCGATGGCATGCCGGCCGCGCTCGCCAACCGGTTCAATCGCCTGCCACGCCCGTACTTCTTCGAGGGTACCCGGGCGATCATCGGTCCTGGTCGGGACGCCTATTTGGCGCGCTACAAATTCGGGCTGACGCCGGCAACGGATGATCGTCCCTTCCACGCGCACTTTTTCAAGTGGCGCACGCTGCCGGAGATTCTCGCCCTGCGCGATAGCGGCGGTATGCCGCTGGTCGAGTGGGGCTACCTGGTGCTGATCGCCACGCTCGTCAAGGCGCTGTTGGCGAGCGCGGTGCTCATCCTGCTGCCGCTGTGGTGGTTTCGCCGCCGCAACGGCCCGACGCCCAGCCCCGTCGGGCGGCGCCGAACGCTCGTCTATTTCACCGCCATCGGGTTGGCATTTCTTTTCATCGAGATCGCCTTCATCCAGAAGTTCATTCTGGTCTTTCATCACCCCGTCTACGCCGTGGCGGCGGGTCTGACGGCGTTTCTGTTGTTCGCCGGGCTGGGCAGTGCCTGGTCGAGGCGTTACGACGACGCCTTCCGTCGCCGTCGCGGCGTGGCGTTGGCAATCGGCGGCATCGTCACGGTGGGGCTGCTGCACGTCTTCGTGCTCGCTCCCCTGGCATCGATGCTCGCCCAGGCAGCGCCGGTGACGAAGGTCGCGGCGGCAATCGGGGCCGTCGCGCCGCTGGCTTTCTGCATGGGGTTGCCGTTCCCGCTTGCCATGTCCACCCTGAGTGAGAGCGCACCGCGGCTGGTGCCTTGGGCCTGGGGCGTCAACGGCTGTGCCTCGGTCGTCAGCGCGGTGCTGGCCACCGTCGTGGCAGTGCACCTGGGCTTCCAGGCGGTGATCCTCATGGGGCTGGGCCTCTACGTCGTCGCGCTGCTGGCGCAGCCCACGGGGCAGCGCGTGGGCGCAAGCGGCGGTTAGTGCCGCTGGCGGGTAGCGACGGCCGCGCACGTCGCAGGCCGAGTCGCCCCACCACAGCGCGGCGTGCCCACGCGGCCTCGGGTACAATCCACGCGCGCGGTCGTCATCACCGTCGCGCGCGTGCCGCGCCACGGGCGTCACGCCACGCCCGGCAACAGCGCAGGAAGAGTACCGAGATGCGTGACATCGACACCCTGAACCGGAGCGAGCTCGCGGCACTAGAGCAGGAGCTGCGCGCACGCTACGAGACGTTTCGCGACCAACGCCTCGATCTCGACATGACGCGCGGCAAGCCCTCGCCCGAGCAGCTCGACCTGTCCGCAGGGCTGCTCGAGGAGCCGGGGCGCGACGACTATTGCTCAGGCGACGGGGTCGACTGCCGCAACTACGGCGGGCTCAAGGGGATCCCCGAGCTGCGCGCCCTCTTCGCCGCCATCCTCGAGATCGAGCCGAGCAACGTCGTTGCAGGAGGCAGCTCGAGCCTCGCACTCATGCACGACGCCCTGGTCCGCGCGTTGCTGTTCGGCGTTCCCGGGGGCGACGGCCCGTGGCGCGATCGCGCTGCGCTCAAGTTCCTGTGTCCGAGCCCCGGTTACGATCGCCACTTCGCGCTCGCCGAGCATCTCGGTTTCGAGCTGATCACGGTGGACATGACAGACGAAGGCCCGGACCTGGCACAGGTGGAGCAGCGGGCGGGCGAGGACGCCGCCGTGATGGGTATGTGGTGCGTACCGCGCTACAGCAACCCCACCGGCATCACCTACTCTGCGGAGGTGGTGCGACGCCTCGCCAGCATGCCCACGGCGGCGCCGGATTTTCGCTTGTTCTGGGACAACGCCTACGCCGAGCATCATCTGGTGGAAAAGCCGGCGCCGCTCGAGAACATTCTCACCGCGTGCCGCGCGGCGGGCCATGCCGAGCGCCCGCTGATCTTTGCGTCGACCTCGAAGATCACCTTCGCCGGCGCCGGAGTGGCGGCGATAGCCGCCGACGAACGCAACATCGCGGATATCGAGGCCCACCTCGGCTTTCAATCGATCGGGCCGGACAAGGTCAATCAGCTGCGGCACGCGCGGCTGCTGCCGGACCTGGCGGCGCTCAGGCGGCACATGCGGCGTCACGCGGCGTTGGTGCGACCGAAGTTCGATGCCGTGAACGACGTGCTCTCGCGGGAGCTCGCCGGCGGCGGCGTGGCCCGCTGGACCGACCCGCGGGGCGGGTACTTCGTCAGCCTCGACACCCGCGACGGCTGCGCGCGCGAGGTGGTCGACATGGCGGCAGCGGCGGGCGTGCGTCTGACGGCGGCCGGCTCGACGTTTCCCTACGGCAGCGATCCCCGCGACAGCAATATCCGCATCGCCCCGACGTTCCCGCCGCTGGACGATATCCGGCTGGCGATGGAGGTGCTTGCCGTGTGCATCGCCCTGGTGAGCACGCAGAGGCTTCTCCGGGAGCCTCAGGCGTAGCGGGGCTTCCTGCCAAGGCCGCGCCGGTGCCCGGCCGTGAGCGGCGTCCCTCAGTCGCCGAGCAGGTGTTTGCCGACGCGTTCGGGGAGCGCCCGGGCGCCGGCGATACGGCACACGGCGTTGCCGGGACGGACCATGCGCGCGGCGCGGCGGGCATAGAGCAGGCCCGCAACCCGCGCGACGAGCTCGACAGGCGCACTGTCGACGATGGCCGGGTCGAAGACGGTGGCGACGACGTCGCCGGGCTGCACCGCATCGCCGGGAGTCTTGCGATAACAGAGCAGCCCGGCTCGCGGCGAGCGGACGACGTCGACCCCTTCGAGGGGCGTCGCGTCGCACAGCGCTTGCGGAAGCGGGCCGGCATCGTCCTCGATGACGCCGCGTCGAGCCAGAAACCGATAAAGGTTGTCGGCGTCGCGCCGCGCGAGCTCTTCGCTGACGTCTAGCTGTCCACGCAGCTCGACCGTAGCGGAGAGACAGGCGGCGGGGATGGACGCGTCGGGAAACCGATCGGCAAGCGCCCACCACAGGCCCCCCACCGCCTCGTCGAAAGGATTGCCTCCTGACACGGTGGCCAGCAGCGTCGCGCGCGCGCCGAGCTGGGCGGAAAGGTCCGCTGCGTCGGGCCACAGCGGCGTACCCAGGTACAGGTGCAGTACGGCCTCGCTGTCGCAGTGCAGGTCGAGGCATATGTCGCTGTCCACCGCCAGCCGCATGAGCGTCAGGCGCAGGACGTCCAGCTCGTCTTCGGCTTGCCTCTCTGCCAGCAGCGTCGCGAGGGCGTGGCGAATCAGGGCGACGTTGGCGCTGGCCTCCGTCCCCAGCCGACCGCCCACGCGCTCGGCGGCGCCCGCGGCCAGGTCGGGGTAGCCGCGGTTGAAGTTCTGGCCGCTGGCGAGGTCGTAGCGCCCGAGCAGCCTGCCATGGACGTGCTGCGCGAGCCCGATCGGGTTCGCGAGCGGCACGAGCGTCACGCGGCCGCGCAGGCGACCTTCGCGCTCGGCCGCGTCGAGACGGTCCGCCAGCTCTCGCATCACCAACATGCCGGGTAGCTCATCGGCGTGCAGACCTGTCTGCAGGTATGCCTGCGGGCGAGCCGCTTTCGATCCATAGTGCAGGACGGTCAGATGGCGGCGGCTACCCGGGCTGGCGCAGGGTAGCTCGATGTGCTGCTCGCGTTCGGTTCTGTCCATGTGCCGCTCAGAGGTCGTCCAGCATGTCGGCCAGCTCGGTAAGCGACGTCACGGTGCAGTCGGGATGAGGGTGATGGGTCCAGGTTTGGCCGCGGCGATTGATCCAAGCCGTCCGCATCCCGGCGTCGGTGGCGCCGCGAATGTCCTCGATGGGATGGTCGCCGACGTGGAGCACCTGCTCGGGGTCGACGCCGAAGACGCCGCAGACGGTATCGAACATGCGCGGGCTCGGCTTGAGCGCGCCCACGCGCGTCGCGGTTATCGAATCGGTGAAAAAGTCTTGGAGGCCCAGCCGGTGCATGTCCGCGTTGCCGTTCGAGAGCGTCGCGAGCGGGAACCGCGCGCTCAGGCGCTCGAGGGCGGGGACGACGTCGGGGTAGGGCTCGAGATCGTGACGGGCATCGAGGTAGACATCCATCAAGTGCTCGGTGTTCGAGGAGGTGTAGCCGCTCGCTGTCAGCATGCGCTCGAAGGTGAGCCGGCGCTGCGTGGTGAAATCGTGGGCGAACTGCGGATGATCCGCGGCCACTTCTGCGCGCAGACGGCGCAGCGCAACGTCGTCGAACCGCGCGGCCGCACTCGGGAAGCGGTTTTCGATGAACAGGCGCAGGCGCCGCTCGGCGCGGACCATGACGGCCTCGATGTCCCAGAGCGTGCCGTCGAGATCGAGCGAGATGGCGACGATGTGGTGCATTGTGAGGCGCGCGGGCGGCGGCTCAGGCAGGCGACCGGATCGATCGGCCGCGGAATGTCCGCGGAGCATCCGTTCGCCGCGAGCGGTTCAAGCCGCTGGGCACGGATCAGCTGGCGCCCGAGACGGAACGCTCGGGTCGCGCCGACGCCGGCGACCGGACCGAGACGGTCGTAGGTCACCAGCGGCGTCGAATCGGGCATCGCAGCGTCTGGCCATCGCGCCTCCGTTGTGGGTCCCGCTGGAACGGCCCTCCCGGCCTGTGTCGGCGACAAAGTGTCCGTGCACCACACCGCCGAGCGCGCTGCGCGAATTCTCGAACACCGTCACGTCGCCGTTCAAATCGACACTGTTGACCACGGTCGCTTCGCCGCGCGCGCCCCCCTTATGCCGTCGCCGGCCCGGTCCCCGCGTCACGGTCGCTGGGTGGCGACGGAGCGGGGTCGACGAACGCACGCGACGGCGGGGGACGCGCTCCTCCGAGCAGGCTAATGCCAAGGCAGACCGGCTCGCATCATAGTGACTTGCCGGGGGCGGCGCTACCGCCTATCAGCGGGCGCGACGCTGGCAACTGCCGATGCGCGGATCGGGCGCCTGCCGCGCACCATCGGCGGCGCTGCCGCTGGCGCTCGCTCGTCACGTTGTGTGGTTTGCAAACGGCAGTCGCACTTGCGTATTCTTTGCCGGCACCGCTCGCCTCCGCGCCGTCGGCCCGGCTGATTCTGGGCGTCGTCCGACTGACGATCGCGGGGTTCGTACCAGGCGCCGGCGACGGTGCAGCCGCCGTCGGAAAGGCTCCCCGCCGAAAAGCCCGTTCGTCGATTCCGATCACTTACCATGGATGCGCATCGTTGAAGACCGAGGAGTACTACGTCACCGAGGAACCCTACTACGCGGCGCAGGCGCAGGAGATCGAGCTATTCGAGGCCGCCTATCGGAATCGCATTCCGGTGCTGCTCAAAGGGCCTACCGGTTGCGGCAAGACGCGCTTCATGGAGTACATGGCCTGGCGGCTGGGTCGGCC
>JBFEOO010000035.1:0-35206 GCA_041550555.1 Arenicellales bacterium
GGCAACGCTGACGCTGGCGGGGCACTGGTTCCCGCCGCGGCGCTTCGCCTACGTGAGCGGACTCACCATGCTCGTCGGCATGCTGGGCGGCATCGCCGGGCAAGCCCCCCTGGCGCTGCTCGTCGACGCCGCCGGCTGGCGACCGGCACTGCTCGGGGCCGCGCTGTTCGCCGCCGCGCTCGGCGCGGCCACCTGGCTCGTCGTGCGCGACGCCCCGCCCGGCCGGTCGGCTGCCAGCACCCCTCACGACGCCACGGGCTTCGCGCGCAACGTACGGCGTGTGCTCGGCAGCGGCCACACCTGGCTGGTCGCGGCCTACGGCGGTCTCATGACCGGGCCCATGCTGTCCTACGCCGGACTCTGGGGTGTACCGCATCTCGTGCAGGTCCATGGTCTGCCACGACCGCTCGCCGCGTTCTCGGCGTCGCTGGTGATGATTGGCTGGGCGTTGGGTGCGCCGCTCGGAGGCTGGCTGTCGGACCACATCGGTCGCCGAAAACTGCCCATGGCGTCGGCTGCGGCACTGGCGCTGGGCGGCTGGTGCATCCTCCTCTACGGCCCCGTGCTGCCGCTCCCTCTCATGTGGACGCTGTTGGTTCTGATCGGCGTGGCCAGCGGCGCCATGGTCGTCTGCTTGGCGCTGGCGCGCGAGCTGGTGGCGTCCGACATGGCCGGCGCGGCCACCGGCTTCGTCAACATGGCCAACGTCGGCTCGGGCGCTTTGCTGCAGCCGCTGCTGGGGCTCGTGCTGGATCTCAACTGGACAGGCGTCGCGGTAGACGGCGTCCGCAGCTATTCGCCACATGCTTTCGACATGGCCTTCGTCATTCTGCCCTGCTGCGCTGCCGGTGCGCTGCTCATGGCATGGCTGGTGCCCGAGAGCCGCTGTCGGCCGCTCTCCGCTGCCGGGCACTGAAGGGCTCGACAGCCGGCCATCATCGGCATGGGGCGAGATCTGCGACAACGGTAGATTTGATGGGCTCGGAGCCACCGTCCGGAGCAGTCGGGAGAACCCGGGGGCAATTCCTTGCAACAACACGTCAATGCCTCATTGCCGTCACAGCGGGGGTGTGACCCCGATTTTCGATCATGGAACAATGTGCAGTGACGAAAGCCGCGAGGAAGGAGACCATCGGTGGCGAATCTGCGTGTAGACCGTGACCGGCTGTGGGCCACACTGATGGACATGGCGCGCATCGGCGCCACCGCCAAGGGAGGCAGCTGCCGTTTGGCCCTCACCGACGACGACAAGGCCGCCCGGGACCTGTTTGTGCGCTGGTGCGGGGAGGCGGGCTGCCGCATCGCCGTTGACGACCTCGGCAACGTTTTCGCGACGCGGGCTGGGCGCAACGCAAGCCTGCCGCCGATTGCCACCGGCAGCCACCTCGACACCCAGCCGCACGGCGGCAAGTTCGACGGCGTCTATGGCGTCCTGGCAGGGCTCGAGGTGGTGCGCACGCTCAACGACCATGACGTGTCGACGGAAAGGCCCATCGAAGTCGTCGTCTGGACCAACGAGGAAGGGGTGCGTTTCGCGCCGGGCGTGATGGGATCCGGCGTGTTCGCCGGCACCATCGATCGCGACCACGCCCTCAGCCAGCGCGACGCGAGAGGCTGCAGCGTCGGTGCCGAGCTCGCGCGCATCGGCTACGCCGGCCCCGAGGCGTGCGGAGCACGAACCTTCGGTGCGTTCCTCGAAGCGCACATCGAGCAGGGTCCGATTCTGGAGATGTCCGGCCACCCGATTGGCATCGTCACGGGGGCGCAAGGACTGGCATGGTACGACGTGTGCGTCGTCGGCGAGGATGCGCACGCCGGCACGACGCCGATGACCGCGCGCCGCGACGCGTTGAGCGCGGCCGCCGAGATGACCGTCGCCCTGGAGGAACTGGCGCACGCCCACGCGCCGCACGCGGTGGCGACGGTCGGCGGGCTCGAGGTGTCCCCCAACTCCCGCAACACGATCCCCGGCCATGTGCGCCTCGCTGTCGACGTGCGGCACCCCGATGCCACGGTTCTCGGCGCGCTGGGCGAGGCCTTCGAGCGCCGCTGCGCGGAGATCGCCGGGCGGAAACGCCTCGCCGTCAACGTGGAACGCGTCGAGTACGTGCCCCCTGTCGCCTTCGACGCTGACTGCGTCGATACCGTGCGCGGCGCGGCGCGACGACTCGAGCACGGTTATCAGGACATCATGTCGGGCGCGGGCCACGACGCGTGTCAGCTGGCGCGCCGAGTGCCCACCGGGATGATCTTCGTGCCGTGCGCCGGCGGGCTCAGCCACAACGAGGCGGAGAGCGCTCAGCCGCAGGATCTGGCAGCAGGCTGCGACGTTCTACTTCACGCGATTGTCGAGCGGGCGCGGGGACAGCACCGGTAAGCCCGTCTGCCCGGTGCGCCAGCCGGCGGATTTCGGACATATACGCGTTTTACTCGAGGCCATCTCACGAGACGTGGTAGGCGAACCTTTTGCGGTCCTAACGCCGTCGTGCGAGAATTTGACGACGCGCGCCGCGAAATTGGCGCGCTTGCACTCGCCCGGCGCCGGTCAACACCACGCACCCCACCGCCGGCACGACAACGACAACAATGACAAAAAAGGATTCTCTTATACCCATTCTCAGGAGGACTTCACATGACTCACCAACGCCGCGCCACGACGTCACTGGGCCTGATCGCAGGGGCGTCGCTGCTAGCGGGATTGCTCGCGCCGACGAGCGCCAGCGCCGAGGGCGGCACCCTCGTGTGGGCGCGCTACGACGACATCGACAGTCTGGACCCGCACCGCGCAACCAGCACCCTTTCCATGCAGGTGTGGGACCAGATTTACGAGACGCTGCTGGCGTTCGACGACGACGGCACGCCGCAGCCGCACATTGCGAAGTCATGGTCGGTCAGCGACGACGGGCTCGAGTACACGCTGACCCTGCAGGACGGCGTGAAATGCCACGACGGGTCGCCCTTCGATGCCAACGACGTCAAGTTCACCATCGACCGCGCGTTCGATGCCGAAAAGCCGAGCCTGACCAAGACCGCCTGGGGTCCCATCGAATCCGTGACCGTGGTCGACCCACTCACCGTCAAGGTCAGCATGTCCAGTCGCTTCGGCGCATTCATTCCATTCCTTGCCGACAGCTTCTCGAGCATCGTGTGCGACGCCGAGGCGAACAAGGCTGATGGTTTCGGGAGCAGCGTGGCGATCGGGGCGGGCCCGTTCAAGCTCGTTCGCTGGGTCAAGGGCGACGTCGTCGAGCTCGAGCGCAACGCCTCGTACCGCAACTTCGGCCGCCCGGTCGAGAACAAGGGAGCACCGCATATAGATCGCCTCGTCGTCAAGACCGTACCGGAGTCGCAGACACGGCTGGCGGCGTTACGCACCGGCGAGGTTCACGTCGCCGAGCCGCCGTTCGACGACATTCCGGCCATAAAACAGGAAGGCAAGCTCGACATCGTCGTCGCCGACAACACCGGCCAGAACGTATTCTGGGAGTTCACCATCAGTCGCCCACCGTTCAATGACATTCGCGCCCGGCAAGCCGTCGCCCACGCAACCGACCCCGAGATGGCCATCGACATCATCTACGGCGGGCTCAGCCAGCGCGAATGGTGCCCCATTGCGCGCGGCGTGTTCGGCAACGATCAGGAATTCTGCAAGCAGCACGGCTACCCGTACGACCCCGAAAAAGCCAAGGCGCTGCTCGCCGAGCTCGGCTACGGTCCCGACAAGCCGCTCGAGACGACGATGTACGTCTGGACAGGGGGCAACCGCCACAAGCTTGCGGAAATCTTCCAGAACCAGCTCGCCCAGGTCGGGATCAAGGCGAAAATCGAGATCATGGATATCGGCACCATGAACGCTCGCGTGCGTCAGCAGAACGAGACGACCGAAGGTGGACCCGGCACCTTCGACATGATGACGTGGGGTTGGTACGACCCGGACATCCTGTACGCCCTGTGGCATTCACCGGGCGCCTACGCCGGCTACCAGACGCCGGAGCTCGACGCCATGCTCGAGAAGACGCGCACGACGATCGATCCCGCCGAGCGCCTCAAGGCAGTGCAGGAGGTCATCAAGCATTTGATGGAGAACGCCGTGCACATCGGGCTCTACACACCGGGTTGGGAGTGGGTGTTCGCGACGCAGCCCGAGGTGAAAGGCTTCAAAGTCGGCGCCTTTCTACACCCGCTGTTTCACGACGTGACCGTCGAGTAAGGACGTCCCCGACTTTGCCCGCACGGGCGGACACGGTTGCGCTGCGGCCGTGTCCGCCATTGCGGTCGAGAACCCCAGCCGGCGCATCGTGGACACGGACGCCGAGGCGCCGCGGGTCGCGCCCTAGCGAACGATGACCCGCTACCTCATCCAGCGTCTGCTCGCCGCGCTCGTCACCATCTGGGTGACCACAGTGATCGTCACGATGCTGATCCATGCCGTGCCCGGCGATCCGGTGCGCATCATGTACGCGCAGTGGCAGGCCTCTCCCGAGCAGATCGAGGCGGTGCGTCGGAACCTCGGTCTCGACGAGCCGCTGCACGTCCAGTACTGGATGTTCCTGAAGCGCGTCGCGAAAGGCGACCTCGGCAGGTCCATCCAGGGCGATCAACCGGTTGCCAGCATCTTGAAGACGCGTTTTCCACCGACTCTGCTGCTGGCGACGACCAGCTTGATCATCGCGATGCTGATCGGGCTCAGCTTGGGCTTTGTGGCGGCTTACAAGCGAGGCAGCGTCATTGACGTGGCAGCCATGGTCGCAGCGATACTCGGCGTGTCGATTCCGCATTTCTGGCTCGGCCTCATACTGCTCTTCACGTTCGCTCTCAAGCTCGGCTGGCTACCCGTGGCCGGCGAGGATCTGCGCACCCTGATTCTGCCGGCGGTGACGCTCGGCCTCGCCAACGCCGCCGTGCTCGCCCGGCTGACGCGCTCCGCAATGATCGACATCTTCGATCAGGATTTCGTGCGTACGGCGCGTGCGAAGGGTTTGCCCAAAGCCGTAGTGCTCTACCGCCATGCGCTGCGTGCCGGCTTGGTCCCGATCGTCAGTATGATGGGCTTGCAGTTCGCGTACATGATGGGCGGCGCGATCGTGGTGGAGAACGTGTTCGCCTGGAACGGCGTGGGTCGCCTCGCCATCGAGGCCGTGTTCGCCCGCGACTATCCGGTCATACAGGGATTCATTCTGGTGTTCGCGGCCGTCGTCGTTCTGGTAGCCGTGGTTATCGACCTGCTCTACGCCTGGCTCGACCCGAGAGTGCGCTACAGCTGAGATGGCCCTCGCCGCGGAGATTCGAAGTGACGCTGCCGCAGAGGCGGCGCCGGGGCGTGCGGGCCGCTTCCTGGCCACGCTGCTGCGCAGCCCCAGCGGCGTGATCGGTCTTGTGATCGTCGCCGCACTCGTGTTTGCGGCGCTGTTCGCGTCCTGGCTCGCCCCCTTCGACCCGCTGCAAATGGGCGCCGGCCGCCGCCTGACTCCGCCCAACGCGGCGCACTGGTTCGGCACCGACGAATTCGGCCGGGACCTGTTCAGCCGGGTGATTTTCGGCGCGCAGCTGACGCTTCGCATCGGCCTCATCGCGGTGGGTATCTCGCTGACGGTCGGCCTGCTGGTGGGTCTGGTAGGCGGCTATGCCGGCGGCTGGACCGAGCGCATCCTGATGCGCGGCATCGATGTTCTGTTCTCGTTCACCGAAATCGTCATCGCACTCGCCTGCCTCGCGATTCTGGGCGCAGGGCTCACCAATGCGATGATCGCCGTGGGCATCGCGGCTGTGCCGTTCTACGCCCGCGTCACCCACAGCGTGGTCTTGGTCGAGAAGGGCAAACCGTACTTCGAAGCCGGTCCGGCCGTCGCGGCGGGCCACTTGCGCATGATCTTCCGCCACCTGCTGCCCAACGTCGTTCCGCCGCTTATCGTCGTCGCCACGCTCGGCGTTTCCACGGCGGTGCTCGCCGCCGCCGGCCTGAGCTTTCTCGGGCTGGGCGCGCAGCCTCCCGACCCCGAGTGGGGCTTTATGCTTGCCTCGGGCCGGGAGCTCATCTCGCGGGCACCGTGGATCATGTTCTTCCCCGGCTGCGCCATCGCCGTTACCGTGCTGGGCTTCAATCTGCTCGGCGACGGTGTGCGTGAAGCGCTCGACCCCCGCCAGCACCGTGCCTGAATCAGCGACCGATCACCCCGCGACCATACTGCGCGTCGAGGGACTGCAGACCGTCTTTCGCACGGGTGCAGGCATCGCCGCCGCGGTCGACGGCGTCTCCTACGCTCTGCGCGCGGGGGAAACCTTGGCCTTGGTCGGTGAGTCGGGCTCGGGCAAGAGCGTGTCCGCCCTGTCCGTGATGGGTCTGGTGCCGACCCCTCCGGGAAGAATCGCTGCAGGAGAGGTGTGGTATCTCGATCGCAACCTGCTCGCGCTCACCGAGAAACAGCTGGAAAAAGTCCGAGGCGCAGAGATTTCCATGATCTTTCAGGAGCCGATGAGCTCGCTCAATCCGGTGCTCACCATCGAGCGTCAGCTCACCGAGACCATCGTCGAGCATCAGCACGTCAGCGCGCGCGAGGCGCGGGCGCGGGCAATCGACATGCTGAGCCTGGTGCGAATACCCGAGCCCGAACGACGCATGAGCCAGTACCCACATCAGCTCTCCGGCGGCATGCTGCAGCGCGTGATGATCGCAATCGCCCTGTCGTGCAGCCCGAAGGTCCTGATCGCCGATGAGCCCACCACCGCTCTCGACGTCACCATTCAGGCTCAGATTCTCGCGTTGATGTCCGACCTTCAAACCCGCTTCGGCACGGCGATCCTGCTCATCACCCACGACCTCGCCGTCGTCGCCGAGACGGCGGACAGGGTGGCAGTGATGTATGCCGGGCGCATCGTCGAGGAGGCGTCCGTGTACGATCTCTTCGAATGCCCGAGCCATCCGTACACGCGCGGGCTGCTGGAGGCCATTCCACACCTGAGCGATCTGCAGGGCGCGGAACACCGCGAGCGGCTAAACGAGATTCCCGGCATCGTGCCGCCAATGACCCACCTGCCGCCCGGCTGCCGGTTCGCTCCGCGCTGTACATTGGCGAGCGGGCAGTGCGCGAAGCAGTATCCGCCGCTCGAGGAGCGCGCGCCGGGACACTGGGTGGCATGCTGGCACGCCGTCGCGCCGCGCACGGAGTCGACGGATTGAGCGCTCCGCTGGTCGAGGTGCGCAAGCTGAGCAAGCGCTTCCCGCTGCGCAAAGGCTTGTTCGGGCGCGTCGGCGGCTACGTGCACGCCGTGGACGACGTGTCGTTCACCCTGAATTCAGGCGAAACGCTGGGGCTCGTCGGGGAGTCCGGCTGCGGCAAGTCGACGACGGGCAAGACGCTGCTCAAGCTGCTCGAGCCGGACGACGGCTCCATCCTGGTCGAGGGCACGGACATCACCCACTTCGACCGCAGGCGTATGGCCCCGGTGCGACGCAATCTGCAGATCGTGTTCCAGGACCCGTACTCGTCGATCAACCCGCGCATGACGGCCGGCAGCTATGTGGCCGAGCCCTTGCGCATCCACGGCCTGGCGCCGCGACGCGAGATCGGGGCGCGCATCGCGGAGCTGTTCCGTCAGGTCGGACTGCGACCCGATCAGATGCGCCGCTACCCTCATGAGTTCTCGGGTGGCCAGCGCCAGCGCCTCGCGGTGGCCCGCGCGCTCTCGCTCAGTCCCAAGCTCATCGTCGCTGACGAGGCGGTGTCCGCCCTCGATGTCTCCATTCAGGCGTCAGTGATCAATCTCATGCGGGATCTGCAGCGCGACCTGGGGCTGGCCTACCTGTTCATATCGCACGACATAGGCGTTGTCGAACACGTCAGCCATCGGATCGCGGTCATGTATCTCGGCAAGCTGGTCGAGCTCGCCGATCGCCGAACGCTGTTCACCTCGCCGCGACATCCCTACACCGAAGCGCTGCTGGCGGCGGTACCGATTCCCAACCCGCGGATGCGTCGCGGCCGCCGGCAGCTGTTGAGCGGAGACGTCCCGAGCCCAATCAACCCGCCGTCCGGCTGCCGCTTTCACACGCGCTGTCCGATTGCCGAAGCACGCTGTCGACGCGAATCGCCTATCCTGCGCCGCGCGGCGTCCGGTCACCACGTCGCCTGCCATCTTCGGTGAGAGGAACCCAACGATGACCATCGGTATCGCCGCCTACGGCCCCAACGCCGGCCTGGCCATCTTCACCGGGCTGCGTGTCGCGGAACGCATCGGTCGCGGTTGCATCGGCGGGTTTGCCAGCCTTGCTGCGCTCGATGCGGAGGGCGCACTGCACCGCGCGGCGACCCAGCGCGGGGGATCGTCGACGCTCTTCATCGACGGCGACGTCGTCGGCGCCGAGCCTCCGCCGGCGATTGCCGGCGCGCCCATCGCAGCACTCATGTCGAGCGGTCCGGATCGACCCGAGCCGCTCTCCCAATTCGTGGCAGCCGATCCCCGCCTTGGCTTGGTCACCGGCCACCGCTTCGCCAACGAGCACGGTGCGAACGGCGTCGCTTTCAACGAGGAGGTGCTGAAGCGCATGCTGGGCGGCATGGACGTGGCTGCGGCCGTCGACGCGGTCATCGACGCGCATCCCCAGAGGGACGTCGGGCTCATCGGCATCGATCTCGGCGGGCAGGTACACGCGCGGGACAGCGCGCGCGTACTGAGGCGTCCCGACCGCGGCGAGGCGCTCCGCGAGCGCCGCACGCCGCGGGCCATCGTCGCCGTGCTACACAATGCCATTCACCCTGCCGCAGGACTCGCCGCCATCGTTGCGGAAACCGTCATCGAGACGATGGCACCCATGCACGCCACCGATTTCTGGATCGACGCCATCGCCGGCACGAAAGTCATCCACGGAGAGCACGACGTGGTCCAGGTCGACGCCGACCGACGCACCGTCGAGGTGTGCACCACGGACCGCTCGCTGCTTGACGGTCATCGCGACGGCGCTCCCATCTACACCGGCGCGGTCGTGATCCAGGACGGTAGGTGCATCGGCTACGTTGTCAGCGAACCCTACGTCGTGATCGACGACGGCCGCATTCGATCCTTGAGCGGGCAGCCCTCGCTCAAGATCGGATGCCGCCGCGCCGAGTGAAGCGCGGCACGCGGCGCAAACGTTCGCCGCAACACCGGCGGCGACCCAAACCGGGCGCCGCCTCGGCTGCCCCGTGCCCCAGCGCCCCCTCGTGTTCCGCAGCGGCGTCCGCTTGCATCGGCCCGGCTGGCGCCCGCGGCAATACCCGACTGCGTTGCCGCGTGTACAATTTATAGGGACCCCGGGGCTCGGCTAGCCGCTGGACCAGCCTCGCCGACCACGGTGGTGGATCGCCCCGTCCAATGCGCTTGACGTCATGAGCACGAAACAGCTGCCGCGCAAGCTTTCGGCGATACTCTACGCCGACGTCGCCGGCTACAGCCGCCTGACGGGCGAGGACGAGGAAGGCACGCACCGCCAGCTGAGCGCCAGCCTCGATCTCTTGAGCAGAACCGTCGCGTCCTACGGTGGCCGTGTCGTGCATTACGCCGGGGACGCCGTGCTGGCCGAGTTCGACACGGCCACCGCGGCGCTGGCGTGTGCGGTCGCGGCGCAGGACGCGTTGCGCGTCAGCAACAACGGACTGCCGAAGGCCCATCGGGTCGAGTTCCGTATCGGAGTCAATCTCGGCGAGGTCATTGTCGACCGCGAAGACATCTACGGCGACGGCGTCAACGTGGCAGCGCGATTGGAGAGCCTCGCCGAACCCGGTGGCGTCTGCACTTCCGAGTCCGTTCGTGCGTTGGTGGGCAACAAGCTGCCGCTCGACTACAGCGACCTGGGGGAGCAGCGGGTCAAGAACATATCCAGGCCGATCCGCGCCTACCGCGCGTACCTGCGCCCCGGCGCCGCGCTTCCAGAGCCCTCGGCACCCGCCGCCGCAGCGGTGCGCAAGGGCCGCAGGCGGCGACCGCTGTGGATCGCCCTGGGTGCGGCTGCCGCAGTAGCGGCCATCGGCGTGGCCTTGATGTGGACCAAGCCCTGGCAGCCGCGCGAGGAGCCGGCGTCGCTGCAGCGGATGGCTTTTCCACTGCCGGCGGGACCGTCCATCGCCGTGCTGCCGTTCGACAACATGAGCGGTGATCCGGCGCAGGAGTACTTCAGCGACGGCTTGACCGAGAATTTGATCACGTCGCTGTCACAGGTGCCGGACACCTTCGTCATCGCGCGCAACTCCACGTTCACGTACAAGGGCACTGCGGTGAAGGTGCAGCAGGTCGCCGAAGAGTTGGGCGTGCGCTACGTCGTCGAGGGCAGCTACCAACGCGCGGGCGATCAGATACGCGTCCATGCGCAGCTGATCGACGCGTTGTCCGGACGACATCTGTGGGCAGAGCAATTCGACCGCCAGTGGGCGGAGCTATTCGCCCTGCAGGACGACCTCACGCGCAACATCGTCGGCGCACTGCGGATTCGGCTGACGGCGGAAGAGAAGCGGCGTGTGGCCGCCCGCTACACGCGCAGCGTCGAGGCGTACGACCACTTCCTGCGGGGCCAGGAGGCCGAGTTCCGCTTCACGCCCGAGGACAACCTGCGCGCCCGTGGGCTGTACCAGCGCGCCGTCGATCTCGACCCCGACTTTGCCCGCGCCTACGGAGCGCTGGCCATGACTTTTGCGTACGAGTTTCGCTTCGACTGGGGCGTCAATCCCGCTGCCTCGCTCGAGCGCGCACTCGTTCACGCTCGCGACGCGGTAGACCGCGACGCCAACCTGCCCCAAGCCCATTTCGTCCTGGGCCAGGTTCTCGTTTTTGGGCGTCACTTCGCCGATGCGATCGAAACGGTGCGCACGGCGTTGACCCTAGATCCGAACTACGCTGACGCCTATGCGCTGCTGGCCGTATGCAAGATATCGACGGGCGACGCGGCGGCCGGCATCGCGGAGATCGACCGTGCGATGCGTCTCAACCCGCTCCCGCCGGCCGTCTACCATCAGCTGCGCGGCCGAGCGCTGTACTTCGCCGGACGCTACCAGGAAGCCGTCAAGGCGCTGCAGCGGGCCGTCGAGATGAATCCGAACTACCTGCTGTCCCACGTGCTGCTCACCGCCGCCTACGGACAGCTCGACACGCCCGATGACATCGAATGGCAGCGGGCGCAGCTGCTCCTGCTTCAGCCCGATTTCGTCGTCGAGAAGTGGATTGCCCGGGAGATCATCGTCGATGCCGGCTACCTCGAGCTCCTCGCCGAGGGGCTGCGCAAGGCCGGCCTGCCGGCTCGATGACCGGCGCGCTGCCGACGATCACTCCTCGCACAGCCGTCTCGCCCGACGCACGGCCGCCTCGAGAGCGGCGCTTGTCTCGGCGTCGAGCAACGCCGCTTTGGCGGCTTCGCACTGCTGCGCTTCGACGACGTGCTCCGGCGAGGGCTGCCCATCCGGCGTCTGGCAGTGGACCTCGGAGACACGACGAATGTTGGCCGACGCCCCTCGATCCACGGCGACACAATCGCCTGCGTCGATCCCCCCTTGCTCGGTAACGATGGCGACGCGCTCTCCGCTCGCCAGGGCCACAGCGTACTCGTACGCCGTGTTCGAGCCACCCGCGGCCTTGCTGCCGATCACACCGCCCACCGCGGCGCCCCCGAGCATGCCCCGGCGCTTCTTACCGGGTGAGCTGCCTTTTCCGATAACATAGCCGACCGCCCCGCCACGCAGCGCGCCGCCGACTGTGGCCATGGTGCCATCGCCCTTGCTTTATGCTGCCACGTCGACCCGTTTGACTGCGGCGACCACGCCATACTCGACCTTCGGCGGCGGCGCCTGCGCGGCGGCGCAACCGGCACTCGCGCGGCGAGCAAAGATCGCGGCAGCCCCTACTCTCGTGAACGTCATAGCCATCTCTCTGTGCGCGCTCATTCGCCGCCGTGGCGCTCGACGGCGGCGAGGTGATCGTCGATGGCGCCGAGCGTCGCCTGCGCCTCGGAGAGCAGCGCGCGCAAGCGCTCGAGCTCCGACCTCAGCGACTCGATCGCCCAGGCTGCGCCATGCTCCATGTACTTGTCCTCGCGCCCTTCCAGCAGCCAATTGATCGACACGCCCATAATACCGGCCATCATGACGAGCCGATTCGCTCGCGGCGCGCGCTCGTCGGCTTCCCAGGCGGCGACCGACGCCTCGGCGACACCCAGGTGCGCCGCCAGCTGCGCCTGGCTCATGTCGGCATTCTCACGCGCGATTCGCAGCCGCGGCCCGAGCGGCTGGCGGACGCGCTCGAGCTGGCCCATTGTCGTCACTTCCTCCACATGGCGTCTCCTCGATCCGGATGACATTGGGGCCCATCGCCGCGACGTGGGCCGGCCGAACCACGTTGCCGAACGCGCACCGCCGCGACCGTCCCGGCGCGCGAGGCGCGGTGCAGCAGGCCGGCAGAGCCGACCCGCGACGGCAGTGGACCCGTCGCTTCGCCATTGTAACCTGCTGTCCGCGCCATCATCACGACGGCCTTTGATTGCTGCTCGGATCAACCGCTGCGATGGCCTCCGGCTGCCCGGCTGCGCGCGGACAGCAGCGCGAGCTGATCCGGCCACACGCCGCGTCGCTCGATCGCACGCTACCGTGCGCCGCGACGCCGACGCGGGCGCCCCCGCGCCGCTGGGCGCGGGCGTACGCTGAGACGCGATGGCCGTGTTCGCGGGGCTAGCGGCCATGCGCGCGACGCTGAAGACCCCGGCGTACCGCACCTACATTGCCGGCAACAGTGTCTCGCTGGTCGGCAACTGGATGCAGCGCACCGCGATCGGCTGGCTGACCTGGCAGCTGACCGGATCAGCGACCTGGCTCGGCGTCATTGCTTTCCTCGATCTGTTCTCCACGGTGCTGGTAAGCCCGTTCGGAGGCGTGCTCGCCGATCGCTACGACCGTCGACGGCTGCTGTTGGCCGCACAGCTCTTCGTGGCCGTGCTCGCGTTGACGCTGTTCGCGCTGTCGTGGCTGGGACGGATCAGCATTCACGCTCTGGCGCTGCTGGTGCTGCTGCAAGGCCTCGCCATCGGCGTCAATCAGCCGGCGCGCCTCGCCCTCGTTCCCGGGCTCGTACCCCGCGAGCGGCTGCCGACGGCAGTCGCCATCAACAGCATCGTGTTCAACTGCGCCCGCTTCATAGGTCCGGCGCTGGCAGGCGCGCTGATCGTCGGGCCGGGGCTGCCCGTGATCTTCCTGCTCAACGCGCTCAGCTTCGCCGCATTCATCGCAGCGCTGCTGCGCTTGCCCACAGAAGAACCGAGCGCGGTGAGCCAACGCAAACCGATGACGCACGATCTCGTCGACGGCCTGCGTTTCGTCCGCGGGCACCAGCTCGTCGGACCGCTGCTGGCGATGTTCGCCGGCGCGTCGCTCTTGGTCAGGCCGCTCAATGAGCTGCTTCCCGGTTTCGCCGCCGCGGTCCACGCTGGCGACGCACGGGTGTTGGCGCTGTTCAGCGCGGCACTTGGCCTGGGTGCCATCGTCGGCGGGTTCGCTATCGCCCAGCTCGCCGAGAGTCGTCTGCTCCAGGCAACGCTGCTGGCGCCGTTGGCGCTCGCCGCGGCCGTGCTGCTCTTCGCGACGAGCACCTCCTTGCCGCTCGCCACGCTCGCCATCATCGTCTGCGGCACGCTGCTCACCGGTGGGGGCATCAGCGCCCAGAGCCTCGTCCAGCTGCACACACCGCCCGAGCTGCGCGGGCGCGTGATGAGCCTCTACGGGCTCATTTTCCGCGGCGCGCCGGGGCTCGGCGCGCTCGGCCTCGGCGCCCTCGCCGACCGCGTCGGATTACCGTCGTCGGCCGTGGCCGGCGCCGGCGTCTTCGTGGTCGCCTGGCTGGCTATCTGGCAACGCCGCCACCGACTCGCCGCGGCCCACCGAAGGCGCCCGCCTCACGAGCGGCAGCATTGAGGTCGCTGCGCAGCCGCGCCGAGAAAATGCGCTCGGAAGCTGTCCCGCCCTGCTGTGCGCGGCCGGCGTTCCCGCTTTGACCGCCGACCCGGGAGGGCACCGCGTGGCTGCTTCACCGCGTCGTCTGCTGGCGGCGAACGACGAATCCGCCGAGCCAGGCACAGCCGGCGGGACCCGCGCCGCGCGGCGGCGACCTTCGAGTGGCTCAACCCTCGCCTCGCGCCGACGGCCGGATCCAGAGCCGATTGTCGTGAAACGCGGCGCCGCCGATCGGCGCGGCCGGATCGGCCCCGGTGAGCGCATTGACGCCCAGGCCGTCGAGAAAGGCGCGGTTGGGCCAGACGCTCTCCACCACCACCACGCCCGGCTGGACGGCCGCGAAAATCTGCACGTGGATACGCAGGCGACCGCGCTCGTTGCCGAGCTCGACGATCGCCCCCTCGCCGACGCCGAGCCGGGCGGCGTCGTCAGGGTGCACGAGCACGGTGGGCCGGCCCTCGCGTCGCAGCGAGGTCCGGGTCTCCGTGAACGTGGAGTTGAGATAGTTGCGGGCCGGCGCCGTCACCAGCCGGTAAGGCATCGCCTCGGTCGACTCCTCGATGACGTCCCAGTGGTCGGGCAACCTCGGCATCGCGGCAGCAGCGCCTGCCGGGCCAAAGCCGGCGGCAGCGACGGCGCCCCAGTCCGGCGCGAAGCGGAACCTGCCGTCGGAATGGGCGAAACCGTCGACGTAGTGGGCAACGTCGAAGGGGGGCTGGCAGTCGATCCAGCGTCTCGCCTCGAGCTCGTCAAGGCGTCCCCACCCCGAGTGCCGCAAGGTCCAGTCGATGATCTCGCGCGGCGTCATGGTGAAGCCGGGGTGCTCGGCGCCGAGGCGCGCCGCCAGCTCACAGATCACTTCGTGATTGGAGCGGCACGCCCCCGGCGGTTCGATGATCTTCGGTCCCCAAAGGATGTGCTGGTGACCGCCGCCCTGGTAGATATCATCGTGCTCGACGAACATCGTAGCAGGCAGCACCACGTCCGCCGCGGCCGCTGTCTCTGTCATGAACTGCTCGTGAACGCACACGAACAGATCCTCGCGCGCGAAGCCTCTTTGCACCTTGCCGAGCTCCGGCGCCACCACCATCGGATTGGTGTTCTGAATGAACAGTGCAGTAACCGGCGGTCCGTCTCCGAGGTCGCGGCGATCGCCGCAGAGTATCGGTCCGATGCGAGACTGGTCGAGGGTGCGTACCGTCTCGTCGCGCGCGTCGAGCCCTTCGATGAGGCTGCGGTTCCAGTGATAGATGGCGCCGTTGTTGTGAAAAGCCCCGCCGCCCTCGTGGCGCCAGGCGCCGCTGACGGCGGCGATGCACAACGCCGCGTGCATGTTCACGGCGCCGTTGCGCTGTCGGGAAAATCCGTAACCCAACCGAAAGTAGCTGCGCGGCGTCGTGCCGATCATGCGCGCGAAGCTCTCGATAGTGTCCTCGGCAACGCCGGTGATCGCCGCCGCCCACTTAGGTGTGCGGCGGCGCAGGTGAGCCTCGAGCTCGCGCGGGCAATCGGTGTAGCGCTCCATGTAGTTCCAGTCGGCGTAGCCGTCGCGGAACAACACGTGCATCACCGCGCAGGCGAGGGCGCCGTCGGTGCCCGGCCGCACGCATATGGCCAGGTCGGCCTGCTTGGCGGTGGCGTTTCCGTAGACATCGACGTGAACGATCTTCGCGCCGCGCTCGCGGCGCGCGCGCAGCGCGTGGGTCATGACATTGATCTGCGTGGCGGCCGCGTTGGTGCCCCAGATCACCACCAGGTCGGCGCGGGCCATCTCACGCGGATCGGCGCCGGCGAGCCGTCCCGTCCCGGCGATGAAACCGTTCCAGGCGAGCGTCGTGCAAATCGTCGAATGCTGGCCGGAGTAGCGCTTTGCATGGCGGAGACGGTTGATGCCGTCGCGCATGACCAGGCCCATGGTCCCCGCGTAGTAGTAGGGCCAGACGGTTTCGGCGCCCAGCTGCTGCTCGGCGCGCAGCAGCCGTTCCGCCACCTCGTCGAGCGCATCCGACCAGCCGATCTCCTCGAAACCGACGCCGCCTTTGCCGGCCTTGCGCCGCAGCGGCTGCAGCAGCCTCTCAGGGTGATGCACACGCTCGGCGTAGCGGGCCACCTTGCTGCACAGCACGCCCGCGGTGTACGTGTTATCGGGTGCGCCGCGCACGGCGCCGATGCGATGGGCATCGAGGCGCTCGACCTCCAGTGCGCAGGTCGACGGGCAGTCGTGCGGACAGGCGCTGAAACGCACGTCGCGCGCGGCAGCATCGAGTTCGTTCGGTTCAGCCATTCGCCGTTCCACGGTGTCCGGGAGAACGATCCTACCAGCAGTGCGGGTGCCGTGGACACCGCGAGCCTCGGCGTTCTCTTCACCGCCACCGGCGTTATACCATGCGACGCCGAGCGTGCTTGCCGTCCGCTGCTCGCCTGCCTTCGTAGCCGCGCAGCTCCGACGGAGAGCCGATGTCCACCCACCACGGGAGGGAGCCATGAGCTTTGCCAACACAGTCGCCGTCGTCGCCGGGGCCGGCGGCGGCATCGGGCTGAACATCGCCATCGACCTGTTGACGGCGGGCGCCCGCGTCGCGCTGCTCGACATAAAGCCTCTCCCCGACGCCGTGCGCGGAGAAGCGGGGGCCGCCCGCTATCATCGGGGCGACGTCACCGACGAGGGCTTCGTGCGTGACGCGATCGGCGCGACCGTCGCGACCCACGGCCGGCTCGACTATCTGGTCAACGCTACCGGGGTGCTGTGGTTCGACCGCGACGTCTCGCTGTGCCAGATGGACATGGCGGTTTGGGATCGCGTGCTGGAGGTCAATCTCAAATCGTTCGCGCTGACCGCCCGTCACGCCGTCCCCGCCATGCGCGCGCGCGGCGGCGGCGCGATGGTGCACATCGCATCGATCGACGCCCTGCGTGGCGATGACCGGCCGCAGGACGCCTACGGGGCCGCCAAGGCGGCGGTGATCCGGCTGTCGAAATCGCTGGCCATTCAGCTCGCGCGCGACCGTATACGCTCCAACACGATCTTGCCCGGGCCGGTGCGCTCTCCGATGCAGGCGCGCTGGGACGACGATGCCGCCGCGCTGGCGAGCGTCGCCGAGGGGGTGCCTCTGGGACGCGTCGGCGCCACGCAGGACATTGCCGACGCCTGCCTTTTTCTGTTGTCGGAGAAAGCCTCCTTCATCACCGGCACGGAGCTCATCGTCGACGGTGGCTGCACCGCGAAGCCCTGACGCGCCGGCCGGCGCCCCGCACCTGCCCCAATTCCCCCTGGCGGGCAGTAAGCACACACGCCAGCGGCGCGGGCTGGCGGTCCGGCCGCCGAGCGGGTATAGTCGCGCCGCGCCCGGGCCGGGCCGTGGCGCACAAAACCGGCGCCCGCCGGTCCGCGAGCGTCTCGCCGCCTCCGTCGTCCACTGATCGGTACCCGCCGGCGTGCGCGAGCCGGGCAGATTCTCCCGCCGGCAAGACAACCCGAGCGCGCGAGCGCTTTTCCGATGGACATCACAACGCTACGCAACATCGCCATCATCGCGCATGTCGACCATGGCAAGACCACCCTCGTCGACCGGCTGCTGCAGCAGTCGGGCACGCTCGGCGAGCGCTTCGGTCAGGTCGAACGCGTCATGGACACAAACGACCTCGAGCGCGAGCGCGGTATCACCATTCTCGCCAAGAACACCGCCATCGAGTGGCGTGGCTTCCGGATCAACATCGTCGACACGCCCGGTCACGCCGACTTCGGCGGCGAAGTCGAGCGCGTGCTGTCGATGGTGGATTCGGTGCTGCTGCTGGTCGACGCCGTCGAGGGACCGATGCCGCAAACGCGCTTCGTCACCCAGAAGGCGTTCGCCCGCGGTCTGCATCCGATCGTCGTCATCAACAAGGTCGACCGCGGAGGCGCGCGCCCCGGCTGGGTGCTCGACCAGACGTTCGATCTCTTCGACCGTCTCGGCGCCACCGATACGCAGCTCGATTTTCCCGTGGTCTACGCCTCCGCGCTTCACGGCGTGGCCTCGCTGGATCCGACCCTGCGCGGCAGTGACATGACGCCGCTCCTCGAGACCATCGTGCAACACTGCCCGCCGCCGGCGGTCCGAGCGGACGGGCCGTTTCAAATGCAAATCTCATCGCTCGACTACTCGAGCTATGTCGGTGCCATCGGAATCGGGCGCGTGGCGCGCGGGCGCATTGCCGCCAACTCACCGGTGGTCGTCATCGAGCGCGACGGCCGCCAGCGTCGCGAGCGTATCCTGCAGATCTTCGCCTTCGCCGGGCTCAGCCGGGTCGAACGCGCCGAGGCGACGGCGGGCGACATCGTTGCGGTGACCGGCATCGACGATCTGACGATCTCGGCGACGCTGTGCCAGCCGGACGCCGTGGAGCCGCTAGCCGTGCTCAGGGTGGACGAGCCGACGGTGCGCATGACGTTCCAGGTGAACACATCGCCGTTCGCCGGTCGCGAGGGCCGCTTCCTGACCTCGCGGCAGATCCGGGCGCGCCTCGAGCGCGAGCTGATTCACAACGTGGCGCTGCGGGTCGAGCCCACCGACGACCCGGACAAATTTGCGGTGGCCGGCCGCGGCGAGCTGCATCTCTCGATCTTGCTCGAGAACATGCGTCGCGAGGGCTTCGAGATCGCCGTGTCGAGACCGGAGGTCATCTTCCGGACCCTCGAGGGACGGCTGTGCGAGCCTTTCGAGGAGCTCAGCGTGGACATCGAGGAAAAACACCAGGGCGCGGTGATGGAGGCGCTCGCGCTGCGACGCGGCGAGCTTGTCGCCATGATTCCGCTGGGCGACGGACGCGTGCGGATGGACTACCGCATCCCGGCGCGGGGGCTGTTCGGATTCCAGACCGAGTTCCTGAGCATGACATCGGGCACCGGACTGCTGCACCATGTGTTCGACAGCTACCGCCCGGCGGTGGCGGGCGAGATCGCCGCCCGCCGCAACGGCGTGCTGATCGCCATGGCCGAAGGCAAGGCGCTCGCCTACGCGCTGTTCAACCTCCAAGAGCGCGGGCGCCTGTTCGTATCGCCCGGCGACTCCATCTACGAAGGCCAGATCGTCGGGCTGCACTCGCGCGCCAACGACCTGGTCGTCAACCCCATGAAAGCGAAGCAGCTGACCAACATCCGTGCGGCTGGCAAAGACGACAACGTCCTGCTGACACCACCGATGCGCCTTACCCTGGAGACAGCGCTCGAGCTCATCGACGAGGACGAGCTGGCTGAAATCACACCGGCATCGATTCGCCTGCGCAAACGCCAGCTCAAAGAGCACGAGCGCCGCCGGGCGGGCCGTGCGCCGCGCAGCGTCGCCGGCCGCTGAGCAGCAACCCCTCGGCGCGTGAAACCCTTCCCAACAGCTGGCCACCATCTTTCGCACAATGCGAGGCGTTTTGAGAAGCATTTCGCAGAGCAGCCCTCGTCCCGCTCGAGTTGCCGCACTCCTCATCTCCCGGCCTGTTCGCCTGTACCTCGCAGCCCCTCGACCCACACACCAGCCGGCTGAGCGAGAAAATTCCGACCGGCCCGGCGACCGAGGGGCCGCCCGTGCCAAAACGCTACGAGGCACCGCGTGGTATGCGCCGTGACGTGGAAGGTCCGGCTTGGCGCGCCGCCTCGATTCGCACGCAGTCGCGGCGCGAACCCGCATACGCCGCGGTCAGAACGAGGGCTGTGAGAATCCGCTTGAACGGCGGCCCGGTGCGCGTGCGCGAGCGGCTCGCGGACAGCGCCACCCATCCGCCGGAACAGCCGATAATGGTTGTCGAACCGGGCACGGCTGGCAGCCGCAACGTCGACGGCGAGTCGCGTTTGCGCTTGCCGGTGCGGGCGCGGCAGCCCGGTTGCTCAACGCCGCAGCCGGGCGGCGCCCATCGCGGACGGGGCGAAGCCTTGCCGGAAGGCCACCACGCGTTCGGTCGCGGTCTCAGGTATGAATGTACTGTTCGAGCTGCTCAATGGTGACGCGCTGCTGCGAGATCACCTCTTTCACCACGTCCCCGATGGATACAACGCCGATCACCTTGTCGTGTTCGAGCACCGGCAGATGACGCACTCGCTTTTCGGTCATGAGCGCCATGCACTCGTCGACGGTATGAGCGGGATTCGCGCACAAGACGCGCGATGTCATGATCTCTTCGACCTGCATGTCCTTCGAATACTTGCCGACGAGAATCACTTTGCGTGCGTAATCGCGCTCGGAAAAAATGCCGACCAAGCGCTCGCCCTCCATGACAACGAGCGCTCCGACGTCGTAGTCGGCCATCAGCTGCAGCGCATCGTAAACGGTGGCGTCGGGCGCCACGGACAATACCGCCTCGGTCTTGCTGGCCAGGATATCCCGCACTGTCGTCATAGCGCTCACCTCCGCTGCAGGCCGGTCACGATGCCGGCAGACCTCGGAAGCCCCAGTGTAAGCCAGAACAGGACGCTTGAGTACCGTCTCTGCGCGTTCAGCGACGAGCCGGGCTACCACCGACGAATCCCTTTCGCACCGTCGCTCGGCGCCCGCACCCACGGTCGTAATTCATCGGCATCGAGATCGACCCCATCCTCGACCTGCGTGCGCCCAGCGTGTCGGCAGGGGCGGCTACCAGCGCGGGCTTACTTTCGATACCATGAAAATCGTAAAGATCACCGACGGACTCTTTTGGGAGGCGCCGCACTCTCTCGTCGGAAAATGATCGTGGCTCGCAGAGAAGCATCACGGCCTCGACGCTCCGTGCGACAGCGAACCACGGCGATCGCGCTGTAAACCATCTTTGACATGAACACCGACAAACCAGCGCTTACCCGCTGTTACCAGAATCACCACCTCGACTCGACCCGATGGCAGCTCTACCGTCCGCGACCGGGCGACGTCATCGTGACCACGGCCTACAAGGCCGGCACGACGTGGACACAGCTCATCGTCCTGCAGCTGCTCCACCTCGACGATGAATCAGTCCTGCCTCTTCAGGACGCATCGCCGTGGCCTGACCGACGACTGCGGCCCTCGCGCGACGCGCTCGCCAACGAGCTGGGCGCTAGCCGCACGGCCGACAGACTGTGTCTGAAGACTCACCTCCCGCTCGACGGTCTGCCCTACTTCGAGCAGGTGCGCTACGTCATCGTCGGCCGTGACCCGCGCGACGTCTTCATGTCGCTGTTCAATCACTACCACAACTACACGGACGAGGCGTATGCCCAGTTGAACGGCAATGAGCGTATCGGCGCCCCGCTGCCGCGCTGCCCCGACGAGCCGCGCGCGCTGTGGCGGGAGTGGATCACGCGCGGCTGGTTCGAGTGGGAGAGCGAAGGCTATCCCTTCTGGTCGAACATGCGCCACACGCAGACGTACTGGGACTACCGCCACCTGCCCAACTTTCTGTTCGTGCATTTCGCCGACCTGCTCGGCGAGCCGCTGGGCGAGATCCGCCGTGTCGCCGAGTTCCTGGGTATGGCGCTGAGCGATACACAGCTCGCAGCCGTGGTGCGGGCGACCCGGTTCGACGCCGTGAAGAAGGCGGCCGATGTGCACATGCCGCACCTCGAGACCTTTTTCAAAGGCGGCGCAGACAGCTTTTTCTTCAGCGGGTCCAACGGCCGCTGGCGAGACGTGCTGACCGACGCCGATCTCGAGCTCTACGCGAGCGCCAAGCAGCGCGTGCTTTCCGACGATTGCGCCCAGTGGCTCGAGCACGGCGCGCGAGGCATTACCTAAGGCCGCAGACGCTCTCGACGCGCGCTGCCGGGGCCGGCGGCGCAACGCGCCGGCGGCCGCAGCATGCAGGCTCAGCGCGCCGGGACGGGTGCTGTTACGCCCTACGCATCAGCAATCGGGCAACACCGTGAACGGTATTGCGCTATCATTACGGTCGCAGCCGCGGAACAGTCACTAGGGAGGAGAATAATGTACAGCAAGGTTTATTCGATTACCTGCGATGCCGGTAAAGCCGATGCATTGATGGCGCACTACGACACCATCGTCGCCGATGCGGTCAGGCACAGCGCACACCACGTAAGCCATCAGATGATCGAGACGGCCGACGACCGATGGATTCTGCTATCAAATTACACCAGCGCGCAGGCGGCCAAGGATGCCTTTCCCATGGTCCAGAAACTCGTCGGCGAGATGGCCGAGAAGTTCGGCATGAAGATAGAGACCCTCGGCGAGGGAGAGACGCTGCGGCATATCGAGTAAGCGCCGCAAAGCGTGCCGCGCCATCTCTCGCTTCGCGGCGGCGGCCGACTTCTCCGAGCGTGCGCTGCGCAACGGCCTTGAACGGCGCGCCGGGCGCGGCATCGTCGCCCAGCGGCGCCGATGCGCATTGGCAAGCTGACCGATTGGTCGCGGCTACGCCGGCGCCGCCGGCGCCTCGCCCTGCTCGCCTAGCCCATGAGCGATAAACGGGAGGACATCACGCGCCAGCCGGATCTCACGCACGAGCGGGGAACCGGACCCTTTCGCACCCAACGCCCGGTCTACGTCGATCTGCTGCCGCCGTGCAATCACGCCTGCCCGGCCGGCGAGAATATTCAGGCCTGGCTGGCACACGCGCAGGCCGGGCGTTTCGAAGAGGCCTGGCGCTCGCTCATGGTGGACAATCCGCTTCCGGCCGTGCACGGCCGCGTCTGCTATCACCCCTGCGAGGACGGCTGCAACCGCCGTCAGCTCGACAGCGCCGTGAGTATTCATGCCATCGAACGCTTCCTCGGCGATCGCGCTCTCGAAGCCGGCTGGCGGCCCCCACGGGTGGGCGCACCGAGCGGCAAGCAGGTGCTGATCGTGGGGGCCGGCCCGAGCGGCATCTCGGCGGCCTACCACCTCGCCCGTCTCGGCCACCGCGTCGAGATCCGCGACGCAGGCCCGATGGCCGGCGGCATGATGCATTTCGGCATCCCCGCGTATCGGCTGCCGCGCGATGTTCTGGATGCCGAGATCGAGCACATCCTGCAGATGGGCGTGCGTCTCGTGCTCGAGCACAAGGTCGAGGATCTGGAGCACGAGATGCGCGAGGGCGGGTTCGATGCCGCGTTCGTCGCCGTGGGCGCGCACCTCAGCAAACGCGTAGACATTCCGGCCCGCGACGCCGGCGCTGTGCTCGACGCGGTGGGCTTCCTCAAAGACGTGGAGAGCGGCCAAGCCCCGCAGCTCGGCCGCCGCGTCGCCGTGTACGGTGGCGGCAATACGGCAATGGACGCCGCCCGCGTGGCCAAGCGTCTCGGCGCCGATGAAGCGCTGATCATTTACCGGCGCGATCGGGCGCACATGCCGGCGCACGACTTCGAGGCCGCCGAGGCCATCGAAGAAGGCGTAAAGATTCACTGGCTGCGCACCATCGCGAACATCGACCAGACGACGTTCACGGTCGAGGTCATGACCATCGGTGAGGACGGCCGACCGCGGGCGACGGGTCGCTACGAGACACTGGAGGCGGACGCCCTCATCCTGGCGCTCGGTCAGGACACCGACACCGGCTTTCTGCGCGCTATGCCGGGCATCGAGTTCGACCGCGACGGGCTGGTCGTCGTCGACGACAACATGATGACCGGTCGAGTCGGTGTGTTCGCAGGCGGTGACATGGTCCCCGCGGAGCGCACCGTCACGGTGGCGGTGGGACACGGGAAGAAGGCGGCCCGCCACATCGACGCCTTCCTGCGTGGCGGCGTCTTCGAGAAGCCAGCCGCGCCTGCGGTGGTCGGGTTCGAGCAGCTGCACGTGTGGTACTACAGCGACGCCGCTCAGCGACAGCAATCCTCGCTCGACACGCCGCAACGCGTCGCGTCCTTCAGTGAAGTCGTCGCCGGCCTCGATGCGGAAGATGCCCACTACGAGGCGCGCCGCTGTCTCTCGTGCGGCAACTGCTACGAGTGCGACGGCTGCTACGGCGCCTGCCCAGAGCACGCCGTCGTCAAGCTCGGCGCAGGGAAGCGCTACCGTTTCGACTACGACAAGTGCACCGGCTGCGCGGTGTGCTTCGAGCAGTGTCCGTGCCACGCCATCGACATGATACCGGAGCCGGCATGAGTCGGGCCGCGGGACCGAGCAGCGCAGCGGAGAGCGGGCCGGAAAGCCCGCCCCCTCGCGCCGTGGCGACCCTCGAGGGCAACGAGGCCGTCACCTCGACGGCCTATCGCCTCAACGAGGTGTGTGCCATCTACCCCATTACGCCCAGCTCGCCGATGGCGGAGCTCGCGGACCAGTGGTCCAGCGAGGGACGGCGCAACATCTGGGACACCGTACCCGACGTCGTCGAGATGCAGAGCGAGGGAGGCGCTGCCGGTGCGGTGCACGGGGCACTGCAGGCCGGGGCACTGTCGACGACGTTCACCGCGTCGCAGGGCCTGCTTTTGATGATCCCGAACATGTACAAGATCGCCGGCGAGCTCACCGCAACGGTGTTCCACGTCGCGGCCCGCTCGCTGGCGGCCCAGGCGCTGTCGATCTTCGGCGACCACTCCGACGTCATGGCGGTGCGCTCGACCGGATTCGCGCTGCTCGCGTCGAGCTCAGTGCAAGAGGCGCACGACATGGCCTTGATCGCCCAGGCCGCCACCCTCGAGGCGCGCGTTCCGTTCGTGCATTTCTTCGACGGCTTTCGAACGTCTCACGAGATCAACCGCTTGACGCTGCTCACGGACGACGAGCTTCGCGCCATGGTGCCCGAGGCGCTCGTCGTCGCACACCGACGCCGTGCATTGAACCCCGATCATCCCTTCATCCGCGGCACGGCGCAGAACCCCGATGTCTACTTCCAGGCGCGCGAGACGGTGAATCCGTTCTACCGACGCACGCCCGGCATCGTCGCCCAGGCCATGGATCGCTTCGCCGAGCTGACCGGCCGCCGATACCGACCCTTCGAGTATTTCGGGCCCGCGGACGCCGAACGCGTCGTCGTGCTCATGGGCTCCGCCGTCGAGACGGCGCGTGAGACGGTCGACGCGCTCAGTGCCCGGGGCGAAGCGGTGGGCGTCGTGGCGGTGCATCTGTACCGCCCGTTCTCGGCCGAGCACTTCCTGGCGGCCATTCCGCGAACGACGCGCGCCGTCGCCGTGCTCGACCGTACCAAGGAACCCGGCGCGAGCGGAGAGCCGCTGTATGTCGACATCGTGACGACGCTCGCCGAGGCCGTCCACGGCGGCACTCTGCCGACGGCCGACGCGCCGCGTGTCATCGGGGGACGCTATGGACTGTCGTCCAAGGAATTCACCCCGGCAATGCTCAAAGCGGTGCTCGACGAGCTGGCGCGGCCGCAGCCCAAGAACCACTTCACCGTCGGCATCAACGACGACGTGTGCAATACGAGCCTCGATCTGGATCCGACGTTCATCACGGAGTCGGATCGGGTCAAGCGGGCCATCTTCTTCGGGCTCGGTGCGGACGGGACCGTGGGGGCCAACAAGAACAGCATCAAGATCATCGGCGCCGACCCGCAGCTTTACGCACAGGGCTACTTCGTCTACGACTCCAAGAAATCGGGGTCGCGCACCGTGTCGCACCTGCGCTTCGGCCCGGATCCCATCCGTTCCACCTATCTCGTGCAGTCCGCGAACTTCGTCGGCTGTCACCAGCCAGCTTTTCTCGGGGAGATCGACGTGCTGCGAAGCGTCGCCGAGGGTGGCGTTTTTCTCTTGAACACGCCCCACGGGCCCGACGACGTCTGGGCCACGCTGCCGCGCCCCGTCCAGCAGCGCATTCTCGACAAGGGGCTCGAGTTCTACGTCATCGACGCCTACCAGGTCGCCCGCGAGGCGGGCATGGGCACGCAGATCAACACCATCATGCAGACGTGCTTCTTCGCCATCTCGGATGTGCTGCCGGCGGAGCGGGCGATTGCCGAGATCAAGCAGGCCATCCGCAAGTCCTACGGCCGAAAAGGCGAGCAGGTGGTGCTCAAGAACTTCGCGGCGGTGGACAGCGCCTTGACCCACCTGCGTCGAGTCGACGTGGCCGAGCGCCGCGCTGAAGGCGGACCTCTGCCGGCGACGGTGCCGCCGGAGGCGCCCGATTTCGTGCGCGACGTGACGGCCATGATGATGAGCGGACGCGGCGACGAGCTGCCGGTGAGCGTGCTGCCCGTCGACGGCACCTATCCGTCCGGCACGGCGGCCTGGGAGAAACGCAACATCGCGCAGTTCATTCCCAATTGGGAGCCGTCGATCTGCATCCAGTGCGGAAACTGCGCGCTGGTGTGCCCGCACGGCGTCATCCGCGCGAAATTCTTCGACGAGCACAGCCTCGAAGGGGCGCCTGACGATTTCCCCTCCGCCCCCATCGATGCACGCGGACTGCCGGACGTGCGCTACGCGCTCGCTGTCTATGCCGAAGACTGCACCGGCTGCGCGCTGTGCGTCGAGGTGTGCCCGGCCAGGAGCAAGCGGCAGAGCGGCATGAAGGCGATCAACATGATCCGAAAGCCGCTCTCGCTCGAGCAACAATCCGCGAACGTGAGCTTCTTCGAGACGCTGCCCGTCAACGACCGGGCCCGCGTCGATTTCTCGACGGTGCGCGGCGCCCAGTTCCTCGAACCGCTGTTCGAGTTCTCCGGGGCCTGCGCGGGATGCGGCGAGACGCCCTACCTGAAGCTGATCTCGCAGCTCTTCGGGGATCGGATGATCGTCGCCAACGCCACGGGCTGCTCGTCCATCTACGGCGGCAACCTGCCGACGACGCCCTGGACCACGAACAGCGAAGGTCGCGGGCCGGCCTGGTCGAACTCGCTGTTCGAGGACAACGCGGAAT
The DNA here is from genome assembly GCA_041550555.1 of Arenicellales bacterium. Classification (GTDB taxonomy): domain Bacteria; phylum Pseudomonadota; class Gammaproteobacteria; order Arenicellales; family JBFEOO01; genus JBFEOO01. Next base: position 26,693 of record JBFEOO010000035.1, read on the forward strand.
TCGGGCTCGGCTTTCGCCTCGCCGCCGACAAGCAACGGCAGGTCGCGCTCGACGCGCTGGCCGCGTTGACACCGCAGGTGGGGACGACGTTGGCCGAGGAGATCGTCAGTGCGCCTCAGCGCAGCGAGAGCGAGATTCGCGGCCAGCGCGCTCGGCTCGAGCAATTGCGCGAACGCCTGCAAGAGATCGACAACCCACGCGCGGCGCGCCTGCTTTCGGTCATCGAGCACCTCGTGCGGCGCAGCGTTTGGCTGGTCGGCGGGGATGGCTGGGCGTACGACATCGGCTCGGCGGGCCTCGATCACGTGCTGTCCACGGGCCGCGACGTGAACGTGCTGGTGCTCGACACGGAGGTCTACTCGAACACCGGCGGTCAGATGTCGAAATCGACGCCAATGGCGGCGGTCGCCAAGTTTGCCAGCGCCGGCAAGAGAGTGGGCAAGAAGGATCTGGCGCTGCAGGCCATCTCCTACGGTAACGTCTACGTCGCGCGCATCGCCCTGGGGGCCAATCCGCAGCAGACCCTGGTGGCCCTGCGCGAGGCCGAAGCCTACGCGGGCCCTTCGCTGGTGCTCGCATACAGCCACTGCATCGCCCACGGCATCAACATGCAGCACGGGCTCACACAGCAGGCGCTCGCCGTGCACTCGGGCTACTGGCCGCTGTTGCGTTACAACCCCGAGGTCCGCAAGTCGAATGAGAATCCGTTCGTGCTCGACTCGCCTCGCCCACGCATCCCCTTCAGCGACTACGCCCGCAACGAGCTGCGCTTCCGCGCACTCAGTCGAACCAACCCCGGCGAGGCCGAGGCGCTGATGCAACGCGCCGATTCGGCCCTCAAGCAGAAGTGGGATCTCTACGAAGTCATGGCCACACGCGGGGAGCATCCCGATTGAGCAACTGCTGACGACGACGGCCGAGCAACCATGACCGACCTGCGCACCGCCTATCTGGGCATCGAGCTGCCGCACCCGCTCGTGGCTTCGGCCGGACCGCTGTCGCGCGATCTCGACGGGGTGCGACGGCTCGAGGACGCGGGCGCCGCGGCCGTCGTTCTGGCCTCGTTGTTCGAGGAGCAGATTCGTCACGAGGCCGCGGCGTTGGAGCACCTGAGCAGCGCGGGCGCCGAGAGCTTCGCCGAGTCGCTCAGCTACTTTCCCGACGTCGACGAGGTCGGCCCCGAGCCCTATCTCGAGCTCGTGCGCCAGGCGTCGGAGTCCGTCGACGTGCCGATCATCGGGAGCCTCAACGGCATCACCAGCGAAGGCTGGGCCGGCTATGCCGCCGCCATCGAGCAGGCGGGCGCCCGCGCCGTCGAGCTCAACGTGTACTACATTCCCGCCGATCTCCACACGAACGGACGCGAGGTCGAGAGCCGTTATCTCGAGGCGCTGCGCACCGTACGGGACGCGGTGCAGATTCCCGTAGCCGTGAAGCTCAGCCCGTTCTTCAGCGCGTTCGGCCACATGGCCCGGCAGCTGGCGGACTTGGGGGCCGACGGGCTCACCTTGTTCAATCGCTTCTACCAGCCGGATTTCGACCTCGACAAGCTCGAGGTGAAGCCGAGCCTCGAGCTGAGCTCCGCGAGCGAGATACGCCTGCCCTTGATGTGGATCGCCATTCTCTACGGTCGCCTGGGCACATCGCTGGCCGCCACCACGGGTGTGCACGGCATCGCGGAGGTCGTGAAGTACCTGATGGCGGGCGCCGATGCGGTAATGACCACCTCGGCGCTGCTCGAGCACGGCCCCGGACACCTGACGACGCTCGTCGACGGGCTGCGCGGCTGGCTCGCCGAGCACAACTATCAGTCGGTCGAGCAGGTGAAGGGCTCGATGAGCCAGCTGCACGTCGCCGACCCGACGGCCTTCGAGCGCGCCAACTACATCCGCACCCTGCAGAGCTACCTCAATCCCTACACAGAATGCTGAGCACGAGACCGCGGCCGCCATAGTGCGTTGCGCTTTGGCCACGCGACCCTCCCTCTACCAGCGGGTCGACGTCGTGGGCAAGCGGATCCTGTTGCACCGAACCCATCTCAAGCGTCGCCGACTGCAGCAGCGCGGCATTGCTGGTCGATTCGGTGTTTCCCGGGCAGCCGCTACGCCGATGGGTGTTGAGCGTCCGGTATCCGGCACGTTTTCTGTTTGCAAGCCGTCCCGCGGTGTAGAGATTTCTCGAAGACAACGACGTGCTCTACGCCGTTCGGATCAAGGCCAATGCGGTGCTGTCGCGGCGTATCGAGCATCGGCTGTGTCGGCGGGTCGGGCACCCGGTGAAGAAACCCGAGGTATCGTTTGCCTGCTTCGAGCACCGGGCAAAGAGCTGGGGTCGGCTCGCCGAGTGGTGGCGATTGTCGAATGGCACGCCGGCGGTCTGTTCCCCCCGTGTCAGGTTTATCGCGACCACCCTGACACGACACGCGCGCAATGTGGTGCGCTTCCACAACGGTTGTGGAACCGCTGAGCAGTGGATCAGGAAGAGCAAGTTCGACCTGAAGGGGACGCGGCCCCCCCCTGCCGGCGCTTCGTCGACAACGCGGTGCGGCTGCAGCGCTTCGGCCCGGCCCACGACCTGGCGAACTTCCTGCGTCGGATGGCACTACCGAGACGGGTTAAGCACTGATCGCTGACCGCGCTTCGAGAGAAGCTGATCAAGACCGAGGCGCGGATCGTGCGCCATCCCCGCCACGTGACCTCCCGGATGGTGGAGGTCGCGGTGCCCCGGGCGCTGTTCGAGCAGATTCTCGCCCGCCTCGCCCGACTCACCCCGCGCTGCGACACGGGAGAGCGTGGCGGGCAAGAACCCTCGCGTACCCACGGCCGTTCGGCCAGGGCTTGCTGTGCCCAGGCTGTCGGTTCAGTGGCGCACCGGAGTGGCTGGTTGGTCGATCAGGCGGCTCTGGGCAGCGCTTTCAGGATATTATTGCGGTGCGACATGACAGCGAGCTCTTTCTCGGTGGAGAATCTTCTGAGCACCGCGCCAATGCGCGGCCAACTGGGGCATATCGGGTCAGAGTAAAAATCTGGAGGAGGCAATTGCAATGCGAGGCTTACGACTCTCAATCATCGTCCTGAGCGCAACGATACTCAGTGGGCTTGTGAGCATATCCAGTGCGGAGACGATCAAGCTCGGCCACTCGACCTGGGTGGGTTATGGTCCCTTTTTCATCGCTAAGGACAAAGGCTTTTTCAAAGAAGAAGGCGTCGACGTTGAACTGGTCACCATCGAGGACGTGAAGGTCCGTTTTGCGGCGCTGGCGAGTGGTCAGATCCACGTACTGGCAACGACCGTCGATACAATGCCTCTTTACGTAAAACCGGACATTAGATACCAGTATTTGTTCGCCGTCGACGACTCCAAGGGCGGCGATGGCATTGTCGCCAACAAGGAGATCAAAACCATCGCTGATCTGAAAGGGAAAAAGGTCGCCTTCACCGAAGGCTCTGTGTCGCAGTTCTACATCAACGTGCTCCTGCACGAGGCCGGCCTCAGTCAATCCGATATCGAGATAGTTAGTATGACGGCAGGCGATGCGGGCAGTGCTTTCGTCGCCGGCAAGGTTGACGCCGCCGTGACCTGGGAGCCGTGGTTAACCCGAGGGAAACAAGCTCCCCATGGCCACCTCCTCACCGACAGCTCGAATAACCCGGGCTTGATCACCGACGTGTTGCTGGCACCGGTTGAAATTATCGACAGTCGAGGCAATGAATTACGAGCGTTATATCGCGCGTGGAATCGGGCGGTGGATTTCGTCAAGAGCAACCCGGACGAGGCGCACGAAATCATGGCTAAAGGCGTGGGCGGCTGGCTCAAGGATCCGAAAGTATTCGCCGAAACACTCACCGGAATAGTTTATTACGACAAGGCGATGAACGAGGCCTTCTTCGGTACTCCGAACGAGCCCGGCGCAATGTACAGCACGGTGGCCAATGCGCTCGACATTTGGTCGGACTTCGGCAAACTGCAAGTGCCGGCGAAACCAGAAGACTTGATCAACCACTCTGTCGTTGCGAGGTAGGTTCGGCGGTCGTATATGCTTTCCCGGATCTCCTCGTTTCTAACGCCAAAGGTCGAGATCCCGGCTGGTGTCTATCTGTCTACGAGCATCCTGAGCGGGGTCTCGGTCTTAGCGGCTTGGTGTTTACTTACATACGGGGGACTGGTCCGATCTGATTTTCTACCGCCCCCCCATGCGGTATTCGTAGCCGCCTACAACGGACTCGCCGATGGCTCGCTGATCGAACACACACGGTCCAGCTGTGTCGTCATCTACTCTGGATTCGTCCTGGCCTCCGTTCTGGCCGTGCCTGTGGGCATTCTGATGGGGAGCTTCAAACTCGTTGAGGCCGCCATCGAGCCCATCACCAACTTCGTGCGCTACTTGCCCGTCAGCGCCTTGATTCCACTGCTCATCCTGTGGGTTGGCATAGGCATTGAGCAAAAGATCGCAGTGATATTTCTGGGAACCATCTTTCAGCAGATCATTCTGATAGCCGACGTCTCTGCTCGGGTGTCGCGCGACATGCTCGACGTGTCGTACACGCTCGGCGCCGGACGCCGGCACGTGGTGACACGAGTGCTCATCCCCGCGACTCTTCCCGGCGTCATGGATACTCTGCGGGTGACAATGGGCTGGGCGTGGACCTACCTGGTTGTCGCCGAGCTCGTCGCCGCTAACAGCGGACTCGGCTATATGATCCTCAACGCCATGCGCGGTCTGTTCACGGACGTCATATTTCTGGGGATCCTGATAATCGGCCTGCTCGGCCTCATTACGGACCAGCTTCTCAAGTGGCTGCGCCGTTGGCTGTTGCCCTGGGCAGAGGGTGCCTGAGCGGTGTCCAAACTGATCATCGATCGTGTCTCCATGCACTTCACGGCACGCAAGGACGGGGCCGGCGTCACGGCGCTCGATGACATCTCTCTGGAGGTTGCCGACCGCGAGTTTTCAGTGATCGTCGGTCCGTCTGGGTGCGGCAAATCGACGCTGCTGAGGCTCGTGGCGGGATTGAACAGTCCGACAAAAGGAGAACTTCGCCTGGATGGTCAGCCTGTCAAAGGACCGTCGCGGGATCGCGGCATGGTGTTTCAAAGTTACACCCTTTTCCCTTGGTTGACGGTGAAGAAGAATGTGGAGTTCGGGTTGAGCATTGCTGGGAAGCCGGGACCGAACGCTGCCTCTATTGCCCAGCATTACATTGAGCAGGTCGGACTCAAAGGCTTCGAGGCTGCCTATCCCAAACAGCTCTCGGGCGGCATGATGCAGCGCGTCGCGTTGGCGCGGGCATTGGCAAATGACCCGAAGGTGTTGCTGATGGACGAGCCATTCGGCGCCCTTGACAGCCAGACACGTTCATTAATGCAGGAATTGCTGCTCGGGATCTGGGAGCAGTCTCACAAGACAGTTCTGTTCATCACGCATGACATTGACGAGGCGCTGTTGCTCGGTGACCGTGTCTACGTGATGAGCGCCCGGCCGGGACGAATAAAAGAAGAGCTCAACGTTGGTATTCCGCGGCCCCGATCAGTCGACATCCTGACTTCGCCGGAATTCGTGGCCTTGAAGCGCCGCGTCATGGCGCAGATCCGGGAAGAAGCGATGAGGTCAATCACCGTGTCCGGCGCGTAACCACAGCCGAGCATTTGCGCCGTCGTACTTGCATGCGCCCCGGCCCCGGATGTCCGTTTTTCCGTTGAGGTTCAGCCACCTCTCCTCTTGAACAGGAGCTACACGAATGCCGGATCACCGCGAATCCGTCGTATATCCCGAGTTCGCCGACCCCATGGAGCGACCGCGATATACTGGACTACCGACCTTCATGCGCGCCCCCTACCGCGAGGATCTCAAAGACGCTGACATCGGCTTGATCGGCGTCCCTTTCGACGGTGGAGTAACCAATCGCACCGGTGCACGACACGGTCCTCGAGAGATTCGAAACCAGTCGAGTCTGATGCGCAAAGTCAACCAGTCCTCTCGCATTGCGCCGTTCGAACTCTGCCGTGTCGCCGATCTGGGCGACGCTTGGGTGCAGCGGCCTTTTCACCTGGAGAGCAGCCTCGACGAAATCGCTGAATTCTACAAGAGGGTTCATGCTGCCGGAGTTGTGCCGATCTCCGCCGGAGGTGATCATTCCGTCACACTGCCCATCTTTCGCGGTATCGCCGCCGATCGCCCGCTTGGAATGGTGCATTTCGATGCACACTGCGATACCGGCGATGATTATCTCGGCTCGAAGTTTCATCATGGTGCCCCTTTTCGCCGCGCCGTCGAAGAAGGCCTGCTTGACCCGAAGCGCACCATTCAGATCGGTATCCGTGGGGCATTGAATGACATAAATATCTGGAAATTCAGTCACGACCATGGCATGCGGGTCGTCTACATGGAGGAATTCCACGAGGTCGGCGTACACGCAGTGATCGAGGAAGCACGTCGGGTAGTTGGCGACGGCCCCACCTACATCAGCTTCGACGTCGACGGTCTGGACCCCGTTTACGCGCCGGGCACCGGCACGCCAGAAGTCGGCGGTTTCACGACGCTCGAGGCGCAGTTGATGATTCGCGGCCTGCGTGGTCTTGATCTCATCGGCGGCGATGTCGTTGAAGTCGCGCCGCCGTTCGACCCCACGGGCAACACGGCCCTGGTGGGCGCCACCATGATGTTCGAGATCCTCTGCGTCGTCGCAGACGCCATGGCGACACGGTCATAATGACGGCAACCGTGACTCGCCGGTGAATTCGCGCGCGGCACACGTGCCGGTTCGTTTGCTCGAACGCGCCAACGAGCCGTTCGTCAGAGCGCAGCGGGGTAGCGATCTCGCGAGGGACCCGGACGCGGCTGCCGAGCAGACTCGCCGCGCTTCGCCGGACATCGTTTAACCGCCGCGCATCGTCGCAGAAGCTCTCAGTGTAATCCCCGCTCTTTGCCATCCAAGCCCGCTCGATCGTTAGAGGAACATGGGTAAAGTCACCGTTTACCCGCCGCGACTCCGCACGAGCAGCAGATCGAGCTTCGCACTTTTCTGTCGCTGGTCGATGACCGGCTGATATGGTTTATTCGTCCGATACTCTTCGTGTGCGATCTCGAGCAGCTGAACGACCGGATTCTACCGAGTCCCGGTCGCGAAGCGTCTCGTGACGCCTGATCCCGCCGCAGTGCGCCATGGACTGTTCCCGGGTCTTGCCTTAGCCCGCATTTCCCAGATGACATCGAGAGGAGCGTACCGTTGGCGGCCTGAAACGGTCGGTATGCCTGGGTTTTATCCCGCTGCCGGGGTCTTTAACAAAGGAACCCAATGGGTCAAGGAAAGAGGCGGGCTCTGCGCGTTGATTTCAACACCTCCGTGGGCCTGGAGTTTCGCAGATGTCGCGTTTCGAGACGGAGATCTTGTCCACGGAGGGCAACCTCGACGCACTGGAGACACTGAACCGGAGATGGGTGAGACGGGCGATCTCGAGAGCGCAATGCTGCGGGAGGGCAACGTCGCCAGTGCCCACGAGTGGCGAGCGGTGCTCGAGCCGGTAGTGGATTCCTACCGCCGTCACGGTGCACCCATCTGCTTCCGGGCCGATGCCGCCTTCGCGATGCCCGCGCTCTTCCGGTGCCTGGAGGAGAACGACGTGGTGTACGCGATCCGCATCAAGGCCAACGCGGTGCCGGAGCGGCATATCGCGCCCCTGCTCAAGCGCCGTGTGGGACGCCCTTCAAAAAGGCCCGGGATACACTAGGCAAGCCTTGGCTATCGGGCCAGGAGCTGGGATCGCTCCCGGCAAATCCTGGCCAAGGTCGAATGTGCCACGCCGGTGAGCTGTTCCCCCTATGTGGGGTTTGTCGTCACCAACCTGGTACGACACGCGCCGAACGTGGTACGCTTGTCCAACGCACGCGGCACCGCTGAGCAGTGGATCAGGGAGGGCAACTACGCGCTGAAGTGGACGCGGTTCTCCTGCCGGCGCTTTGCGGAAAATGCGGTGCGCCTGCAGCTGTTCACTTTGGCCTATAACCTGGCGCCTTTCCTGCGCCGGAAGGCACTACCGAAACGGTTTAAGCACTGGTCGCCGACGACGCTTCGGAAGAAGCTGATCGAGACCGCAGCGCGGATCGCGGGCCATGCGCGCTACGTCACCTTTCAGATGGCGGAGGTGGCGGCGCCGCGGGAGCTGTGCGAGCAGATCCTGGCTAGGATTGCGCGCCTGACACCACTGCATGACACCGGCTAGCGATGTCGGGCAACCTGTTCTGCGCTGCTGGAGGGTAAGGGGCAGGGATTGCTGTGTGCTCGCTCGCCTGCTGACCGCCAGGACGGAGAGCATCAGCCTGTTCGGTGGCCGTGCTGCAGCCATCGACGCCGTATTTTGCCGTCATGAGGGACGGCCAGCGTGTCACCAGTGATGAAGTCACGGCTGGATCCGCGTATGGCAAGTCCCTATGGGAAATATCCGTTAAAACGAGTCCATAACGATGAGGAAAATATCATGAAACGCAGAACGTTTCTCGCAGCGGCGAGCTCGACC